>JAVEDU010000026.1 GCA_030840805.1 Actinomycetota bacterium
GACCACCCGTGCTCACCCAGGTCGCCCGCGCTCGCAGGCTCGCAGCGGGCCCCTGCGGGGGGCCGCTAGGCCCGCGGGCCACCGGCGACGTAGATGACCTGACCCGACACGAACGACGCGTCGTCGCTCACCAGGAACGACACCGTGCCGGCGATGTCCTCGGGCCGGCCGGTCCGCCGCACCGGGATCTCCTTCGCGGCGAGCTTCTGGAACTCGTCGAAGTCCATCCCGACCCGCGCCGCGGTGGCCGCGGTCATGTCGGTGACGATGAAGCCCGGGGCGATGGCGTTCGCGGTCACGCCGAACTGTCCCAGCTCGATCGCCAGGGTCTTGGTGAAGCCCTGGAGCCCCGCCTTCGCGGTGGCGTAGTTCGCCTGGCCGCGGTTGCCGAGCGCCGAGGTGCTGGACAGGTTGACGATCCGGCCCCACCGCTGCTCGGTCATGTACCGCTGGGTGGCCCGGCTCATCAGGAACGCGCCCCGCAGGTGCACGTTCATCACGGTGTCCCAGTCGCTGTCGGACATCTTGAACAGCAGGTTGTCGCGCAGGACGCCGGCGTTGTTGACCAGCACGACCGGCGGGCCGAGCTCGGCGGCGATGCGCTCGACCGCGGCCTGCACCTGCTCGGCGTCCGAGACGTCGGCACCCACGCCGACCGCCCGCCCGCCGGCCGCGGTGATCTTGCCGACGGTGTCGCCGCAGGCGGCCTCGTCGAGGTCGACCACGGCGACGGCGAAGCCGTCCGCCGCGAGGCGCTCGGCCGTCGCCGCGCCGATCCCCCGGGCGCCGCCGGTGACTACGGCAACGCGGCTCGGGCTGTCCGACATGGTGGGGTCCTTCCGTCGTGGGCTGGGTCACTGTGTGTGTACCGCACCCCGCCCAGGCTCAGCCCACCGGGATCGCGTTCGCCGGTGGGGTGGGCGCCGCCTCGGTGTACTCGCGGACCGGCCCGGACCGGTCGTCGGTCACGTACACCGGCCCGACGTAGGCCTGCTTCCCGCCGGTGACCCGGTTGACCCGCAGTCCGCCGTACCCGGAGTGGTCGCCGGCCGAGAACCGCAGCGGCACCATGCCGGGGCCCGTGAACCCGTTCGCGGTGACGGCGTCGACGATCGACGTGCGGGTGAGGTCCCTCCCCGCGGCCTGGAGCGCCTGGACGAACAGGTACCCGACCGACATCCCGTAGATCACGTTGCCGTCGAACTCGAGGTCCGGCGCGTACTCCTCGGCGATCTTCCGGAACTGGACGGTCCACGGGTTCGCCGGCTCGTCCACCGCGGGGAGGTACCCGGCGCTGACCAGGCCGTCCAGCAACGGCGCACCGGCGGCGCCGAGTCGCGCGGCCAGGGTCGTCTTGTCGCCGCCGACGTTCGACACGACCCACTGGGGCCTGAAGCCGAGCCGGGCCGCGGTGGCCACGGCGAGCGCGGTGAACCCGGGCACGGTCGCCGACACGACCACCTGGCAGCCGGCCGCCTTCAACGTGCTCAGCTGCGGCGCCACGTCGGTGTTGGTGGGGACGTAGCTCTGCCGGGTCGCGATGGTGCCCGCGCCGAGGACCTGCCGGACGCCCGCCAGCGCATCCCGGCCGAAGTCGTCCGCCTGGCCGAAGAAGCAGACCTTCCGGTTCGGCAGGTTCCCCTTGATGTAGGTGGCGAGGATCTTCCCCTCGACCGTGTAGTCCGGGTTGAAGCCGAACGTGGTCGGGTACTTCGCCGGCTGGTTCCAGCTCCGGCTGCCGGACGCGACGAACAGGTCCGGTACGCGGTTCGTCTTCAGGAAGTCCAGGACGCCGGTGTGGGTCGGGGTCCCGAGCCCGTTCAGCACCGCGAACACCCGGTCGGAGAGCACGAGCTTGCGGACGACCTGCTGGGTGTTCGCCGGGTTGTAGCCGTCGTCCATGACCCGGTAGGTGATCTTCCGGCCGTGCACTCCCCCGTGCGCGTTGACGTGGTCGAAGTAGGCCTTGGTGGCGACGGAGATCTTCGAGTAGCCCGGAGAGGCGGGACCGGTGAGCGGCTGGTGGGTCCCGACCACGACGGTGCTCGCGGTGACGCCGGGCGTGCCGGAGGAGCCGCCGCCGCACGCCGCGGCGGCGATCACGAGCACGGAGGCGGCGGCCAGGGTGAGACCGCGGTGGAGGATGGTGCGCATACCGGTCCTCTCTGTTCTGTCGGGGACTAACGCAGCCGCCGTACCGCCCTGACCAGCAGCCCCTGCAGGCCACCCGGTACGGCGAGCACGACGAGCACGAGGGTGAGCCCGAAGACGGCGAGCGGGAGGTTCCCGGTCAGCCGCTGCGCCAGGTCCGGGCCGAGCGGCAGCCCGTCGGTGACCGAGTGGATGGCGTCGGGCAGCAGCACCAGCAGCAGCGCGCCCCAGGCGGCGCCCGCCAGGCTGCCGAGGCCGCCGACGACGACGGCCAGCAGCAGGTACAGCGACAGGGTCAGCGAGAACGTGCTGGGCGACACCGACTGCGCCAGCACCGCGAACATCGCCCCGCCGAGTCCGGCGCAGGCCGCGCTCACCACGAACGCCAGCACCTGGGTGCGCGCGACCGGGATCCCGGCGAGCTGTGCGGCCACCTCGTCGTCGCGGACCGCGCGCCACTCCCGGCCGAACCGGCTGCGCAGGAGGTTCGCCAGCACGAACAGGGTGACCGCGGCGGCGGCGATCGCCTGCCAGGCCTGCCAGCGTTCCGGCGCGACCCACAGGGGCGCGGGCGGGGCGGCGACCGACAGGCCCTGGTCGCCGTGGAACACCGCGTCGGCCATCGTCGTCACGGCCGGCACGACCATCGTCACGGCGAGGGTCACGCCGGCGAGGTACGGGCCACGCAGCCGGGCCGCCGCCACCCCGACGACGGCACCCGCGAGCGTGGCGACCAGCACGGCGGCGGCGACGGACAGCAGCAGCATCCCGCTCGGCAGGAGCGCGACGGTGTACGCCCCGGTGGCCATCAGCGCGCCGTGGCCCAGCGACACCTGGCCGTTGAGGCCGATCAGCAGGGTCAGCCCGGCAGTGGCGCACAGGTACGCCGCCGCGGTGGCGAGCTGGTAGTTCCGGAACGGGTCCAGCAGGTACGTCAGGCCCACCAGCGCCGACGCGCCCGCGATCGTGACCGTCAGGTGCCGGAGCCCCACCCGGGCCATCACACCCGCCTCGCCTGGACCGTGGAGAAGAGCCCACCCGGCCGGAGCAGCAGGACGGTGAGCAGCAGCAGGAGGACCGCGACCGGTGTCGCGTCGCTGCCGAGGTACCCGCCGACGTAGGACAGCACGACCCCGACACCGAGTCCGCCGACGACCGCGCCCACCGGGCTGTCCAGCCCGCCGACGACCGCCGCGGTGAAGCCGGACACGAACACCAGGTCCATCGCCGTGGGATGCAGCCCCAGCTCGGTCGGGATCACCAGCATCGCGGCGAGCGCGCCCACCGCGGCGGCGAGCGCCCAGCCGAGCGTCAGCACCCGGCCGACCCGCACGCCCAGGAGCCGCGACACCTCGGGCGCGAACGCGGCGGCGCGCATCCGCAGTCCCGTCTTCGTCCGGCCGAACAGCACGGCGAGCAGCAGCATCACGGTCAGCACCGCGCCGAGCACGAACAGGTCGTACGGCGAGACGAGGTCGAACCCCCGCACCGTGAGGGCGGTGCGGGCGAACGGGGTGTCCACCGGGTGGAAGTCGTTGCCGTACACCATTCCGAGCAGCGCCTGGATCAGCAGCACCAGCCCGAGCGCGGCGATCACCGGCTCGAGCGGACCGGCCCGGCCGGCCCACCGCATCACCAGCAGCTCGACCAGCGCGCCGAGCGCCAGCCCGCCGGCCAGGGCCGCGACGAGGCCCCACCAGTAGGAGCCGGTCGCGCCGGTGACGGTGTAGGCGAGGTACGCGGAGGCGACGGCGAGCGCGCCCTGGGCGAAGTTCACCACCCGCGTCCCGCGCCAGATCAACACCAGCGCGAGCCCGAACGCCGCGTACACGGCCCCCCGCGCCAGCCCGTCGAGCGTGAGGAAGACGAAGCGCTCCATCAGAACCCCAGATAGGCGTGCCGGAGGGTCGCGTCGGACACGTCGGCGGTGGTCACCCGGCCCAGCGCCATCACCACGCTCCGGTCGGCGACGGACAGGGCGCTGCGGACGTTCTGCTCCACCAGCAGCACGGTGAGCCCGGTGGTGTCCCGCAGCCGCGCCAGCAACGTCAGGATCTCCGCGATCACCTTCGGCGCCAGGCCGAGCGAGGGCTCGTCCAGCAGGAGCAGGCGGGGCCCCGCGACGAGCGCGCGGCCGAGCGCGAGCATCTGCCGCTCACCGCCGGAGAGCTGGTGGCCGAGATGGCTCCGCCGGCGGGCGAGCGGCTCGAACAGCTCGTACACCTCGGCGAGGTCCCGGCGCACGTGCCGGTCCCGCCGCCACAGGACCGCGAGCCGGAGGTTCTCGTCCACGGTGAGCTGCTCGACCACCGCACGCCCCTCGGGCACATGCGCGAGGCCGAGCCGGACCCGGTCCTCCACCGGGACGCCGTCGAGGTTGCGCCCGTCGTAGACCACCTGGCCCGCCGCCGGCCGGATCAGCCCCGACAGCGCGCGGACCAGCGTGGTCTTGCCGGCACCGTTCGCCCCGAGCACCGCGCAGATCGTCGCGGGCTCGATGGCGAGGTCGACCTCGTCGAGCACCGGCACGCCGCCGTATCCCGCGGTCAGCCCCTGGACCTCCAGCAGCGGCCTCATGCGGTCACCTCGGCGCCGAGGTACGCCTCCGCCACCACCGGGTCGTCGCGTACCGCGTCGGGGGTGCCGGTCGCGATGACCCGGCCGAAGTCGAGCACCACCAGCTCGTCGCACACGGCCATCACGAGGTCCATGTGGTGCTCGACGAGCATCACCGAGCAGGTCAGGCCGCGGATCAGGTCGGCGAGCTCGGCCACGTCCTCGGGGCCGAGCCCACCGGCGGGCTCGTCGAGCAGCAGCAGCCGGGGGTTCGCGGCCAGGGCACGGGCGAGCGCGACCCGCTTGCGTACCGGGTACGGCAGCGTCCCGGGCATCCGGTCGGCGTGGGCGGCGACCCCGAGCTCGTCCAGCCGCGCCAGGGCCTCCGCGCGCAGGCGTCGCTCCTCCCGTTCGCTGCCGGGCAGCGCGAGGGCCGCAGCGGCGAACGGCGTGCGCGCCGACACGGTGGCGCCGGCCATCACGTTCTCCAGCACGGTCAGGCCCTCGAACAGCCCGACGCCCTGCAGCGTGCGGGCGATGCCCAGCCCGGCGAGCTGATGGGGCCGGGCCGTCAGCGGCGCGCCGTCGAGGCCCAGCCACCCGGCGGCCGGCCGGACGAACCCGCAGATCACGTTGAACACGGTGGTCTTCCCGGCCCCGTTCGGTCCGATCACCCCGACGACCGCGCCGGGCGCGACGTGCAGCGACACCTCGTCCAGCGCCAGCAGGCCACCGAACCGGACCGTGACGGACCGCAGGACGAGGCCCGCGCGCGGACCGGAGGGTTCCGGCGACGGGGGACGTTCCACGGTCACCTCGCGGGACAGGGCGGGCCTGGGACACGGTCGGGGGGTGCACGCCAGCGGGGCCGGACGGCCGCCGCTGACCTCTTCGCGGCGAGCGACGGGTCGATGACGTGCGGGAACGTACAGCGATAGTTTCCCGGCGCGCTACCCCGTTCGGCGTTCCGTGCACCTTGTGGCCAAGTCGTGACCCGGGCGCGGATCCCTTGCGCGGCAAGGACTCCGAGCCTCGCGCCGGTGATCACCACCGGTTGTTCGTCGCTGTGGCAACGAATAACCGGTGGTGATCACCCGGAGGACGGCGTCGTGCGCCGATCCGGCCCCCGGGGAGGGGATGTTCTGCGCATAATGCGTGTTCCTGTCGCCACGCGGCGCGACGATCCCCGACTGCCGGTGGTGGTGCTCCCGTGGAGTACAGCGCGCCGGAGACCGCGCTGCTCGCGGTGCTCCTCGGCCATCCCCGGCCGGGGGTCGTCGTCGCGCGCGCGGAGTACGGCGACGACGGCGCGATCACCAGACCGGGGTGCCGCCGCAGCCGGCACCGCACCCTTGATCACAGCGGGAGGCGCACGACGCTGTGCGCCTCCCACCGCACCCCCAGTCAGAGACCGAGCTGCGCCAGCCGGACGCTGATCCGCGGATCCGTGGAGGGGGTCGGAGACTCCGTACGGACCCACGGGTCACCGCCGAAGTACCGCTGGTACAGCTTTTCCGCGGTACGCGTGGCCAGTGCCTGGGTGGTCAGGGTGGGGTTCGGGCCGCCGAGAGAGTTCGCCAGCGCCGAGTTGTCGGCCACGTACAGTCGCTTGACCCAGCGCGACTCGGCCTCCGGTGTCAGCACCGTCTCGTTGTCCCGCTCCCCCATCCGCATCGTGGACTGGACGTGCAGGATCACCGGCGCCCAGTCGATCCGGTACACCTTCTTCGCCCCCGCGCCGCGGAGCAGCTCCGCGGCCCGGCGGGCCATGAACTCACGGTTCCGCAGCGTCCTCCTGCTGCGCTGACGCTGCCGGAACTGCACCTTGGCCACCGGTCCGTGCTCGTCCGCCGGAAACGCCGACGGCACGACCCGGTTCTGCGCCTCGACGTCGTCGTCGGTGATGACCAGCACGTTGAGCAGCCGGTCGATCCCGCCGCTGAGCACCTCCTTCAGCTCCGGGCCGACGAGCCGCCCGGCCGGACCGTCCCACGGCCCGGTCATGCCACGGCAGTTCGCGTACTGTCCCCGGATGCCGCTGTCGGACACCGTCATCGCGAAGGCCTCGATGGCTGGCGGGAGCCCGACGTTCTCCAGGCCCCCGTACCCGGGGTACTCGGTCCGGGCCGAGGAGCCGGGGCCCTTCGAGTTCCCGGTCTCGTGGTCGAACACGCCGAACACCCAGTCGAAGAAGTGATCGGTGTACCCACGGCCGACCCAGCCGTTGGGGTTGGGCAGCCCGCTGTTGAACCAGAGCCGCGGGGTCTCGGTGCAGCCGGCGGACAGCACGACGACCTTCGCGTCCTCGCGGTGCGTCTCCCCGGTCTCCCCGGTGCGCCAGGTGACGCCGGTGGCGACCAGCTCACCGCCCCGCTCCTCGGTGTGGACCTGCGTGACGAACGAGTCCGCGAGGAGGGTCGCCGGCCTGCCACCGCGCTTCCACGTGTCGGCGGTGAGCGCCATCGGCACGTAGCTGTTGTCGGTGGAGCGCTTCGCGAACTGGTTACGGGGCGCCCGGGGCGGCTGCATACAGCCCTGGAAGCAGTAGCCGCACAGCGTGCAACCGATGGCCTTCGGGTACTGGAGCAGCTCGGTACGGGTCGTGCGACCCGCGGTGCCACCGGGCTGGAGGATCGCGTTCTCCTGTGGCCGGAAGGAGTTGCCGGTGGTCGTCTTCCGGGTCTGCACGGGGATGCCGAGGGTCTCGCAGCCCCTGAAGTACACCTCCTCCTTGGTTCCCATCGCCGCGGTCTGGACCGGCAGGGTGGCCTCGACCCACTCGTAGTACGGGACCAGCTCGGAGTAGCCGAACGGGAACCAGTGCGCGACGTCGTAGTTGTACGCGTCGGGCTTGTCGTAGTCGTTGAACACGCCCGGGTACGCCCGCGGGCTGTTGCCGTAGTAGTGCTGGGTCGTGCCGCCGACCCCGGACAGCTGCCACAGGAAGGAGTTCTGCGACCACTCCCGGAACCACGCCGGCTTGTCGCGGTCCTGCGGGCCGAACCGGAGGAAGCCGGTGAGCGGGTTGTTCGCGTCGTTCTCGAAGTGGGTCCACTCCTCGCGCGGCTTGGCGTGCCGCGGCCCGGCCTCCAGCAGCAGCACGTCGAGCCCGCGGGCCGCCAGCTCGGCCGCCACCACGGGACCGCCGCCGCCGGCGCCCACCACGATCACGTCACGCATCAGTCGCTCACCCTCATCCGGCCCTGGTAGTAACCCCGGAAGTCGTCCCAGCCCTCGACCGGACCCCGCGGCTGGTATCCGGTGAGGGACCAGCCGACCGGGCGGCCGGTGAGCCGCCGGGTGCGACGGTCGAACACCGCCCACTCGGTGTAGCTGCCGAACGCGGTGAACTCGATCAGCGCGCCGCCGACGAACTTCACCAGCCCCGACACCGATCCCTGCAGCGGCTGGGGAAACTCGGCGTCCAGGAGGCCGACCAGGTCCGCGTCGGCGCCCTCGATCCGCGCGAACACCTCCGCCTTGCGGGCGTACGACAGCCGGGCGAACGGCGAGAGGAACGGGCCACGGACCGACGCCGGATCGACCTGGGTCGCCAGCATGTTCAGGGCCAGCGCGATCGCCAGGGACAGCGGGATCGTCGCGTCGCTCTGGAGCACCGCTCCGAGCGCCGCGTCCAGCGAGCGGAACTGGCCGGGCAGCACCCGCCCATAGCTCTCGGGCAGGACGATCGGGCTCCCGGACAGCCCGGTCGCGAACGCGGCGGCGACCGGGCGGGCGATCGCGTCCGGGAACGGGACGAAGTCGTCCAGCGCCTGCATCAGGAAGTCCGGGGTCTTCGCCTCCATCGCGCCGGCGTCGTGCCGCGGCGTCCCCTGCGCCTCGGAGTACGCGTCCGGACCCGGGACCACGAAGGTGCAGAGCCCGTTGATCGTGTCCCTGGCGAGCTCCTGCAGGACCGGCCGGAGCGCCGCCACCCCGGTACGGAGTGGGTCGGTCCGCGTCCCCGCGTAGGCCGCCGGCATCAGTCCACCGGCCGCGACCGCCGCGCCCAGGACCCCCACGCGGGCCAGGAACGCGCGACGCGCGAGGAATGACGAAGTCATGGCCTGGGACCTCCCTGTGGCGCCCGTCACACTGGACAACGACGGTGCGCCGAAGAGGTCACGCATGGAATTTGGGGGATTTCGACCCCGCTACGGCGGGTAGTCGTGCCCGGGTGAGACCGTGAGGGGAGACCGACCCGAAGGAGATCCACGTGCGTGCGACCGTGCTGTACGGACCTCGCGATGTCCGTCTCGACGAGGTACCCGACCCGAAGATCCTGCGATCGACCGACGTCCTGGTACGGGTCACCGCCGCCTGCGTGTGCGGGTCGGACCTGTGGCCGTACCGCGGGGTGAACACGCCACCGGAGCCCAAGCGCATCGGCCACGAGTTCGTCGGCACGGTGGACGAGGTCGGGTCCGAGGTGCGGACCGTGAAGCCCGGCGACTTCGTGATCGCGCCGTTCGCGGTCAGCGACGGGACCTGCGTGCACTGCCGCAACGGCATCCACACCTCCTGCGCCCACGGGGCGTGGTGGGGCAGCGAGGACGAGTTCGGGCTGCCGGTGGACGGCGGCCAGGGCGAGGCGGTGCGCGTGCCGATGGCCGACGGCACCCTGGTCACGACCCCGGAGCGGCCCGACGACGCGATGCTCCCGAGCCTGCTGACGCTGTCCGACGTGATGGGCACCGGCCACCACGCGGCGCTGGCCGCCGAGGTCCGTGCGGGGAGCACCGTGGTCGTCGTGGGCGACGGCGCGGTGGGCCTCTGCGCGGTCCTCGCGTCCCGCCGGCTCGGCGCCGAGCGGATCATCGCCATGTCGCGGCACGCCGACCGGCAGGCGGTGGCGCGGGAGTTCGGCGCGACCGACATCGTCTCCGAGCGCGGCGAGGAGGGCGTGGAACGGGTGAAGGAGCTGCTCGGCGGGATCGGTGCCGACGCGGTGCTGGAATGCGTCGGCACCGAGGAGTCGATGCGGCAGTCGCTCGACTCGACGCGCCCCGGCGGTCGGGTCGGCTACGTCGGCGTCCCGAACGGCGGGCCCGAGCTGCCGATCCGGAAGATGTTCGGTGACAACATCACCGTGGGCGGCGGCGTCGCGCCGGTGCGGGCGTACCTGCCCGAGCTGCTGGCGGACGTGCTGACCGGCACGATCGACCCGGGCCGCGTGTTCGACCTGGAGCTGCCGCTGGACAAGGTGGCCGAGGGGTACGCCGCGATGGACGAGCGCCGGTCGATCAAGACGCTGCTGCGCACCTGAGCGCCGGCGGCGGCCGGGTCAGGCGCCGGTGCGCTGGTACATCCGGACGACCGTGCCGCCGGGGACCGATCGGAGCTGCGCCAGGTCGCACAGCTGGTTGATGATCCACAGCCCGCGGCCGCCGCCGGACCGCTGGAGCGGGCGTACCCGGCCGGCCAGCGGCTCGGCGATCCAGCCGCTGTCGGTGACCTCGCAGACGAGCGCACCGGCCTCGACCCAGATCCGCAGCACGCCGCGACCACCGCCGTGGCGCACGCTGTTGGCGGCGGCCTCGTGGACGGCGAGGACCACGCGCCGGGCCGGACCGTCGCCGATCCCCGCGCGGGACGCGTGCTCGCGGACGAGCTCCCGCACCGCCGGCAGCGCGGAGCACTCGAACGGGAACGTCGCGGCGACGGCGGCCGGTTCCGGTAGCGGCCCCGCCAGGGTGCCGTGGGCCACGGCCGGGTGGTGTTCGGCGTCGTCTCCCTGCGTGACGACAGGGTGGCTCCGGTGCGCCTCGGTGACGACCTCGGGCGGCAGCGCGAGCACGTCGTACGGGCAGCGCAGCCAGAAACCCGGGCGGCCGCCGAACGCCCGGTTGAGCAGGGCCTCGTGGAGCTGGGCCTCGGCCAGCTCCGGCGCGGTGCGGCCGGCCCACACCGGCTCGCCGATGCCCCGTACCGGTCGTCCGTCGGCCGCGGCGTCGGCGAGGAAGTCCGCCCAGGCCGGGATGATGCGCGCCGGGTTCACGCCGAGCTGCCTCATGTCGGCGAAGTGCACCCGCCCGCTGTCGGACCCCAGGGCGGCGCGCAACAGCGCAATCCGGTCCGGCGCGACGACGACGAGTACCGGTTCACCGGCGTCGAGGCCGGCCCGCACGAACGGCACGGTCCCGGCCAGGTACTCGGCCTCGGAGTCGTACAGCAACGCGTCATGCCGGAACGGCGACAGGACTCCGGTCAAGTGGCACCTCCGGGGCCCATTGTGACTCCGGCCAGGGTAGCGGCCCCGCCGGGCCCCTCGTTCTGTATTTGCCCACCGTCTGTCCCTTCAAGAAGAACTCACCGACGCGCGCTCGCTCGCCGACGCCGGCTGAACCCGGGGGCCGCTCCCGTGCACACCCTGAAGGTCCTGTACCGCCCGCCGGCCGGGGCGCCTTCGACGACCACGGCGAGCGCGTCCACCTGCCGCCTCGCCCGGAAGCGGCCCGGGGTACCCGCCGTGCGCCTGAGCCTCGACGTCGGCGGAGGCGATGGGCGCCGCCCCGAACTCACCGGAGGGGCCGCGGCGCAGGCCGACCTCCCGAACCTCGCGAGGGGCGGGCTGGAGATCCTGTACTTCCCCGCGCGTACCGGCTGAGGGCCCGGGGCGGCCCGCCGGCGGCTCCGGACACCGCCGCTCCCCCGGGTCGCCGCGCGGACGCCGAGGGACGCCGCACCCGACCTCGTCGTTCCGCACCGAGATCGACGCGCGCGGCACCCGTGCGCGTCGCCGGCTCCGGTCTCACCGCCCACGGGAACGACGGAGGGCCCGCCGCCCCGGTGGGCAACGGACCCTCTGCCTGCAAGAACACGGGTGGAGCTGAGGGGACTCGAACCCCTGACCCCCACACTGCCAGTGTGGTGCGCTACCAGCTGCGCCACAGCCCCGCGGCCCCCGCGAACGGCGGCCGGTCCTGCGAGAATCGAGCATACAGGGCCTTCACGGCCCAGCCGCACGCCCCCCTAACTGAACACGACCGTCTTGTTCCCGTGCACGAGCACCCGGTCGTCGAGGTGGAACCGCAGCCCGCGGGCGAGCACGGTCTTCTCGATGTCCTTGCCGTACCGGACATAGTCGTCCACCTGGTCGGAGTGGTCGATCCGGATCACGTCCTGCTCGATGATCGGCCCCGCGTCGAGCTCAGGGGTGACGTAGTGGCAGGTCGCGCCGATGAGCTTCACCCCGCGCGCGTACGCCTGGTGGTACGGCCGCGCGCCGACGAACGACGGCAGGAAGCTGTGGTGGATGTTGACGATCTTCCCCGGGTGGGCGGAGCACACCTCGGGCGGGAGGATCTGCATGTACCGAGCGAGCACGATGCAGTCGGGCTTGGCATCGGCGAGCACCCTGGACACCTCGTCGAAGTGCGGCTGCTTGTCGGCCGGGTCGGCGGGTACGTGGTGGAACGGGATGCCGTGCCACTCGACGACGCCCCGCAGGGTCTCGTGGTTGGACACGACGCACGGGATCTCGACGTCCAGCTCACCGCTCTGCCACCGCGACAGCAGGTCGTACAGGCAGTGCTCCTGCTTGCTGACCATCAGCACGACGCGCTTGCGGACGGCCGTGTCGGTGATCCGCCACTCCATCCCGAACTCCTCGGCAATCGGGCCGAACGCGGCGACCAGCTCGTCGTAGGACACGGTCAGGGAGTCGGCGCGGACCTCCTGGCGGAGGAAGAACCGCCCGTTCTCGGCGTCGGAGTGGTGGCTCGCCTCGACGATCCAGCCGCCGCGGTCGGCGATGAACGCGGCGACCCTGGCCACGATGCCCACCCGATCGGGGCAGGACAGCGTGAGGACGTACCGGCGGCCGCGGTGCATCGGCCTTCCCTTCACTCGGACGACGGAGAGCGGTCACCACCCTACGGATTCAGTTCAGCGACGGGTCTGGCGGGAACACCGCCACCGCGGCCATCAGTCCGCCCTGCCGCCGGAGCACCATCGTCCACAGGTCGTCCGGGGTCTCGACGAACGCGTCGCCGGGCAGCGCGTCGAGCACGAACCAGGACCCGCCCTCGATCTCGGCGCGGAGCTGGTCGGCGTCCCAGCCGGCGTACCCGGCGAACACCCGGACCCGGTCGAGGTCGCGGGCGATGACCTCGGGGTCCCCGGACAGGTCCACGGTGCCGACCGAGCCGTCGATCCGTGCGAAGCCCTCGCCCGGGCGGGCCCCGGCACGGACGCGGCCGAGGCAGATCGCGGCCTCCGGCTGCACCGGACCGCCCTCGAACAGCACCGGCGGCTCCGCGGCCAGCCCCGCCCACGGGTCGAGCACCTCGGTGACGAGGACCTCGGTGGCGCGGTTGAGCACGACGCCGAGCGTGCCGGACGGCTCGTGCGAGACGACCATCACCACGGTCCGCTCGAAATGCGGATCCTTCAGGTCGGGCGTCGCGACGAGCAGCCGTCCCGCGAGTTGCTCCCACTCCATGCCCCCGATCATGCACGTCGGCCGCGACGTTGTCCCGGCCTGACCCCCGGTCACCCCCGGGCACGGCGACGGCCCGCCCCCGGAAGCCGGGAGACGGGCCGTCGGCCGCGCGGACGTCACTTCGTGAAGACGTCCTTCACCTCGCGCACGGCGTCCTTCACGTGCTCGCCGGCCTGCTTGGTCTTGGCCTCCGCGCGGTCCGCCTGGCCCTCGGCCTGCAGGCTCTCGTTGTCGGTGGCGTCGCCGACGCCCTCCTTGACGTTGCCCCTGGCCTCGTCCAGCTTGTTCTCGATCTTGTCGCCCACGCCCATGGGGTGTCTCCTCCGGTCGGCGTTCACTTCGCGGACCCCGACCGTAGGGTCATCTCCGCCCGGCGGCATCTCCAACGGTGACCCGGCGTTACCGAACGGTGTCACCACGGCCGCCGCACCGGGTTCGGGATCACGGAGCGACACGCCCCCGCGGGCGAGCTCGGTGACCCGTGCCGTACCGCTGACCCGGGCGGGCGCGACACCGTGCGCCACCGCCCGGGCGAGCTCCAGTGTCGGCATCGGGCGGGCCGAGGCGGCGAGCACGAGATTGCCGTACCGGCGGCCCCGCAGGATGGCCGGCTCGGTGACGAGCAGGACGTGCCGGAACACGGCCAGCAGCGTCGCGGCCTCCGACCGCAGCCGGTCCAGCGGCGGCCGGTCCGCGAGGTTCAGCACGTACACGCCGCCGCGCCGCAGCACCCGGTCGACGTCCCGGGCGAACTCCTCCGTCGTCAGGTGCGGCGGTACGTCGGTGCCGACGAACGCGTCCCGGATCACCACGTCCTGCGAGTCCGTGGGGAGCTTCCGCAGGCCGGCCCGGGCGTCCACCACGCGGACCCGGAGCCGCGGCGAGGTTCGCAGGCCGAGCACGTCCCGGGCCAGCGCGACCAGTCGCTCGTCGTACTCGAACGCCACCTGGGCCGACCCGGGCCGGGTCGCGGCCACGTAGCGGGGCAGGGTGAACGCGCCCCCGCCGAGGTGGGCGACATCCAGCGGAGCCCCGGGCTCGCCGAGGCAGTCGAGGAGCGCCCCGATCCACTGCACGTACTCGAACTCGAGCCGGGTCGGGTCTGCGAGATCGACGTACGAGCTGGCCACCCCGTCGATGGACAGCATCCAGCCGTCCGGGACGTCGAGGTCCTTGCTCAGCTCGCCGGTTCCGGCCGACAGCGGGTACTCCCCCGGGGTCGGTCCGCGGCCGGGCCGGGAGCGGCCGCCTCGGGCGCGGCGGGGCGTGGTCACCCCGCCATGGTGCCGTCCCGCGCACCGATCCGGCACGCCGGGGCGGGGAGGCGGCGGAGATCGTGCGTGCGCACCGCTCCACGAACGGCCCGCGCGTGCCGATACCTATGCCGTGGCCAGAGTCCGCGGTAGTTCCCCTCGACGTCGCCGCGGGCGACGTGAGCCGGATACGGTCACGCCATCATGACGGGGAGCACTCGGGCCGGACCACACTCGACCGATCGCACCGTCATGAGCGCACGGTGGCGATGGCTGGTCGGCGGCGGCCTGGTCGCCGCGTCACTGGGCTACCTCCTGCTCCCGGTATCCGACCTCCAGGACACCTACTACGTGACGGTGGCGGCGCTCAGCGTCGTCGCCGCGACGGCCGGCGTGTGGATCCACACGCCGAGGCGGCTTCGGATCTGGGCCGCGTTCATCGGCGGGATGAGCTGCTGGGTCGCCGGGGACGCCGTGTGGACGTACCTGTCGCGGGTGCTGCACGTCGACCCGTTCCCGTCCGTCGCCGACGTGCTCTACCTGGCGGGGTATCCGCTGATGGCGCTCGGCCTGGCATTCCTCGTCCGGGGCCGCCAGCCCGGCCGGGACCGCGCGGCGGCCCTCGACGCCGCCATCATCGCGACGGGCGTCGGCGTCGTCGCCGCCGTCTTCGTGATCGAGCCGCTGGTGACCGATGCCAGTCAGGACGCCCTCGGCCGACTGGTCGGCACCGCGTATCCGATCGGCGACGTGTTGCTCGTCGCCCTGCTGGCACGGCTGTGGACCAGGCCCGGCCGGGCGCTCCGTTCGTTCTGGTTCCTGCTCGTCAGCCTGGTGTGCTTCCTGGTGAGCGACATCGCGTACAACGTGATGCTCATCGCGAACGGAGGCGACGTCACGGCGGACTGGGTCGACGCCCTGCTCCTGCTGGGATACGCCTTCGTGGCGATGGCCACCCTCGACCCCTCGGTGCGGGACCTGTCCATCCCGGCCCCGGACCGGACCGAGGGGCTCACCCCCTCGCGGCTCGCCGTGCTGACGGTCGCCGCCATGCTGGCCCCCGCCGCGTTGCTCCTCGACGGCGTGCTGGGGCGCCGCCTGCACTGGCAGATCATCGGGCTCGGATCCATCGTGCTGATCGGACTCGTCATGACCCGGGTGTCCGGCCTGCTCCAGCGGGTGCAGGAGCAGGCGGCGGCACTCACCGCCCTGGCGAGGGACGACGGGCTGACCGGGCTGCCCAACCGGCGTACGTGGGACTTCGAGCTGGCCAGGGCCTGCTCGGCATCCCACCAGGACGGTGAGCCGCTGCACGTGGCGCTGCTCGACCTCGACCACTTCAAGGCCTTCAACGACGCGTACGGGCACCCGACCGGCGACCTGCTGCTCCAGGCGGCCACCGCCACGTGGCGCGCCGCGCTGCCGGCGGACGCGTTCCTCGCACGGTACGGCGGGGAGGAGTTCGCCCTGCTGTTCCGCGGCCTGGACGGCGCCGAGGCCCATGCCGCCGTGGACCGGCTCCGCGCCCTCACCCCTCTGCGCCAGACGTTCTCGGCGGGCATCGCCCGGTGGGACGGCACCGAGGAGCCGGCCGCCGTCCTCGCGCGCGCCGACGCCGCGCTGTACGAGGCGAAGCGGTCGGGCCGCGACCGGGTCCTGGTCTCACAGGGAACTCACAGGATCCGTCCAGGCGGGTCCCAGCCCACCGGGCCACACTCGGGGACATGACGAACCAGGACCCCGGCCCGCAGTCGGTCCCCGCCGTCCCGCCCGCTCCCCCGGTGCCGACCCCGGTCCCGGCCGGGCCCACCACCACCGCCCCGTTGCCGCCCGTCCCGGGCCCGTACGGGCCGGGTCAGGCGCCGCCGCCGTGGCCGCCCCGGTACGACGCCCCGCCCCCGCCCGACCCGGGCGCCCGGCGGTACCGCCCCGGCCGCGTGCTCGCCGCCGCGGCGGTGCTGGTGGTGACGGCCGTCGGCGCGGCGACCGGCGGCGCGGCGATCGCCCTGCAGCTCGACGACAACCGCGGCGCCGCGGTCACCGCCTCACCCGTGGTGACCGGCAGGGCCGAGGCGCCCACGAGCCAGCTCGCCAAGGTCGCCGCCGCCGTGCAACCGAGCGTGGTGTCCATCGCCGTCCAGGCGCAGGGCTCCAGCGGTGAGGGGTCCGGCGTGATCCTCGCGTCCGACGGCACGGTGCTGACCAACAACCACGTCATCGAGGGGGCCGCGAACGGCGGCTCCATCACGGTGACGTTCGCCGACGGCCGTACCGGGAGCGCCTCGATCGTGGGCCGGGCGCCGAGCGACGACCTCGCGGTGATCCGCGTGCGCGGCGTCTCGGGCCTCACGCCGGCGACCCTCGGGTCGAGCGCGTCGATGCACGTCGGCGACACGGTGCTCGCGATCGGCAGTCCCCTCGGCCTGGAGGGCTCGGTGACCTCGGGCATCGTGAGCGCCACCCACCGCTCGATCACGCTCGGCGGCGGAAACCGGCAGCCCGCGAGTTCCACCGTGGTCCAGGCGCTCCAGACCGATGCCGCGATCAACCCGGGCAACTCCGGCGGACCGCTCGTCGACGGCCAGGGCCGCGTCATCGGGATCACCACCGCCATCGCCACGCTGGGTGGTTCCCCGTCGGGTCAGACCGGCAGCATCGGGCTGGGGTTCGCCATCCCGATCGACTCGGCGAAGCGGATCTCGGATGCTCTCGCGAAGGGCGAACAGCCCCGGCACGCCGCGCTCGGCGTCCGGATCGCCCTGGACCGGCCCGGCGGTGCCCTCCTCTCCACCGTGGACGCGGGCAGTGCCGCGAGCAAGGCCGGACTCCGGGCGGGGGACGTCGTCACCGCGGTCGACGACACCCGGATCAGCGACGGCCGCGACCTCTCGGCCACCATCCGCGCCCACACCCCCGGCGACACCGTCACCCTGACCTACACCCGCGGCGGCTCCAGCGACACCGTCAGGGTCACCCTCGGCACGGCCGGCGGGTGACCGGCCGGGGTGCCGGGTCGGCGCGGCAACCGATGCGACACTGGACGGCACCGACAGCGACGGCGGGAGGAGCACGGGTGGACGGCGCGCGCGCGACCACACCGGAGGCACGGCTGCTGGTGGTCGACGACGAGCCGAACATCGTCGAGCTGCTGTCGGCGTCGCTGCGGTTCGCCGGGTTCGAGGTGACGACGGCGGCGAACGGCCCCGAGGCCGTGGAGGTGGCGCGCACGTTCCGCCCCGACCTCGTGGTGCTGGACGTGATGATGCCGGCGATGGACGGGTTCGCCGTCGCCCGCCGGCTCCGGGAGACCGGCGCCCGCGTGCCCATCGTGTTCCTCACCGCCCGGGACGCGATCGAGGACAAGGTGACCGGGCTGACGCTCGGCGGGGACGACTACGTGACGAAGCCGTTCAGCCTGGAGGAGGTCGTCGCGCGGATCCGGGCCGTGCTGCGCCGGACCAGCGCCGACGGCGGGGTGACCCCGTCGCGGCTGAGGTTCGCCGACCTGGAGCTCGACGACGACACCCACGAGGTGTGGCGGGGCGGGCAGCTGATCGCGCTGTCCCCCACGGAGTTCAAGCTGCTCCACTACTTCCTGAGCAACCCGGGCCGCGTGCTGTCCAAGGCGCAGATCCTCGACCACGTCTGGAACTACGACTTCAACGGCGAGGCGAACATCGTCGAGTCGTACGTGTCCTACCTCCGGCGCAAGATCGACACCACCGAGCCGCGGCTGCTCCACACGCTGCGCGGCGTCGGGTACGTCCTGCGGCGCCCGGCGTGACCGCGATGCGCCGGGTCCTGGGCTCGCTGCGAGAGGTGCCCGGACGGGTGCCGCTGCGGGTACGCCTGGTCGCGGCGCTGGTGTTGCTCGGCGCCCTGGCGCTCGCGGCCACCGGGGTCGCCGCGTCCACCGCGCTGCGGAGCTCGCTCGTGGCCCGGGTCGACTCGCAGCTCGGCTCGTTCGCCGACCGGTCGCTGCGGGACGGCGTCGATCCCCACGCCAACCGCGGTGACCCGCAGCTGCCCAGCGCGTTCTTCGTGGCGGTCGTGTACCCGGACGGCCGGGTCGCCGGGACGGTGTTCCAGCCCCTGCGCCGCAACGAGGCGCGGCCGGACCTCCCCCGGCTCCGCGCGTCCGACGTCGCCGAGCGGGCGAACCGGCCGTTCACGGTCGGTGCCGACCTCCGCGGCGGTCACGAGTGGCGGGTGCTCGCGCGGCCGCTGCCGGACGGTTCCGGCACCGTCGTCGTCGCGCTGAGCCTCGACGACGTGGACAACACCGTGGGCCAGCTGCTGCTCATCACGGCCGTGGTCAGCTCGGCCGTGCTGCTGCTCCTCGCGGTCGGCGGGTACCTGGTCGTCCGGTCGAGCCTCCGGCCGCTGGTGGAGGTGGAGCACACCGCGGAGGCCATCGCCGCCGGGGACCTGTCGCGCCGCGTCCCGGACCGGGACCCCCGTACCGAGGTCGGCCGGCTGGGTCGGTCGCTCAACGCGATGCTGGGGCAGATCGAGTCGGCCTTCCACGCGCGGGAGCAGTCCGAGGCCGGCGCCCGGCGCTCCGAGGAGCGGATGCGGCAGTTCGTGGCCGATGCCAGCCACGAGCTGCGTACGCCGCTCGCCTCGATCCGGGGCTTCGCCGAGCTGTACCGGCAGGGCGCCGTCCCGCAGCGGTCCGACGTGGACCGCGTGATGCGCCGGATCGAGGACCAGGCCGTCCGGATGGGGATGCTCGTCGAGGACCTGCTCCTGCTGGCCCGCGTCGACCAGCAGCGGCCGCTGGAGTACGCACCGGTGGATCTGCTCGCGGTCGCGACGGACGCCGTGCACGACGCCCGCGCGGTGGCCCCGGACCGGAGCATCGAGCTGGAGCTGCTGGCGTCCGACCGCCCGCCGGTGGTACTGGGCGACGATGCCCGGATCCGGCAGGTCACCGCGAACCTGGTGAGCAACGCGCTCACGCACACCCCCGCCGACGCGGCCGTCCGGGTCCGGATCGGCACGCTGCCCGGGCCGGAGCCGCGGGCCGTGTTCGAGGTGGCCGACGAGGGGCCGGGTCTCACGCCGGAGGAGGCCGGGCGGGTGTTCGAGCGGTTCTACCGCGCCGACCCCTCGCGCACCCGGGCCAGCGGCGGCAGCGGACTGGGGCTCTCGATCGTCGCGGCCCTGGTCTCGGCGCACGGCGGCACCGTGGACGTCCAGACGGCGCCGGGCCAGGGCGCGGTGTTCCGGGTGCTGCTGCCGCTGCCCGCCGACGAGCCGCCCGCGGACGACCCGGACGACCCCGGGGACGCGGCCGGCGACCGGACCGCCGGCGATGCCTCCGTGGCGGGTGCCCGCCGGCCCTGACGTTTCCCGGCGGCCCGCAGCGGGCACACCGTCCCCGGGGACGGGGAGGCGACGTGGCGGACGAGGACCGCGAGAACGGGGGCGAGAGCCTCGGCACGGTGCTCGTGGCGGCAGCCGCGAACCTCGCCATCGCGGCGGCGAAGCTGGTGGCCGGCCTCGTCAGCGGCTCCGCCGCGATGCTGTCCGAGGCGGCGCACTCGGTCGCGGACACGGTCACCGAGCTCCTGCTGCTCGTCGCGATCCGCCGCGGCGACCGGGCCGCGGACCGCACCCATCCGCTCGGGTACGGCCGGGAGACCTACGTGTGGGCGCTGCTCGCCGCGGTGTCGCTGTTCGTCGCGGGCGCCGGGTTCGCGGTGACCCACGGCGTACACACGGTCCTGGCCGGCGGCGAGGCGGAGGGCCACTTCGCGCTGAACTACGCGGTCCTGGGCATTGCGTTCGTGCTGGAGAGCATCTCGCTGCGCACCGCGCTCCGGCAGATCCGCGGCAAGGCGGCGGCCTGGGACACGACGCCGGGCCGGTACCTCGTGGCCACCTCCGACACGACGGTCAAGGCGGTGGCGCTGGAGGACACCGCCGCGCTCGTCGGCATCGCGCTCGCGGCGGCGGGCCTCGGGCTGGAACAGGTCACCGGCCGGGCGGTCTGGGACGGCATCGCCTCGGTCCTGATCGGACTGCTGCTCGCCGTGGTCGCGGTCGTCCTCGGCAGGGCCAATCTGTCCCTGCTGATCGGCCGGGCGGTACCGACCGAGATCCGGCAGCGGGTCCGGGCCGAGGTCCTCGCCCTCCCGCACATCACCGAGGTGGGCGAGGTGCTGGCCGTATACCTGGGGCCGGCCCAGATGCTGATCGCGATCCAGGTGGACTTCCACGACACGGCGAGCGCCGCGGAGGTCGAACACGTCGCGGACGAGGTGGAGCGCCGGACCCGTGAGGTGTTCCCGGGGGCGCGGTACGTGGTGGTGGACCCGACGAGCAGCGTCCACGCCTGACTCGGGTCAGGACAACCGGTCGAACTGGTGCACGGACACCCACAGGTTGTGGGTGTCGCCGAACAGCAGCGCACTGTCCGCGCGCACGGCCGCCGGCCCGTCCGCCGTCATCTCGTACAGGCTGATGACGACCTGCGCCGATCCCCCGGACCCGCCACCGAAGACGCCGAGCCGGGTCAGCGACTCGTCCGAGGAGACGTGTACGGCCCCGACGGGACGGTCCGCGCCGGTCTTCAGGACCAGGTGGCCCGACGAGTCGACCGCGGGGTTGTGCAGGCCGACCGCATAGTGATTGTGGTCCTCCAGGATGCGGGGCCGGGTCAGGCCGTCCTCGGTGCGCGAGTCGAACCGGACGCACGCCGTGAGGATGCGGAGGGTGACCTCCTCGGGGCTACGCACAGCGGGCACCTTCCTCCGACGGTGCGGACCAGCATGGCCCTTCGGCCGAGTTGCGGGGAGTCCGAGCGGAGAACTGCCGGGGTCGACAATCCTCCCGGCAGGGCGTACAAACCCGCGAATGGGACAGCCGAATCGCCGCGCCTTCCTGACCACCTCGGCCGCCGTGGTGGCCGGCGCCGCCGTGGCCCCGCTCCCGGGGGACCCGCCCCCGGCCGCGGCGGCCGCGCCGGGGCAGGACGCCTGGCCGGCCGGACCCGGCCGGCGGTGGACCCCACAGGCGCCCGACCGAGAGCTCACCCGCCTGCTCGCCGAGGTCGACCGCGCCCGCATCAGGGCCACCGTCGAGAGGCTCGCGTCGTTCGGCACCTGCCACACGCTGTCCAGCCAGACGGACCCGGACCGCGGGATCGGCGCCGCCCGCGACTGGATCCTCGCCGAGCTGCGGCGGTACGCCGCCGTGTCGGGTGGCCGGATGACGGTGGAGCTCGACTCGTACGTCCAGCAGCCCGCCGCCCGCATCCCGGTCGCCACGACGATCACCAACGTCGTCGCCACCCTGCACGGATCGACATCGCCCGAGCGGGTGTACGTCGTGTCCGGGCACTACGACTCCCGCTGCAGCGACGTGATGGACGCGACGAGTGACGCGCCGGGCGCGGACGACGACGCCTCCGGGGTCGCCGTGGCGATGGAGCTGGCCCGGGTGATGGCCACCCGGCGGCCGGACGCGACGCTCGTGTTCGCCGCCGTCGCCGGCGAGGAACAGGGCCTGTACGGCTCCACCCACCTCGCCCAGCGGTACCGGGCCGCCGGTGCGGACGTCCAGGCCATGTTCACCAACGACATCGTCGGCAGCAGCACCGCCGCCGACGGCACGCGCGACCCGCGGTCGATCCGGCTGTTCGCCGAGGGTGTGCCCACCGCGGAGACCCCGGCCCAGGCGGCGACCCGGCAGTCGGTCGGCGGGGAGAACGACTCCCCGTCACGGCAGCTCGCCCGCTTCGCGGAGGCCGTGGCGCAGAACGACGCCACCGGGATGTCGGTCCGGGCGGTCTACCGGCGGGACCGGTACCTGCGCGGCGGCGACCACATCCCGTTCCTCCGGCAGGGCTACCCGGCCGCCCGGTTCACCGAGCCGAACGAGGACTACGCCCACCAGCACCAGGACGTCCGGGTGGAGGGCGGCCGGCAGTACGGCGACCTGCCCGAGTTCTGCGACTACGACTTCATCACGCGGGTGGCCCGGGTCAACGGCGCCGTCCTGTGGTCGCTGGCGCGGGCCCCCGGTACGCCGAGGGGCGTGACGATCGGGACCGCCGCGCTGACCAACGACACCGAGCTGCGCTGGACCGCCGACCCCGCCGCCGCCCGGTACGAGGTGGTGTGGCGCCCCACCACCGCACCACACTGGACGCACGTCCTCGAGGTCGGCAGGGTCGCCACCGCCACCGTGGACCTGTCGAAGGACAACGTGTTCTTCGGGGTGCGCGCGGTCGGCCCGCACGGTCACGCCAGCCCGGTCGCGTTCCCGGTACCGGGTTCCTGACGGGACCAGAGGTACACGTCCTCGTTGACGCGCGGATCGCCGGGAACCAGGTTGGTGGCCGTCGAGCTGAAGAGGACCCGTCGCCCGTTCGGGCTGACCACCGCCTCGAAACTCTCGTCGTTCGCCTCGACGCCGTCCCCCCGGACGCTGACCCGCCGGGTCAGCCCGGTCCGGAGGTCGCGCAGGAACACGTCGTAGACCATGTTCCGATCGGCCCCGGGCACGAGGTCGGTCGCGGCCGACGCGAACACCAGGTACCGGCCGTCCGCGCCGAATGCCGGATCGGCGCTGTGGCCGTTGCCCCGCCCGCCGGTGGACGACACGCTGACCCGGGTGGTCGTACCCGCCCACCGGTCCCGGACGAACACGTCGTTCACGCGGTTCGTGTCACCGGCCGCCAGGTTCGCCGCGGCTGAGGTGAAGGCCACGTACCGGCCGTCGGCGGTCATCGTGGTCTGGAAGCTGTCGCCCCGGGCCTGCGCTCCCGCGGTGGACACGCTGACCCGGCTCGTCCGGCCGGTACGCCGGTCGCGGAGGAACACGTCGCCCATCCCGTTGGTGTCCCCCGGCACCAGGTTCGTCGCGCCGGAGCTGAACGCGAGGAACCGGCCGTCCGCGCTCAGCGCCGGCTCCCACCCGCTCTGCCCGTCGGCCTGGGCACCCGTCGGGGACACGCTCTCCCGGGTGGTGGTGCGGGTCCGGCGGTCCCGGACGAACACGTCGATGTCGTCGTTGGTGTCACCGGCCACCAGGTTCGTGGCCCAGGACAGGAAGGCGACGTACCGGCCGTCGGCGCTGATCGCGGGCCGCAGGACGCTGCGGAAGTCCGCCTGCGCCCCGGCGGTGGACACGCTCACCCGGCCGGTCCGGCCGGTACGGCGGTCCAGGACGAACACGTCGTCCTCGCCGTTCGTGTCGCCGGGCACCAGGTTCGAGGCGTCCGAGAGGTACGCGATGTACCGGCCGTCCGGGGTGATCGTCGGGTAGCTGCTGTTGCCGTCCGCCTCGGCGCCGTCGCGGGACAGCGTGATCCGGGTCGTCCGGCCCCGCCGCCGGTCCCGCAGGAAGATGTCCCGGTCGTGGCCTCGGTCGCCCGGGACCAGGTTCGTCGCCCCCGATCCGAACACGACGTACCGGCCGTCCGCGCTCATCCTCGCCTGCCCGGCGGAGTCGTCCCCGCGGGTGCCCTGGCTGGAGACGCTGACCAGCCGGAGCCGCCCGCCGTCCGTCGCCGCGGTCGCCTCCGCCGGAACCGCGGCCGTCGCGGTGGCGCCGACCAGAACGCCCGCCAGCACTGCCGATCGCGTCCTCATCCGGACCATCTCCGTCGCCACATGGGCCACACGGTAGGTCCGAGCGGGCCCTGGCCGCGCCGGTCGGCCGGTATCCGACAACGGCTGGCGGGGCGTCACGGTCCGGACGGTCACCGGCTCGCCGGGCCGCCCCGCCGCCGCCCTCGAC
This sequence comes from Actinomycetota bacterium, assembly GCA_030840805.1. Classification (GTDB taxonomy): domain Bacteria; phylum Actinomycetota; class Actinomycetes; order Mycobacteriales; family HKI-0501; genus JAVEDU01. The sequence goes on from JAVEDU010000026.1 coordinate 24,154, forward strand.
CGGTACTCCTGGACCCCGACGCAGGTGGACAGCATCGCCGCGGCCGTCGTCCCGAGCAGCCCGGGGATCTCCGAGGCGAGGAACGTCATCCCCGACGCGCCGGTGCCCAGGGCATACGCGGCGAGGTGCGGCCGCGCCTCGACCAGTCCCGCGGCGAGCTGGGCGTCCCGGTAGCCGCGGTCGTCCACCGCGCCGAGGTCGGCGGCCGAGATCACGACGAAGGCGGCCTCGCCGCCGAGGCCCTGGTCCAGGCAGATCCGCCGCAGCTCGGCGCGGAGGTCACCGGCCGTCAGCGAGGTGTCCGGGCGGGGCCACGCGTACAGCCCCGGCTCCCGGCCCTCGACGCCGTGGACGGCGACGTACTGCGGGTACGCGATGCCGCGCGCCGCGGCGGCGAGCCCCCAGTCGAGCACGCGCGACCCCACGGTGGCGCCGGGGTCCATCCGCCGTGCCGAGGGGGCGCTACATCAGCAGGTCGAACATCGCGAACGTCCGGTTCCAGTGCTCGGTGCCCGGCACCTTCAGATCCGGATAGATGATCTTCATGGTGCGCGCGAGGGCAAGGCTGACGCCGCCCGCGATCACCGGAAGCCGCGCGACCAGTTCGTCGCTGCAGGAGAGCGTGAGGGGCGGCCGAGCGGTGATCTCCGCCAGCACGGGCCGGAGCTCGATGTCCTCGTCGAGCTTCTCGAACTCGTGGATGCGCTCCTGCAGCCCCTTGGTCACCGGCAGGTCGTAGCGCTCGATGATGTCGCGGCCGTTGGCCTTGGCCTTGGTCTCCGCGATGAGCAGGAGGTCCGCGATCTCCTCGTTGATGAAGTCGGTGTACCGCCGCAGGTCGTCCTTGTCGATGTCCAGACCCGCCGCCGCGCGGAAGAAGCGCTCGAATCGGGAAACCGCCGTGACCGCCATGGGCTCGCCGCCTCGCTGCCGTCCGTCGCCTGATCCTCGGCTGGCCACCAGCGTCCCCCCGGGAGGGTGGCGCCGCAACCTCGGTCACCGCCCCGGAATTCCGCACCGCGGTGGGGCTCAATGTCGGGACCGCGACGGCCGAGAGAGAGGTGGGGGACGGTATGCCTCCCGTGCCGGCTGGGGGGAGGTCCGTTGTCCACCGACGACGTGTCCCCCGCGCAGCGTGCGCCGCTCCCGCCGGTCGCCGACCCGGAGGCCATCGCCCGCTGGATCGCCGAGTTCGCGCCGGTGCTGGCCGCCGCGGCGGCGCCGATGGTCCTGCAGGCGGTGGACGGCAGGATCCTGCACCCGAACATCCCGTACGCGGCGATGATGGGCCGCACGGTCGAGGAGCTCACCGACCTCCCGCTGATCGCGATCCTGCACCCCGACGACCGGTCGCACAACGAGGCGGCGGTCCGGAGCCTGCTGTCCGGCGAGTGGCCGGAGTGGCGGGAGCAGCGGCGGTACGTCCGCCCCGACGGCACCGTCCGGGCGGGCCTGCTCAGCACCCGGCTGGTCCGTTGCGCAGACGGCGCGGCCCTGGGTTTCTTCACCCAGCTGGAGGACGTGACCGCCCGGGACAACACCGAGCGCCGTCTCGCCGAGTCGGAGGAGATGTTCCGCCTCGCGATGGAGCATGCCCCGATGGGCATGGCGCTGCTGGACCTGAGCGGCCGGTGGGCCCGGGTCAACCGCGCGATGTGCACGATCGTGGGACGGTCCGAGGAGGAACTGCTCCGGCTCACGTTCGGGGACATCACCCACCCGGACGACGTGGCACCGGATATCGCCCTCTTCGACAGCGTCATCGCCGGCGAGATCGACAGCTATCACCTGGACAAGCGGTACCTGCGGCCCGACGGTTCTACCGTCTGGGTGCGGATGACCTTCTCGGTGGCCCGGCACGACGACGGGCGGATGGCGTACGGCATCGCCCAGGTCGAGGACCTCACCGACGAACGCCGCGTCAGCCAGCAGCTGACCGAGCAGGACCGCCGGTTCCGGATGCTCGCCGACGGCGCCGACGACGTCGTCTCCGCCCGGATCCGCGTCGTGCCGGAGCTGCGGGTCGAGTACCTGAGCAAGGGCGTCGAGGCGATCGCGGGGCGGCCGACCGAGGACTTCTACGCCGACCCCGGCCTGCTGCCGAGCCTGGTGCACCCGGACGACGCGCGGCGGTTCATGGAGCTGTTCTCGGACCCGGCCCAGTTCCGCACGCCGGTCGAGCTGCGGGGTTTCCGCGCGGACGGTTCGGTGCTGTGGCTGCAGAGCCGCGGCGAGCCGATCGTGGAGGACGGCGCGGTCGTCGGCGTGGAGCTGCTCTGCTGGGACATCACCGCCCGCCGCGCCGCGGAGGACAAGGCGGCGGCGAGCCAGCGCCGGTTCCAGTCCATGGTCGAGCACGCCGCCGACGCGATCACCCTCCGGGACGCGGACGGCATCGTGCAGTACGCGAGCCCGGCGATCACCCGCATCCTCGGGTTCACGCCGGCGGAGCTCGTCGGGCAGCTGCGCCCACTGCAGGTCCACCCGGACGACCGCCCGATCATGGAGGCCGCGGTGGCGGAGGCCTCGGTGGTCCCGGGCGGGGTGGCCCGCACCGAGGTCCGGGCCCGGCACCGGGACGGCTCCGAGCGGTGGGTCGCCCTCGCGATCTCGAACAACCTCGACGACCCGGACGTCGCCGGCACCGTGCTGCACATCCACGACATCACCGAGCGGCGCGCCGCCGAGCGGGAGATCGCCTACCAGGCCACGCACGACGCGCTGACCGGCCTGCCCAACCGCCTCTCGCTGCAGCGGCACCTGGAGGAGTCCCTCGACGGTGCCGGCCGCGACGGTGTGGGAGTGCTGTTCCTCGAGCTCACCGGGCTGAAGCCCGTCAACGACACCCTCGGCCACGCCAAGGGCGACGCGGTGCTGGCCGCCGTCGCGCGGCGGATCGCGGCCACCGTGGACACGGCCGGCACGGTCGGCCGGTTCGGCGGCGACGAGTTCGCCGTCGTCACCACCGGCCTGGGTCGCGACGCGCTCACCGAGCTGGCGGAGCGGGTGGTCGAGGACCTGGACCGTCCGGTCGCCGCGCCCGACGGCGGGCAGGTGTACCTGGCGGCCTCCGTCGGCGTCGCGCTCGCCGACGCCACCAGCACGGCGGAGCAGCTGCTCGCCAACGCCGACCTCGCGATGTACGACGTGCAGCGCCGCACCGGCCGGGGCGTCCAGCGGTTCGACGCGACGCTGGCCGAGCGGGCCACCGAGCGGCTCGCCCTCGAGCGCGACCTCCGCGGCGCCCAGCTCGCCGACGACCTCCGGGCGTACTACCAGCCCGTCGCCGATCTCGGCACCGGCCGGGTGACCGCCGCCGAGGCCCTCCTCCGCTGGCAACACGCCACCCGCGGCCTGGTTCCGCCCGGCCTGTTCGTGCCCGTCGCGGAGGAGACCGGGCTGATCGACAAGCTCGGGTTGTGGGTCCTCACGCGCGCGCTCCTCGACCAGGTGTCGTGGTCGGCCGACGACGTGACGATCGCGGTGAACCTGTCGCCGCGTCAGCTGTACGACCCCGCGCTGCCGTCCCACGTCGGCCAGCTGCTCTCCGTGACCGGGGCCCGGGCCGACCGGCTCACCCTGGAGGTCACCGAGAGCGCGCTGATCGACGACCGCGTCGCCCGTCCCGCGCTCGCGGCGCTCAAGGACCTCGGCGTGGGGCTGGCGCTGGACGACTTCGGCACCGGCTACTCGTCGCTGACGAGCCTGCGCCGGTACCCGTTCGACACCGTGAAGATCGATCGCAGCTTCGTCGCCGAGATCACCCGGAGCACCGACGACCTCGCGATCGTGCGGCACGTCATCAACCTCGCGCACGACCTCGGCATGGTGGTGGTCGCGGAGGGCGTCGAGACCGAGGAGCAGCTGCACCTGCTCACCGACGTGGGCGCCGACTCCGCGCAGGGCTACCACCTGGGCCGGCCGGAGCCCGCCGCGGAGCTGACGCGGATCCTGGCTGTGCAGGCGGCCGCCCTCACCCCGTCGGACGTCACCCCGGTGGGCTGAGCCTCGGAGCGAGCAGACCGAGCGCCTGTTCCAGGTACCGCTTGAAGAGGGGGTAGTTCTCGCTCATCGGGAAGTGGCCGATCCCCTTCATCTCGATGAACTCGCCGTTCTTGATCTGGCCCGCGCTCCGCCTCCCGTCCTCCGGCGTGGTCAGGTAGTCGTACTCCCCGGTCATCACCACGACCGGGCACCGGTCGGTGTCGATCTCGCCGAGCCGGCCCCGCAGGTCGTGGTCGATCGAGTAGAAGTACAGGTCGCCCTTGAACGCCTCGGAGCCCTGGCTGTAGTAGAACCACGTCTTCCATCTGTCCGGGAGCGGCGACTGCGGCGCCATCAGGTCCCAGGTGCCGCTGGCGCAGATCTGGGCGGCGTTCGCGTGCGGGTGCTGCCACCAGTCCAGGTAGAAGCCCGGCGAGTGGTCGGCGCCCTCGACCGCCATCACCCCGGCGAACCGCTCCGGGTGCCGCAGCGCCAGCTGAAGGGCCACGTGCCCACCGAACGACGACCCGATGAACAGCGGGTCCTCGAGTTCCAGCGCGTCGCAGAACGCGACGATGAAGTTCACGTAGTGGTCCGCCGAGAGCCTGTACTCCTCGGTCCACCACGCGGAGTTCTCCGGCGGGTCCGACTTGCCGTGCCGGGGCAGGTCGTACGCGATGACCCGGTGGGTGGCGGTCAGCTCCTCGTCCTCCAGGAGCCCGCGCCACTGGTGGTTGTGGGCCCCGGCGGTGTGCTGGCAGACCAGCGGCTGCCCGGTGCCGTTCTCCAGATAGAAGACCTTGTACGTCAGGCCGTCGACGTCGACGGTCAGGTAGCGCCCGGTCACGGGCGAGATCGTGGCCATCAGACCGGCACCCCGGTCGTGCGCAGCAGTTCGATCTGCCGCACGAAGCACCGCAGGTTCTGCATGAGGACGAGCACGTCACCCTCCAGCGTCATGTCCCGTTGGAACGTCGCGGCGAAAATGCCGTGGTACATCGGCTCCGGCTCCGGTACGCCGAAGTGCCGCCAGGTGTCCGCGCTCGCCCGCACCAGGAACTGGTACGGGATGTCGAGCGGGCCGGTGTCCACGGCCAGCTCGGCGACCTGGCCGCCGACCATCCACACCAGGAACGTGTGGTCTTCCATGTCGAGGAGGTACGTGCAGGTGTAGTACCTGCCGTGGGCCTCGAGCTCGGGGTCGTTGTTGTTGGCCTCGACGAACGCCTCGGCCCACTCCATGACCGACGTCATGCCGGCTCCTCTCCTCCGAGGGGCGGCCTCAGCCGCCGCGGACGACCTCGCTGACCTGGTCCGGTCCGTCGTACTGCTTCTCGGGGAGGTTGCGGAGCGCCTCCAGGACCTCGTCACCGGCACCGTTGCGCTCGGCCTGCCCGACGATGTCGTCCTTCTTCGCCGGGTAGTCCATGCCCTTCAGTGCCTTCTGTACGTCGATCGGGCTGAGCGTGGCCATCTCGTCCTCCGTGGATGCGGGCAGATACCACCGCTGTACCCAGAGTTCCCCGGTGTATGGCGGGCCGTCTCACCTGCGAGACACCTCTGGACATCGAATGTGTCCCATGCCACAGTCGGCGGCCCCCGGATGCTCTGGAGCTGCCATGCCGGAGATCGACGACACCGTGCTCGACGCCCTGCGGGATGTGTACGACCCGTGCTGTGCCGAGAAGGGCGTGTCGGTGGTGGACATGGGCCTCGTCCGGTCGGCCACCGTCCACGACGGCGCGGCCCGGGTCGAGCTCATCCTCACCACCGGGTGGTGCCCGTTCGCGGCCCGGGTCCTCGACGACGTCCGGACCAGGGTCGGCGCGCTCCCGGGCGTGGCCGACGCCGAGGTCACGGTGTCCTGGGACGAGGCCTGGACCACCGACCGGCTCAGCGACAGCGCCCGGCAGAAACTCCAGTTCCTCCCCCCGCCCGTCGCCGCCGGCGACCGGGACGCCTACGTTGCGGCGCACCTGCCGTCGCCGCCGAAGGGAGCATCGACGTGATCAGAGACGCGTTCGTCTTCGACGGTGTGGCACATCCGTTCAACTTCGACAAGAAGAACGCACTCGGGTCGGCCGGCGAGATGTTCGCGAACCACCTGTATGCGTTCCACAACGTGCTCACGCCGGACAACGAGCCGCACATGCCGGCGGCGGAGTTCCTCCGCCAGTGGACGGTCGAGGAGATCCGGGAGATGGTCTACGACCACTCCGACACGGACATGCTCGTCGCGATGCCGCTGCCGCTGACCGACCTGTTCAAGGACGGCCTGTCGCCGTGGGAGGAGTGCGCCGAGCTCGCCGCCCGCGATCCCGACCGCACCGTGTTCTGGGGCTCGGTGAACCCGCTGGAGGGCCGCCGGGCGCTGGACCTCATGGAGCGCCAGGTCGGCGAGTTCAACGCGAAGGCCTTCAAGTTCTACAACGTGCGGTACGACTACGGTTCGCCGTTCCCGTGGCGGATGGACGACCCGAAGGTGGCGTTCCCGGTCTTCGAGAAGGCGCAGGAGCTCGGCATCGACCTGATCGGCGTCCACAAGGGCGTGCCGCTCGGTCCGCAGCCGATCGAGGCGACCCAGACGTGGGACATGGACGGCGCCGCCGCGAACTTCCCGGACATCAACTTCGTGATCTACCACGTCGGGCTGCCGTTCCTGGACGAGGTGTGCTGGCAGCTGATCCGGTACCCGAACCTGTACGCGTCCATCGCCGCGACGGTCAACTTCGTCGTGCGCTCCCCGCGGATGTTCGCGGAGATCATCGGCAAACTCCTGTTCTGGTGCGGCGAAGACAAGATCATCTACGGCAGCGAGGCGCCGATCTGGCAGCCGCAGTGGGCGCTGGAGGCGTTCATGGACTTCCAGATCCCGCAGGACCTGTGCGACGGCTACGGCTATCCCCAGCTGACCGACCAGGCGAAGCGGAAGATCCTCGGCGAGAACCTGCTGCGGCTGCACGGCATCGACCTCGCGACCGCGAAGGCGAAGACGGGGCACTGAGGACACCGACGGGCCGGTCGCCCGCCGCGACGATCGGCCCCGTCACCGTGCCCCTGGATGGCCGGAAGTGTCTGGTTTACTACCGGAACCGGCCTCAAGTCCTCGGCGTCCCCTGTCGATGCACCGAGGAACCGCCGCAGTTTGGAGCTCTCGTGCGTCTCGGACCTGCCTCCCTGCGACGGCTGGTCCCGCCCGGTGCCGCCGTCCTGTCCTTCCTCGTCGCGCTCGCGCTGCCGCTCGGCCGCTCCCCCCTCCGGCCGGCCGCGGACGTGGTCTCCACCGCCCGGCCGGTGAACCTCGTGGTGTTCGGCGACTCGGTACCGTCCGGCGGCGCCTGCGACTGCGTCCCGTTCGGGGAGCTCTACGGCGCGATGGTGCACAGCCACACCGGCGGCCGCGTGCAGACGACGAACCTCGCCCGCGGCGGGTTCACGAGCCCCGACGTCCAGCAGCAGATCGAGACCCCGTCCGCGAAGGCCGCGATCCGCACGGCCACCACGGTCGTCGTCATGGTCGGGGCGAACGACATGGGCCCCGCGTTCCGGACGGTGCTGGCCGGCGCGTCCGCGGCCGGCACCTTCGGCCCGGCCGCGCAGGAGGTACGCGCCGACGTGAACGCGGCGGTGCGGCGGATCCGGTACCTGCGACACGGCACCGTACAGGTCGCCGTCCTCGGCTACTGGAATGTCTTCCGGGACGGCAGGGTCGGCCTGGCCACCTACGGGCCCGCGGGGCTCGAGATCGCCGTCTCGGCGACCGGCTTCACCAACCGGGCGCTCCAGCAGGCCGCCGCCGACACCGGGAGCCGGTACGTCGCCGTCTCCACCGCGTTCAAGGGCCCGGACGGCACGGGGGATCCGACGCCCCTGCTGGCCCCGGACGGCGACCACCCGAACGCGACCGGACACAGGCTGATCGCCCGGCGCCTGTACCAGGCCCTGCCGGACGGCTGACGCACGCGCCGCCGGGGCCGCGCGCACGCGGTCGCCGTGGCATGCCCCACGATCGGGGCCCGCGCGGTTGCGTTCCCGTCGAAACCGGGCACCATACCGGGTGACCTGACCCGCCGGCCGTGCACTCGGAAGGACGCCCGTGCTCCCGCTCAGCCCTCGGTGGCTCACCGTCGTCTTCGTGGGCGTCGCGGCGGTCGGGAGTCTCACCGGCGCGATCTGGGCGATCGGCCACCGGCCGGATGCCCCGGTCGGCAGGCCCTCGCCCAGCGTCACCGTGACGGTGACGGTGACGGTGACGCCGAGCGGCACCGCCGGGTCGCTGCAGCCGGCCGCCGGGCCCCGGGGCGGGGGCACCACGTCAGGGGCGAGCCGGGGGCCGAGTACCGCTCCGTCGTCGGACGCCCCGACCTCGCGACCACGTCCGACCCGCTCGGCCGGGCCGTCCGCCACGACGGCCCCGTCCCCGGAGCCGTCGAACCCGCCGGCCGACAGCGGTCCGCCGGTCCCCCCGACCGGCCCGTCCCCGACGCCGGGCTCGGGCAGCAGCCCCGCGGTGGAACGCGCCGGTCGCTGAGTCGCGGGGTCAGATCGCCTGGCGGCGCTGCAACACGCTGAACGCGATCCACCCGGGCAGGACCGGCACCCAGAACGTCACCAGCCGGAAGAGCAGCACCGCGGACACCGCCGTGACGCTGGGCAGGCCCGCGGCGGTGAGCCCGGCGGACAGCGCGGCCTCGACCGCACCCAGCCCACCGGGGGTCGGCGCGGCCGAGCCGATCGCGCTGCCGGCGAGGTACACGACCGCGACGGTCGCGATGTCGACATGCCCCCCGAACGCCTGCACCGCCGCCCACAGGCACAGGACGTACGCGGCGCTCAGCAGCACGGTGCCGCCGAGCCCCTCCGCGAGCTTGCGTGGCCGCTGGAGAACCTCCAGGAGCCGGGGCAGGGTCTCGGTGATCAGCGGCCGCACCCGGCTGCGCAGCCACCCCCGGCCCCGGGGCAGGACCAAGACCAGGGCGAGCAGGGCCACCGCGGCGCCGACGATGATGTACGCCCACCCGGGCACGCTGAACGCCGGATTCGTGGACGTCCCGGTGAGGAACACGAACAGCGCCAGCAGCACCACGTGCACGACCAGGCCGACCGCCTGCGAGACGCCCACGCTGGCGACCGCGAGCGCGGGCGGGACGCCGGCCCGCTGGAGGTAGCGGGCGTTCAGGGCCACGCCGCCGACGGTGGCCGGCGCCACCAGCGTCACGAACGACGCGGCGATCTGGACCAGCAGCGTCCGCCCGAACCGCAGGCGTTCCACCACCCACCCGGAGATCGACAGCGTGGCCGCGACGTAGGTGAGGGCGGACAGCGCGGCCGCCGCGGTCAGCCACCGCCAGTCCGCGGTGGCGACGACCCGGACGAGGTCCACCGAGGCGAGCTGGCCCAGCAGGATGTACACCGCGAGCGTCGCCGCGGCGACCGTGACGAGCGTGCGGGGGCGTACCCGCTCCAGTCGGACCGGCGCCTCGCTCGACAACGCGGGGGCGAGGCCCGCACGCAGTGCCTCCAGTAGCCCCCGGTGGTGGCGCAGTGCGGTACGGGTGGACAGGGCAAGCGCGACCGGCTGCAGGAACGGCTGGGCGCGCGCGACCCGGGCCCCGCCGACCGCGTCGAAGGCGGCGCGCAGGGCCCGCTCCGGCCCGACGGCGAGCGCCGACTCGACCAGGAACTGCGCGAGGTCCAGACGCAGCAGGAAGTCGGAGGCGGCGATGTCACCGGTACGAACGTCCCGCAGCCACACCTCGCCGTCGGTGTCGACCCCGAACCGGCCGAGCGTGAGCGCCCGGTGCGCGACGAACGCGTCGTGCAGCCGGCGGACCTGCTCCCACGCCCCGCGCAGGTGCTCGTCGGTCACGGCGTCGCCGAGCTCGCCGAACGTGTGCACCGGCCGGTCGGTGAACGCGAGCAGCGTCGCGTCGGGGCCGACCGGGCAGACGCCGATCAGCTCGGGGGTCCGGGCACCGGCGGCGCGGGCGGCGTACGCGACCATGGCCTGGTGGTCGGTGGCCCGGCGCAGGGTGACGATCGAGCGCCGCGCGGCCGGGCCCTGCAGCCGCAGCCAGCGGTACGCGCGGTACACCAGGCCGTAGCCCTGCTGGTCCCGGTCGAGCACGACGACCCGGAGCCCGTCGCCGGAGCGGAGAGCGACCTCGTACACCCGCCCGTCGCCGGTGTCGGCGCCGCGGAGGCAGGAGGCGACGTCGAGTCGCAGCGAGCCCAGGGCGCGGACGACCTCGCGGGCGGACGGTCGCACGTTCGCCGATCCGGCCGCGTACGTGACCGCCGCGGCGATCGTCCGGCCGAGCACGAACATCACGGTGGCGTGCAGCGGGGTGGAGGCGCCGGCGAGGATCGCGGCCAGGGCGGACAGCCCCACCGAGCCCCAGGCGAGGCTGGCCCACCCGGGCCGCCCGGACACGTCGGTGACCGCCACGAACGCCACGAACGCGGCCAGGTAGCTCGCGGTCGGCGCGGGCGGCCCGTTCACGGTCGAGGTCAGGGCGCTGGTGAGCGACTCGGGCGCGCCGTGCACGACCCATGCGACCAGCAGGAACGAGGCGCCGAGCGCCAGCAGGGAGGCGGCGAGCGCCTCCCCGATCTGCCGCCACCGGCGCCACAGCGCCTGCCGGACGAGCAAGGCCACCGGTACGGCGAGGAGCAGGAGCGACGTCACCGCGTACAGGGCCTGCCGGAGCAGCCCGGGGAGGTGCTGGGCGGCGCGGGTCAGGTCGGACTGCGCGCCCGACATCGTGTCGGTCGCGACGGCTCCGAGTGCCAACACCAGCGCGAGGCTGACGGCACCGCCCACCGTCCGGAGCAGGTCCCGCGGCCGGCGTACCGGTAGGGCCGCCTCGTCGACCATGACGACGTCGCCGGCGGGACCGCCGCTCGTCGCGGTGGGCATACCCGCTCTCCCGGATGGCATCGGCGCCACTGTGCTGCCCACGGCCGCCATGGTCCCATGCCCGTCCGCCCGCGTGCCGCGGAATCACCGTGCGGCCCGGTTCGCCCCCTTTGTGCCGGCCGGGGCTCTCAGCCGCCGTGCTGCCGCTCGGGCGCCGCGGCGAAGGTGTACGAGGTCCCCACCGCGCCCGGGACGAACGCGTCCGGCAGCGCGCTCGCCAGTCGCTGCTGCGCCTTCCAGCCTGTGCAGTGCGCCGGGACGAGGGCATCGGGGTCGAGCTCCGTGAGCGCTGCCACGGTCGGCTCGATCAACGGTTCGAACGCGGCACCGCCGAGGTGGAACCCGCCGAGGAGCGCATGCAGGTGGTCCACGCCGGTCAGCCGCAGCGCGTGGCGGGCGATGTTCACCGCACCGGCGTGCCCGCAGCCGGTCAGGACGACCAGCCCCTGGCCACGGACGTGCGCCACCAGCGCCTGCTCGTCCACGATCAGCGAGTCGGGCTCCCACCCCCCGCCGTGCCACGCCTCGTGGAACGGCAGCCCGTGCTCGAACTCGGTGGTCCGGTCCACCTCACCGGTGAGGAGCAGCGAGCCGTCGAGGAGCAGGGACGGCTCCCGGCGTTCGATCACGCCGAACCCCTCCGCCTCCAGCGCCGAGCGGCTCAGCGTGGGCAAGGCCCATTCGGGGCTTCCCGGCACGGCGAACCGGCGACGCGTCCACACCAGCGGGTGCACGGTGAGCGGCAGCGCGCGGCCGGCGCAGAGGCGGGACAGACCGACGAACCCGCCCGCGTGGTCGAAGTGGCCGTGGCTCAGCACGACGGCCTCGATCGTCCCGGCGTCGATGCCCAGGCGAGCCGCGTTCGTCGCGAGGCCGTCCGGCGAGACGCCGGTGTCGAACAGCAGGGTGTGGGTCGTCCTGCCCCGCCGGACGGTGACGAGGGCGGAGAACCCGTGCTCCGCCACGAGCCCCGGGAACGTCCGCAGCTCGGCGAACTGGGGCGCGGGCACCGTCGGCAGCCCGGACAGCCGCGCGCGCCGGGCCGGGCCGGCGTCCTCCATCAGCCCGTCGTAGCTGTTGTCGACCAGCGTGGTGAGGACGACCTCGTCGACGGGATCGAGCGTGATCGGGTCGACGGCGGGGCCCTCGGCCGGGCGCGGCGCGGCCCGGCGCGCCTCGTCGGCCTCGCCGCCCGCACACATGGCCCCAGCGTGCTCCCGGTGCGGGCGACGCGCGACCTGCCCCGCCCGCGCCGCGCGGCGGGTCGGACATCCGACGAAGGTCGACACGGACCTCCGGCCGCCGTCATAGTGGGGCGGGGCGGCGGCGCGGCCGGCGCGGCGACGGAGTCCCTGCGGCCGTCGTCGTCACCCGGTGGCATCGAACCCTCTGCCGAGGAGCGGCCATGACCGCGAAGACGAACACGTTGGCCGGCCAGCTCCGGCATTTCGCCCGCTCGGTCGACATCGTCGACGACGAGATCTTCGACCGCGTCCGCGGGCTGATCGTCCGGTACGTCCGCACCGAGCTCGACGCCGAGTACTTCGAGCTCATGCGCGAGGAGACACTCGGCGGCGAGCCGGTGCTGAAGATGTTCTGGAGCAGCGACGACCGGGAGCACTCCGCCCCCGTCCGCACCCGGGAGGGTGGCTACACCAACCCACTCACGCTGGCATTCGGCAGCGACCGGCCACTCTGGATCGTCGGGGTGGACAAGAAGTCGCTGCGAGACGCGCCCGCGCTGATCGACGAGTGGTCCGGCTGCGAGCTGCCGTCGCCGTACCGACCCTCGTCGGACCAGTCGATCCGGACCGTGGTGGTCCTGCCGCTGCGTCGCCGGCGCGTGCTCGGCATCTACTACTTCGAGTCGTGCAGCCACCTGGGAATCACCGACGTCGCGAAGGTCGAGCTGGCCATGCTGGCCGAGGCGCTGGCGATCCTGCTGGAGCTGTACGACGTCAACCGGAGCCAGTCGCGGATGACCGCCTCGGCCATCGCGGACCTGCAGGACAACCTGGAGTCCGCGAAGTTCCCCCGGCTCGCGAAGCCACACTTCTTCATCGCGTCCTCGGTCCGCGCGGACATGAGGGTGATGACGGTCATCGACGAGGTGCTGGACGACTTCTCCGACCGGATCGAGTTCACCGACTGGAGACGGATGGCGCAGTCGGGGAACATCAGCACGCAGATCGCCAAGGAGGTCACCCGTTCCCGGTTCGGGATCTGCTACCTGTCCGAGCCCACCCCGGAGGGGTCCTATCTGGACAACCCCAACGTGGTGTTCGAGGCCGGCATGCTGCACGCCCGGACGGGGAGCAACGAGTCGGGTGACGGGGGCGAGCCGACCGGCTGGATCCCGATCCGGGAGCTGGACTCCCCCCCGGCCCCGTTCGACTTCGCCGCGGAGCGCACGGTGCAGGTACCGCGCCGCTCCGACGGTTCCGTGAACGAGGACCGGCTGCGCGACGACCTGCGCACCCGCGTCGGCACCCTCCTGGGCGAGGCGTGAGGGCCGCACCGGCAGGTCAGCCGCTCCGCGGTGACCGGCGGGCGAAGTCGTCGGCGATCTCGTCGAACGTGGCCCAGCGGATGCCCTCGTGGGAGTTGATGTGCTCGATGAGGCGTTCGAGCATGAGCAGCACCTGCGGGCGTCCCGAGACGTCCGGGTGGATCGTCA
>JAVEDU010000071.1 GCA_030840805.1 Actinomycetota bacterium
CCCCCCCCGCCCCCGACCCGTACCTGAGAGCCGAACCCCACATGACCGAAACCGTCATCGGCGTCCTCGCCCTCCAGGGCGACGTCCGTGAGCACCTCGCCGCCCTCGCCGAGTGCGGTGTCGTCGCCCGGCCCGTCCGCCGTCCCGAGGAGCTGGCGTCGGTCGACGCGCTCGTCGTCCCCGGCGGGGAGTCCACGACGATCTCCCGGCTGGCGCAGATCTTCGAGCTGCTGGAGCCGATCCGGGACCGGATCAAGCGCGGGATGCCGGTGTACGGCTCCTGCGCCGGGATGATCATGCTCGCCGGTGAGGTGCTGGACGGGCGGCCGGACCAGGAGTCGTTCGGCGGCCTGGACGTCACGGTCCGCCGGAACGCGTTCGGTCGGCAGGTCGACTCGTTCGAGGACGACGTGCACTTCGCCGGGATCGGGCCCGTGCACGCGGTCTTCATCCGGGCGCCGTGGGTCGAGACCGCCTCGGAGGCCGTCGAGATCCTCGCGCGCGTGGAGGGCGGCCCCGCCGACGGTAGGATCGTCGCCGTGCGGCAGGGGAACCTGCTGGCCACGAGTTTCCACCCGGAGTTGACGGGTGACATCAGGGTGCACGCCCTCTTCGTCGAGATGGTGCGCGCCGTGCGGACCGAGGAGGGGTAGATGAGCGGCCACTCGAAGTGGGCGACCACGAAGCACAAGAAGGCCGGCATCGACGCCAAGCGGGGCAAGCTCTTCGCCAAGCTGATCAAGAACATCGAGGTCGCGTGCCGGACCGGCGGCGGTGACCCGGCGGGCAACCCGACGCTGTACGACGCCATCCAGAAGGCCAAGAAGAGCTCGGTCCCCAACGACAACATCGACCGCGCGGTCAAGCGGGGCTCGGGGCTGGAGTCCGGTGGCGCCGACTGGCAGACCATCACCTACGAGGGCTACGGCCCGGCCGGGGTGGCGGTGCTGATCGAGTGCCTCACCGACAACCGGAACCGCGCCGCCAGCGAGGTCCGTACCGCGATGAGCCGCAACGGCGGCAACATGGCCGACCCGGGCAGCGTGTCGTACCTGTTCAACCGCAAGGGCGTCGTCCTGGTCCCGAAGGGTGACCTGGCCGAGGACGACGTCCTGCTCGCCGTGCTGGACGCGGGTGCGGAGGCGGTCAACGACCTCGGGGACTCCTTCGAGGTGGTCAGCGAGCCGACCGACATGGTGGCCGTGCGCACCGCGCTCCAGGAGGCGGGGATCGACTACGACTCCGCGGACGCCAGCTTCCTGCCCAGCATGAGCGTCGAGCTGGACGAGGACAGCGCGCCCAAGGTCTTCAAGCTGATCGACGCGCTCGAGGACTGCGACGACGTGCAGAACGTGTACGCGAACTTCGACGTGTCGGACGACGTGATGGAGAAGGTCGGCTGACCGCTCCGCTCTTCCCGTGATCACCACCGGATTGTCGCGCTCTGGCGACGAGATACCGGTGGTGATCACGCGAGGGGCGGGTGTGGGCGCGGGACGGACCGGGTAGGCGGACTGTTCACCGACCAGGAGGAGCACCGGATGAGCCAGCCGAACACCAGCGAGCCGACCGAGGTGGGCGCCGAGGTCGCCGACGAGGCCGCGGAGAGCTCCGCCGGCGCCGGCGGCGGACCGGGGGCCGCCGAGCGCGCGGGGGAGCCCGTCCGGGACGCGCCGGCCGCGGACGACGGGACCGCCAGCGCGACCCCGACCGCGACCGGCGAGGTGGACCGCGAGGGCGAGGGTCTGCCCGGGCTCGCCACCGGGACCGCGGGCGGCAACGGGATCGGCGGCGGCGAGGGGTCCACGTCGGGGCCGGTGGACCCGGAGGACTCCGGTACGACCGGCGGGTGACGCCGGCCGGGCGTGTCGTCCCGTGCCCGGTGGGCACCTCGGGATACCGTGTCGAACACGTGTTCGGGTAGAGCGTGGAGGTTCGGTGTGCGGGTGCTCGGGGTCGACCCAGGATTGACCCGCTGCGGCGTCGGCGTGGTGGACGGCGGCCTGGGGGGCCGGTGCAGCCTGGTGTCGGTGGAGGTCGTCCGCACTCCCGCCGACGCCGACATCGGCGCGCGGCTGCTGGCGCTGGACGAGGCCTTCACGGCCGCCGTCGAGGCGTACCGTCCCGACGTGGTCGCGGTGGAGCGGGTCTTCAGCCAGCACAACGTCCGCACCGTGATGGGCACGGCGCAGGCGGGGGCGGTGGCGCTCGTCGTCGCCGCCCGGGCCGGTGTGCCGGTCGCGCTGCACACCCCGAGCGAGGTCAAGGCCGCGGTGACCGGCAACGGCCGGGCCGACAAGGCGCAGGTCACCACGATGGTGACCCGGCTGCTCGGGCTCACCGTGGCCCCCCGCCCGGCGGACGCCGCGGACGCGCTCGCGCTGGCGATCTGCCACCTGTGGCGGGGCCCGACCCAGGCCCGGCTCGCCGCCGCCCAGGCGCAGGGGGCCCGGGCCGTGGCGACGGCCCAGGCCAGGGTCCAGGCCCAGGTTGCGGCCCAGTCGAGGGCCCGGGCCCGCGTGCCGGTGGTCCGGTGATCACCTCGCTCGCCGGGACCGTGCTGCGGATCGGCGTCGACCATGCGGTGGTCGAGGTCGGCGGTGTCGGTCTCGCCGTGCTGTGCACGCCCGCCGCCCTCGCGGGGCTCCGCACCGGCGCCCACGGGCGGGTCGCCACCAGCCTGATCGTCCGGGAGGACTCGCTCACGCTGTACGGGTTCGCGGGCGACGACGAGCGGGACATGTTCGAGCTGCTGCAGACCGCCAGCGGGGTCGGGCCGAAGCTGGCCAGGGCCGTCCTCGCGGTCCTCGGCCCCGACGACGTCCGGCGCGCGGTCGCGGGCGGCGACCTCGCCACGCTCACCAGGGTCCCCGGGATCGGCCGCAAGGGCGCCGAGCGGCTCGTCGTCGAGCTCCGCGACCGGATGGGGCCGCCGGCCGGACCGGACGGCGCCGCGGCCGCCCCGGTCACGGGTGAGGCGGCGTGGCGGGTCCAGGTCCGCTCCGGGCTGGCCGGTCTCGGCTGGGCCGGCAAGGAGGTCGACGCCGCCCTCGACACGATCGAGGGCGGCACCGACGGCGCGCCCGAGGTCGCCCCGGCGCTGCGGCAGGCGATCCGGCTGCTGGGCCGCCGGTGAGCGAGATGGGCGCCGGGGACGAGACGGGCGATGCGCTCGTCTCCGCGTACGCCGAACCGGCCGACTTCGAGGTCGAGGCGAGCCTGCGCCCGCGGTCGCTGGACGAGTTCCCCGGCCAGCCGCGGGTGCGCGAGCAGCTGGACCTGCTCCTGCAGGGTGCCCGGCTCCGGCAGCGGCCGCCGGACCACATCCTGCTGTCCGGGCCGCCCGGGCTGGGCAAGACCTCGCTGGCGATGATCGTCGCGGCCGAGCTCGGTGTGCAGATCCGGATCACCAGCGGGCCGGCGATCGAGCGCGCGGGCGACCTGGCCTCGTTCCTCACCCAGCTGTCCGCGGGCGATGTGCTGTTCATCGACGAGATCCACCGGATGGCCCGGCCCGCCGAGGAGCTGCTGTACTCGGCGATGGAGGACTTCCGGGTCGACGTGGTGGTCGGCAAGGGTCCCGGCGCGACCGCGATCCCGCTGGACGTCGAGCCGTTCACGCTCGTCGGCGCCACCACCCGGTCCGGGCTCCTCACCTCGCCGCTGCGCGACCGGTTCGGCTTCGTCGCGCACCTGGACTTCTACGACCCCGCGGACCTGGAGACGATCCTGCGCCGGTCCGCGGCCATCCTCGGCGTGCGCCTGGACGCCGACGGTGCCGCGGAGATCGCCGGCCGGGCCCGCGGCACGCCCCGGATCGCGAACCGGCTGCTGCGCCGGGTCCGGGACTTCGCCGAGGTCCGCGCCGACGGTGTGGTGACGCTGCCGGTCGCCCGGGCGGCGCTCGAGGTCTACGAGGTCGACGAGCTCGGGCTGGACCGGCTGGACCGGGGCGTGCTGCTGGCGCTGGTGGACCTGTTCGGGGGCGGCCCCGTCGGCCTGTCCACCCTCGCGGTCGCGGTGGGGGAGCAGCCGGAGACCGTCGAGGAGGTCGCCGAGCCGTTCCTGGTGCGCGCGGGGATGCTGGCACGGACCCCACGGGGCCGGGTCGCGACCCCCGCGGCCTGGGCGCATCTGGGCCGGACGCCGCCGCCGGTGCTCGGCCAGGGCGACCTGTTCCTCGGCGGGCCGTGACGGCGCCGGGGAACAGGCCCGGTACCCCCGCCCGTTGCCGGACGGGCGGCGCCGACCGACTAGACTCGCCGCCGCCGGTCTGTCTCGCATCCGACGAAAGGTCCGAACCGTGAACTCGTCCTCTGGCGGAGGTAGCTACGTGCCTCTGCTCCTCATGGTCGGCCTCCTCGTGGTGATGTATCTCGTCGTGATCCGCCCACAGTCGCGGAAGCGCAAGGAGATGGCCTCGATGCAGCAGAACGTCGACGTGGGCTCGCAGGTGCTGACGATCGGGGGCCTGTACGGCACGGTGGTCGGCTCCGACGACGAGAGCGTCACCCTGGAGGTCGCGCCCGGCGTGACCAACCGGTACGCCCGCGGCGCGATCGGCCGGGTCGTCCCGGACGCTACGCCGGAGCCCGGCACCGACCCCGCCGAGCTCCCCCCGACCAAGGACTGACCGGCCACGGTGCCCCGCCTGCGGGGCACCGTGGTGCGTGCCGGGAGGTGGGCCGCACGGCTCGGCCCGGCGCCGGCAGACGACTCGCGGCACCTGTCGCGGGACCCGAGCGCGAGGAGACAGGACAGTCGTGGCACCTTCCGGACAGCTGCGCGTGGGGCGGTACATCGCCGTGCTGCTGGCGATCCTCGTGGCCCTGTACGCGCTGGTCTTCTTCACCGGTGATCGCAAGCTCGCGCCGCGCCTGGGCCTGGACCTGATCGGCGGTACGACGGTCACGCTGTCGGCGAAGACGTCGACCGGGCAGCCCCCGTCCGCGGAGAGCCTGGAGACGGCCCGGCAGATCATCGAGAACCGGGTCAACGGTCTCGGTGTCGCCGAGGCCGAGGTCGTCACCGAGGGCAACACGAACATCGTGGTGAGCGTCCCCGGCCAGGACAACGAGGACGTGAAGCGGATCGGCGCCGCGGCGCAGATGCGGTTCCGCCAGGTGGTCAAGACGGCGCCGGACGTCCCGGCCGCGGAGCCGGCGGCGACGCCGACCCCATCCGGTTCGGCGACGCCGTCCGCGTCTGGTTCGGCGACGCCGTCCGCGTCCGGTTCGGCGACGCCGTCCGGGTCGCGGGCCGACGCCCTCACGCCGCCGACGCTCGCCGAGGTCACCGCGAAGCTCGGCGGCAGGTCGGCCCTGGCCACCCTCACCACGCTGACCGACCCCGCGCAGTTGGCCGACGGGCGCGCGGCGCCCCTCGTCGCGGCCCTCGAGAAGCTGACCCCCGCCGAGATCGCCGTGCTGCCGGCCGCCGTGCAGTTCAACGTCCCGCAGATCACCTGCGCCAAGCTCAACGCCCGGCCGCCGGGCAGCATCTCCGCGCCCGACCAGCAGGTCACCGCCTGCGACGACACCACGAAGTACCTGCTCGACAAGGCCGCCGTGCTGGGCACGGACGTGTCCTCGGCGAACTACCAGTTCGACGCGAGCCGGGCCCAGTGGATCGTCACGCTGAACTTCAAGGGCAACGGCCAGGACAAGTGGACGAACCTGACCCGCAAGGCGTTCAACGAGCAGGACCAGGACCGCAAGCGCGTCGCGATCGTGCTCGACAACGACGTCGTGTCCGCCCCGGAGATCCAGGGCGTCATCACCGGCCAGGCCGAGATCACCGGCGGGTTCAACGAGCAGAGCGCGAAGGACCTCGCCACCAAGCTGAAGTACGGCGCGCTCCCGCTGACGTTCGAGCAGCAGACCGCCCAGACGATCTCGCCCACGCTGGGGCTCGCCCAGCTGGAGGCCGGGCTCCTGGCCGGTGCGGTCGGCCTCGCGCTCGTCCTCGTGTACGTCCTCTTCTACTACCGCCTGCTCGGCATCGTCACGATCGCGAGCCTGCTGCTGTCCGGCCTCGTCGTGTACGCGGTGCTGATCCTGCTCGGCCGGCCGAACACGATCGGCTTCACCCTGACGCTCGCGGGCATCGCCGGCTTCATCGTGTCGGTGGGCATCACGGCGGACTCGTTCGTGGTGTTCTTCGAACGACTCAAGGACGAGATCCGGGAGGGCAGGTCCGCGCGTAGCGCGGTGCCCCGCGCCTGGGTCCGGGCCCGCCGGACGATCATCTCGGCGGACACGGTCTCCTTCCTGGCCGCCGCGGTGCTGTACGTCATCGCCGCCGGTGCGGTGAAGGGCTTCGCCTTCACGCTCGGCATGTCGACGGTCCTCGACCTGGTGGTCGTCTTCCTCTTCACCCACCCGGTGGTCGCGCTGCTGTCGCGGTCCAAGGCGTTCATGTCGCCTCGCATCAGCGGACTCGGGCGGGTCGCGGCGCAGGCCGCGGCCGACACCGAGGCCGCCGCCCGGCGCGCCACGACCAAGGAGGCGTGACATGGCTTCAGTCCTGCGACGCATGTACGACGGCAACGGCGCGTTCGACTTCGTCGGCCGGCGGCGGACCTGGTATGTCATCGCGCTGGTCTGTCTGCTGATCGCGCTGGCGAGCTTCCTGATCCGGGGCTTCAACTTCGGCATCGAGTTCTCCGGCGGCAACTCCTTCGTGATCCCGGCGAAGAACGGCGTGACGCTGTCCGAGGCGTCGAAGGTCGTCGCGGACGCCGGCGCGGAGGTCGTCTCGGCGCAGGAGATCCGCGGCACCGAGCACAGCTTCCTGGTCCGCACGGCCGGGCTGTCCGAGGACGCGTCGACACGGGTGAAGTTCGCGGTCGCCGACACGACCGGCATCCCCGCCGGGGAGATCAGCGACAACCGGGTCAGCCCGTCCTGGGGCAGCCAGATCACCAACAAGGCCCTGCTCGGCCTCGTGGTGTTCCTCGTGCTGGTGACGGCCTATCTCGCCTTCCGGTACGAGTGGAAGATGGCCGTCGGCGCGATGGCGGCGCTGCTGCACGACCTGCTGATCACCGCGGGCGTGTACTCGATCGTCGGCTTCGAGGTCACGCCGTCCACGGTGATCGGCCTTCTCACGATCCTCGGCTTCTCGCTGTACGACACGGTCGTGGTGTTCGACAAGGTCTCCGAGAACACCAAGGGCATCCTCGGCGGCAGCCGGTACACCTACAGCGAGGCCGCGAACCTCGCGATCAACCAGACCCTGATGCGGTCGATCAACACGTCGCTCATCGCGCTGCTCCCGGTGGCGGGCCTGCTGTTCATCGGCGCCGGCCTGCTCGGCGCCGGCACGCTGAAGGACCTCGGCCTCGTGCTGTTCGTCGGCATGGCCGCCGGTGCGTACTCGTCGATCTTCCTCGCGACCCCGGTGGTCTCCGGGCTCAAGGAGCGGGAGCCGCGGTACGCGGCCCTGCGCAGCCGGGTGCTGGCCAAGCGGACGTCGGACGCCGGTCGCCGGGGCGCCGCGGTCGCCGCGCCGGCGCGCGTCGGTGGCGGTACCGCCGTGCTGGACGAGGCGGCCGGTGAGGACGGCGTGGCCGGCTCCCGCGGTGCGCGGCCGGCCGGTCGCCCGCAGCCGCGCAAGCGGGCCGGGGGCAACCCGGGCCGTCCGTCCGGCAGCAAGCGGCGCCGGTGACCGCGGCCCGTGCGGAGGGCACCGAGGCGGTCTCCGCCCTGGTGTCCCGGCATGTCCGGGAGGTCCCCGATTTCCCGCAGCCCGGGGTGCTGTTCCGGGACCTGACCCCGCTGTTCGCCGACGGCCCCGCGTTCCGCGCTGTGGTCGACGTGATCGTGGCGCGCCACGGCCCGTTCGACGAGGTCGCCGGCATCGAGGCGCGCGGCTTCCTCATCGCCGCGGCGGTGGGGTACGCCACCGGCGCCGGCGTGGTGCCGATCCGGAAGGCGGGGAAGCTGCCGGGAGAGACCCTGACCGTCGACTACGCGCTGGAGTACGGCAACGCCACGCTGGAGGTCCACACCGACGCGTTCACGCCGGGAGCCCGGGTGCTCCTGGTGGACGACGTGCTGGCCACCGGTGGCACGGCCGCGGCCGCGGCCGACCTGGTGGAGCGGGCGGGCGCGTCGGTTGTCGGGCTGTCGGTGCTGATGGAGCTCGCCGGCCTCGGTGGGCGCGATGCCCTCGCGGGCCGCCCGGTCGATGCCCTGCTGACCGTCCGCTGAGCAGCTGTCCACACATCGGGTCGACACGACCGGACCGGCACATCCCGCGGGCTACCATGGCGTGATCCCCGGCATCAGCAGGATCCGGCAGCAGGGAGCACCGCAGTGGCGCGAGAGGTGGCAACCGGCCCCGACCGGTCCGGCGCGCCCGAGGGCCCCGCGCCGGACCCGGGCGTCACTCCGGCCGCCACCGTGAGCGGTCCGGTCGCGCCCCCGCCGTCGGCGGAGGCACCGCCGGCGCCGCGGATCACGGCTCCCCGTCCGGTGGCCGGCACCCCGCCCGCCCCTCCCGTCGTGACCGCGCCGAGCGTCCCGGCCGCCGGGCGGGCCCGCCGCTCCGCGGGTGCGGACGGTCCGGCCGCCCCCTCGTCCGCACCGCCCGCCGGCACCCACACCGGCCGCCGGGTCCGGGCGGCGCTCGCGCGGTTCGGGTCCTCGTCCTGGCAGGGCGCCGTCGGGGAGGTGCTGGAGCCCCTCGCGGCCACGCACCGGGCGGCGCATCCCAAGGCCGACCTGAAGATGCTCCAGAAGGCGTACGACACCGCCGAGGACTTCCACCGGGGCCAGCTCCGCAAGAGCGGCGACGCGTACATCACCCACCCGCTCGCGGTCGCCACGATCCTCGCCGAACTCGGCATGGACACCACGACGCTGATGGCGGCGCTGCTGCACGACACCGTCGAGGACACCGGCTACACGCTGGAGCAGCTCGCGCTGGACTTCGGCGGCGAGGTCGCCCACCTGGTCGACGGCGTGACGAAGCTCGACAAGGTCAAGTTCGGCGAGGCCGCCGAGGCCGAGACGATCCGCAAGATGGTCATCGCGATGGCCCGCGACCCCCGGGTGCTGGTCATCAAGCTCGCGGACCGGCTGCACAACATGCGCACGCTCCGGTTCCTGCCGACGGCGAAGCAGGAGCGGATCGCCCGCCAGACGCTCGAGGTGCTCGCCCCGCTGGCGCACCGCCTCGGGATGAACACGGTCAAGTGGGAGCTCGAGGACCTCGCGTTCAAGACCATGTACCCCAAGCGGTTCGACGAGATCGCCCGTCTGGTCGCCGAGCAGGCCCCGGCCCGGGACAAGGTCCTCGCCCAGGTGATCGAGAAGGTCTCCGCCGAGCTGAAGGCCGCGAAGATCAAGGGGCAGGTCACCGGGCGGCCGAAGCACCTGTACTCCGTGTACCAGAAGATGATCGTCGGCGGCCGCGACCTCGCCGACATCAATGACCTCGTCGGCGTCCGGATCCTGGTCGACTCGGTGCCCGACTGCTACGCCGTCCTCGGCGTGATCCACAACGGCTGGAACCCCGTACCCGGACGGATCAAGGACTACATCGCCCGGCCGAAGTTCAACATGTACCAGTCGCTGCACACCTCGGTGATGGGTCCCGAGGGCAAGCCGGTCGAGATGCAGATCCGGACCTGGGCGATGCACCGCACCGCCGAGTACGGCATCGCGGCGCACTGGAAGTACAAGGAGACGAAGGGCGCCCCGATCGCCGGTCCGCCCGGCGGCGTGGACGAGATGGGCTGGCTGCGCCAGCTGCTCGACTGGCAGAAGGAGGCGGCGGACCCGGGCGAGTTCCTGGAGTCGCTGCGGTTCGACCTCCGCGGCCAGGAGGTCTATGTCTTCACCCCGAAGGGTGACGTCGTCTCGCTGCCGTCCGGCGCGACGCCCGTGGACTTCGCGTACGCGGTCCACACCGAGGTGGGGCACCGCTGTATCGGCGCCCGGGTGAACGGCAAGCTCGTGCCGCTGGAGAGCACGCTGTCCAACGGGGACACGCTGGAGATCTTCACGGCCAAGAGCGAGTCGGCGGGCCCGAGCCAGGACTGGCTCAGCTTCGTCAAGAGCGCCCGGGCGCGGACCAAGATCCGGCAGTTCTTCGCCAAGGAGCGCCGCGAGGACGCGATCGAGGCCGGCAAGGACGCGATCAGCCGGGCGATGCGCAAGCAGAACCTGCCGCTCCAGCGCCTCCTCGGCGGCGACTCGCTGATCTCGCTCACCCGGGAGCTGCACTACGCGGACGTCACCGCGCTGTACGCGGCGGTCGGCGAGAACCAGCTCTCCGCGCAGCACATCGTCCAGCGCCTCGTGGCGGCCCTCGGCGGACCCGAGGGCGCGGTCGAGGACCTCGCCGAGGCGGCGAGCCCGCTCAAGGAGCGCCACGTCCCGCAGGGCGGCGGCGATGCCGGGGTCGTCGTCAAGGGCACCAGCGACGTCTGGGTGAAGCTCGCGAAGTGCTGCACCCCGGTGCCCGGCGACTCGATCATCGGCTTCGTGACCCGCGGCGGGGGAGTGAGCGTCCACCGCGAGGACTGCACGAACGCGGGCGACCTCAAGCGCCAGCCCGAGCGGCTGGTCGAGGTGTCGTGGGCGCCGACGGCCGGGTCGCTGTTCCTCGTCGCGATCCAGGTGGAGGCCCTCGACCGGCACCGCCTGCTGTCGGACGTGACCAAGATGCTCTCCGAGGAGCAGGTGAACATCCTGTCGGCCACCGTCACGACGACGCGGGACCGCGTCGCGGTCAGCCGGTTCACGTTCGAGATGGCGGACCCGAAGCACCTCGGCCACCTGCTGCGGACCGTGCGCAAGGTGGAGGGCGTGTACGACGCCTACCGGGTCACCTCGGGCGCGGGCGGCTGAGCCTCGCCGGTGGGGCGGCTCACGCCGCCCCACCGGCCGTCGCTACTTCCGGGGCGCCGCGGCAGTCACCGCGGTGAGCGTCACGGCCTGCTTCGGCGGACCGTCCGTCCGGCCGCCCTGGACGCCCTGGGCGGCGACCTTCTGCACCGCGTCGAGGCCCGACGTCACCTTGCCGAACACGGAGTAGTCGGCCGACAGCTCGGTGTCCTTGTAGACGATGAAGAACTGGCTGCCGTTGGTGTCCGGCCCCGAGTTCGCCATCGCGAGGGTGCCGGCCGGGTAGGCGGGGCTCTTGCCGGTGGGCAGGTTCTCGTTGGCGAACTGGTACCCCGGCCCGCCGGCGCCCTTGCCGGTCGGGTCGCCACACTGCAGGACGAAGATTCCCTCGGTCACCAGACGGTGGCACGACGTCCCGTCGAAGTACTTCTCCGCCGCCAGGTGGGCGAAGCTGTGCGAGGTGCACGGCGCGGCCGCGAGGTCGAGGTCCGCCGTGAGCGTTCCGACGTCGGTCTTGAGGGTGACGACCTGGGTGCCGGTCTTCGCGATCTCGTCCACGGTCGGGGCGCCCACGTCCTTGCTCGCGGGCTGCGCCGACTTCGGGTACGCGCAGCCGGCCGCCGCGGCGGCCGTCTTCGTCGTGCCGGTGTTGTCGTCCCTGAGCTGGGTGACGAGGAAGACCACACCGGCCAGGACCACGATCACCGCGACCGCGGCGCCGAGTCCGGCCTGCACCTGACGGCGACGGCGGGCGGCCGCGGCGCGGCGGGCCATCTGACGCTCGAGCTTGGCGCGCGCGAGGGCGCGCTGGCGGTCCTTGCCGGGCACGGCGGGGCTCCTTCGTCCGGTCACATGGGGCGCGGGAAAGCGGCCGCCTCGCGGCGGGCCACCCGCACCCCGGCGAGCATACGAGGCGCGGTCCCGCCCTCCCACAGTCGATCATGGGGTTTGCCACAGACCCGCCGGCGTGTCGGGTCGCAAAGCCCATGATCAACCGGGGGTGGCGGGTCCGCTCGCGCGGCCGTTCGCGGCGCGTCGGTAGGCTGGACCCCTGACCCCATCACCGTCCCGGCGCCTGCGCGTCGAGGGAAGGACGACGCCGTGCTCCTCGTCGGGTTCCCGGCCGCCGCGCTCGGCACCAACTGCTACGTCCTCGCGCCCGAGGCCGGTGGACCGTGTCTCGTCGTCGATCCCGGCGTCGGCGTGTTCGACACGCTGGAGGAGGTCCTGCGGGAGCACCGGCTCGAGCCGCAGGCCGTCCTGCTCACCCACGGCCACTTCGACCACACGTACTCGGTGACCCCGGTGTGCGGCGCCGCGGGCGTCCCGGCCTACATCCACGGCGACGACACGTACCGCCTGCACGACCCGCTCGCGGCGATGGACCCCGGCCTGATCGCGATGCTGGAGCAGCAGTTCGGCACCAAGGCGACCTGGCAGGAGCCCGACGAGGTGCGCACCCTCGCCGACGGCGACGTGCTCGACCTCGCCGGCCTGCGGGTCACCGTCGACCACGCGCCGGGTCACACCGAGGGCTCGGTCATGTTCCGGCTCCCGCACGACGAGGTGCCGGAGATCTGCCTGTCCGGCGACGTCCTGTTCGCCGGCTCGATCGGGCGTACCGACCTGCCCGGCGGGGACCACCCGGCGATGCTGCGCAGCCTCCGCGACAAGGTGCTGACCCTGGGGGACGAGACCGTGGTGCTGCCCGGGCACGGCCCGCAGACGACGATCGGCCAGGAGCGCGCGTCCAACCCGTTCCTCCGCGAGGTGGCCGGAGAGCATCCGGGGCACTGAGCCCCGCCGTCGCCCGGCCCCGCACCCACGCGGTGCTGTCGCCCGCCCCACCGCCGCGATTCTGCCGCCCGCCCCACCGCCCCATCAGGAGCACCAGCATGGCCAAGCCCACCCCGCTCAGCGGCTTCCCCGAATGGCTTCCCGACGGACGCATCGTCGAGCAGCAGATCCTCGACACACTGCGGCGGACGTTCGAGCTGCACGGGTTCGCGTCGATCGAGACGCGCGCCGTCGAGCCGCTCGACCAGCTGCTGCGCAAGGGCGAGATCGACAAGGAGGTGTACGT
Organism: Actinomycetota bacterium; assembly: GCA_030840805.1. GTDB lineage: Bacteria > Actinomycetota > Actinomycetes > Mycobacteriales > HKI-0501 > JAVEDU01. The sequence continues at coordinate 12,940 of JAVEDU010000071.1, forward strand.
CCTCCGGCGCCTCCAGGCCGAGGAGGGCGACTCCACCGACGTCGGGCTCGGCCTGCACTTCGACCTGACCGTGCCGTTCGCCCGGTACGTGCTGGAGAACAGCGGCAAGCTCCAGTTCCCGTTCCGGCGCTACCAGATCCAGAAGGTGTGGCGCGGTGAGCGGCCCCAGGACGGGCGGTTCCGGGAGTTCACCCAGGCGGACATCGACATCGTCGGGCAGGGCGAGCTGGCGTTCCACCACGAGGTGGAGCTGCCGCTGGTGATGGCCGACGCCCTCGCGTCGCTGCCGATCCCGCCGATCCGGATCCAGGTCAACAACCGCAAGCTCGTCGAGGGCTTCTACCGCGGCCTCGGCATCGCCGACACGGCCGCGGTGCTGCGTGCCGTCGACAAGCTGGACAAGATCGGTCCCCGCAAGGTGCACGGGAGCCTGACCGGGGAGCTGGGCCTGACCGATGCGCAGGCCGACGCCTGCCTCGCGCTCGCGGAGATCAGCGCCGAGGACGGCTCCTTCGCCGACCGGGTCAAGGCCCTCGGCTCCGCCGACCCGCTCCTGGACGAGGGGCTGGACGAGCTCACCCGCGTCGTCGAGGCCGCCCGGGAGCACGCCCCCGGCCTGCTCGTCGCGGACCTGCGCATCGCGCGCGGCCTGGACTACTACACCGGAACGGTCTACGAGACCCAGTTGGTGGGCCACGAGTCGCTGGGCTCGATCTGCTCCGGCGGCCGGTACGACGACCTCGCCACCGCCGGCAACGAGCGCTATCCGGGCGTCGGCATGTCCGTCGGGGTGAGCCGGCTGGTCAGCCGCCTGGTCGGCCAGGGGCTGCTCACGGCGAGCCGGTCGGTGCCGACCGCGGTGCTGGTGGCGCTGCCGGACGAGGAGTCCCGGGCCACCTGCGACCGCATCGCGTCGGCCCTGCGCCGCCGCGGCATCAGCACCGAGGTCGCGCCGGCGGCCCAGAAGTACGGCAAGCAGATCCGGTACGCCGAGCGGCGCGGCATCCCGTACGTGTGGTTCCCGCAGGCCGACGGCGGCCACGAGGTCCGGGACATCCGGTCCGGGGAGCAGTCGGCGGCCGACCCCACGGCGTGGACCCCGCCGGCCGAGGATCTGCACCCGACGGTGACCGGCGGGTCCTGACCGACCCGCCGTACGATCGACCCATCACCCGAACCACCCGAGAGGACCCCCAGTGCTGCGCACCCACGAGGCCGGAACGCTCCGGTCCGAGAATGCCGGCGAGACGGTCACGCTGACCGGCTGGGTGGCGCGGCGTCGCGACCACGGCGGGGTGGCCTTCCTCGACCTGCGGGACGCGTCCGGGGTCGCCCAGGTCGTCGTGCGGGACGAGGACGTCGCCCACGGCCTGCGTAACGAGTACTGCCTGCTGGTCCGCGGCACGGTCTCGCCGCGCCCGGAGGGCAACGCCAACCCGAACCTGCCGACCGGCGCCGTCGAGGTCGTCGCCGACGCGGTGGAGGTCCTGAGCGAGTCCGCGCCGCTGCCGTTCCCGATCGACGACCACGTCGAGGTGGGGGAGGAGGCGCGGCTGCGCCACCGGTACCTGGACCTCCGCCGGTCCGGCCCCGCCGCCGCCCTCCGGCTGCGGAGCGACATCAGCCGCACGGCGCGCCGGGTCCTGGAGGACCGGAACTTCGTGGAGGTCGAGACGCCGACCCTCACCCGGTCAACCCCCGAGGGCGCGCGCGACTTCCTCGTACCGGTCCGCCTGCAGCCCGGCTCCTGGTACGCGCTGCCGCAGTCGCCGCAGCTGTTCAAGCAGCTACTCATGGTCGGCGGGCTGGAGCGGTACTACCAGATCGCGCGCTGCTACCGGGACGAGGACTTCCGCGCCGACCGGCAGCCGGAGTTCACCCAGCTCGACATCGAGATGAGCTTCGTCGAGCAGGACGACGTGATCGCGGTCGGCGAGGACATCATCCGTGCGCTGTGGCGCCTGATCGGCCACGAGATCACCACGCCGATCCCGCGGATGACGTACGCGGACGCGATGGCGCGGTACGGCAGCGACAAGCCGGACCTGCGGTTCGGGAACGAGCTGATCGACCTGACGCGGTACTTCGCCGAGACGCCGTTCCGGGTGTTCCAGGCGCCGTACGTGGGTGCCGTCGTGATGGCCGGCGGGGCGTCCCAGCCGCGCAAGCAGTTCGACGCCTGGCAGGAGTGGGCGAAGCAGCGCGGCGCCCGGGGGCTCGCGTACGTGACGTTCGCCGAGGACGGCACGCTCGGCGGCCCGGTGGCGAAGAACCTCTCCGAGGCCGAGCGCGAGGGCCTGCGCGCGGCCACCGGCGCCCAGCCCGGCGACGCGGTGTTCTTCGGTGCCGGCGAGGCCTCGGCCGCGCGGCAGCTGCTCGGCGCGGCGCGGCTGGAGATCGGCCACCGGACCGGTCAGATCGACTCCGACGCCTGGGCGTTCGTGTGGATCGTCGACGCGCCGATGTTCGAGCCGATCGAGAACGCGGACGGCACCAAGGGCTGGACCGCGGTCCACCACCCGTTCACCTCGCCCAATGCCGACTGGCAGGACCGGTTCACCGAGTCGCCCGGCGAGGCCCTCGCCTGGGCGTACGACATCGTCGCCAACGGCAACGAGATCGGTGGCGGGTCGATCCGTATCCACCGCGGCGAGATGCAGCAGCGGGTGTTCGAGACGCTGGGCATCAGCAAGGACGAGGCCGAGGACAAGTTCGGTTTCCTCCTCGAGGCGTTCCAGTTCGGCCCGCCGCCGCACGGCGGGATCGCGTTCGGCTGGGACCGGGTCGCGATGCTGCTGGCGGGCGCGGACTCGCTGCGGGACGTCATCGCGTTCCCGAAGACCGGCGGCGGGTACGACCCGCTGACCGGTGCGCCGACGCCGATCACCGGGGCGCAGCGTGCCGAGGCGGGCGTGGACGCGAAGCCGAAGCCCGCGGAGACCCCGGCCTGACCCCCGCACCTCGCGTTGATCATGGGGTTTTCGGCAGACCGCCCGGCGTGTCGTGCGCGAAACCCCATGATCGACTGAGGAGTCTCGTCAGCCGCGGAACGCCGCCACGCTGCTCGTCGTCTGGGTGTGCAGGAGCCGGGTGAGCTCGGCGGCCGGTCCGGGCCGCGCGAACAGGAACCCCTGCCCCACCGTGCAGCCCAGCTCCCGCAGCCGTGCGGTCTGCCCCGGCTCCTCGATGCCCTCGGCGACCACGTCCAGGCGCAGGCTGCGGGCGAGGCCCACGATGGCCCCGGCGAGCTCCGGCCGGCCGTCCCCGGGGGTCAGCCCGGACACGAACCGGCGGTCGATCTTCAGGATGTCCACGGCGAACCGCTGCAGGTAGCCCAGCGAGCTGTACCCGGTGCCGAAGTCGTCCAGCGCCACCCGCACCCCGAGCTCGCGCAGCTGCCGCAGCGCCGCCACGCCCGCGCCGGTCTCGTCGAGGAACACGCTCTCGGTGACCTCCACGACCAGCCGGGCCGGGTCCAGCCCCGCCGATCGCAGCGCCTCGCCGACATGCGCGACGACGTCGGGGTGCTCGAGCTGGCGTACGGACAGGTTCACCGCGATCTCGAAGGGATGATCCGCGGGCAGGTCCCGGACCCAGCCCGCGGCCTCGGCGCAGGCGCGCTGCAGCACCGAGCGGCCGAGGGTGATCACCAGCTCGCTGTCCTCGGCGACCGGGATGAACATGTCCGGCGGCACGTACCCGCGCTCGGGGTGATGCCAGCGGACCAGCGCCTCGGCGCCGATGCAGCGGCCCGTGGCCAGCTCGACCTGCGGCTGGTAGGCCACGGTGAGCGCACCCGTCTCCACCGCCTCGCGCAGCTCGCTCTCCAGCGCGGCCCGCTCGCTGGCCTCGGCGCGCATCGACGGGGTGAACAGCACGGCGCGGCCGCGGCCGGCCGCCTTCGCCGCGTACATCGCGAGGTCGGCGTCCCGGAGCAGGTCGCCGGCGTCGAGGGCGCCGACGTCGGCCGGCGCGACGCCGATGCTGCCGGTGAGCCGCAGCTGCCGGTGTCCCAGCGCGAACGGCTCCTCGAAGGCCGTCAGCAGCGCGTCGGCGGCCGCGGTGGCGCCCGCGCAGTCCGTGCCGGGGAGCAGGACGGCGAACTCGTCCCCGCCGAGCCGGACGAGCAGCGCCGAGTCGGGGCACCGGGCGGCGAGCCGGGCGCCGACCACCCGGAGCAGCTCGTCGCCGACGGCATGTCCGAGCGTGTCGTTCACGTCCTTGAACCCGTCGAGGTCCAGCAGCGCCATCCAGACCCGGCCGGAGTCGTTCGCGGCGAGGGTCCCGGCCGTGTGGAGGGCGAGGCGCTCCCGGTTCGGCAACCCGGTGAGGGCGTCGTGGAAGGCGAGGTGCGCCAGCTCGGCGGTGCGTTCGGCGACCCGCCGTTCCAGGCCCTCGGTGAGCTGCCGGTTCTCCCGCGTGGCCAGCGCATGCCGGCCGACGCAGAGCGCGACGAGCACGAGCGTGGCACCCGCGAGAACGGGCTCGGCGCGACCGCGCACGAGGACCTCGCGCAGCCCCTCGACGACCGCGGCGGCCACCGGCAGGTACGGCAGGTACGAGAAGGCCGCGGGGAGCGTCCGGGTGCCGCGGTGCCCGTTGTGGACGGTGTACCGGCGGTACGCCGCCAGCGCGAACAGCAGGAACGACGCGAAGTACGCCACCACGACCGGGCTTGCCGGGTGCAGGTGCCCGACCTTGGTGGCGTACGCGAAGCCGACGTCGGCCGCCGCGAAGCACACCACGGCACCGGTCAGCAGCAGGATGGTCAGGCGGGAGCTGGCGGCACTGTGGGCGAGGAGCGAGCAGAGGAGGGCGACGAGCACGAGGTCGGCGATGATGTACCCGACCGCGATCGTGCGGTCGAGGTCCGGCGCGGTCGCATTGCCGAGGATCGGCCGGATCACCGGCGCCCACGCGATGATCAGCATCGCCCAGCCGGCGATCACCGCGTCCGCGAGCAGCCGGGCCCGCACGGTGTAGGACCGGGGGAGGCCGGGGGACAGCAGCAGCCCCGCGCCGACGAGCAGGGGGAACGCGACGAAGCCGGCGTCGGCCGGGGACGGGAACGGCATCGCCCACCCGCCCAGGACGTAGGTCCCCAGGATGACGGTCCCGCTGCCCCAGGCGCCGACCGCGGCCGCGAGGACCCACCAGGCGACGTTCCCGGTGCGCCGGGCCGTACGGATGCAGAGGAACGCCGCGACGGGCGGCGTGAGCACGACCGGCAGGCCGCAGAGGAACTCGAGTGTCGTGTCCGGGAACGGGCGGGTGAGGACGAGCGCGAGGTCCACCAGGAGCGCCAGTGCGGCGAAGGAGCAGGCCCGCCGCCAGTTCCGCGTCCCGCGCATCCGGTCCTCCCGTCCTGCCCCGGTGTGTCGTCCCCCTCCCTTGTCGGCCGGAAGCGGGCCGGGCTGAACCGGTCCGGGCGAGCGGTGCACCCCGCGGGTAGGGTCGCTCGTCGTGGAACCGGACAGCCTCTTCGACGATGCGGCGGACGAGGCAGCGGCCTCGTCGGCCCCGCTGGCCGTCCGGATGCGGCCGCGCAACCTCGACGAGATCGTCGGGCAGGCCCATCTGCTCGGCGCCGGTTCCCCCCTCCGGCGGCTCGTCGAGGGCGACGCACCGCTGTCCGTGATCATGTGGGGTCCGCCGGGTGTGGGCAAGACCACGATCGCCCAGGTCGTGTCCCGGGCGACCGCCCGGCGGTTCGTCCAGTTGTCCGCGTTGTCCGCCGGGGTGAAGGACGTGCGGGCGGTGATCGAGGAGGCCCGGCGCGAGCTGGGGTTCGGTGGCCGGCAGACGGTCCTGTTCATCGACGAGGTGCACCGCTTCTCGAAGACGCAGCAGGACTCGCTCCTCGGCGCGGTGGAGGACCGGCTGGTCACGCTCATGGCCGCGACGACCGAGAACCCCTCGTTCTCGGTCGTGTCCCCGCTGCTCTCGCGCTCGCTCCTGCTCACGCTGGAGCCGCTCACCGCCGACGACGTCCGGACCGTCGTGCGGCGGGCGCTGATCGACGAGCGCGGCCTCGCCGGCACCGTCACCCTGGCCGTGGACGCCGAGGACCACCTGGTGCGGCTCGCGGGCGGGGACGCCCGGCGGGTGCTGACCTACCTGGAGGCGGCGGCGGGCTCGGCGCAGGCGCTCGGCCACGCCGAGATCGACCTCGCCACCGCGGAGGCGGCCGTCGACACGGCCGCGGTGCGGTACGACCGGGCCGGGGACGCCCACTACGACGTCGTCAGCGCGTTCATCAAGAGCATGCGGGGCTCGGACGTGGACGCCGCGCTGCACTGGCTGGCGCGGATGCTCGTGGCGGGGGAGGACCCGCGGTTCATCGCCCGGCGCCTGGTCATCTTCGCCAGCGAGGACATCGGGATGGCCGACCCGCAGGCCCTGCTGGTGGCGATCGCCGCGGCCGACGCGGTGCAGCGGATCGGGATGCCCGAGGCCCAGCTGAACCTCGGCCAGGCGGTCGTCCACCTCGCCACCGCACCGAAGTCCAACACGGTCACGACGGCGGTGTTCGCGGCCCTCGCCGACGTCCGGGCCGGGAAGGGTGGCGCGGTGCCGCCCGGCCTCCGCGACGCCCACTACGCCGGCGCGAAACGACTCGGGCACGGCGAGACCTACCGGTACCCGCACAACGACCCCGCGGGGGTGGTCCGGCAGCAGTACGCGCCCGACGACCTGCTGGGTGTCGACTACTACCGGCCGGGCCGGCACGGCGCGGAGCGGCCCCTCGCGGAGCGGCTCGAGCGGCTCCGGCGGATCGTCCGCGGCGGGGCCCCGGACGGTCCGGCGCCCGATGCCGAGGGCGGCGTGTGACGCGGTCGGCGGACGCCGTCACGCGGCACGGCATGGCGCTGCGCTAGCGCACGCCGGGGCAGACGGTAGGGTCGGCGCGTTGTACCCACGTGTACGTCCTGCTTCGAGGGAGTGACATCGGTGAGCTTGGGTGAGATCGCGGGACTCGTGGCAGCGGGTGCCTTCCTGCTGTTGGTACTGATCCTCGCGGTGCCGCTGCTGAAGCTGGGCAGGACCGCCGACGAGGCAACCCGGGCGCTCGCCCAGGTCGCCGACTCGCTCGGTCCGACGCTCGCGAACGTCAACACCACGATCGACGGCGTGAACGAGACGCTGGTCGGGGTGAACGGTCAGCTCGCGAAGGTCGACACCATGACGACCCACGTCCAGCAGCTGACGACGAACGTGGCCTCGCTCAGCTCGCTGGTCGCCGCCACGGTCGGCGGGCCCCTGGTGAAGGTGGCAGCCTTCACCTACGGGGTGCGGACCGCGGCGAAGTCGCGCAACAAGGCCGACCTGCAGCGCGAGGTCGCGGACCGCATCAAGGCGGAGCGGAAGGCGCGGCACCGGAGGGGTGAGGCCTGATGCGCAGGCTGTTCTGGCTCGGTGTCGGGCTCGCGGCCGGGGCGCTCGCCGTCCGCACGCTGACGAAGAAGGCGGAGGCGTTCACGCCGACCGGCATCTCGGAGTCGCTGCAGAGCACCGCCACGGATCTCCTGGAGTCGGTCAAGGACTTCGTGGACGAGGTACGGATGAGCATGGCCGAGCGGGAGTCGGAGCTGTACGCCGCGCTCGCCGGTGAGATCGACGTCGACGAGGCCGGCCGGGGCGACCGTTCCTGATGCGTACCGCGGAGATCCGCCGCCGTTTCCTGGAGCACTTCCGGGCGAGCGGCCATACCCTCGTGCCGTCGGCGAGCCTGCTCGCGGACGACCCGAACCTGCTCTTCGTGAACGCCGGCATGGTGCCGTTCAAGCCGTACTTCCTCGGCCAGCTCACCCCGCCGTACCGCCGCGCGGTGAGCGTGCAGAAGGTCATCCGGACGCTCGACATCGACGAGGTCGGCAAGACCAGCCGGCACGGGTCGTTCTTCCAGATGAACGGCAACTTCAGCTTCGGTGACTACTTCAAGGAAGGCGCGATCACCCAGGCCTGGGACCTCGTCACGAAGTCGCAGGCCGACGGCGGCTACGGGCTCGACCCCGAGCGCCTCTGGGTGACGGTCTTCCACGACGACGACGAGGCCGCCGACCTCTGGCACCGCGTCGTCGGCGTCCCGCAGGACCGGATCGTGCGCCGCGGGATGGAAGACAACTTCTGGTCGATGGGCGTGCCCGGCCCGTGCGGCCCGTGCTCGGAGATCTACTACGACCGTGGCCCCGAGTACGGCGCCGAGGGCGGCCCCGAGGTCGACGAGGACCGGTACCTGGAGATCTGGAACCTGGTCTTCATGCAGTTCGAGCGGGGCGAGGGCCGGGGCAAGGACGACTTCCCGATCCTCGGCGACCTGCCCGCCAAGAACATCGACACCGGGATGGGGCTCGAGCGCGTCGCCTCGCTCCTGCAGGGCGTCGACAACCTGTACGAGATCGACGAGGTGTACCCGGTCATCGACCGGGCGGCCGAGATGACCCGCAAGACCTACGGCGCGAACCACGACGACGACGTGCGCCTGCGCGTCGTGGCCGACCACGTCCGCACCGCGCTGATGCTGATCGGCGACGGCATCACGCCGTCGAACGAGGGCCGCGGCTACGTCCTGCGCCGGATGCTCCGCCGTGCGGTCCGCTCGATGCGGCTGCTCGGCTGGGAGGGCCCGGCGCTGCCGGAGCTCCTGCCGGTGAGCCGGGACGCGATGAGCCCCTCCTACCCGGACCTGGCGACCGACTTCGAGCGGATCTCCAGCTACGCGTACGCCGAGGAGCTGACGTTCCTCGCGACGCTGCGCGCGGGCACGAACATCCTCGACACGGCCGTGGCGGAGACCCGGTCCCACGGCGGGACGCTGCTCTCCGGCGAGCAGGCGTTCGCGCTGCACGACACCTACGGGTTCCCGATCGACCTCACCTTGGAGATGGCCGCCGAGCAGGGGCTGTCCGTGGACGAGGAGGGCTTCCGCCGGCTGATGACCGAGCAGCGGCAGCGCGCCAAGGCGGACGCGCAGTCCCGCAAGTCCGGTCACGCCGACCTCTCGGCGTACCGGTCGGTGCTCGACACGACCGGCACGTCGACGTTCACCGGGTACTTCGAGGTCGAGCGGGAATCCCGCGTCGTCGGCCTGCTCGCCGCGGCCGGCGACAGCCGCACCGGGGCGGGGCAGGGTGAGGAGGTCGAGGTCATCCTCGACGCCACCCCGTTCTACGCGGAGGGCGGCGGCCAGCAGCCCGACACCGGCGTGATCGAGGCCGGTGGCGGGCGACTCGAGGTCTTCGACGTGCAGTCGCCGCTGCCCGGCGTGATCGTGCACCGGGCGAGGGTCACGGCCGGCGAGATCCGCGCCGGCGAGACCGTCCGGGCGATGGTCGACGTCGACCGGCGCCGGGCCATCTCCCGCGCCCACACGGCGACCCACCTGATCCACCGGGCGATGCGTGGCGCGCTGGGGGAGACGGCCACCCAGGCCGGCTCGCTCAACGCCCCCGGTCGCCTGCGGTTCGACTTCAACACCCCGTCCGCCGTCCCGTCGACCGTGCTGGCCGACGTGGAGGAGGAGGTCAACACGATCCTCCTCGACGACCTCGAGGTCCGGGCGTTCGTCACCTCACAGGAGGAGGCACGGCGGATCGGGGCGATGGCGCTGTTCGGGGAGAAGTACGGCGACGAGGTGCGGGTCGTCGAGGTCGGCGACTACGCCCGCGAGCTGTGCGGCGGCACCCACGCGGCCCGCTCCGGGCAGCTCGGCGTGGTGAAGCTGCTGTCCGAGGCGTCGATCGGCGCCGGGGTGCGCCGTGTCGAGGCCCTGGTCGGGATGGACGCGTTCCGGTTCCTGGCGCGGGAGCACCTGCTGGTGTCCCGGCTCGCCGAGACCGTGAAGGCGCGCCCGGAGGAGCTGCCGGACCGCATCGCCGGGGTGCTCACCCAGCTCCGCGACGCCGAGAAGGAGCTGCAGAAGCTCCGGGCCGCCGCGGTGCTCGCCGATGCCGGCGGGCTCGCGGGCCGGGCGAAGGCCGTCGGCGGGGTGGCGTACGTCGGCACGGAGGCGCCCGAGGGCACCGCCGCGGGCGACGTCCGGTCGCTGGCGCAGGAGGTCCGCGGCCGGATCGAGCCGGACCGGCCCGGCGTCGTCGCGGTGTCCGCGCAGGCGAACGGCAAGGCGTCGCTGGTCGTGGCCGTCAACGGCGCCGCGCGGCAGCGGGGGCTGTCGGCCGCGGAGCTCGTCCGCGGCGCGCTGTCCGGCAAGGGCGGCGGCAGCGACGACCTCGCGCAGGGCGGCGGGCTGCCGGCCGAGCAGGCGCCGCGCCTGCTCGCCGCCGTCGAGGAGCTGGTGGCCCGGCGGGGCGCCGGGTCGGAGTGAGGGCCGGTGAGCAGCCGACCGTGACGGTGACCCGACCGCGCGGCGTCCGGATCGGGGTCGACGTGGGCTCGGTCCGCGTCGGCGTCGCGGTGAGCGACCCGTCGGCGATGCTCGCGACTCCGCTCGTCACGCTGCGTCGGGACGCGTCGGGTGGCAGTGACATCGACCGCCTGGAGGAGCTCGCCACCGAGTACGACGCCGTGGAGTTCGTGGTCGGGCTGCCCCGGTCGCTGTCCGGCCGCGAGGGTCCGGCCGCGGAGACGGCACGCGCATATGCCGCTACGCTCGCAAATCGGGTGGCACCGATCCCGGTGCAGCTCTCGGACGAGCGGTTGACCACCGTCTCGGCGACCCGCACGCTCAGCGACCGGGGCGTGCGCGGGCGTCGTCAGCGAGCGGTGGTGGACCAGGCCGCCGCGGTTCTCATCTTGCAGACCTGGTTGGACTCCCGACGGAGCGGCACGGTGAGGGATCACGATGAGTGAGCGGGAACTGGCGCTGCCCTTCGAGGACGAGCCGGACACCCGCGGCGCCCGCCGACGACGGCAGCAGAAGAAGAAGGCGGACCGCCGCCGGGCCATCACGGCGATGATCCTGGTGCTCACGATCTTCGTGCTGCTCGCGGGCGGGATCTGGTACGGCGTCGGCAAGGTGCGGTCGATGATCGCCGCGCCCGACTACGAGGGCTCCGGCACCGCGCAGGTGGTCGTCCAGGTCAAGGACGGCGACTCCGCCACCGCCATCGCGACCACGCTGGTCCAGAAGGGCGTCGTCAAGAGCACCAAGGCGTTCGTCGAGGCCGCGAACGCCGACCCCCGTTCGGTGGGGATCCAGCCGGGTTCGTACGCGGTGAAGAAGCAGATGAGGGCGAGCGAGGCGCTCGCCCTGCTGCTCGACCCGACGAGCCGCGTGACGCTGCGCTTCCAGCTCCGCGAGGGGCTGTCCTCCATGCAGGCGTTCGCGGAGATCGAGAAGGCGACGAAGATCAAGGCCTCGGCGCTCGCGGCCGCCGCGAAGCAGCCGGCCGCGCTCGGGGTGCCCGCCTGGGGACACAAGAACATCGAGGGTTTCCTGTTTCCCGCGACGTACGACCTGCCGCCGGACGTCGACGCGACGAGCTTGCTCAAGGCGATCGTCGAGCGCGGTGTCCAGGAGATGGAGACCATCGACTTCGTCCGGAAGGCCCAGCAGGTGAACCTGGAGCCGTACGAGGCGCTGAAGGTGGCGTCCCTGGTCGAGGGCGAGGGTCGGCCGGCGGACTTCGGCAAGATCGCGCGGGTGGTCTACAACCGGGAGAACTCCGGCATGCCGCTGCAGTTCGACTCCTCGACCCTCTACGGCCGGGAGCTGCGCGGGCTGCCGCGCCGGCCGACCAAGGCCGGTGAGCTGTACGCGAACCTCCGGGACGCGAGCGACCCGTACAGCACCTACGCGCACGACGGCCTGCCGCCGACGCCGATCTCCAACCCGGGCACCGCGGCGCTGGAGGCGGCGGTGAGCCCGGACAAGGGGCCGTGGCTGTTCTTCGTCGTCGTCGCGTCGGACGGGACGATGGCGTTCACGGACAACCTCTCCGAGCACGAGTCCAACATCCAGCGCTGCAGGGCCGCGGGGAAGTGCAACTGACCCGGCGCGCGGCCGTCCTCGGCAGCCCGGTCACGCATTCGCTCTCCCCGGTCCTGCACGGCGCCGCGTACGAGGCGCTCGGGCTGACCGGGTGGTCCTACGGCCGGATCGAGTGCGCCGAGGACGGGCTGGCCGGGCACGTCGACGGCCTCGGGGCCGAGTGGGCGGGGCTGTCGCTGACGATGCCGCTCAAGCGGGTGGCGCTGGAGGTGGCCGACACGGCCTCCGACCTCGCCGTGGCGGTCGGCGCGGCGAACACGCTGGTCTTCTCCTCGGCGGGCCGGTACGCCGACAACACCGACGTGGCCGGGATGGTGGACGCGCTCCGCGCCGCGGGGGTCGCGCGGGTCGAGTCGGCCGTCGTGCTGGGCGCGGGCGGCACCGCCCAGGCGGCCCTGGCGGCGCTGGCCGAGCTGGGGGAGCGGACCCCGACCGTCGTCGTCCGCGACCCCGCCCGCGCCCGTGCGCTCCTCGACACGGCCGACCGTCTCGGCGTCGTGGCGACCTTGAGGCGCTGGGACGCGGGCGACGCCCTGCTCGGCGGCGCGGATGTCGTCATCTCGACCGTGCCGCGGAATGCCGCCGATGCCCTGACGCTCGACGGCGACCGGACCGGGGGAGTCCTGTTCGACGTGGTCTACGCCCCCTGGCCCACGCCGCTCGCCGCCCGGGCGCAGGAGGCGGGGTACCGCGTCGTGTCGGGGCTCGACCTGCTGCTGCACCAGGCCGGGCACCAGGTGCGGCTCATGACCGGCGAGGCGGCGCCGCTCGACGCGATGCGCACGGCGCTGGACGCGGCGGTCGCGCGGCGGTAGCGGCGGCTTCGCGTACCGCTCGCCGGTGTCCCCCGTTTAGCCCCTTTACGGCCCCCGAACGCTCCTTGTCTTCAGTTGGGTCACCCGGATGCCGAAACTCCCGGTGGACTGTTTTCGGGCTGGGGGTGGTAGGCATGCGGCAACTGGGCGACATCCTGGTCAGCGAGGGCCTGGCGTCCCACGAGCAGGTGGCCGCCGCCGTCGAGGAGCAGGAGCGGGTCGGCCGCACCCTCGGCCGCGTGCTCGTCGAGCGCGGTGTGCTGTCCGAGAGCCAGCTGGTCAGCGCGCTCGCGCGGCAGATCGGCCTGCGGTTCGTGGACCTGTCCGACCACGTGGTCGACGCGTCCGCGGTGGCGCTCGTGCCGGCCGTCGTCTGTCGCCGGCACACCGCGCTCCCGATCGGCCGCGAGGACGGGCGGCTGCTCGTCGCGATGGCCGACCCCGCCAACGTCTTCGCGATCGACGACATCCGCTCGATCACCGGGATGGAGGTCCGGGCGCTGGTGGCGACCCGGGTCGACGTGATCGCCGCGATCGCCCGCTACCACCGCGCCGACGGCGAGCTCGACTCGCTCACGGTGGCGATGGACGCCAACGCGGAGAACGCCGCCGCCGTCGCCCTCGACTCGGTGCGGGAGGTCACCGACGACGCGCCGATCGTCCGGTACGTCAACCTGCTGATCACCCAGGCCATCGCCGACCGCGCCAGCGACATCCACCTGGAGCCGACCGAGAACGACCTCCGCGTCCGGTTCCGGATCGACGGCGTGCTGCACGAGATCATGCGGTCGCCGAAGCAGATCGCCTCCGGGGTGATCAGCCGGCTCAAGATCATGGCGGACATCAACATCGCCGAGCGACGCAAGCCGCAGGACGGGCGGCTGTCGGTGGCCGTCGAGGGCAAGAAGATCGACCTCCGGGTGGCGACGCTCCCGACCGTGTGGGGCGAGAAGGTCGTCATGCGGGTGCTGGACAACTCCACCGCCCAGCTCACGCTCGCCGACCTCGGCTTCGAGCCGGCGAACTACGACTCGTTCGCGTCCAGCTTCACCAAGCCGTACGGGATGATCCTGGTGACCGGGCCCACCGGGTCGGGCAAGTCCACCACGCTGTACGCGACGCTCAACATCGTCTCCACCCCGGAAAAGAACGTCATCACGGTCGAGGACCCGGTGGAGTACCGGCTGCCGGGCATCAACCAGGTCCAGGTCAATGCGAAGGCGGGGCTGACGTTCGCGTCCGCGCTGCGCTCGATCCTGCGGAGCGACCCCGATGTCGTGCTGATCGGTGAGGTCCGCGACCACGAGACGGCCCAGATCGCGATCGAGGCCGCCCTCACCGGTCACCTCGTGCTCACCACCCTGCACACCAACGACGCTCCGAGCGCGATCACGCGGCTCGTCGAGATGGGCATCGAGCCGTTCCTCGTGGGGTCCGCCGTCGACGCGGTGCTGGCGCAGCGGCTCGCGCGCAGGCTGTGCGGGCGCTGCAAGCAGGCGTACGTACCCACCCCGGAGCAGCTGCGGCAGGCGCGCTTCCCGTGGGCGGACGGCGAGGAGCTGCCGAAGCTGTACCGGCCGGTGGGCTGCCCGGCGTGCTCGAAGACCGGGTACAAGGGTCGGTTGGCGCTCCACGAGGTCATGCAGGTGACCGAGGAGGTGGAGCGGCTGGCCGTCGAGCGCGCGTCCGGCGCGGCCATCGGTGCGGTGGCCCGGGCGCAGGGCATGACCACGCTGCGCCAGGACGGTCTCGCCAAGGTGCTGAGCGGCTCGACCTCGCTCGAGGAGATCCTCCGCGTCGTCGTCTGACGATCGGCCCTCAAGCCGCCGCTCCGACCCGCCGATGCTCTCCTGCGAGGCGTGCGCAACCGGCGCGTTCCTCGCGCAGAGCATCGTCCGAAGGGGCAGCAGTGAGCGACCACACCCAGCTGGGGCCGGGAGATCCGACCGGCGCGCCCACCCGGACCTTCGACGCGCCCGATGTCCCGCAGCGGTACATCCCGTCCTTCGTCCCGGAGACGGAGCCGACCCCGTACCCCGCGCCGCTTCCCCCGACGCCCGCCCCGGCGCCGGCGCCGGCGTCGGTCTCCGAGCCGATGAGCCGGCTCGGCATCGACGACAGCGCCACCCAGGGAGTGCAGCTCGCCGACCTGCTGGAGGCGCTCATCCAGTGCGGCGGCTCCGACCTGCACCTGACCGCCGGCGCGCCGCCGACGATCCGGCTGCACGGCGTGATGCGGCCGGTCGAGGACACGCCCCGGTTCACCCCGCCGGACCTGCAGCGGATCGTGTACCAGATCATCTCGCAGAAGCAGCGCGAGCGGTTCGAGGAGAACCTGGAGCTCGACTTCGCGTACTCGCTTCCGGGACGGGCCCGGTTCCGGGTGAACGTGTATCGGCAGCGGGACTCGATCGGCGCGGTGTTCCGGGTCATCCCGACCGAGATCAAGCCCCTGGAGGCCCTCGGCATGCCGCCGCAGGTCGGCAACTTCGCCGGCCTGACCCGCGGGTTCGTTCTGGTCACCGGCCCGACCGGCTCCGGAAAGTCGACGACGCTCGCGGCGATCGTCGACCTGGCGAACCGCACGAGGCACGACCACATCATGACCGTCGAGGACCCGATCGAGTTCCTGCACCGCCACCAGAACTGCGTGGTGAACCAGCGCGAGGTCGGCGAGGACACGCTGTCCTTCAGCAACGCGCTCAAGCACGCGCTGCGACAGGACCCGGACATCATCCTGGTCGGTGAGCTCCGCGACCTGGAGACGATCTCCGTCGCGCTGACCGCGGCCGAGACCGGCCACCTCGTCCTCGGCACCCTGCACACCCAGGATGCCGCACAGACGATCGACCGCGTGATCGACGTGTTCCCGCCGCACCAGCAGCAGCAGATCCGCGTCATGCTCGCGGGCGCCCTGCAGGGCGTGGTGTGCCAGACGCTGGTCAAGACGGCGGACGGGCGCGGCCGGGTCGTGGCCAGCGAAGTCATGATCGCCACCCCGGCCGTCCGGAACCTGATCCGCGAGGGCAAGACCCACCAGATCTACTCGGCGATGCAGGCGGGCGCCGTGCACGGGATGGTCACCCTGGACCAGAGCCTGGCGGAGCTGGTGCGCCGTGGGCAGGTCACGTACGAGCAGGGCCTCGAGAAGTGCCACCACGTCGAAGACTTCAACCGCCTCTGCGGCCGGGTCTGAGGAGCAGACAATGTCGACCACGTTCAAGTACTCGGTCCGCGACACCGGCGGGAAGCTGGTCACCGGATCGCTGGAGGCGGACAACCAGGCCGCGGTCGCCCGCAAGCTGCTGCAGATGGGCTACGCGCCCGTCAGCATCACCTCGGACGAGAAGAAGGGCCTCCAGAAGGACGTCTCGATCCCGGGCTTCAAGGCTCGCGTGAAGCTGAAGGACCTCGCGATCTTCTCGCGCCAGTTCGCGACGATGGTGAACTCCGGCCTGTCGCTGCTGCGCGCGCTCGCGATCCTCTGCGAGCAGACCGACAGCAAGGAACTGGCCCGGGTCCTCACCGAGGTCCGCAACGACGTCGAGACCGGGTCGGCGCTGTCGGTCTCGATGGCCAAGCACCCGGACGCGTTCCCGCCGCTGATGATCAACATGATCAAGGCCGGCGAGGTCGGCGGCTTCCTGGACTCGGTGATGCTCCAGATCGCCGAGAACTTCGAGTCCGAGGTGAAGCTGCGCGGCAAGGTGAAATCCGCGATGACCTACCCGATCGTCGTCTTCATCATGGCCATGGTCATGTGCGTCATCATGCTGATCTTCATCGTGCCGGTGTTCGCGGGGATGTTCGACAGCCTCGGCGGCCAGCTGCCGTTCCCGACCCAGATGCTGGTGTACGCGAGCGACATCCTGCGCTGGACCGCGCCGTTCCTCGTCGTCGGGTTGATCGTCGGCGTCATCGTCTGGCGAAGGGTGAAGGACCGGGAAGGCGTCCGCAACGTCGTGGACCCGATCAAGCTCAAGACCCCCGTGTTCGGCAACCTGTTCCAGAAGATCGCGCTGAGCCGGTTCAGCCGCAACCTCGGCACGATGATGAAGTCCGGTGTCCCGATCCTGCAGAGCCTCGACATCGTCGCGGACACCACGGGCAGCATCGTCGTGGCGCGTGCGGTGCGGGACGTGCAGCAGAGCGTCCGTGGCGGCGAGTCCCTGGCGGCCCCGCTCACCGAGCACAAGGTGTTCCCGTCGATGGTCGTGCAGATGATGGCGGTGGGGGAGGAGACCGGCGCTCTCGACACCATGCTGCTCAAGATCAGCGACTTCTACGACCAGGAGGTCGAGGCGACCACCGAGCAGCTCACCGCGCTGATCGAGCCGCTGATGATCGCGTTCCTCGGCGTCGTCGTCGGCGGCATGATCATCGCCCTGTACATGCCGATCTTCAAGATCTTCGACCTCATCGGCGGCTGAGCAGGCCCGTCCGCGGCGCCGGGCGCCCCCCCGGGGGGC
>JAVEDU010000075.1 GCA_030840805.1 Actinomycetota bacterium
CCCCCCCCGGCCCCGGTGGGGGGGAACCGGTCAGCGGTGGACGTCGGCCGCGGCGACGTGGGCCAGCCCGTGCGCCGCGGCCACGGCCTCGTGGGTCACCTGCCCGTCGTGCACGTTGAGCCCGAGCGCCAGGCCCGGGTCCGCCCGGCACGCCGCCCGCCAGTCGTCCGCCAGGGCGACCGTGTACGGCAGGGTCACGTTCGTGAGTGCCTGGGTCGACGTGTGCGGGACCGCGCCCGGCATGTTGGCCACGCAGTAGAAGACCGAGTCGTGCACCCGGTAGGTCGGGTCCTCGTGGGTGGTCGGACGGGAGTCCTCGAAGCAGCCGCCCTGGTCGATGGAGATGTCCACCAGCACCGACCCCGGCCGCATCCGGGACACCAGCTCGTTGCTGACCAGCTGCGGCGCCTTGGCACCCGGGACCAGCACCGCGCCGATCACCAGATCGGCCCCGGAGACCACCTCGTCGAGGGTGTACGCGGTGGAGGCCAGCGTCTGGAGCCGACCCTGGTAGAGCGCGTCCACCTGGCGGAGGCGCTCGACGTTGCGGTCCAGCAGCACGACGTCCGCGTGCATCCCGGCCGCCACCGCCGCCGCGTTCACCCCGGAGACGCCGGCGCCGATCACCACCACCCGGGCCGCGGCCACTCCCGGGACCCCGCCCATCAGCACGCCGCGGCCGCCGGCGGCCCGCATCAGGGTCGCCGCCCCGACCTGCGCGGCGAGCCGGCCGGCGACCTCGGACATCGGGGCGAGCAGCGGCAGCGATCCGTTCGGCGCCTCCACCGTCTCGTACGCGATGGCGGTCACGCCCCGGTCGGCGAGCGCGCGCGTGCACTCCGCCGACGCCGCGAGGTGCAGGTAGGTGAAGAGCACCTGCCCGCGGCGCATCCGGTGGTACTCGGCCTCGATCGGCTCCTTGACCTTGAGGACCAGGTCCGCCCCGGCCCACACCTCGTCCGCACTGTCGAGGATCCGGGCTCCGGCCGCCACGTACTCGGCGTCGGCGATCGCCGACCCCAGCCCGGCCCCGGTCTCGACGGCGACATCGTGCCCGTTCCGGGCGAGCTCGCGGACGCCGGCCGGGGTGATGGCGACCCGGTACTCGTGGTTCTTGATCTCCCGAGGGACACCGACCTGCATCTGTGACTCCTGAATCTCGAAACTAGGGAAGGGTGCCGTAGACGACCTCGCCGCCGACGACCGTCGCGAGCGTGCCGATCCGGTCCAGCTCGCGGGGGTCGGCGGTCAGCGGGTCGGTGTCGACCACGGCGAGGTCGGCGAGCTTGCCGGGTTCCAGCGAGCCGAGCTCGTGCTCGCGGAAGGTGGCGTACGCCGCGTCCCGGGTGAACGCCGCGAGGGCATCGTCGATCGTGACGCTCTCGTCCGGCGACACCACCACCCCGTTGCGGTTCTCCTGCAGCACCATGCACCGCATCACGAACCACGGGTTGCAGCTGAACGGCTGGGCGCCGGCCGTGTCCGAGTTGCCCGGGACGAGCCCACTCAGCCGCTTCAGCGTGCGCAGCCCGTACTTGGTGGCCCCCGGCGGCAGCCGGCGGGCCGGGTCGTCGGGCTCGGCGAAGACGAAGCCCGGGTTCGGCACCGCGATCCCGCCGGCGTCCACCAGCCGCCGGAGCCGGTCCGGGTCGTACATCTCGTTGGCCATGTGCTCGATCCGCATCCGGTGGTCCAGCCCGGGGTGCACGGTGGCGACCTGCTCGACCGCGCTGACCGCGCACTCCTGGGCGAGGTCACCGATCGCGTGGACCCACACCTGCAGGCCGGCCCCGGCCGCGGCCACCAGCTCCTGGGCCAGCGCCTGTGGCGTCCGGGTGAGCAGTCCCCACTCCCCTGCCGGCGACGCCAGGTCGCCGGACCGGAACGCCCCGTCCCGGCCGCCGTCGAGGAAGATCTTGACCGCCTGCAGCCGGCACCGGTCGTCCCCGAAGCCGGTCCGCAGCCCCAGCGTGGCGAAGTCGCGGGCGTCCACGAGCGGCTGGTGGCCCGGTGCCGCGGTGAGCGCGAGGCCGAGCCGCGGGACCTGGCGGCCGGCCGCCAGGTCCTGGTACGCCCGGGCGCCCTCGGCGCTGGCGAGCACCTCGTTGACGGTGGTCACCCCGTTCCGGAGGAACAGCTCCCGCAGCGTCTCGGCGAGGGCGTCCCGCAGTTCCCCGCCGACCGGCGGCCGCCACCCGAGCAGGTCCCAGCCCTCCTCGATCAGGCCGGTCGGCTCGCCGTCCGCGCCGCGGTGGATCCGTACCCCGGGAGGCGCGACGGTCCGGCGGGTGATCCCGCTCGCCGCCATCGCGGCGGCGTTGAGCTGCTGCTTGTGCATCGACCAGCGCATCGCCACCGGATGGGCCGGAGCGGCGGCGTCCAGGTCCGCCCGGGTCGGCAGGTCCTGGCCGAACGTGCCCTGAAGCACGATCCAGCTGCCGGCCGCGCGCTCGGCCGTGAGCTCGGCGATCCGGGCCAGGACCTCTGTCGCGGACCGGCCGCGGATGTCGGTCCAGAAGTGCCGGGCGTACGCGGTGAGCTCGACATGCGTGTGCGCGTCGATCATGCCCGGTACGACGGTGTTCCCGCCGAGGTCGACCACCCGGGTGTCGACGTCCGCGGTGGCCGCGACCTCGGCGTCGGTCCCGGCGAGCAGCACCCGCCCGTTCCGCACGGCGAGCGCGTCGACCACCCGCCGCGAGTCGTCCATGGTCAGCACCCGGCCGCCGCGCAGGATCAGGTCGGCACCGCTCACCGGGCGGTGCCCGTGGTCAGCTCCGGGGTGGGCCGGTCCATCCCGCCACGCCAGTAGTACTCCCACTTCTGCGCCGTCGCCGGGATCGCCGAGATGGTCTGGAAGAGCTGCGAGCGCACGCCCGCGAACGCGGGCGGCCACATGTACCCGGCGATGTCGTACGCCGTGGTCAGCCGCTGCACCATGTTGACCCGGGGCCGCGCCTGCTTCTCCCATCGGACGAGCCCGCGGTCGATGTCGCGGGCGTTGTCCAGCACCTCGGCGAGCTCCCATGCCGCGGCGATGGCGAGGCCCGCGCCCTGGCCGAAGTTCGGCGGCTGGGCATGCGCGGCGTCGCCCACGATCGCCACCCGCCCGGAGACCCAGCTCTGGCAGTAGACGAACGGGTGGGCGTGGTGCACCCCCGCGTCGTCGGCGACCCGGGCGAAGACGCCCGCCAGGTGCGGGAACAGCTCGGTCCAGTACTCCCGGTCCAGCGGCAGGCGGCGGGCCCGCGCCTCCCGCTCGGGCCCGATGATGAACGCGTACGTGAGGTCCTCGCTGCACGGCGCGATGCCGACCCGGTGCTGCCCCGACCAGTACTCGGTGCTGTACGGCTCCTCCTCACGCGGGATGAGCACCCGGGTGGCCCCGTCTCCGAGCAGGGCGTTCATCCGGGTCAGCCCGAGCGATTCGCGCACCCGGGAGTGCACACCGTCCGCCCCCACCACCAGGTCGGCGGTGACCTCGTCGCCGTTGTCGAAGCGCAGCGTGCCCTCCGGCGTGGCGTCCACGACCCGGCGGCGGGTCACCAGCTCGGCGCCCCCGTCCAGCGCCGCATCCCGCAGCGCCGTGTGCAGGTCCGCGCGCAGCGCGACGATGAGGCGTTCCTCGTGGGTGGCGCGGCTGACGATCGTCTTGCCGGTCTCGTCGACGATCCGCACGGCCCGCAGCCGGACCCCGCCCGTGATGAGGCGTTCGGCGACCCCGAGCTCGTCGAGGACCTGGAGGCTGTTCTCCTTCAGGTAGATGCCGGCACCGAACTCGCGCGGCTCCTCCGACTCCTCGTACACCGTGACGTCGAAGCCGTGTCGTACCAACGCGGCGGCCGCGGCGAATCCGGCGATGCCGCCGCCGGCGACGACGGCGGTCCTGTTCTTGGCCATGAAGTCCCCTCAGAGAGCTGGATGTGCGGTGGACGGCTGCTACGGCGCGAGGACGGTGACGTCCCGTACGGCGACCGACAGGGTGAGCGGAGAGCCGGGCTCGAACTCCCCCGGCTGCGCGGCGTCGATCCGGGCCACGATCGCCCCGATCCCCGCGACGTCCACCCGGACCTGCCGGTCGTCACCGAGCAGGAGCGAGTCGACGACCGTGCCGCCGAGGACGAGCCCGCCGGGCTGCTCACCGGTACGGAGGCTGCGCGGGCGGACCGCGAGGACGACGTCCCCACGGAGCTCGCTGTCCACCGTGAACCGGGACTCCCCTGCCGTGATCTCGGCCCGGCCGGCGCCGGCCGTGGCCGTGGCCGTGGCCGGGACCAGATTGGCGTTCGCGAAGAACTTCGCCACGAACGCCGTGGTGGGGCGCTGGTACAGCGCGGTGGGGGTGTCCAGCCCGACGAGCCGCCCGTCGGCCATAACCGCGATCCGGTCGGACAGCGCGAGGGCCTCCTCCTGGTCGTGCGTCACGTAGACGACCGTCGTACCCAGCTCGCGGTGGACCCGGCGGAGCTCCTCCTCCATCTGGAGCCGGAGGTTCTTGTCGAGCGCGCCGAGCGGCTCGTCCATGAGCAGCAGCTCGGGCTCGTACGCCAGGGCGCGGGCCAGCGCGACCCGCTGCTGCTGGCCGCCGGACAGCTGCCGCGGCTTGCGACCGGCCAGGTGCGGCAGTCCGACGATCTCCAGCATGTGCTCGACCCGGGCGCGCAGCGGCCCGCTCTCCCATCGGCGCATCCTCAGCCCGTAGCCGACGTTCTCCGCAACCGTGAGGTGCGGGAAGAGGGCGTACTGCTGGAACACCATGCCGAGTCCGCGTTCGGCCGGGCTGAGCCGGGAGATGTCCCGGCCCTGCAGCTTCATCTCGCCGCTGTCCGGGCTCTCGAAGCCGGCGATGATGCGCAGCAGCGTCGTCTTCCCCGAACCGCTCGGGCCCAGCAGCGTGAGGAACTCGCCCCGCTGCACGTCCAGGTCGATCCCCCTGAGCACCTCCTGGTTCCCGAAGGACTTGCGGATCGACCGGACGTGGAGCGCCACGGCGGTGTCCTGGAGGGTGGCCGAGGCGGCCGCGACTGACGTCATCGAACGTCCTTTCTCATCCGGGTGGCACCGAGCATCAGGACGGCGGTGACGACCATGAGGATCGTGGCGACCGCGGTGATCGACGGATCGACGCCGTACTGCACCGAGTCGAAGATCGACTTCGGCAGGGTCACGAGCCCGGGACCGCCCAGGAACGTGATGAAGACCGCCTCGTCGAAGCTGGTCACGAACGCCAGCGTCGCCGCGCCGAAGACCGCGGGGGTGAGCAACCGCAGGGTGATCCCGATCCACGCCCGGGCCCGGCTCGCCCCCATGGTCATGGCCGCCAGCTCGAGTTCGGGGCGGACCCGGTCCAGCGCGGTGCTCAGCACGATCACCACCATCGGCACCGCGTGGACCACGTGGGCGATCACGATGCCGTGGAACGTCCCCAGCAGATCCGCCTCGGCGAACACCGCGTACAGCCCGACCGCGTAGGCGGCGATCGGGAACAGCATCGGCGCGACGGCCGCCGACTCGAGGACCGTCCCGCCGGGCAGGTTTCCGCGCTTCATCCCGAGCACCGCGGGGACGACCAGGATCAGCGCGAACAGCGCGGTCAGGGCGGCGATCTCGAGCGACAGCACGATCGGGTCGAGCCAGGTGCGGGACGTCAGGACCTCGACGTACCGGTCGAGTCCCCAGGTCTCCGGCGGGAAGCCGATGTGCCGGTCGTTGGAGAACGACAACACCATGATGAACAGTGCCGGGATCGCCATGAAGGCCACCGACAGGCCGACGACGAGGCGACCCGTCCAGGAGAAGATCCCGTCCAGGGTCCTGCCCACTCGCGTGGTCATCCCAGCCCTCCCCGGATCGCCTTGAGACCGACCGCCTTCAGTGCCGCCCCGATGGCCAGCAGGGCGATGGCGAGCAGCAGGACCGACGCCGCGGCGGCGCGCGGATAGTCGAAGAACGTGAAGATGTCGTCGCCGATCACAGTCGCGATGAACGGCGCCTGCGCGCCGCCGAGGAGCACCGGCGTCACGTAGAACCCGATCGAGATCGCGAACACGATGGCCGCCGCGGCGATGAACCCGGGCATCACCAGGGGCAGCAGGATCGAGGTGAACGTCCTCCGCCGCGACGCCCCGAGGCCGTCGGCGGCGTTCATCAGCTCGAGGTCGACGGCACTCATGCTCGGGTACAACGCCAGCACGGCGTACGGGATCATCGTGTACGTCATGCCCACGATCACCGCGGTCGTCGTGTAGAGCAGCTGGACCGGTCGGTCCACGAGGCCCAGCCCGAGCAGCACCTCGTTGACCAGTCCCTCGCGGGCGAACAGCAGGGCGAAGGCGTAGTTCTTGACCACCACGCCCATCCAGAACGGCAGCAGGACGGCGGCCCAGATGAGCGCCGTAGCCACCCGGTGGCGAGCCCGGCGCAGGGTCCACGCCAGGCTCGCCCCGATCCCCACGGACAGCGCCGTGACCGCCGCCGAGGTGAGGAGCGTGTGCACGAACGCCCGCCGGATGGCGCCCGAGGAGACCGCGTCCACATAGTTCCCCGGCCCCGCGCCGACGGTCAGCGAGTCGTACAGCAGCTTCAGGATCGGGTACACGACGAGGAGGAGGACCGCCAGGACCAGCGGGGTGACCAGGAGGATCCCGGCCCGCCGCGACAGCTGGGGAGTCCAGGTTCCCCGCTCCCGGGTCCGGCCGGCCCGCTTCGGCGCCTGGTGCGTCGGCACGCTCACAGCAATTCCCTCCTCGTCGTGTACCGGTGCATCAGCCGCGGAGGAATTCCTGCCAGCGCGTGTTGACCTCGTCGAAGTTCTTCACGTACCAGCCGTAGTTCATGTTCGCGAGCACCTCACGGTTGGCCGGCCAGTCCGCGAGCGACTCCCGGAGCGCGGGCGTCATGTGGTCGAACGCCTTCGGGTTCGGGACGGAGTTGCGGGTGCCCGAGGCCCAGCCGGCCTGCGCCTCCGGGTGCTCCGCGATCCACCGCAGGAACCGGAACGACGCCTCCTTGTGCTTCGAGCCCTTCACGACGTTCATGAAGCCCGGGTTGTACAGGCCCTCGGTCCAGACCGGGGTGACCGGCGTGCCCTGCTCCTGGAGCAGGTAGGCCCGGCCGCTGTACATGACGCCGAGGTCGACCTCACCGGTGCGCATGGTCTGCTGCGACTGGTCCGAGGACTGCCACCACACCTTCACGGCGGGCTTGAGCTCCTCGAGCTTCGCGAAGGCACGGTCCAGGTCGATCTCGTGGGTGCCGAGCTCCTTCGCGGGGACGCCGTTGGCCAGCTCCGCGAGGCTCAGGTTGACCAGCGGCGACGTCGCGATCATCTGCCGCGGAGCCGGGTTCGCCTTGGCGTCGAAGTACTCCTTGGCCGTCCCCGGGCACTTCGGTGCACGCTTGTTGTGACAGGTCACCAGGTAGCCGAGGGCCGAGAAGCTGTAGCCGAAGTCCTTGACGGAGTCCTTCACCAGGATCTTCTCGAGATCGGCCTTGAGGTCGGCCGGGAGGTGCTCGAGGAGGCCCAGCTTGTCGAGCGCGTAGGCGTCCGGCGCCGAGGTGGCGTCGAGGATGTCCCACTGGATCTTGCCGGCGCGGGACTGCGCCTGCACGCTCGCCGCGTACTTGCCCGGCGCATCGACGATCTGGATCTCGATGCCGGTTTCCTTGGTGAACGGCTCGGCCAGGTACTTCCGCATGGACTCGCTGGTCGAGGAGCCCCAGCTGGCGACGACCAACGGACCCTTGGCGGAGTCGTCCCCACCGGAGGCCCCGCCGGACGACCCGCCGGACGACCCGCATCCGGCGGCGAGGAGCAGGACGACCGTCGCGACGGCGGCGAACCGGCCGCCGACCCGAACACGGTTTCTTCTCTGGTGCATGGTGGACCTCCAGGTTGTCGAACTGGGACGAACCGTCAGTTGGCCGGTGGGCCGATCACCCAGAGCGCGTCTGAACGCTCTCGGCCGACGTTCACGACTCGGTGCGGCACGCTGCTCCGGAAGACGATCGAGTCGCCGACCTCGAGCAGGAACACGTCGGCGGACAGCTCCAACTTGACCGCGCCCGCCGTCACCAGGAGCAGCTCCTCGGAATCGCCATGGGTGTACTGGGCGTCACCGGTCGAGCCGTCCGGCTCGAGGGTCACGCTGAAGACCTCCAGGTCCCGGACCGGACGCGGCGTCATCAGGAACTTCACGGCCCTGTTGCCGTACGGCAACGTCGGTCGCGCCGACTGCCGCAGGACGCGCGCGTTCGAGGACCCGGTCGGCTGGAAGAGATCGCCCAGGGTGATCCCCACCGCGGTCGTGATGCTCCGCAACGAGGCGATGCTCGCCTCGGTGAGTCCTCGTTCGAACTGGCTGAGAAAGCTCTGCGACAGCCCGGTGGCGGCCGCCATCTGGCGCAGCGTCATCCGGAGCCGGACTCTCGCCGCACGGACGACGGCGCCGGTGCCGGGATGCGACGAGCCGGTGACCGGCTCATCGATGTCGCTGAAGGTCTCTTCAGTCCGCATGATCAACAGACAGTAGGAGCGGGCGCTCGGATCGTCAATGATCTTGTCGAAAATTGATCGCGATCCGATTGTCTACAATCCTCCGTGGGGTCGTTCCGGGCTGCCGGGCCCCGGCAGGGGGTGTCCGAGCAGGCGCGCCGCAGGGTCCCGGGCGGCGGCGACCGGCAGGGCTGGGTCCACGGCGTCGTGGTCGCGTGCGGGCGTTCGGATGCCTCCGGTACGGCCGCACGCCGCAGGCCGAAGGGCCGTCGATCCCGTCAACGCTCCCCCGCTCACAGCCCGATGAGGACCACCGCGACCAGCGTGAGCGCGAGGCCGCACGCCCGGAGCCGGCCGATGGGTTCGCGGAGCACGAGGGCCGCGAGGAGCACGGTCACGCCGGGGTACAGCGACGTGACGATCGACGACACGGCGAGGGCGCCGCCACTGGCCGCCGACCGGAAGAACAGCGCCGAGGTCCCGGCGACGATCCCGGCGAGGAGCGGCAACCGCAGCGCGGCGGGCGTGAGACGCCCGGTGGCGACGACCGCCATGACCGCCATGGCCGTCGCGGACACCAGCAGCGACACGGCCACCGGCCAGGCGCTCGTCTCGTCCGCCAGCCCGTACCCGACGTACATGACCGAGAAGCCCAGGCCGCCGACGACACCGAACGCCAGGTCGCGGAGCGGGCCGCCGCCGGGCCGGGGCTCCCCGCCGCCGGACGGGGCCGTGGCGACGAGGAGGACGGCGGGGATGCCGACGGCGATGCCCACGATCGCCGTCGCGTACAGCCGCTCGCCGGTGAGCGGACCGATCAGGACGGGGAGCGCCGCGCCGGCGACCGCACTCACCGGCGCGACGACGCTCATCCGGCCCCTCGACAGGCCCAGATAGAGCGCGACGGAGCCGATCGCGACACCGCCACCCGCGAGGGCTCCCCAGCCGACCACGGACCACGACGGCGCGGTGCCACTTGCCACCGCGATCCCGACCGCGGGCACCAGCGCCGCCAACTGCACGGCGGCGGTCACCTGGGTCACCGGGGCGCGCCGGCACGAGAGCCCCGCGAGGAAGTCGGAGATGCCGTACCCGACGGCCGCCACGAGGGCCAACGCCAGCGTCATCCGGGCAGGTCCAGCTCCTGTCCCATCCGGTCGCGTTTGGTCCGCAGGTACCGCGCGTTGTCCGGCGTCGGACCGCACCCCAGCGGGATGCGTTCGACGACCTGCAGCCCGTGGCCCTCCAGGGCGGCACGCTTCGCCGGATTGTTCGTCAGCAGCCGCAGTCGCCGCACGCCGAGGTCGGCGAGCATCTGCGCGCCGATTCCGTAGTCGCGCGCGTCGGCGGGCAGCCCCAGGTCGAGGTTCGCGTCGACCGTGTCCACGCCCAGGTCCTGCAGCCGGTACGCCCGCAGCTTGTCGAAGAGTCCGATCCCCCGCCCCTCGTGGTCGCGCAGGTACAGCACGACTCCCCTGCCCTCGGCGGCGACCGTGGCGAGCGCCGCGTCGAGTTGCTGCCCGCAGTCACAGCGCAGCGAGCCGAGGGCATCCCCGGTCACGCATTCCGAGTGCACCCGTACCAGGACGTCGGCGCCCTCCCCCACGTCGCCCATGACCAGCGCGAGATGCTCGCCACCGTCCAGGAGCGACCGGTAGCCGACCGCGCGGAACCGCCCGTGCCGAGTGGGCATCGCGGTCTCCGCGCCGCGCTGCACGAGCGTCTCCCGCTGCCGGCGATACGCGATCAGGTCCGCGATCGTCACCAGCGCCAGATCGTGCTCGACGCAGAACCGGCGGAGGGCCGGGAGGCGTGCCATCGCCCCGTCGGAGTCCACGAGCTCGCAGATGACCCCGGCGGGCGGCAGCCCGGCCAGCCGCGCCAGGTCGACGGCGGCCTCGGTGTGCCCGGCCCGCCGGAGCACCCCGCCCTCGACCGCCCGGAGCGGGAAGACATGACCGGGCCGGACGAGGTCCTGCGGGCCGGAGCCGGCGTCCACCAGGACACCGATCGTCCGGGCCCGGTCGGCGGCGGAGATGCCGGTGGAGATCCCCGTCGCCGCGTCCGTCGACACCGCGAAGGCGGTGCCCTTGCGGTCCTGGTTCACCGCGGTCATCGGAGGGAGCTGGAGCCGGTCCAGGTCGGGTCCCTCCATCGGGACGCACACCACCCCGCTCGTGTGGCGCACCATGAAGGCGAGCAGCTCCGGCGTGGCCGCCGAGGCCGCGAAGACGAGGTCACCCTCGTTCTCGCGGTCCTCGTCGTCCACCACGACGACCGGCAGTCCCGCCGCGATGTCGCGGATCGCCCGCTCGATCGGGTCAGGGCACCAGCCCGACGCCGGATCGGCGTCCAGCGGCCGGCAGTCGACGGTCACGAAGCCGCCCTAGGGGGCGGGCGAGTAGGAGGTCGACGCCCAGAGCTGGGTGTCCACGCTCGCGACGAGGACACCGTCCCGCTCGGACTCCACCGCGACACGCGCCCACTCGGGGTCACTGACGAAGGCACCCCACGAGGACTGCATCTGCTCGGCGCTGTCCCACTTCAGGATGTAGTGGAGCTCGCTGATCGTGGCTCCGACCACGGGGGTCCAGAACCCGACCACCTGCATGCCGTGCCGGTCGAACAGGCCGAGCACCGACTTCTCGAAGCGCTCGTGGACCGCGGGGAGCTTCCCGGGGGCTGCGGTGTACTTGCGGTACTCGTAGAGCATGGGGGTCTCCGATCTGTCAGACAGGGATGGGGCTGGGACGGAGCAGCGTGCCGAAGGCACGCGAGTGGTAGACGAGCGGCGCCGAGGCCTGGTCGAGGATGTGCACGTCCAGCACCCGGGCCGTGATCAGGTAGTGGTCGCCGGCCCGCTGCATCCGCTCGGCCCTGGCGGCCAGGAACACGGCGGATCCCGCGACAGCCTGCTCGCCCGAGAGCTCGCGCCAGTCGACGCTCGCACAGTCCTTGGAGCTGGACGCGAGACGCCCGGCGATGTCGTCCTGGCCCTCGCACAGGTAGCTGACCCCGAACCGCCGCGACCGCCGGAGGTGCTCCGCCAGCTGCGAGGTGCGGTGGAGTGCGGTCATCACCATCGGCGGGCGCAGCGAGAGCGCGGCGAACGCGGTGACGGTCGTGCCGTAGGGACCGTTGCGGGTCTGCGTCGAGATCACCGTGACGCCGGCCGCGAACAGGGCGAAGGCGTCGCGGAGGACCTGCTCCCGGGCTACGTCGACACGCTCGGCGTCCCCCGTACGGCGGTCCGGCTGCGGCATGTCGACCCTCTCCTCCGTGGGCGCGCGGTTGCGGGCCTGGCGGCGACCGTATATCGACGTCTCTGGGCCGTCAAGGGTCGGGATTCGGCGACTGCTACGGCGGGAGGAGCACGGTTCGACATTTGTGGCGCGTAATCGGGTACCGTGTCGTGACACGGTATGATGCGTCGACCAGCAGGGTGAGGAGCCGGTAAGACACCCATGGAGGAACTCCACGACAGCGGTGCCGACTCCGGTTCGGCCGAGCACCGCGACGACGGAATGTTGCTGCAGGCGACGGGGCTGTCCGACCTGGACCGGCGGATCATCCAGGCTCTCCAGCTCGACGGCCGGGTCTCCTACACCACACTCGGACCGCAGCTCGGCACGACCGAGAAGGTCGTCCGCGCGCGGGTCCAGAACCTGCTCTCCTCCGGCGTCATCGACATCACCGTCGTGACCCGGCCGGAGGCGCTCGGGTACCGGTTCGTGGCCATCGTCGGGATCCGGGTGGTCGGCGGCGGCCGTGACGCGATCGTCGAGAAGCTCTCCCGGCTCGGGAACGTCGACTACCTGGTCACCACGCTCGGCCGGTACGGCATCCTCGTCGAGATCCTCACCCGCACGCTCGCCGAGCTCGGCGACCTCGTCGACCGCGAGATCGCCCCGCTGGAGGGCGTGGCCCGCGTGGACGTGTATCCGTACCTGGACCTCCGCCACCAGCAGGGCGTGTTCGGCCGGCCGTCGGTGGTCTCCGACGACCGGGCCTCGGCCGGCGGACGTGACCCCCTCGAGCTGGACGAGATCGACGCGGCGATCCTCCAGCGCCTGAACGCCAACGGGCGCGCTCCGTTCCTGGCGATCGGCCGCGAGCTGGGGCTCCCGGAGGCCAAGGTCCGCCGACGGGTCGGGCGGATGCGGGCGCGCGGCGCCGTGCAGATCATGGCGATCACGAACCCGATGAGTCTCGGGTTCGACGTGGTGGCGCTGATCGGGATCACCGTGCAGCCGGGCTCCCGGGCCATCGACGTCGCGGACCGGCTCTCCGCCGTGGCCGCGGTCAGTTACGTCGCGGTCTGCACGGGCGGCTTCGACCTCTTCGTCGAGGCCGTCTGCCGGGGCACGGACGACTTCCTCCGGGTGATGGACGACGAGCTGCGGGCGACCCCGGGGGTCGCGTCGCTGGAGCCGTTCCTCTACCTCGGGCTGCGCTACCGACGCGTCAGCCCACTCGCGGCCGCGGAGGACTCCGGCGCCTGACGCCGGGTGGCCACCAGCAGCACGGCCGTCCCCAGGACCGCTGCCACGCACGACGCCACCAGCACGCCGATCTTGGCCTCGACCGCCGGAACGGTCGATCCGCCGAACGCGAGCCCGGTGATGAAGATCGACACGGTGAACCCGATCCCGGCGAGCGCGGACACCCCGACGATGACCGGCCAGCCGGTACCGCGGGGCAGGGTGCCGATGCCGAGCCGCGTCGCGAGCCAGGTCGCCCCGGTGACCCCGACGACCTTGCCGAGCACCAGCGCCAGCACGACCGACAGCGTGACCCGGGACTCCAGCGCGGCACCGAAGGCACCACCCCCGAGGAAGATCCCGGCGTTGGCCAGCGCGAAGACCGGCAGGATGACGTAGCTGCTCCACGGGTGCAGCGACCGCACCAGCCGCTCCGCGACCGAGACGGACTCCCCCAGCAGGAACTGGCACCGGCGGAGGTCCTCCACCGTGAAGTCGTCGGCGGCACTGTTCAGCTGCCGCCGCGCGAGGTGCGGGTCCAGCAGCGGCCGCGCCGGGGCGAGGAGTCCGAGCGCCACGCCGGCGACCGTCGGGTGGACGCCGGAGGAGTACACCGCGACCCACAGTGCGAGGCCGAGCGTGAGATAGACGGGGACCGCCCACACCCGCAGGCGCCGCAGGGCCGCGAGGACCACTACCAGCACCAGCGACGTCGCCAGCCAGGCACCGGACAGCTCGCTCGCGTAGTGGAGGGCGATGACCACGATCGCGCCGATGTCGTCCGCGATCGCCAGCGTGAGCAGGAAGATCCGCGCACCCGCCGGGACCCGGGACCCGAGCAACGTCAGCACGCCGACCGCGAAGGCGATGTCGGTGGCCATCGGGATGCCCCACCCGTCCGCCGTCGGGCCGCCCCGGTTCAGCAGGACGTAGATCAGTGCCGGCACGGCCATGCCACCGGCCGCCGCGAGCACCGGGACCGCGGCGGCCCGGGGGCTGCGCAGCTCCCCCATCGCGAGTTGCCACTTGATCTCCAATGCCGCGGTGAAGAAGAAGACCGCCATCAGGGCGTCGTTCACCCAGTGCCGCAGGTCCCCGGCCAGGGCCAACGGGCCGAGGCGGACGGCGCCCTCGGTGCCCCACAGCGCGTCGTACGAGGCACGCCACGGGGAGTTCGCCCATGCCAGCGCGGCGACCGTGGCGACCAGCAGCACCAGGCCACCGGCCGCCTCGACCCGGAGGAAGGACGCGAGCGGACGGGCCACCCAGCGCGCGAGCGGACGATCGCTGGCGCTCCACGGTGGACCGGTGCGCCAGATGTCCGCGCCGGTGAGCCGGTCCACTCAGGCCGAGCCGAACCGGACGGGCCGCGCCGCGCTGTTCTCCCGGACGAACACCGGCTCGCCGCCCAGGAAGACCTGGTCCACCCGGACGTCGCGGAGCTCGTCCGCCGGCACGCCCAGCGGGTCGCGGTCGACCACGAGCAGGTCGGCCAGCTTGCCCGGCTCGAGGGAGCCCCTGCTCGCCTCCTCGCCGAGTGCCCCCGCCCCGCCGAGGGTGTGCATGCGCAGCGCCTCCAGCACCGAGATGCGCTGGTCGTCGCTGACCGACGCGCCGTGGAAGGACCGGCGTTGCACGCAGCACCAGACGCTGAAGAAGGGGTTGGTCTGCGCCTCCTCGGACCCGACCCACACGTCGGAGCTGCCCGAGAGGTTCCACCCGTCGTCCAGCAGCCGGCGGAACGGGAACTGCGTGTCCCGCGCGTACTCCCCGACGTAGTCCGGCAGGAACTCCCCGAAGTTGTAGAGGAACACCGGTTGCGGCACGGGGATGATGCCGGCGCGACGGTACGCGGCGGTGGCGGTGTCGTAGTCGGGCAGAAAGTTCCCGGCGTGCTCGATCCGGGTGGTGGGCGCCCCGGCGGGCAGCCGGTCGAGGGCACCCTCGATCGCCGCGCAGACCTCCGCCTGGGCCCGGTCCCCGTTCGCGTGGATCGCGAGCTGGAGCCCGGCGTCCGCGGTCTGCAGCAGAGCCCCGCGGATCTCCTCGGCGCTCATCGCCATCTCACCGCACCCGTGCCCGGCCAGGGCGTACGGCCGGCGGAGCGCGGCGCTGGCCGCCGAGTACCCACCGTCGGCGAACACCTTGACGCCGTGGACCCGGATCCGGGACTCGTCGGCGGCGAACCGCAGCCAGGAGCGGTGCGCGCAGGCCTCGTCGAGCGACGCCGTCCCCGGCGCCCAGAGGTACACGTGCAGGCGGGTGCCGAGCAGCCCCCGCACGTGCCCGGAGTCCATGATCCCCAGCCCGTCGACCGTCTCGGAGATCTCACCCAGGGTGGTGACCCCATACCGGGTGAAGAGGTCACCGAGGCCGTCGAGGATCGCGTCCTCGAGCTCGCCCGCACCGAGCCGTGGGAACGGCAGGAGCTTGTCCATCTCCTTGACGACGCCGGTGGGCGTCCCGTCGGAGCCGCGCTCCACGGTCGGCCTGCCGGTGATGCTGTGCTGGACCGGCCGGTACGTACCGTCGATGCCCGCCAGCTCGAGGGCCCGGCTGTTCAGCAGGGTGACGTGGCCGCCGGCGCGTACGGCGACGGCCACGTCCCTGCTGACCGAGTCGAGCTCCGCCCGCGTCGGGAACCGGCGCTCGGCGAGCTTCCGGTCGAAGAACAGGTTGCCCTGCCCGACCAGCCACCCGTCCCTGGCCTCGCCGAGCCCGTCGCGCAGCGTATCGAGCACATCGGACACCGACCCGCACCGCGGCGCCCGGCAGTCCACGGTGAGGTGCCGGGTCCGCGCCGCGACCTCGAAATGCGCGTGCGGGTCCACGAACCCCGGGAGCACGGTCCGGTTCCCGGCGTCGAGGACGGTCGTGCCCGGGCCGACGTACCGGTCCGCCTCGGCCCGTGGCACGACCGCGACGATCCGGCCGTCGGCCACCGCGATCGCGACGGGTCCCTCCGGTACCTCGGCGGCCATGGTGATCGCTCGACCGGCGAGGAGCACCGTGTCCACTTCTCGGGGGGTCACTGGCGGTCCTCTCAGCTCGGCACGGACGTGGGCTCGGTCCTGCCGTTGTCCACAGTGGACTCCTCGACCTGGTCCGGCTGCCGTCGCGACGCGGTCAGCTTCATGATCAACGCGTAGGCGGCACCCGCGACGACCGCGGACGGCACCGTCGCCGACACGTACTGGTACGGCGCGTGCGAGACGTAGGTGAGCGGGTTGAGGAGGTAGATGTAGGTCGCCACCCCGACCGGAACCGCGACCAGCCCGGCCGGGTTGAAGCCCTTCCAGTAGTGGTACGGCGTCCCGGGACCGTGGACGAACATGCCGCGGAGACTGGGCCGGCGCCGCAGGATGTAGTAGTCCGCGATCTGGATACCGCAGATGGGCGCGAACGTGACGCCGAGGAACGCCAGGAACACCCCGATGTTGTCGAAGAACTGAGCGCTGAAGAACGTCGCCACGACGGCCACCGGGACCACGCCCATGCCGGTCGTGACGTTCCAGGACAGCCGCCCCTGGAGCGCGGGCACCTGGGCCAGGCCGAGGGCGGCGACATACGTGCCCACGAGTGCGGTGCCGAAGTTCGCGAGGATGATGAACGCCAGCGCCGGCACCCCGCCCTGGACCCCGCCGAGGGCGATCAGGAACT
Source organism: Actinomycetota bacterium (assembly GCA_030840805.1). Lineage (GTDB taxonomy): Bacteria > Actinomycetota > Actinomycetes > Mycobacteriales > HKI-0501 > JAVEDU01. Next base: position 16,636 of record JAVEDU010000075.1, read on the forward strand.
TGGTCGGGTCCCCACCGGACTCCGGAACGGCGAGAGCGGCGAAGAGACCGATGATGGACAGCATCGACACCGGCAGCCCGAGCCCGATGACGACCGGCCACAGTGCCTTGCGGGCACCCGCCGTCGTCCGGACCAGACCGCCCACGTAGGGCCACCACGCGAGGTTGATGGCGCACAGCAGCTCGAACCCGGTGGCGTAGTTGTAGAGCTTCGACTCCGACGGGGCCAGCGGCTCGGCGGCGGCCAGGGTGTCCCAGCCGATGTCCCGGACCAGCTGCACGATGATGAACACCCCGAGGACCGAGACCAGCCCGGCCACCAGCGTCGAGGTGCTCTTCATGATCTCCGGACCACGGCGCAGGACAAGCCAGACGGCGACGGTGCTGACGAGGCTGAAGGCCGGTACCAGGAACCCGCGGGCCCCCTCGCCGACCAGCTCCAGCGCGATCAGGATCTCCGCCGAGGCCCGCCCCAGGAAGATCATCAGGACGGAGTTCCAGCCGACGACCGACATCGTCAGCAGGACGAGGCCGAAGTAGGCCCCCCGGTTCCCCATCTGCGGGCGGAGGGCGGCGATGGAGTCGATGCCGAAGCGGGAGGCCACCGGCAGCGTGGCCAGCACCACGAGCAGAATGCCGACGAGCGATCCGGCGATCATGACCGCGGTGCCCGGGATCGCGCCGAGATAGGTGGCGACGGTGCCGCCGATGATGAAGACCCAGGTCGCGACGGCCGCGCTGATGGACATCCCCATCAGGGCGATCATCCCCCAGGTCCGCTGACCCGGGAGCATGGGCCACCAGCCCTCGCTGCTCGCCCGGGTGTCCAGGTCCAGCTGCGGGTCGCTCATGCGAACCACCCCGCCACCAGCAGGATGGCCGGCAACACCGCGCAGCTGCCCCAGAGCAGGGCGTAGTCCGTGAGATTGAGGGAGTCCGACTCGGTGATGCCGGCCTCGACAAGTCTCAGCCGTCTCTCGAGCAACTCCTCGTACAGCGCTTTCTGGTGCATGGCGTGGTCCTCTCACTGCCTGGTCCTGGGTGACGCGGAACGGCCGGGGACTCGGGTCCCGGCAGACGAGCTGGACGAGCGTGTGACAGTTCCCCCGTGGCCGGGCTCGGCTCAGGCCGTGAGGAGCCGGCGCTGCTCCGCGAGCACGCCGTCCCTGACCTTCTTGCCGTGGTCGCCGCCGACATGGGGGATGACGTGCTCGCCGATGAGCTGGAGCGTCCGCATGTGGTTCTCGTGGCCGAACCCGTCGATGCGCAGCAGCACCTCGTCCACTCCGCGCGCGTCGAGGTCCCGGAACTCGGCGATGAAGTCGTCGGGTGTGCCCACCAGGACGGCGGGGGTGTGGCGCATCAGGAACTCCATGTCGTCCTGGTGCTTCGTGAGGACCTCGATGTTCTTCATGTACTCATAGGACGGCTTGTTGGCCATGCCCGCGTAGAGGTCGAGAATGGCGCGGAAGTACTTGAGCGTCTGGTGCTGCGCCACCTCGATCGCCTCCTCGCGGGTCTCCGCACAGAAGGCACTGGGCACGTAGTACCCGAAGTAGTTGTTCCCCAGGTCGTCCTGTGGCCTCGACGCCAGGCCCTTCGCGTAGATCGCGACGGATTCGTCGACGTAGTCGTACCCGAGGTAGTTGTCGAACGAGATCACGCCGATGCCCTTGGTGCCGGCGAGGCCGTGGGTCTTCGCGCTGGTCGCGGTCACCGACAGTGCCGGGTACGGCTTCTGGAGGGGCTTCGGGATCACCTCGCATCTGCCGATCTTCCAGAACTCGCCGTCGTACTCCAGGAACTCGTCGGCGAACGCCTTCTTCACGATCTCGAGGCCCTCGGCCCACTGCGCCTGGGTGCTCTCGATCGGCACGCCGAACGCGGTGAGCGTCGTGAGGTTGTTCGACCGCGCCGTGCAGAGCTCGGCCCGTCCGCCGGAGATGATGTCCAGCGTCGCCACCCGCTCCGCCACCATGACCGGGTGGTTGTACTGGACGAGCACGGCCGCCATGTTCCGCAGCGTGATCCGGCTCGTGTTCTCGGCCACCGCCGCGTACAGCACCTCGGGCGCCGAGACGCTGAACGACGGCGGGCTGAAGTGCTGCTCCGACGTGCCCCACGCCGAGAAACCCAGCTTGTCGGCCAGGGTCACCTCGACGATCATCTCGCGGTAGCGATCCTGCATCGTCGTGCCGGTGAAGTCGCCCTCTTGGATCAGTCCGACTCGCATTCGTGTCCTCGCCTCTCAGGTGGGGATGGTGATGAAGGACTTGCGGACCGTCTCGGTGACGGTCCAGGTGCCGGTCCAGCCGTCGGGGAGGACGACCAGCGATCCGGCCGAGACCTCGACCACCGTGCCGTCGGCGCCCTCCACCGTCGCCGCCCCGGCGAGGATCTGGCAGATCTCGTCGACACCGTCGCGGGTGGTGGGAAACGTCCCGGGACCGCACTCCCAGACGCCGGCCATGCGCCCGTCGGCTGCCTCCCACAGAACGTGGGTGGACTCGAGCTGGCCCGGCGGGCCGGTCTGCTTCTGGGTGGCCGGCGGCAGGGTGACCGCGGTCGCGACGACGTGCTGCGCCGGGGTGGTCATCGCCGCGCTCACAGCTGGGTGACGACGGACTTGGTCTCCAGGTAGTCCTCGAGCGCGCTGTGGCCCAGCTCGCGGCCCCAGCCGGACTCCTTGTACCCACCGAACGGCACCGCCGCGTTGAAGACGTGGTAGCAGTTGACCCACACGGTGCCCGCGCGGAGCTGGGAGGCGGTCCGGTACGCCCGCGCGATGTCCCGGGTGAACACGCCCGCCGCGAGGCCGTACCGGCTGTCGTTCGCGGTCGCGACGATCTCGTTCGGGTCGTCGAACGGCATGGCCACCACGACGGGCCCGAAGATCTCCTCCTGCACGACCTTCATGTCCGGCCGGGTCCCGGTGAGCACGGTCGGCTCGACGAAGTAGCCGCGGTCGCCCCAGCTCTTTCCACCGATCGCCGCGACGGCACCGTCCGCGTACCCGGAGTCGAGGTAGCCCATCACCCGGTCCCGCTGTACGTCGCTGACCAGTGGGCCCATGTCGGTGGTGGGGTCGACGCCGGGGCCGAGCTTGATGTTGCGCGCGTACTCGCTCATGCCCGCGATGAACTCGTCGAAGACCGGGCGCTCGACGTACAGCCGGGACCCGGCGTTGCAGGCCTGGCCGTGGTTGAAGAAGATCGCGCTGGCGGCGGCCGGCACGGCGATCGACAGATCGGCGTCCGCGAAGACCACGTTCGGCGACTTGCCGCCGAGCTCGAGCGTGAGCCTCTTCAGGTTGCCACCCGCGGCGTGCAGGATCTTCTTGCCGACCGCGGTCGACCCGGTGAACGTGACCTTGTCCACGTCGGGGTGCTCGGCCAGCCGGGCACCGGCGTCGCCGAAGCCCGGGACGACGTTGACCACACCGTCAGGGAGCCCGGCCTCCTGCAGGATCTCGCCGAGGCGCAGCGCGGTCAGGGGGGTCTGCTGGGCGGGCTTGAGGACCACGGTGCAGCCGGCCGCGAGCGCCGGGCCGAGCTTCCACGCGCACAGCAGCAGCGGGAAGTTCCAGGCGATCACGGCGCCGACGACGCCGACCGGCTCGCGCAGGGTGAACGCGAGGTAGTCGCCCGCGGAGCTCGGGATCGTGTTGCCCTCGATCTTGGTGGCCCAGCCGGACATGTAGTGGAACACGTCGGCGGCGAACGCGACGTCGGCGGCGCGGGCGACCGTGACCGGCTTCCCGTTGTCCATCGCCTCCAGCATCGCGAGCTCGTCGGCGTGCTCCAGGATGAGGTCGCCCACCCGGTGGAGCACCTTGCCGCGCTCGGACGGCGTCATCCGGCGCCACGGGGAGCCCTCGTCGAACGCGGCCCGGGCGGCGCGTACGGCACGGTCGATGTCCTCGGCGCCACCGCGGGGGATCTCGGCCAGGACCTGCTCGGTGGACGGGTCGATCGTCGTGAACGTCTCCCCCGACGCCGCCGGCCCCCACTTGCCGCCGATGAGCATGCCGTGCGTGCGGGCCGCGAACCGGCTCGCGCCGTGGTCGATCGTTTCGGTGCTGGTCATGCGCTCTCTCCTTGGACGTCGGTGCTCTGGGGCCGCGGACGGGCGGCCGGTGCCGGACGGCGGCTGTGCGGGTGGGACCGCGACCGAGGCGTCGGCGCCTGGGCGGTGGACGTGACTGTCCGGCGCTCCGTCCCCGGCACCGCGGTGCCGTGGGTGACGTTCGCCACACCGCGAAACGTAGTTCGGCGGTACCTGCCTGTCAATGGTCTTGACTCGTCGTTTTTACAAGTCTCAACGTCGTAATTCGACAATCAGGACGGGCTGGCCGTAGTGGGGCGTCGTAGACCGAGGCACCCGCTCCGCGCACCGGTACACCGCGCGGCCCGGGGGCGCGCAGGCCCCCGGACCGAGGGTCACACGCCGCGGCGGACCAGCTCCGCGGCGATGACGTTCCGCTGGATCTCGTTGGTGCCCTCACCGACGATCATGAGTGGCGCGTCGCGGAAGTAGCGCTCGACGTCGAACTCGGTGGAGTAGCCGTATCCGCCGTGGATTCGCACGGCGTTGAGCGCGACCTCCATCGCGGTTTCGGAGGCGAAGAGCTTCGCCATCCCGGCCTCCAGGTCGCACCGCTCCCCGGCGTCGTAACGCCGCGCGGCGTAGTGGACGAGCTGGCGTGCGGCGGTCAGCTTGGTGCCCATGTCCGCGAGGTAGTTGCCGATCGACTGGTGCCGCCAGATCGGCTTGCCGAAGCTCTCCCGCTCCTGGGCGTACCGCAGGGAGTCCTCGAAGGCCGCCCGGCCGACCCCGAGCGCGCGCGAGGCGACCTGGATCCGGCCGATCTCGAGGCCCTTCATCATCTGCGCGAAGCCGCGGCCCTCCGCCTCCCCCAGCAGGGACCCGGCCGGCGTGCGGTAGCCCTCGAACACGAGCTCGCAGCTCTCGACACCCTTGTATCCCAGCTTGGGCAGGTCCTTCGAGACCGTGAGCCCGGGACCCTTCTCCACCAGCAGGACGCTCATCCCCCGGTGCGGCGGGTCGGCCCGGGGATCGGTCTTGCACAGCAGCGCGATGAGCCCGCTGCGCCGGGAGTTCGTGATCCAGGTCTTCGACCCGTCGACCACAAAGGTGTCGCCGTCGCGGCGGGCCACCGTCCGCATCGCCTGGAGGTCGGAGCCGCCCCCCGGCTCGGTCAGGGCCATCGTCGCGCGGACCTCGCCCGTGGCCATCCGCGGCAGGTACCGCTCCTGCTGTTCCTCGGTTCCGAACGTCAGGATCAGCTTCGCGACCACCGTATGGCCGCCCATCGCGCCGGCCAGGCTCATCCAGCCGCGGGCGAGCTCCTCGGTGATCATCGAGTAGCAGACCGCGGAGACCGGCGTACCGCCGTGCGACTCGGGGATCGCGAGTCCGAAGATCCCCAGCGCCTTCATCTGTTCGATGAGCTCCGCGGGGTAGGTGTCGGCGTGTTCGAGGTCGCGCACCACCGGCCGCACCTCGCGGTCGACGAAGTCCTTGACGGTACGGACGATGAAGGCTTCGTCGTCGTCGAGCTCGGGCATGCGTCTCTCCTGTCGTGGGTCGGTTCAGATGACGTGGGCGGTCCGCAGGGCGGCGACCTCGGCGTCGGTGCGACCGAGCTCGGCGAGGATCTGCCCGGTGTGCGCGCCGACGGCGGGCACGGGGTCCATGCGCGGCGTGAGGCCACTGAGGATGGCGGGCGGGAGCAACGCCCGGATCGGGCCCGCCGGGGTCTCCACGGTCCGCCAGCGGTCCCGCTCGGCGAGCACGGGATGCGCCAGGTAGTCCGCCACCGAGTTCAGGCGTGCGTTGGCGATTCGCGCCTCCGCCAGCAGCGCGAGGACCTCCGATGTGGACAGTCCGGTGGTCCGCTCGCCGATGCGGAGGTTCAGCTCGGCCCGGTTCGCCACCCGCGCGGAGTTGCGGGCGAACCTCTCGTCGGTGGCCAGGTCCGGATCGCACAGCACGACGTCGCAGAAGGACGCCCACTCCCGGTCGTTCTGGATCCCGATCACGACGGTGCCGTCCGCCGTGGGAAACGGACCGTACGGTGCGATCGTGGCGTGCTGGGCGCCGACCCGCGCCGGCTGCGCCCCGGCGTACTGCGTGTAGTAGGCGGGAGAGCCCATCCACTCGGACAGGCTGTCGAACAGCGACACCTCCACCGCCGGGGCACTGCCCCGGACCGCCCGCTGGTACAGCGCCGTGAGGATGCCGGAGTAGGCGTACATGCCCGCGGCGATGTCCGCGACGGAGATGCCGGCCTTCGCGACCTCCTCGGGGGTGCCGGTGAGCGCCACCAGCCCGGTCTCGGCCTGGACGAGCAGGTCGTACGCCTTGCGGTCGGCCCACGGCCCGTCCTGGCCGTACCCGGAGATGTTGCACACCACCAGCGCGGGGTGCCGCTCGGACAGCCGCTCGGTGCCGAACCCGAGGCGCTCTGCCGCGCCGGGGGCGAGGTTCTGCACGAACACGTCCGCCCGGGAGACCAGCTCCGCCAGCACCGCCGAGCCCTGGGGCGACTTGAGGTCCAGGGTCAGCGACTCCTTGGACCGGTTGAGCCAGACGAAGTAGCTCGACAGCCCCCGCACCGACTCGTCGTAGCCCCGTGCGAAGTCACCGGTACCGGGCCGCTCCACCTTGATCACCCGGGCGCCCAGGTCCGCGAGCTGGCGGGTCGCGAACGGTGCCGCGACGGCCTGCTCCAGGCTCACGACGGTGATGCCGTCCAGCGGGAGCGCGGTCACGACACCCCCGCCGGCCCGGATGCGGGGTAGTGCTCGGCGAGCAGCTCGGCGGCGGCGGCCCAGGTCAGCTCGCGGAGGTCACAGCCGCAGGCGGCGGCCTTCTCGGCGAGCTGCCCGTCCGTCGGGGGCCGGAGCGGGGAGCCGGGCGGCAGGTCGACCGTGGCGGTGCGGTGGGCACCGTCGGTCCCGATCGCCGTCAGTGCGAGGGTGCCGGTGAGGAGCCCCTCCCCGTCCGGGGTGGTCTCGACCGTCACCCGCCGGAGGAGGTCCTGTGCCTCCGGGCGGCGGACCGCGTCGTCGGAGAAGCTCGTGAACCCGGGGTAGCCGTCCAGCAGCGTCGCGGCGACGGCGTACTCCAGGCTGAACTTGCCCTCCAACCCGGTCTGCGGACGGTGATGGATCAGCGGGTGCAACGTGGCCTCGGGGGTCCGCACGACCAGGCGTGCCACGCCGGCCGGCGTGAGGCCCCCGGCCAGGAGCTCCCGGGCCGCGGCGATCGGGCGCTGCATCGCGTAGCAGCAGGGGAACAGCTTGATGGCCAGCCCGCCGGGGACGGCCGCCCCGCCGAGGTCGAGGGCCGTCGGATCACCCCCGACCAGCGCCAGCCACTGCTCGACGGCGCGGAGATCGGCCGTGGCGCCGGCCGCGACCAGCCGCGCCGCGCGGACGCCCGCCTCGGCGGCGAAGCCGACCTGCAGGGACTTCGCGGGTGTCCCGAACGCGCGCTGGACCCCGCCGGACGCCGGCACCGCCAGCGCGATGGCGTGCGCCAGCTGCGTCCCGTCCAGCCCGAGCGCCACCCCGGCGGTCACCGCCGCCCCGGCCGCCCCCGAGGTACAGGTGGCGTGCCAGCCGCGGGCGTAGTGACCCCAGCCGAGCGCGGTACCGAGCCGCGCCATCACCCCGGCTCCCGCAAGGTAGGCGCGGGCCCCGCCCCGGCAGGCCAGGGCGGTCGGGACGCACACGACGCTGATGTGCGCCGTCGACTCCAGGTGCAGGTCGTCGAAGTCCAGCACGTGCCCGAGCGCCGACCAGCGGGCCGAGTCCGGAAGCCCGGCCACGACCGGCCGGAGTGGATGGTCACGCGCGGCGAGGGTGGCCGCCACCGTGTCGAGCAGGGAACGCCGCGCGAGCGCGAGGTCCTCCGCCGAGGGGTCGAGCCGGGCAGCCCACCGCCCGAGGTCTTCGGCGATCGAGGTCGTGGTCGTGGTCAACTGACGCTCCGCTTGAGTCGAACCCGGTAGGAGTAGTGCTCGGGATGGAAATGGCTCACGGCGAGCTCCACCGGCTCCTGCCGCGAGTCCACGTAGAGGCGGTCCACCCGCAGCAGCGGGGTGCCCTCGTCGACCCCGAGCGCCTCCGCCTGGCGCGCGTCCGCCGCCGTCGCCGTGATGCTCTGCTCCGCCTCGGAGATCGGGTGCGTCAGCCGGGTCTCGAGCAGGCCGATCACCGTGGCCGTGCTCCGCTCCCCGACGACGGTCAGCTCCGGCACGTCCGCGAGGAGGTCGGCGACCGGTACCGGCAGATGCGTGGTGGTCACCGAGATGGGGAGGCCGTGGTGGAGCCGACGGAACACCGCGGTGGCCACCAGATCGGACGCCGTCCGGAGGCGTCCCGCGACGACGACGTCGACCCGGCGCTGCAGCGGTGACGTCAGTTCGAGCCGGGTGTCGATGGACAGGCCCATCAGGTCCTCGACCGAGCCGAACTGCCGCAGGTACTGCCCCTCCCGCGGCGTCACGAACGTCCCGCATCCTCGAACGCGGTACCCCGTGCCCTCCGCGACGAGATCCTGGAACGCGCGCCGCACCGTCTGCCGGCTCAGTCCGTGCCGGGCCGCGAGCTCCTCCTCGGTGGGAAGGCGCTCACCCTCCGCGTACCGGTTCTGGTGCACGCCGTCACGGAGCTGCCGGGACAGCGCCTTGTACGCCGGACCGTCGGCGGCGAGCCGCTGTCTCATCCGAGCGCGACGCAGACGTTCTTCAGCTGGGTGTACTCGTACGCCCCGGCGACACCCTTGAGCCTGCCGAACCCACTCCGCTTGTACCCACCGAACGGCTGTTCGACGCCACCGCCGACGCCATAGCTGTTGACGAACACCTGGCCGGCGCGGGCCCCGGCCGCCAGCCGGTGCGCCCTGCCGAGGTCCTGCGTCCACACGCCGACCACCAGGCCGTACTCGCTGTCGTTGACGATCCGGAGGGCCTCGTCCGCACCGTCGAACGGCACCACCGTCAGCACCGGGCCGAAGATCTCCTCGCGCGCGGCGAAGGCGGCCGGCCCGGCGGCATCGAGCAGCGTCGGGACGACGAAGTAGCCGCCGGTTCCGGGGACCGGCGCGTCCGCCCCGCCGGCGAGGACCGATGCCCCGTCGGACGTGCTCCGGCGGATCGCGTCGACGATCCGGTCCCGTTGCGGCCCGCTGATCACGGGTCCGACGTCGGGGTCGTCGGCGGCCGGCCCGACCCGCAGGGCGGCGCTCGCCGCCCGCAACCGCTCCAGCACGTCGCGGTGTATCCGCCGCTCGACCAGCACCCGGGTACCGGCGGAGCATGCCTGGCCCGCCGTGCGCAGGGCCGAACCGATGATCGTGGGGATCGCCTTGTCCAGGTCCGCGTCGGCGAAGACCACCTGGGGGGACTTGCCCCCCAGCTCCAGCAGCACCGGCTTCATCCCCGCGGCGGCGCTCGCCATGATCCGTTTGCCGGTCTGCAGCGAGCCGGTGAACGTGATGTGGTCGACCAGCGGATGGGTGACCAGGGCCTCGCCGGTCACCGCACCCGTACCGGTCACCGCGTTGACGACACCCGCGGGCGCGCCGGCCTCCGCACAGATCCGCGCCAGCACGAGCGGGGCGAAGGGCGCCTGCTCGGCCGGCTTCAGCACGACCGTGTTCCCGGTGATCAGCACCGGGGCGATGCTCCGGGCCGCCATCTGCATCGGCACGTTGAACGGCAGGACCACGGCACAGACGCCCCACGGTTCGCGCACCGTGTAGTCCAGGAAGCCCGGCCCCAACGGCACCGTCTCGCCGTGGAGCTTGTCCGCCAGGCCCGCGTAGAACTCGAAGTACCGGGCCGCCGCCTCCACGTCGCGCCGGGCCATGGCGAGCGGTAGCCCGCCGTCGCGCACCACGAGGTCGGCCAGCCGCTCGGCGTCGGCGGTGATCGCGGCGGCGACCCGGGCACAGAGCCGCCCGCGGTCCACCGGCGTCCAGCCCGCCCAGTCGCCCGTGCCCGCGGCGGCCGCGGCGCGGACCACCCGCCCGACCTCGTCGGCGGACGCGCCGGCCAGGTCGGCGATGGTCGCGCCGGTCGACGGGTCGGTCACGACGAGCCGCTCGCCGTGACCGACCAGCGCGGTGTTGTCGACGAATACCGCCGGTGGCAGCTGGGGCACGGGACCCTCCTCCTGGCTCGAGGCGCCCGGCGCGGTGGTGGCCGGGATTTGTACGGCCAAATTAGATCGACCGTCCCCGCGCTGTCAACGGCCCTCCGGGAACGGGCCCGGCCCTACCGGTGAGTAGCCAGGCGCTGACGGTTGACACCCCCACCGCGGGCGTCCGATACTCGGCTCGATTTGGCCGTACAAAGGAGTCCTCCATGCGCGCGAACAGTCCCCCGATCCCGCGGCGGGCGTGCCTGTCGGTACCGGGCAGCGACCCGGGCAAGCTCGCCAAGGCCGGCGGCCTCGGCGCCGACGAGGTCATCGTGGACCTGGAGGACTCGGTGGCGCCGCCGCTCAAGGACGCGGCCCGCGGGAACCTGCGCGAGCTCGCCGGGCCGGTCACCGTGCGGGTGAACGCGCCGGGGACGCCCTGGTGCCATGTGGACGTGATCGCGTGCGCCCAGACCGGCGCCGTGCGCAGCATCGTGGTCCCGAAGGTGGAGAGCGCGGGCGACCTGGCATTCGTGGACCGGCTGCTCGACGGCGCCGAGGCGGCGGCCGGCACCCCCGTCCGGATCGGGGTACAGGCACTGGTCGAGACCCCGGCCGGGTTGGCGCGACTGCCGGAGATCGCCGCGTCGTCCCGCCGTCTGGAGGCGCTCGTGCTCGGGTACGCCGACCTCAACGCGTCCCTCGGCCGCCCGGCGAACAGCGTGGACGAGCCGGACCTCTGGGTCCCCGCGCAGCACGCCGTGCTCGTCGCGGCGCGCACCCACGGCCTGCAGGCCATCGACGGTCCGTACCTCCGGACCGGCGACGACGAACCGTTCCGGGCCTCCGCCCGGCGCGCCCGCGCCCTCGGCTTCGACGGCAAGTGGGCGATCCATCCGCGCCAGCTCGCGGTCCTGGTCGAGACCTTCACCCCGGCACCCGCCGAGGTGGCCCATGCGCGGGCGGTGCTGGCCGCGCTGGACGGCAGTGGCGGGGTGGCCGCCCTCGACGGGCAGATGCTGGACGAGGCGATCGCGGTCGCGGCCCGTTCCGTGCTCGCCCGGGCCGGCGAGAGGCGGCCGTGATCGCCGTCGACGGCCCGTACTTCGAGGAACTGCGGGTGGGCCAGGTGCTCGGCGACGCGCCGTCGGTCACGCTGACGAGCGGGGCCGCCGCCGTGCACCGATCCGTGGTCGGCGACCGGCTGCGGCTCGCCCTCGATGCGGAGCTGTGGCGGCGCGTGTCGGGGGATGCCGCCGCGCTCCCACTCGCCCCGCCCGCCCTCGTGTGGGACACCGCGATCGGCCAGTCCACCCTCGCGACCCGGCAGGTCACCGCGAACCTGTTCTACCGGGGCCTCGCGTTCGGCCGGGCACCGAGGCTGGGAGACACCCTGCGTACCCGGACCGAGGTCGTCGCGCTGAAGCAGAACAGCCGGCGTCCCGACCGGCCCGCGACCGGGCTCGCGGTCCTGCGGGTCACGACGGTGGACCACCGCGACCGCCCGGTGCTCGACTTCGCGCGCTGCGCGATGCTGCCGCTGCGGGACGCCGACGTCGAGACCGGCCACCGGCACGATCTCGCGGCGGTGGCGGCCGGGCGTCCGTTCGTTCCGGATGCCGCCGTCGCCGGCTGGGACCTGGCGGCGTTCCGGAGCTCGGTCGGCGGTGTCCACTTCCGCGACCTGACGGTGGGCGACGGCTGGGAGATCGCCGCGGGTGACGTGGTGTCGGGCGCGCCGGAGCTCGCGCGACTGACGCTCAACCTCGCCGCGGTCCACCACGACGGTCCGGCGAACCCGGCCGGGCGGCTGGTCTACGGCGGCCACACGATCGGGATCGCGCTGGCCCAGGCCACCCGGGCGCTGCCGAACCTCGTCACGGTCGTGGCGTGGGAGAGCTGCGACCACCTGGGACCGGTACGCGAGGGCGACACGCTGCACAGCACGGTGGAGGTGGAGAGCCTGGAGCCGCGGGCGGCGGGCGGCGGGCTCGTGGGGCTGCGGTCGCGGGTGCGGTCCGGAACCGAGCCGGTCCTGGACTGGCGGTTCCTCGCGGTGCTGGCGTGACCGCGCTCCGTCGACGACCCGGCTGACCACGTCCGACGTGCCCGCCCCGCTCCGCCGCCCCGGCCGCGCGGCGGAGCTCCTGCCGCGGGCTGTGCCGGTGCACACCCGCGGAACCACCGGTCCTCGGTCGTCGCGGACACGTCATTCCGCCGGGTTGCAGGGTGACGAGAAACCGACTTCCGCTCGTCCGGAAGCGAATGTCCACGTCGTGATCCTGGGGGAATTCGAGGCTTGCCGATCCGGGCACTCCCGGAGCTGGGAGTTGCGGGGTCGTGTCGACGTGGACATGTCGCGCGGAGCGCGCCTTCGACCGACGTCCAGGCCCGAGGGCGCCGGGCCGCCCGCACGGCCGGACAGCGCCGGCCGCCGAAGATCGGCGGCCGGCGGAGTGTGCGGTGGGACGACGGTCCACGACGCGGCACCGTCGAGTTGATGCGTGCGGTGATCAGCCGGTGCAGTTCGGGACGGCCGGGACACTGCCGGCACAGTTGTTCGGGGTGTTGGCGGTGATCGGAGGGTTGGTGGTGGTCCTGGTGCCGCCCAGGCGGTCGACGCCGTCGGCGGTGCCCAGGAGCAGCAGCGCGTGGTTGTCCGTCACGGCGGTCAGGCTGAGGGTCGTCACGGTGGAGTCGACCGCGACGATGCCGCCGCCCCGGCCCGCGCTCTTGCCGGTGATGGACAGCGGGCTGCCGGAGACGCCGGTGACCGTGAGCGTGCCGCGGAGTCCGCGGTAGCTGCCGCCGCCGTTGCCCAGCAGGGTGGTGTTCCCCGACACCGGGCTGTTGGTGAACGTCACGGCCGGCGCGGTGCCGGACGGGGTGCCGCCGTTGCCCGAGGCGGTGTTGCCGGTCAGCGTGCTTCCGGTGAGGGTCACCGCGCCGCGGTTGAGGATGCCGCCCCCGTCACCGAGGACGTTGCCCCGGGTGGACGCGACCCCGGTCGTGAGGGTGAGGCTGCCGGTCGGGACGACCGCGGCGATCCGGAAGAGTCCGAGCCCCAGCAGCGAGGCGTTCGTGACCGCCGCGGGACCGGTCATCTCGATCGGGGTGGTGATCACCGGCAGCGCGTGGGCGGCGCCACCGTGGCTGGTCGTCATGCCGAAGGAACAGCGAGATCAACCTACGCCCACTACGCCGGGGGAATCGCGGACATCGCAATTCGCAACCGAAATCGACGATGCGGGAGGAATCTGCCGGGGCCGAGGACCGTTTCCTCCCGCCCGCCGTGGCCGAGCTGTCCCGTCGAGAACGCCGCCCGGACCACCGGCAACGGCACTCAGGGACTCGCTCGTCCGGGCCGGGAACCGAGGGCCTTCGGGTGTGGCAGCGCGCGGAGGACGCCCGACAGGGCGGCCGGCGGTGCCGGCCGGCCGAGGTGGTAGCCCTGCGCGCTGTCGGCGTCGACGTCCCGGAGCACCTGGAGCTGCTCGCCGGTCTCGACGCCCTCGGCCACCACGGCCATCCCGAGGTCGTGCGCGAGGGTGACGAGATTGCGGACGATCGCCAGGTCCTGAGGCCGGTCGGTGATCTCGCCGACGAAGCTGCGGTCCACCTTCAGGAGGTCGAACGGGTACCGGCGCAGGCTGGTCAGCGAGGAGTACCCGGTGCCGAAGTCGTCCAGGGCGAGCCGCAGTCCGAGGTCCTTCAGCGCCCCCAGCGCGGGAGTGGCGACGCGGTCGTCGATCAGCGCGCTCTCGGTCACCTCCAGCACCAGCCGGTCGGCGCGGGCGCCGGTCTCCGCGAGCACCTCGGCGACGCGGCAGGCGAGGCGCGGGTCGTAGAGCTGCCACGGGGACAGGTTCACCCCGATCGACAGGTCGTGCTCGGCCCAGGCGACCTGCTGGCGGCAGGCCTGCCTGAGGACCCATATCCCGAACTGCTCGATCAGCCCGGTCTCCTCCGCGATGGGGATGAACACGCCCGGCGGGACGAGCCCGCGCTCGGGGTGCTCCCACCGCAGCAGGGCCTCCGCCGAGACGACCGCACCGGTGCGCAGGTCGACCACCGGCTGGTAGTGCACGCGCAGGTCGCGGTCGAGGTCGGCGATCCGCAGGTCGCGTTCCAGCCCCAGCCGGACCGAGGCCTGGTCGGCGAGGGTGGTGTCGAACAGCTGGACCCCCCGGCCGGACCGGCGCTTGACGACGCCCATCGCCAGGTCGGCGTTCGCGAGCAGGTGCTCGGCGGTGCTGGTCTTGTCGCCGAGGGCCAGGCCGACGGACGCGCCGAGGTGCACCTGCCCGCCGTCGGGCGCGGTGATCGGCCGGTCGACCGCGGCCACGATGCGGTCCGCGAGCTCGGTGAACGCGTCCAGCCGCAGGCCGGCGGTGACCACCGCGAACTCGTCCCCGCCGAAGCGGGCGACCGTGCCGCTGTCGCCGACCACCGAGGAGAGGCGCTCGGCGACGGTCCGCAGGACGGCGTCGCCCTTCGCGTGACCGAAGGTGTCGTTGACCGGCTTCAGGCCGGTGAGGTCGACGAACATCACGTCCACCGCGTCGGCGTCGTCGGCCAGCGCCTCCTCGAGCTGTCGCTGGAGGGAGGCCCGGTTCGGCAGGCCGGTCAGCGGGTCATGGGCGGCCTGGTAGGCGATCGCCTGCTGCGCGGTCCGCCGGTCGGTGGCGTCGTGGACGTTGAGGATCATTCCGGCGATGTCGGGGTCGTCGAGCCGGTTCGTGACCGCGATGGCCAGCCACCGGTCGGAGCCGTCGGCGTGCCAGACCCGGACCTCGGTGCGGACCACGGAGTCCGGCACCCGGCCCGCCTCGTCGATGGCGTCGCCGAGGACGGCCCGCTGGTCGTCGGCGAGCCGCAGCGCGCACGCCGAGCCGACGAGGTTCTCCGGGCTGTCCCCGAGGAACCCGCTGACGGCCGGGCTGACGTAGCGGATGACGCCGCCGGCGTCCTGGATCACCACCGCGTCGGCGGCATGTTCGACCAGCGCGCGGAACCGGCGCCCGCTGGCGGCGAGCGCCTTCTCGGCCTGGTGCCGTGCGGTGACGTCCCACGTGAGGATCTCGGCGCCGACCACGTTGCCGTCGGCGTCATGGATCGGTTCACCCCGGATCTGCACCCACATCACCGTGCCGTCGTCCCGGATGAACCGCAGGGTGCGCTGCCCGCCGCGCAGCTGGGTGGGGTCGGCGAACATGGCGTGCAGCGCGGCGGCGTCGTCGGGGTGCACCACCCTGGCGAGCAGGCCCGGGTCCGCGTAGAAGTCCGACGGGGTCCAGCCGGTGATCGCCGAGACCCCCCGGCTGATGTACTCGACCCGGCGCTCGGGCACCGTACGGATCCGCGCCGAGACGACGTCGTCGGCGCCGTCGGCGAGCAGCCGGAACCGGACCTCCTGCGCCGCGAGCTCGTGGGCCGCGAGACGTTCCTCGGTGACGTCCTCGACCTGCACGACGACGTAGGCGATCTCGCCATCCTTCTGGCGCGCCACCGCGCCGCTCAGCCGGCCCCACACGCACGAACCGTCGGGCTTCAGGTATCGCTTGTCGAACTGGCAGGAGACGGTCTCACCCGAGATGAGCCTCCGCAGCTGCTCGATGTCGTTGTCCACGTCGTCGGGATGGGTGATGTCCCGGAACGTCAGCCCGCGCATCTCCTCCTCGGTGCGGCCCACGAGCCGGCACAGGGCGCGGTTGATCCGCAGCCAACGTCCGTCCTGCGTCGTCAGGGTCATCCCGATCGGGGCGTTGTCCATGGCCAGCCGGAGCATCTCCTCCGACTCCGCCAACCGGAGTTCGGCCTCGTGGCGGGCCGTGACGTCCTGGAGCTGGCTGAAGAAGCCCAGCGGAGCGCCGTCGTCCGCGCGCACCACCCTGGTGCTGAGCAGGACGACGCGGACACCGCCGTCCGGGCGCACGTAACGCCGCTGCTGCCGCCACTCCGGCCACTCCCCCGACAGCAGCCGGCGGATCGACTCGCCGGCGGAGCCCGCGTCGTCCGCGTGCAGCACCGCGGTCAGCGGGAGGCCGACCAGCTCGGCCTCGGACCGGCCCAGGAGCTCGGCGTAGGCGGCGTTCGGGTGCAGGAGGTACCCGTACGTGGAGGTGAGCACCATCGGCACCGACCCGGCCGCCATCATCCGCGCGAAGTCGGCGACCCACGCCGCGACCTCGTCGGCACCGGCGACTCGCTGCCGGCGCTCCGGGTCAGCCACCGCGACCGGCATGCCGTGGTCCGACAACACACTCTCCACTCTGGACAAACGGACTGGGACTCCACTGTCCTATCGGCCGCTCCACCGGCAAGGTTGATCATTTCCGCGTGCGTGCCCAACCACCGAGACGGTGGTGAGGGCCCCGGGCCCCCGGGCCGCCGCGCCGTGGCGTTGCCTGTCGCCTCGGTGCGGGTCCGGTCGCCGGTCGGGTAGGTGAAGTATCGAACATCGACTCGCGCGCGATCACGCGTACGCCCGGACTGTGGGCTGCGCCACGCGTGCGCCCCGGTGGGGCAGCACGATCACCCGGCACGCCCGGCGGGGGGGGCGCGATTGCGGGTCAGGTTCGAGATGACCGCGGCGCGACGAGCCCCGCCCTCGGCCGCCGCTGCGGGGAGGCGTGTTCGCCCGTATCCACTCCGACCGTCCGCGAGGCCGTGCCGACCGTGGCGATGCTCGTCAGCCCGGGGTGGCTGTCCGCGCCGCGTCCTGGTTTCGTCCCGGTTGCCGCGGCACCGGGTCGTCCCTCTCGACGCCGAACCGGTCGTACACCCACCGCAGCGGGCGGGGCGCCCACCGGTTGGCCCGGCCGCCGAGCTGAGCGCCCGGCTGAACCCGGAGTACTCCCCCGCGCCCTGACCTCCGGCGCGGTCCGCCGCGCGCCCGGGGTGGACGCGGACGGTACGGGGTGCGCCGGTGCCGCCACGGCCCGTCGCCGGCGGTAGGCGGGTCCGCCGGTACGTGCCCGTCACGACGGGCTCCGGCGCCGCGATCACCCGGTGGCGAGCTCCCGCTCCGCGTTGGCGAAGAACTCCGCGAGGATCTTGTCCGCCTTCTTCCGGATGACGCCGCTCCCCATGGTGGCGACACGGCCGGTCACCTCGTAACTTCCCGTGACGGCAACGGTGGTCCCCCCGGTGGCGGTCTCGGCGAGCCGTAGCGTCCCGGTCACGGCGATCTGCGACCCCACTTGGCGGTCCTGCCCGGTGGCCCGGATCTGCACGTGGGTGCCGGCCGTGACGACGTCGACCGCGATGTCGAGCTCGGCCCGGAGCTTGAACGGACCGAGCCGGTCCTGGAGCACCGCGCGGTACTTCTCCAGGCGGGACAGCTCCTCGACGTCCTGGACCACGTCCACCCAGGTCGCAAGGCGCACGACGTCCGTGAGGACGCCCCAGCAACGCCGGGCGTCGGCCGTCACGGTGAGCTCGCGCGTGAACTGCTGTGCGGTCATGTCCATCCCTCCGGGAGCGCTGTATCCAGTTACATACTTCGGAGTACAGGCGGTGATGTCAACGGGCCCTGCGGAGTCGCAGACCCATCCAGACCGTCAGACCGGCGAGCACCGCCGCGGAGGCGGGAAAGGCGAGGCCCAGCCCCACGACCGAGGCGATGCCCCCGAAGAGCAACGGCTGGGCCACCTGCGCGGATCGGTTCGCGACCATGCGCAACCCGACGGCGAGGCCGCGCTCGCGCGCCTCGGAGTGGTGGGCGACCATCGTCACCGTGATCGGGGCGTTCGCCCCCAGACCCACACCGATCAGCAGCGCGCCGAGGACCAGGGTGGCGAACTGGGGCGCGAAGGGGGTCAGCACGACGCCCCCGATCGCGAGCCAGGTACTCCACAGCAGCAGCCGGAACTCGCCGAACCGCCGGGTGGCGGCCGGCAGCACCGCACGGACCACCAGCGAGGAGAGGCCGATGAGCGACAGCAGCAGACCGATCCGGAAGACGCTGACGCCGGCGCGTTCGAGGTACACGGGATAGAACGACACACGCAGGGACTGCACGTAGATGTTCACGAAGCTGGCCAGCAGGACACTGACCAGCACGGGGTTCGCGAGCGACCGGCCGAGGCTGCCCCGGAACGTGTCCTCCCCGGCGGCCCCGGTACCGGCGGAGGCGGCGGCGACCGACGGCGCACCCGCGGCGGCGGCCGTGGCGGCGAGGCAGAGCACCGTGCACACCGCACACAGCGCGCCGAATCCCGCGGAGTCGTAGGCGACCGCGCCCACCGAGGGCCCGGCCGCGAGACCGATCCCCCACGCGAGCGAGAAGAGCCCGAGCTGCCGGTCCCGGAACGGCCCGCTCCCGGCGTGCGTGATGATGGACTGCTGCGCCAGCCACACCCACATCGCGAACACGCCGTTCAGGATCATCACGAGGACGAGCAGCGGCACGGACTCCGGCAGCGCCAGGCAGGCCGTGGTCACCGCGAGCCCCAGCAACGAGGCGACCAGGACCTCGCGCTGCGGCAGCCGGTCCAGGAGGCGTCCGCTCGGGATCGCCAGCAGCAGGCCGGCGATGGACGCCCCGGCGATCGCGACACCGAGGGTCAGGTCGTCCGCGCCGAGATCCTGGAGGCGGAGCGAGACGAACGGCCGCACCGCCTGGGTGACGACCCAGTACAGCAGCGTGGCCGCCGAGACGAGCGCCCAGCGCGACAGCACGGCGCGACGCTGCTCCGGCCGCCACCAGCGCAACCCCCGTCACACCCCGCCGGTGATCGTCGCGGCGACCGTGCAGCCCTCGACGCCGTCGGCCGGGTCGCCGCAGAGGGCGACCAGGTCCGCACGGGCTCCGGGCCAGATCCCGCCCAGGTCGTCCGCCCCGACCAGCTCGGCCGGTGCGCGGGTGTGGAGGTACATCGCCGTCGCGACGTCGACCGCCTCGGCGGTTCCGAGTTGCTGCCCGTACATCGTGCGGCGCGTGACCGCGGCGGCGACGGACTCCAACGGGCTGAACGGCCGCGCGTCCGTACCGGGGGTGGCGTTCCAGTCGCTGCCCAGCGCGCACCGGACCCCGAGCCGCAGCGCCGTGGCGATCGGGCAGAGCGACTCCATCGCCGCCGGGCCGAGGGCGGCCGCGAGGAAGCTGCCCTCCACGGACGCGATCGCCGGCTGGGTGGACAGCCACACCTCCAGCGAGGCTGCCCGTGCGAGCTGGTCCGGGGTGATCCGGAAGGCGTGCTCCAGGGAGCGGGTCACGCCCGTGCCGCCCACCGCGGCGTACGCGTCGAGCACCATGTCGACCGCCACGGAGGACACGGCGTGGCAGGTCACGGACCACCCGCGCTCCACCGCGCACCGCACGAGCCGGTCGAGCTCGGACGGGCCCAGGAACAGGTGGTCGACCCCGTCGGCGCTCGTCTCGACCCCGCCGTCCACGAAGATCTTCACCGCGTCCAGCCGGAGCCATTCGTTGCCGAAGCCGGTCCGGGCCTCCCACCCGCGGATGACGTCCAGCTGCGCGTCGGTGCCGAACGTCGGGTCGACGCGGGGGCCGCCGAAGACCCGGTGGCCGAGTCGGCCGTCCTCGCGGAGCAGCGACTGGTAGATGCCGAGCTCGCCGGGCCGGAGGCCGGTGACCCGGACGCCGGTGATGCCCTGCGCGGCGTACCGGCGCTGCACCTCGCGCATCGCGGGCACGAGCTGCGCGGGCGAGCGGCGGGGAAGCAGGTCGAGGACGTAGCGGGTGGCGCCGTACTCGCGGATCGTGCCGGTGGGCCGGCCGTCCACACGGTCCACGACGCCGCCGGCCGGATCGGCGGGAATTCCCGACCGCTCGAGGCCGAGGCTGTTCAGGACCATCGTATGCGCCCCGAAGCGGACCGCCACGGGGTGCTCCGGCGTGACGCCGTCGAGCTCCTCGGCGGTCGGCAGCCGTCCCAGCCCGAGCTGGGACACGGTCAGGCAGTGCTCGGTGGAGATCCAGGTGCCCGCCGCGCGCGCCGCGGCGGCGGCGGCCAGGGCGGCACGGAGCTCCGCGAGGCTCCGGACGTGCGCGGTCTCGACCTCACCGACGTCGCGGGCGGCCGTGGGCTGGTGGTTGTGGGCGTCGATGAATCCCGGCACCACGACGCAGCCGCTCAGGTCGCGCGTCGGAAGGTCCCGCCGGGCCGAACGGTCGTCCGGGTCGACGTGGGCGAGGACCCGTCCCGCGCCGAGCACGATCCCGCGCGGGAGCCGGTCGAGCCGGCCCGAGTGGTAGGTGTGTACGGCGTCCGCGACGACGAGGACCTCCGGGCGGGGCCACCCCGTCACCGGGCGAGGCCGGTGACCGCAAGCCCGGGTGCGACCGGGTGGCGCCGGTCCGCGTCGGTCGGCACGCCGAGATGCCCGGTCGGTTCCGGGGCCGCCGAGAGGGCGCGGGCCGATCGGCGGGCGCGCCGAACGCCGGTACCGCCCGGCACCCCGATCGGGTACGTCTCCATCTGCCCTCCGGGAGTGATCAGCCCTGCGAGTCCGCCCACAGCTCGAGACGGAGGTCGCGGGCCTTGGCGAAGTGTCCGGAGGCGAGGTCGGCGGCGAGCCCCAGGTCCTGTGCCTCGATGGCGTCGAGGATCGCCCGGTGCTCGGCGTTCGCCTCGGCCCACCGGCCCGGCTGCGACAGGGTCGTCGCGGGATACCGGGCGAGGTGGAGGTCGAGCCGGGTCAGCAGGTCGATCAGCGACTCGTTGTGGGTGGCGCGCCACAGCGCCCGGTGGAAGTCCCGGTTGGCGCCGGCCATCGCGTTCTCGTTGACGGTGTCGAGCCGCTCCAGCCCGTCGGCGATGCGGCGGAGCGTGATGACGTCGATCGCCGACCGGCGCGTCGCGGCCACCCGCGCCGCCGTCGCCTCGAGCACGATCCTCGTCTCGTAGATGTCGAGGATCTCCTCGGGGCTCCGCTCACGGACCACGAGGCCCCGGTCGGTCCGCAGCACGAGCCCGTCCTGCTCGAGCCGCGTCAGCGCCTCCCGGACGGGCGTTCGGCTGACCTGGCACCACTGCGCCAGCACGGTCTCCACCAGCTGCTGCCCCGGCGCGAGCTCCCCCGTGACGATCGCCTGCTTCAGCCGCTCGTAGGGCGTCGGCTGACGGTCGTCGGCCGGGATGGCCGGGGCAGCGGATCCGGTGCGTCGCGCGGTCATGGCGCCTCCCCGTGAGCGATGACACGCACAAACCTGTGCGTACACCGGAGTATACAGTTGCCTCTCACGCGCTGCGCACCCGCGGAAGCACCTGCTCGCCGAGCATCTGCATCTGCTCCTCCCAGAGCGGGAACGTGAGCCGGAAGTCGAACACCAGGTGGTCGACCCCGTTGTCGCGCAACGTGAGGCACTGCTCCACGACGTCGTCCGCGGTGCCGTGGATGAGCACACCCTGCAGGTCCTCGACGGTCTGGAAGCTGCCCGAGGCGGGCTTCACCCAGAACCGCGACTGGTTTGCCCAGGTGAGCAGGCCCCCCACGTTGACGCGCGACAGCGCCTTCTCCCGGGTGGTCGCGATCGACGCGGTGGGGATCATCCCCACCTGGGGCCGGCGCGGCCGCCCGTGTGCGGCCGAGGTCTCCTCCAGCGTCGCCACCCGGGCCTTCAGCGTCTCCAGGGAGATGCGCCCGGGCAGCCACCCGTCGCAGTGCTCCGCGGCGATGCGGGCGGACTTCGGGGTGGTGCCGCAGTACCACAGCGGCACCGGGCCGCCGACCGGTTGCGGTTCGATCGTCGCCTCGTGGATGTCGAAGGGCGGCTCCTTCCAGGTCACGCCCTGCTCCGTCCACAGGCGACGCATGATCTCGAAGTTGTCCTGCACCAGCTGCGGTCGGGGGACGCCGCCGAGCCCCACGGCCTCGAACTCGTGGTCGAAGTTGCCGGCACCCATGCCGAGGATCAGCCGTGAGCCGAAGAACTGCGTCATCGTGGTCGTGATCAGCGCCGTGTGCAGCGGGTGCCGGAACGGGATCAGGGCACCGGTCCCGAGCTGCAGGCGCTCGGTCGACGCACCGACGGCCGTGAGGACCGTGAGCGCGTCGTAGAACGCGGCGTTCGGGCTCTCGAACTCCCCGTGGGGCTCGAAGAGCAGGTGGTCCCGTACCCAGACGGAGTCGAAGCCGAGCGACTCCGCGAGCCGGGAGCCGTTGATGATCTTGTCCGCGTTCGCGTGCTCACCGAAGTGCGGGAGCAGGAGTCCGAAGCGCACGATTGCCTCCTGAGGACGTTGGTTACGAGTGGGTGCGGACGACGACTGCCCCGGGCGCGCGCACGTGCTCGCGGAACCACGCCACCATCTCGGGGATCACGACGTCGGCGTACTGGGCGTAGGCGGTGTAGTGGCCGGTGTGCCGCTGCAGCACCAGCTTCTTGGGCCCGCCGGCCGCCTCGTAGATCGCGACCGCGTGGTCGGTCGGCGTCGTGGCGTCGTTCTCGACGGCCACGACCATCAGCGGGGTCAGCAGCCCACGCGCCGCGTCGACCGGCCGGTAGGTCAGCAGGGGGTCCACCATGGACAGTGGCACCGAGGGCGGGATCCGGTCGTCGACGTCGGCCTTGAAACCCACCCGTCTGCGCTCGGGCGTCGGCACCATGATCTCCTCGCGCGGGTGCACCATCCGGCTCTTGCCGGTGACCACCCGCTCGCGGCGGTCCTCCTCGAGCGCGGCGAGGAAGTCGATCCACTCGGACTCGGTCCGCATCCGGTGCAACCAGTCGCGGCCGTCCGCCACCGGGACCTGGCTGATCACCGCTCGCACCCGCTCGTCGACCGCGGCGAGCAGGACGACGTTGCCGCCCCCCGTACCACCGGTGGCGTAGGCGCCGATCGCCTCGGGCTCCACGTCGTCCCGCGTCGTCAGGTACGTCACCGCGTTCACCAGGTCCTCGAGCTGGCGCGTCGGCGACACGATGCCGGGCTCCCCCTCGGACTCCCCGAAGCCGCGGTAGTCGATGCACAGCACCCCGAAGCCCCCGTCGGTGAAGCCGCGGTGGTAGCGCTCGTACCCCTTCGCATCCTTGAGTCCGAGCCAGCCGGGCCCCTGGACGATCGCCGGGACGCGGCCGTCGTGCGTGTCCGGCGTGTGCCACCGGGCGCGAACCCGGTGGGGTCCGCTGAAGTACTCGACGTTCTCCGTGCGCATGGTGTGCCTCTCGTCTCAGGGGCGGCCGAGGGTGATGAGCCGCTGCTCGGTCATCTCCTCGATCGCGT
This sequence comes from Actinomycetota bacterium, assembly GCA_030840805.1. Classification (GTDB taxonomy): domain Bacteria; phylum Actinomycetota; class Actinomycetes; order Mycobacteriales; family HKI-0501; genus JAVEDU01. The sequence continues at coordinate 40,000 of JAVEDU010000075.1, forward strand.
ACCTCGGGCCCTCGACGCCCATTCCGCTCTTCTTCACGCCGCCGTACGGCATGAGGTCGACGCGGCTGCTCGACGTCTCGTTGATGTGGACGGATCCCATCCGCAGGGTCTCGGCGGCCGTGAGGGCACGCCCCAGGTCCGCGGTGAAGATCCCGGCGGCGAGGCCGAACGGGGTGTCGTTGATCTCGGCGATCGCCTCGTCCAGATCGGTGAACGGCCGCACGGACACGACCGGCCCGAAGACCTCCCGGCACATCAGGTCCATGTCGGCCTTGACGTCGGTGAGCACGGTCGGGGGGATCACCCCGACCTGCCGCGTCCCCCCGGTCACGACCGAGGCGCCCGAGTGCACGGCCCCGGCGATCCACGACGCGATCCGGTCGGCCTCCCGGACGCTGATCACGGGCCCGACGAACGTGTCCCGCTGCCGCGGGTCCCCGACCGCACGGCCACTCACCTCCGCGGTCAGCGCGTCGACGAAGTCCGCCAGGACCCCCTCCTGCACGTAGAGGCGCTGTACCGAGGTACAGACCTGGCCGGCCTTCCGGAACGCGGCGTTGACGCACAGCGGGACGGCGCGCGCGAGGTCCGCGTCGTCGCAGACGATCGTGCTGGACAGGCTGCCGAGCTCCAGCTGGGTCCTGCGCAGCCCGACCGTGCGGTGGAGGTGCTCACCGACCTCGGTGCTGCCGGTGAAGGCGTAGAACGACGGCACGGGACTCTCCAACAGCCACTGCCCGACCGTCCCGCCGGAGCCGTGCACCAGCGCGATGAGGTCGTCCGGCAGGCCCGCCTCCAGCAGCACTTCGACCAGCAGTCCCGCGCTGAGCGGGGTGTACGACGCGGGCTTGAGCACCACGCCGTTACCGGCGGCCAGCGCAGGGCCGACCTTGTGCGCCACCGTGTTCAGCGGCGAGTTGAACGGCGTGATCGCGCACACGACGCCGAGCGGCCGGCGGATCGTGAAGGCGTGCCGCCCGCTCACGCCGGGTGCGCCGTCGAGGGGGACGACCTCGCCGTGGATGCGCTTGGCCTCCTCGGCGGACAGCTCCAGCGTCTGCACCGCGCGGTCCGCCTCGCGTTCCGCGTCGGTGATCGTGAAGCCGGCGTCCGCGACCACGGCGTCGGCAAAGGCGTCCCGGCGGGCGGCGACGAGCCGGGCCGCCTCGGACAGCACGCGGTACCGCTCGTACGGCGGGAGGACACGACGCCGCTGCGCTCGCGCCACCCCCGCCAGCGCGGCGTCGACCTGCTCCCGGCCGGCCTCGTGCACGTCCGCGAGGTGGCGGTCGTCGTACTTGTCCCGGAGTTCCGCCGTGGACACGCCGTCCACCCACGCTCCGCCGAGGAAGAGCCGTGCCTGCCTCACTGGTGCCTCATCTTCCCGACGGTGGCCAGCACCGCGTCGTAGTCGAGCGCTGTCGCGTCGGTCCCGAGCCCGAGATCGGCGAACCACTGCAGCCGCCGGGCCCCGGCGTCCGCGAGCAGGGGCTCCACGCCGAGGTCGCCGAGCGTCCGGGCCACCTGCCTCAGCTCCTCCGCGCGGCGCGCGCCGTGCACGACCGTCCGGCCGAGGAGGTAGGAGGCCAGCTCGCGCCAGTCGTCGGTCGGCAGCGTGCCGTTCATCGACGACAGCACCCGCTCGGTGACCCCGTACTCGTGCGCCCCCACCGCGCACTCCAGCAGGAGCGCCTCGAGGCCCTTCACCAGCAGGCTGCGGAACATCTTCACCGCCGAGGCCTGCCCGGGCTCCGGGCCGAGCAGTTCGAGGTCCATGCCCAGCCCACCGAGCGCGGCGCACAGCCGCTCCGCGCCGCCGCCGCTGAGAAGCACCGGGACCCGGTGGCGATGCGGCGGTACGGCGGCCATCACCGCACCGTCCACGAACGACGCCCCGGTGGCCGCGACGACGTGGGCGATCTCGCGCTTGAGCTGGGGGCTGGCGGAGTTCCAGTCCGCGTACACGTGGTCCGGCCCCAGGTGGGGCGCCACCGCCGCCGCGACCGAGAGCGCCACCTTCGCGCTCGTCAGGCAGAGCAGGACGTCCGTCGCGGCCGCGAGGTCGCCGAGCGACCCGACCAGCCGGATGCCCGCCGCGGCGGCGCGTGCGCGTACCACCGCGTCGTCTCCCCGCGCGTCGTACCCGACCACGATCAGGTCGTTCGCGTCCCGCAGGCCGGCGCCGATGGCCGCGCCCGCCTCGCCGATCCCGATGAGCCCGATCCGGGGCGTCACGCCGGCGCTCCCGCCGGCTCGGCGCCGAGCCGGCGGACGTCGGCGAGCTCCGCCAGGTTCCACAGGGCCGTACCGAGAGCGTCGCACCGGTCGGCACCGAGGACCGGGGCGACGAGGTCGGTGAACTTCGCCCGCAGCTCGGCGTCGGTCAGCGGGTCGTCGGGGTCCCCCTTGCGGGTCATCCGGACGTACGCGTGCTCGACGCCGGCGGAGTCGACCACCACGACCCGCGCCGCCCGCATGCCGGGGAACCCCTCGTCGAACTGCGGGTCGACGTCCAGCGTCGTCCGGGTCATCAGCGCACGGATCACGGGGTCGCCCAGGCGCTCGTCGGTGAAGGCCGCCAGCCGGACCGACCCGAGGTGCAGCGCGGCCGCGACGCAGTACGCGATGCTGAACTTCGCCTCGAAGTCGGTCTTCGGGTCGGAGTTGCCCGCGACCTTCGTCGCCGTCGAGTACGTCCCGACGCGGATCTCGCGCACATCCGCTGCCCGCACCCCCTCCGCCCGGAGCGCGAGCGCCGCGTCCACCGCCGCAAACGTGTGCCCGCAGCAGGAGTGGTTCTTGACGGTCGCGCGCGTGATGCACCAGGGGCGGCCCAGCTCGGCCACCGCCGCGTCCCAGTCCGGCCGGCCGGACATCGCGGCCCCGAACCCGGCCGGACCGTCGAGCACGTCCGTCGCACCGGTCAGGCCGCGCGCGGCGGCCATCGCCGCAAGGAGGCCCTGCTCGGCGGCGTGACCGGCATGCAGGGGCTTGCTCATCGCATCCGACCGGAAGGCCTGCTGCAGCCCCGCCGCCATCGTGGTCGCCGTGGCGAGGGCATGGGTGAAGCGGTCCGCGTCCAGACCGAGGATCTCGGCCGCTGCCGCGGCGGCGCCGATCGTGCCGACCGTGCCCGTGGTGTGCCAGAAGGTGTAGTGGTCCGGCTGCACCGCCGCGGCGATCCGGTCCCCGATCTCGTACCCGACGGCGACCGCCCGGAGCACCGCCGGTCCGCTCGCGCCCACCACCTCCGCGGCCGCGAGCGCGGCGGCCACGGTCGGTGAGCCCGGGTGGTAGAGCCCCTCGCGGTAGATGTCGTCCAGCTCCGCGGTGTGTGACGCGGTGCTGTTGATCAGCGCGGCGGTACGCGGACGCGCGCGGACGCCGTCCGGCACGAGCCGCGCCGGGCCGTCGCCGAGCTCGTCCGCGAGGGTCTCGCGCAGGATCCGGGCCGGCGCCATGTCGGCGCCGGGGATCGTGGCGGCGAACCAGTCGACGACCGCCCGGGTGGCCGCGTGCGTGACGTCCGGAGGCAGTGCGGTGTCGCGCTGGGTGACGGCGAAGTCCGCGAACCGGCGGAGAACCATGTGAGTACCCCTTCTCAGAACTGCGACTCGTACTGCGACGGGTCGACACGCGCCTCGATGACCAGCGGGCGGGTGAGGCCGGGGAGGTCGGCGAGCGCCCTCTCGAGGTCCGCCTGCGACTCTGCGCGCACTCCGTCGCAGTGCATGGCGCCCGCGAGTGCGACGAGGTCCATGTCCTCGATCCGGGTGGCGGTGCTGGCGTATCCGGCGGTCATCTGCTTGAGCTCGATCCGGTTCAGGCTGCCGTCGACGAACACGACGAAGACGACCGGCAGGCCCAGGGCGGACGCGAGGCGCACCTCCGTCGCGGTCATCGCGAAGCCGCCGTCGCCGACCATCGCGACGACGGGACGGTCGGGGCGGGCGATCTTCGCCGCGATCGCGGCCGGGACGCCGAAGCCCATCGAGGACAGGCCGTTGGTCATGAGGAGGCCGCGGGGCTCGTAGGTCTGCCAGCCCTGGCCGACCAGCAGCTTGTGCGACCCGACGTCGGACGTCGCGATGGTGTCCCGGGGCACGGCGGCGCGGACGGAGTCGACCACGTCGGTGGGGTTGAGGCTCCCGGTGACGCGGCCGGAGTAGTACGCCGACCGGAGCCGTTCGCGGTGAGCCCGGACGTCGGCGTCGCTCCACCGCGGCTGCCCGGACCACTCGTCGGCGAGCCACCCGAGGATCGCTCCGATGTCGCCGACGCACTCGCACTCGCTCGCGTAGATCTGGTCGGTGTTCGGCGTGGCGTCGATGTGCAGCACGGGAGCCTTCACCGACCACGGCTTGATCAGCTCGACCGCGTCGAACCCCGCGGCGACGACCAGGTCCGCGTCGCCGAGGAAGTCCCAGAGGATCTGGTTGCACGCCATGTCGAGCACGCCGGCGAACAGCGGGTGGTCCTCGGGGAAGACGCCCTTGCTCATCGGCGACACGACGACGGGGATGGACGCGGTCTCGGCGAACCGGACCAGCTCCTCGGTCGCCTGAGCCCGCATGGCGGCGATGCCCACGAGGAGCACGGGCCGCTTCGCCCTGGCCAGCATCGCCTGCGGGTCCGCGCCGCCCGGGCTGCGCCGGACGCTCAGGGTGGTGACCGCCGCGCCCATCGGCGGGACGGAGAACGTGGTGTCGGTGGCGGGCCTCTTGCTCGTGTCACCGGCGATGGTCAGGTGAACGGCGCCGGGGCGCTCGGCGGTGGCGAGGCTCAGCGCCTTGCGCATCGTGGTGCCCACTGCGGATGCCTCGACGCGCCCGGCCCACTTGGTGATGGGGGTGTAGAGCAGCTTGTGATCGACGACCTGGTGGGTGAAGTACGGCTCCCGGGCAGTCTCGATCTGCCCGGAGATCGCCAGCATCGGGACCCGGTCCACGTTCGCCGCGGCGACGCCGTTGACCATCGCGGTGGAACCGGGACCGAGCGTGGACAGGCACACCCCGACGTTGCCGGTGGCCATCGCGTATCCCTCGGCCATGAACGCCGCGGTGCCCTCCCGGCGGGCCAGCACCACGTCGAGACCCCGGGCGCGGGACCGCTCCATCAGCTCGATGATCGGGTCGCCGGGATACGCGAAGATCTGCGAGACCCCGGCGGCGGCCAGGGAGTCCGCCATCGCCTCGGCCGTGTTGAGTGAGTCGCTCATGCTGGTCTTGGGTCCCTTCGTGGGGGGTGGTGCCGGGACGCGCCGCGGGGCAACGTCCCGGCACCAGGTCGTCGGGCGGTGGCGGCTCAGCCGCGGTGGGGCCTGAGCAGGCGGCCGGATCCGGCCTCGGCGGTGACGTTGCCGTCCTGCATGATCACGCGGCCCCGCAGGATCGTGGTGACGGGGCGGCCCTTGGTGTTGAAGTCCTCGCTGGGCATCCACCCACAGCGGTAGTGGCTGTGCGACGCGGTGAGGACCTCCTCGTGGTCCATGTCCAGGACGACGAGGTCGGCGTCGGCGCCGACGAGGATCGCGCCCTTCTGCCCGTAGAAGCCGGTGAGCTGCGCGGGCTGGGTCGAGCACATCTCCACGACGCGCTCGAGCGGCATCGTGCCCTTGTTGACCTCGGTGAGAAGGAGGCGCAGGTACTGCTCGATCATCGGACTGCCGCCCGGTGCGGTGTACATGTCCGTCCAGCCGACCTCCTTCTCCTCCTTCGTGTGCGGACCGTGGTCGCTGCCGATGACGTCGATGGTGCCGTCGAGGACGGCCTCCCACATCGAGGGGTTGTCGTTCTCCGGAACCCAGAAGCCCAGGGCGTACGGGCCCTTCTTCTCGATGTTCGCCCAGTCGTTCGTCACGAACAGGGCGAACGGGTTCGCCTCCGCGGTGACGGGCCGGCCCTGCGCCTTCGCGTCACGCACCATCCGGACCCCGTCGCGGGTGGACAGGTGCAGGACGTGGAGCTTCGTGCCGACCGAGCGCTGGAACTCGAGGATCGTCGCGATCGCCGTGTTGAGCACGACGCCGTCGCCGCCGCGCAGGGCGCGGGCGTACGAGCGGAAGTCCATCCCCCACTCGGCCTGGGCGCGCCTGACGAACAGGTCGTACAGCGCCTGGTCGTGCGGGTGGATGTAGAGCGGCAGGCCCGCCTCCTTGACCTCTTCGAAGACGCGGTACAGCACCGCGTGGTTGGTGAGCGAGGTGCCCGGTGGGTGCGGGTAGTCCCGGCCGATGTCCTGCATCATCCAGACCTTGAACGCCGTGGCACCGGCGTCGGCCAGCCCCTGGATGTTCTCCGGCTCCACGCCGGAGGCGTTGTGGCCGAAGTCCACGATCGACTTGGACTGGGCGTTCTCGAGGTGCGCCTTGAGCCGGTCCACGGTCGTCGTCGGCGGGTCGACGTTGGGCATGTCGAAGACCGTCGTGACGCCGCCGGCCGCGGCGGCGATCGTGCCGTTGTAGAAGTCTTCCTTGTGGGTGTACCCCGGGTCGCGGAAGTGGCAGTGGGTGTCGATCAGACCGGGGATGACCGGCTTGTCGCCCACGTCGAGCGTCTTGCGCGCGGGGGCCTGCACGTCCGGGCCCAGGATCGCGGCGATCTTCTCGTCGAGGACGGCGATCTGGCCGTCGACGCGGCCACCCGGGGTCAGGATGTTCGACGAGCGCACGATGAGGTCGTACTCGGTCACGGTCACGTTCCACTCCTTTGTGAGATGCCCTTGCGGGCCAGTCGCCAGACGTGTTCGGGGTTCAGCGGTAGAGAGTCGGGCCACACGCCGAGGGCGCGGGCGACGGCGGCGGCCACCGCGCCGGGAAGGGGGTTGCGGGCGCCCTCGCCGACACCCTTGGCCCCGTGCGGGCCGATGCCGTCGCCACGCTCGGCGACGATCGAGGTGAAGGTCCTCGGGCGGTCGGTGATCCGGGGGATGCGGTACTCGACCATGTTGGCGTTGACGATCTGGCTGCCGTCGTAGACGAGCTGCTCGGTGAGCGCTCCGCCGAGACCCTGGGTCGCCGCGCCGAGGTCCTGACCCTCCACGAGCACCGGGTTGATGGCACGCCCCACATCGGCCACGGTGACCAGCTGGTGCACGTCGATCTGGCCGGTCTCCGGGTCGATGTCGAGCGCGACGCCCACCATGCCGATCTCCCAGAACGGCGGGAGCTCCGCGAGCACCCCGGCACGGCGGACCACGCCCTGGCCGACGACCTCGCCACCACCGGGACCGAACCAGGCCCGCACGGTCTCGCCGTAGGACATCGACCGTCCACCCGCGACGATCGAGTGGTCGCGCACCGCCACATCGTCGACGGGGCACTCCCAGACCTCCGCCGCCGCCGTCCGCAGCCGGGCCAGGACGTCGGCACACGCACGCTGGACGGCGAGGCCGGTGAGGGTCGTCGTCCGGCTGGCGCCGGTCGTGCGCTCGAACGGCGTCGTGGCCGTGTCCGACTGAAGCACCCGGACCGCGGCCATGTCGAGGCCGAGCTCCTCCGCGGCGATCTGCGCGAGGACGGTCCGGCTGCCCTGGCCCAGCTCGGTGGAACCGGTGAGGACGACGATGCTCCCGTCGCTCTGCATCTTCACCAGCGCGGTCGAGCTCGGGACGGCACCGGCGTCGGTCGCGGCGCAGCCGAACCCGACGCCGCGGAGCCGGCCGGCGGGCGCCGGCCCGGCGTCCAGCTCGTCGACGAGGAGGTCGAGGTCGGCCACGAGGTCGGCGTCCATGCCGCGGAGCCCGGGCATGAGCCGCTCCCCGCGCAGCAGGAGGTTGCGCCGCCGCAGCTCCGCCGCGTCGATGCCGAGCCGCTCGGCGCCCTGGTCGATGTTGGTCTCGCCGGCGAGGTTGCCCTGGAACGCGCCGAACCCGCGGTACGAGGAGGCCGGCGACGTGTTGGTGTAGACGGCCTTGCCGCGAACCCGCAGGTTCGGGATGCGGTACGGGCCGAAGCAGCGGTTCACCGCCTTGTCCAGCACCAGCGGGCTGTTGTCGGCGTACGCACCGGTGTCGAGCACGAGCTCGAAGTCCCGCACGAGGATCGTGCCGTCCGCGGCGAAGCCCGTCCGCACCACGACGTCCGCGCTGTCCGCCCGCGTCGTGTAGATGGACTCCTCGACGTCGAGGACGAGCTTCACGGCCCGGCCGGTGGCCCACGCGCCGACCGCGGTCAGCGGCTCCACCTTGGTGTACGACTTCGAGCCGTACCCCCCGCCCACGTACGGCGCTGTCACCCGTACCTGGCTGAGCGGCAGCGAGAACACCCGCGCGAGGTCACGGGCCACCATGAACGGGTGCTGGGCGGTGGAGACCACCTCCAGCGCGCCGTCGGTGAAGCGCGCCACCGCGTTGTACGGCTCCATCGCGTAGGCGTAGAGCATCGGGTGGTGCGTCCTGGTCTCCACGACGAGGTGCGCCTCGGCGAACGCGCCGTCCGGGTCGCCCCAGCCGCGCTCGACCTCGTGCGCCACGTTGCGGTGGGAGTACTCCGACACCACGACCGGGGTCGCGGAGACGCCCGAGTACCCCGTCTCGTGCACGAGCGCGGAGTCGTCGGCGAGGGCCGCGTCGGTATCGAGCACGGCCGGCAGCTCGGTGTACCGGACGTCCACCAGGGACAGTGCGTCGGCGGCGACCATGAGGTCGGTGGCCACGATCAGGGCGACCGGCTCGCCGTAGTACCGCACCTTGTCGATGGCGAGGATCGCGTGGTCCGGGACGATGTGGCCGAAGCGCGGGAACAGCGACGACAGGTCGCTGCCGACCACGACCGCCACGACACCCGGGAGGGCCAGCGCGGCGCTGGTGTCGATGTCGTCGATCCGGGCGTGCGCCCGGTCGGACCGCAGTACCCGGGCGTGCAGCATGTCCGGCATCGTGACGTCCACGGTGTACACGGCCGCGCCGGTCACCTTCGCGACGGCGTCCGTGCGCGGGACCGAGGTCCCGACGACGCGGAGCTCACTCATCGATACCGCCCGCCCGCGAAGCCTTCAGCACGGCCTCGACGATCGGCAGGTAGCCGGTACAGCGGCAGAGGTTCCCGTCGAGGTGGTGCGCGATCTGCTCCTCGGTCGGGTGCGGCTCGTCCCGCAGGAGGGCGGTCGCCGCCATGACGAACCCCGGCGTGCAGAAGCCGCACTGGAGCGCCGAGCAGTCCACGAACGCGCGCTGGACGGGGGTCAGCTCGCCGCCGTCGGCAAGCCCCTCGACGGTGAGGACCTCGCGCCCGTCCACATCGCAGGCCAGGTAGCTACAGGCGCTGACCGGGTCGCCGTCCACGAGCACGGTGCAGGCGCCGCAGACCTGCATCCCGCAGCTGACCTTCGTCCCGGTGAGGCCGAGCCGGTCCCGCACGAAGTCCGCCAGCGTCAGGCGGGTCGGTAGGCGCATCTCGACGGGACGGCCGTTCACGGTCGTCGACACGTCCAGCTCAGGCATCCGCCACCCCCATCTGCTCCAGCGCCCGACCGACGAAGACCGCCGTGAGGTGCCGCTTGTAGTCCTCGTGTCCGTTCAGGTCCTCGGTGATGTCGACCCGCTCGGCGATGGCCGTGGGGTCCACGTCGCCGGTGCCCGGGAAGGTGAACAGCTCGGGCCGCTCCCCCACCGCGCCGACCACGACGCGACACCCGTCGCCCGTGGCCACGACCGCCACCGTGACGGTGGGGTGCTCGGCGGGCGCGAACCGCACGTACGCCGACGGCCCGGACCGCGCCGGTACGCGGATCGCCTCGAGCAGCTCCTCGTCGGCACGGACGGTGGTGAACGCGCCCTCGACGAAGTCCTCGATCGGCACGCTCCGCGCGCCGTCCGCGCTCCGGAGGTCCACCGACGCGTCGAGGGCCAGCAGCGCGGTGAGGATGTCGGACCGGGGCTCGGCGAAGCAGACGTTCCCCGCGAGCGTGCCGGTCGCCCGGACCCGGACGTTCCCGAGTAGGCCTGCCCCGGCGGCGAGGATCGCCGCGTGCGTCCGCACGGCGTCCGACGCGGCCGCCTCGCGGTGCGTCACGCGGGCGCCGAGGCGGATCTCGCCGTGCGCCGCCGTGATGCCCACGAGCTCCGGCACCCTCTTGAGGTCGACGAGGGTCTCCGGACTCGCGAGGCCCAGCCGCATCACCGCGAGCAGCTCGGTGCCCCCGCAGTAGGGTGTTCCTCCGGTGGCGACCAGGTCGACCGCCGCGGCGAGGGACACCGGCCGGCGCAGCTCGAAGGGGGGCAGCACCGCTACCCCCGCCCGTGCGGACGTACCGCGGGCAGCCGGGAGGCCGCGCGGGCGAGTTCACGTTCCTGGGTGACGTGCACAGCACTCCTCCGAGGATGTATACGTACGGATACGCTAGTGGGCTTCTGTATGCAGCGTCAATGGCGCTGCGTGACTAGCCCTTTACTGTCCGACCGGCGCTGGCACCGGCGATCCGGCCGAAGACGGCGCCGTTGGTCAGCCCGCTGCCGCCGGGGTAGTTGAAGTAGAAGATCCCGCCGACCAGCTCCCCGCAGGCGTAGAGCCCGGGGATCGCGACCCCGTCGGTGGAGACGACCTCGGCGTCGGGCGTGATCCGCAGCCCACCGAACGTGAACGTGATGCCGCAGGTGACGGCGTACGCCTCGTACGGTGGCGCGTCGAGGGTGTTGGCCCAGTTGTGCTTGTCGATCGCGAGACCCTCGGTGCGGCGGCCGTCCTTGACGTTCGGGTCGAACGGCACGTCTGTCCGGATCGCCTTGTTGTACTCGTCGACCGTCCGGAGGAACGCCTCGGCGTCGACGCCCTCCATCTTCGCCGCGAGCTCCTCGAGCGTGTCCGCGGTGACCTTGGTGACCTCGCGGATCCGGTATTCGTCGCGCTGCAGGTGCGTGACCTTCTGGTCGAACACCTGCCACGCGAACTGGCCGGGCTGGGACAGGATCACGTGGCCGTACTTCGCGTACGTGTAGTTCCGGAAGTCCGCACCCTCGTCGACGAACCGCTCGCCCCGCGCGTTCACCATGATCGAGAAGGGGTAGCTGTGCTTCTGGAAGCCGTCGCCGACGGCGAGGTCGCCGTACGTCGGCGCGTTGAGCTCCCAGCCCACCGCGTGTGCGCCGGACCAGTGGCCCCAGGACATCGCGCCGATGTCGAGCGCCATCCGGATCCCGTCGCCCATGTTGAACCGGGAGCCGCGGACCTTCGCGAGATCCCAGCCGGGGCCGAGGTACCGCGTGCGCCACTCGGCGTTCGCCTCGAAGCCCCCGGACGCGAGGACGACGGCACCGGCCCGGACCTGGCGGGTGCCCCCCTCGTGGCGGACCTCGACGCCCACCACGCGCTCCTCTTCGGTGAGGAGGGAGAGGGCGCGCGCACCGTAGGCGATGTCGATGCCGGCCCCGCCGGCCGCCTTCACCAGCGAGTCGACCAGGCCGGGACCGCCGCCGACCGTCTCCAGCGTCAGGCCGCCCCAGAACGTGAACCGCCCGTCCACCTTGAACGCCTGGCGCCCGTAGATGGGGATGAAGCGCACGCCCTTGCCGCGCATCCACCGGAGTGTCTCGAAGCTCTGCTTGACCAGGATCTCGGCGAGATCGGGGTCGGTGCGGTGCTCGGTCACCCGGGCCAGGTCGCCGAGGAACTCCTGCTCGGTGTACGACCCGAAGTCCGTCTGCGCGACCTGCTCCGGCGAGAGGTCCGGGGACAGCTCGAGGATGTCTTCGACCCCGCGGTAGGCAAACCGCATCGCACCGGCGGTGAAGGTGGTGTTCCCTCCCCGCTCTTCCTGGGGCGCGCACTCGAGGACGAGCACGGACGCGCCGGTCTCCCCCGCGGCGAGCGCCGCACACAGTGCGGCGTTGCCCGCACCCACGACGACGACGTCGTATGACGACTCCATCGATCCTCCTTGGCCGGTCGATCTTGTATATGTCTGTATACAGCGACATACAGCGCCGTGCACAGTCGGGTCACGGTGATGTGGTGCACACCCGCGTGGCGGCCCGGCCGCCGAGGCGGCCGGGCGGCCCTCAGGCCTCGTGCCGGGTCTTCGCGAACCGCTGGATCAGCAGCTGCAGCAGGGCTACGACGCACAGGAGCACCACGATGATGGCGAAGACGCGCGGCACCTGGAGGGTCTGCGACGCGTACGCGAGCTCGTACCCGAGCCCCCGTTCCGCCGCCAGCATCTCGGCCAGGATGACGGTGATGATGTTGAGAGCCGCGCCGATGCGGACACCGGCCAGCACCATCGGGAGCGCGGCGCGCACCTTCACCAGCCGGTCCGTCTGTCCCGGTGACGCCCCGAACGCCCGCGCGACGCGAAGGTAACGCTCGTCGACGGCCTGGAAGCCGCGCAGCGAGTTGAAGGCGATCGGGAAGAAGCCCGACACCACGCCGTACAGGATCTTCGACCAGATCCCGACGCCGAACCACAGGATGAACAGCGGGTAGAACAGCACCAGCGGCGCCATGTACCCCCACGCGAGCAGCGGCTCGCTCACCTTCGCCCGGAGCGGCGTACGACTGCAGGCGAACCCGACCAGGATGCCCGCCACGATCGAGCCGAGGAAGGCGATCCCGATCTCGAACAGGGTGACGCCGACGTGCTCCCAGGTCTTGCTCTCCTGGACGAACCCCACCAGTGCCCGCCACACGAGCTCGAGACGCGGCAGCAGGACCGGCGAGACCTCGCCGGGGCCGGTGGCGTAGACCCACGACCCGAAGAGGGCGACACCGAGGGCGGCGCGCAGCGCCCACACCTTGGTCAGCTCGGCCCGCACTACCCTGCGCTCCGCACGGCGACCGGCTCCTCGGCGGGGCTGACCTCGAGCAGGCTGAACAACTTCGCCCGCAGCGCGTCGAACCGCCTGTCGGTCATGAACTCGGGGCGCCGCGGCCTCGGCTCAGGCACGACCAGCTCCTCGATGATCCGGCCGGGGCCTTTCCCCATGACCAGCACGCGGTCGGCCCAGAAGATGGCCTCGTCGAGGCTGTGCGTCACCATCACCACGGTCTTGCCGGTGTCGGTGAGGACGCGGGACATCTCGATGCCGAGGCGCCGGCGGGACTGCTCGTCGAGCGCGCCGAACGGCTCGTCCATCAGCAGGATCTCCGGCTCCATGGCCAGCGCGCGCGAGATGGCCACGCGCTGCTGCATGCCGCCGGACAGCTCGGCCGGGTAGGAGTCCGCGACATGCCCGAGCCCCACGAGTTCGAGTTCCTTCAGGGCGCGGGCCCGCCGCTCCGCCTTCGGCATCCCGGCGAACCGTAGGCCGATCGCCGCGTTGTCCACGACGGACTTCCACGGGAACAGGCTGTAGTCCTGGAAGATGAACGCGGCCCGTTCCGGGCGCGGGTCCCGGATCTCCTCACCGCCCACCGCGACGGAGCCGGCGGACGGCCGGAGCATCCCGCCCATGCAGTGCAGCACCGTCGACTTGCCGCAACCGCTGGGGCCGATCAGGGACACGAACTCCCCGACCTGGACGGTGATGTTGACGTCGGCCACGGCGAGGACCTTGCGGCCGCTCGCGGTCTCGTAGGTGACGGACAGGTCCTTGACAGTGAGGGTCACAGCGTCTCTCCTCCTCGGGACGTCGAGCCGGTCTAGCCGGCCAGGCCGGCGGTGACAGCGGTGCCACGGCTGCCACGCCACCGGTTGAGCCTGTCCTCGACCCGGGACCAGAGGGCCCCGGCGAGGATGGCGGCGAGCGTGACCACGAGCACGACGGCGAGCACGTAGTCGGTCTGCAGGGTGGTGGAGTACGTGCGGATCAGGTCGCCGATGCCCCCTCGGGACGCCCACAGCTGGGCGATCATCACGCCGAGGAACGCATGCTTGACCCCGTACCAGAGCGCCGCGAACAGGCCCGGCAACGCGGCCGGCCCGATCACGTCGACGTACTTGTGGAAGCGGCTCGCGCGGAAGGCCCGGGCGACCCGGAGGTGGCGGTCCTCCACCAGCTCGATCCCACCCAGGACGTTCACGACGACGTAGAAGAACGCCTCGAACGCACCGAAGGCGGCTGCCGAGGTTCCGCTGATGCCGAAGACCAGGACGAAGATCGGTATGAAGATCGACTTCGGCGTGGACAGGATGAACAGCAGCGGGGCGAGGAATGCCTTCCGGAGGACCTTCGAGCCGCCGAGCACGGCGGCCACCACGATGCCGGCGGACGTGCCGACGATGAAGGCCGTGACGATCGAGATGCCGGTCGAGCTGAACGCCTCGCGGGCGATCGGGTCCCCGGCGAGCGAGCCGACGGCCTTGACGACCCCGATCGGTCCGGTGAGGAACAGTGGGTCGACCAGGTCGAGCCGGACCACCAGGTCCCAGACGACGAGGAACCCGACGATGATGAGTGTGCGGATGAGGGTCGCGCGGGCGGCCAGCCGTTCTGCGGCCGACCGCCCGCCGCGGTCGAGGATCATCGAGCTCAGCCGATGTCCTGCCAGTACCGGTACATCGACGATGTGTCGAAGTCGCCGGCATCCTTGACCGTGACCCTCACCGCGTCGGCGAGGCCCTTCAGATTCTCCTCGGGGATCTTCCCGTCCGGCGAGAGCAGCGGCACGATGGCGTCCACGGAGCGCTTCGCGGTATCGGGATCGTTCTTCCAGTCCTCGACCATGATGTCGACGGCCTTGGACGGGTCGTCCTGGAGGATCTTCACGGCCTTGAAGTAGCCCTCGAAGAACGCCTTCACCGCCTCGGGGCGCTCCTTCGCCACGTCGTCCCGCACGGAGATGGCCTCGAACACGTTGGGACCGACCATCTCGGCCACGCTGCCCATCACGACGCCGTAGCCGTCGTGCTCGGCGGTGAGCGCCGGCTCGAGGCTCCAGACGAACGCCTGGATGGTGCCGCGCTGGAGACCGGCCAGCAGCGCCTTGAGACTGCCCATCTGGACGATCTTGTAGTCGCTGTCCTTCCAGCCCAGGGACTCCGCCATCTTGAGCGTCGCGAAGTGGCCGGCCGAGCCGAAGCCGCTGATGCCGATCGACTTGCCCTTGAGGTCCGCGGGCTTCGTCGCCCCGGAGGTCTTGCCGGCGACGATGTACTGCTCCCACGGCTGGAGGATGCCCGCGGCGACCTTCGCCTTGACGCCGGAGATGATGTCGGCGGCGGCCTTGTTCCCGGCCTGGACGCTGATCTCGGCCTCGCCGCTCGCCATCGCGGGACCGACCGTCGAGGAGGTCGCGGCGAACGTCTCGACCTTCAGCCCGGTGCCCTCCCAGACCCCCAGCGAGTTGCCGGCCTCCGCGGCGATGAAGGGCAGCGACTGGCCCTCGCTCAGCACGACCCGCAGGGTGCCGAGGCCACTGTCCGCCTCGGCGTCGCCCCCGCCACCACACCCGGCGAGTGCCAGGACAGCGCACGTCAGTCCTGCGGAGAGTCGAGCTCTCGGTGTTCCGAAACGTGCCATGTACACGGGCTCCTTCGTGAAGTACGTCGCTCCTCGGAGCTACGTGCCGACCGCCTAGGCGCTTCTGTATGCAGCGAAGTACATGTGCGTACAGTTGTCAACGGTGGCGCGAAATCCAGGGAGGCACAATGCACTGGGATACATACCTGTCTGAGCAGGACCGGCTCGTCATGGCGCAGGCCGGATACGGGTCACGAGGGCGACGGGGCGTGCGTCCCGCACTCCTGGTCATCGACGTGACGTACGCCTTTTGCGGGGACCGACCGGAGCCCGTGCTCGAGTCCATCAAGCGCTGGCGGAACTCCAGCGGCGAGGCCGCCTGGGCGGCCGTCGCGCACGTCCGGGAACTGCTCGACGGCGCGCGAGCCGCCGGCGCGCCGGTCATCTACACCCGCGGGCTGGGCGCCACCGTCCCGTCGGGACGGTGGGCGGACAAGAACACGCGGGCGCGCGAGGACCACGACGACCATCACGAGATCCTGCGGGAGATCGCCCCGCGCGACGGCGAACCGGTGCTGCGCAAGGCCAAACCGAGCGGCTTCTTCGGGACGCCGCTGGCGAGCCTGCTGGTGGACGCGGGTGCCGACTCGCTGATCGTCTGCGGCGGGACGACGAGCGGCTGCGTCAGGGCGACCGTGGTGGACGGCTTCTCGTACAACTATCCGGTCGCCGTCGCCGCGGACGCGTGCTTCGACCGGGTGGAGGCGTCACACTGGATCGGCCTGTTCGACATGGAGATGAAGTACGCCGACGTCCTGCCGACCGCCGACGTCCTCACCCATCTCCGCGGCGAACCGGGCGCACCCGCCTGACGGCGCCCGGCCGGACCCGGTCCTCGACCACGGGCCGTCGGGACGCACCTCGGGTGCGACCCGACGGCCGTGGGTCGCCCCCGGCGCGGGGGCGTATCGCCCGGGGCGCCACGCGATCCGCCGCGCCTCACCGCCCGCGCATCGCCTGCCAGACCACCTCGGGCGTCAGCGGAAGGGTGTCGAGCTCGACGCCGAAGTCCACCAGCGCGTCGCAGAGCGCGTTCGCGATCGCCGCCGCCGGTGGGATCGTCCCCACCTCCCCCACGCCGCGGATCCCGAACGGGGTGACGGGCGACGGCACCTCGGTGTGCAGCAGCTCGATCGGCGGGACGTCCGGCGCCGCCGGCGCGAAGTAGTCCATCATCGTGCCGTTCACGAGCTGGCCGGTGTCCGCGTCGTACCGCAGCTCCTCGCCGAGCGCCGCGCCCAGCCCCTGCACGAGCGCGCCGCGCACCTGGCCCTCGACGACCATCGGGTTCACCGCGGTCCCGCAGTCGTGCACCAGCACGAACCGCTCGACATCGAACTCCCCGGTGTCCGGATCGACCGAGACGAGCGCCGCCGCGGTGCCGAAGGAGTACGCCGCGTCGGTCGGCTCGAAATGCGCCGTCGCCTCCAGCCCCGGCTCCTCCTCCGGCGGGATCCCCTGGCCGAGGATCGCCGCCGTGAACACGTCCGCCAGCGGAACCGACACCGCGGGATCGTCCCGCCGCCGGACCACCGTGCCGGCCACCTCGACGTCCTCCGCGCCACACTCCAGGATCCACGCGGCGAGCCGCAGGGTCTTGGCCTGCAGCGCCTCGCTCGCCGCCGTCAGCGCCCCGGCGGCGGCGATCATCGTCCGGGAGGCGAAGGCACCGGTGTTCAGCGGTGAGGCGCCGGTGTCGCCGGCGTGCACCTTCACCGCGTCGTACGCGATGCCGAAGACCTCGCCGACGACCTGGGCGAAGGCCGTCTCGCTGCTCTGCCCCATCGTCGACACGCCGGTGTAGACGTCGATGCCCCCGGACCGGTTCGCCCGCAGGGTCACGCTCTCGTGGGCACCGAACTGGGACCCGCGGCGGGCCAGGAACCGCGAGCTCGCGTACCCCGTCCGCTCCACGAAGGACGACAGCCCGATCCCGACGAGGCGACCGTCGGCGCGGGGGACGCGCGGTGCGGCGCGGTGGGCGTCGTAGTCGATCGCCTCGGCGGCCATCCGCAGACAGAGCTCGTAGTCGCCGCTGTCGTACACCGCGCCGGCCGGGTTCCGCCACGGCAGGTCCTCCGGTCGCAGCATGTTCTTCGCCCGCAGCTCCAGTGGGTCGATACCGAGCCGCCGGGCAAGCCGGTCGATGAGACGCTCACAGGCGAAGTTCACCTCGGGTTGACCGTACCCCCGGTACGCCCCGATGGGTGTCTTGTTGGTGAGGACGACCCGGCGCTCGACGTACCCGTCGTCCACCTTGTACGGACCGGTGAAGACCACACTGGACAGCTGGGCCGACCCGAAGGACGAGTTCCACCCCCCGAGGTCCGTGGCGTACGTGTCGGTGATCGCGACGATCTGCCCGTCGGACCGGGCGGCGATGCGGTAGTCGTGGGTCGCCTCCCGGGCGTGCGTGGTGGCCCGGAAGTGCTCCATCCGGTCCTCGACCCACTTCACCGGGCGGCGCAGCGCCATGGCGTGGAGACACGCGAGGACGTCTTCGGGATAGATCCCGAGCTTCAGCCCGAAGCCACCGCCGACATCGGAGGCGACGGCCCGGATGTCGCTCTCCGGCAGGGACAGCACCTCGGCGAGCTGCTTGCGGACGAGGTGCGGCACCTGGGTGGAACTGTGGACGGTGAGCTCACGCGCGCCCGGCCGCCACTCCGCCACGATCCCCCGTGTCTCCATCGGGAGACCGGTCACCCGGTTGATCCGGAACCGGCCCTCGACGACGACGTCCGCCGCCGCGACCCGGGCCTCCGGGTCACCGGTGCCCTCCGGGTTGGACACCATGAGGTTGCGCTCCACCAGGCCCGGGTGGACCTGCGGAGCGCCGGGCTCGAGCGCCGCCATCGCGTCGCTGACGTGCGGGATCGGCTCGTAGTCGATCTCGATGAGCTCCAGCGCGTCCTCGGCGACGGCGCGGCTCGTCGCCACCACGCTGACCACCGGCTCGCCCTCGTAGCGCACGACGTCCCCGGCGAGGGCGTAGTACGGCAGCGCCGGCGCGCCGGGCACCGGACGCAACACGGTCAGCGGCCGGGTCGCGCTCCGCACGTCGGCCCCGACGAGGATGTGGCGCACGCCCTCCAGCTCGGCCGCGAGACCGAGGTCGATGCCCAGGATCCGGGCGTGCGGGTACGGAGAGCGGCCGACGGCCATCTCCAGGGCGTGCGCGGGCTCGATGTCGTCGGTGAAGCGCCCGTCTCCCCGCAGGAGCCGGTCGTCCTCCTTGCGGGCGGCGCTCGTGCCGAGGAGCGAGGTCCGGCCCTCGGCGGGGGCGGACCGCTGTTCCAGGGTCCCGGTCATCGGGCGGCCCGGGCCGCGTCGTCCGCCGCCGTCGCGTCGAGGTGGCGGGCGATGGCCTTGACGATGGGGTCGTAGCCGGTGCAGCGGCAGAGCACGCCGGCGATCTCCTCGCGGATCTCCGGCTCGGACAGCCGTTCCCCGCGGTCGGTCAGCGCCGTCACGGTCATCAGGAAGCCCGGCGTGCAGAACCCGCACTGCAGCGCGTGCGCGTCCTTGAACGCCTGCTGCAACGGGTGGAGCCGGTCGCCGGTCGCCAGCGACTCGACGGTCCGGACCGTGCACCCGTCCAGCTGGGCGGCGAACAACAGGCAGGACTTCACCGCATCGCCGTCGACGAGCACGGTGCACATGCCGCAGACGCCCTGCTCGCAACCGACATGGGTGCCCGTGAGCCCCACTCGATGGCGCAGGAAGTCCGCGGCATGCAGCCGGGGTGGCACGCGTGCGGTGACGGTCTCACCGTTCACGGTCACCGTGACGTCGACGTCGTCGGTCATCTGTTCAAAGCTCCTCGGGTCCGGTGCGCTCGTTCAGCCGAGACGGCTGGACGGCCACATCTCCTTGACGACGACGTCGCCGTCCACCACGACCGGCTCGTCGTCGAGGAAGAGGCTGGCGCCGCGCATCGGGATGTCGAAGTGGCATGGGGTGTTGTTCGGTCCACCGAGCTCGTTGTTCGGGCCGATCGAGAACATCACGTTGCCGAAGAACGACCGCAGCTCCATCCCCATCCCGCCCGGGAACTGGTGGAGGCCGTGCCACTTCGCCCGCTCGTCCAGCCCCCAGCCGACGTGCGACATGCCGTACCCGCGGGGGTCCTCGAACGACTTGATGTACGAGGAGAGGAAGTCCGCGTCGAGCTCACCACGGATGTCGGTGACGAAGCCCTTCTCGATCGTGAGGGTGACCGGGCTCTGCACGTACGTGTTGAAGGGCAGCAGGACATCGCCGGGCGCGAGCACGATCTGACCGTCCACACCGTCGTCGGCACCGCCGGTGAAGACGAACGCCGCCGGCCAGTGGTCCCACCGGCCGGGCTGGTCGGTGTAGCCGTACTCGCTCATCGTCGGGTAGACCCCGAGCTGGTACGTGACATCGGTGCCGTGCGGGCTGGTGATCCGCATCGACTTCGCCTTCGCCAGCAGCTCGGCGCCGACCTCCACGCGCTCCCGGAGCTCCCTGGTCGGGAACAGCCGGGCGAGCAGCGGCGCGGGCTCGACCGCGGTGAGGATGCGGGTCCCCGCGCCCTGGACCGCGAACTGCTCGTCGCTGAAGAGCAGGAAGACGAGGTCCACCACCATGTCGGCGCGCTTCAGCGCCTCGACCGCCTCGGCGTTACCCGCCAGCTCGGACGCGCCGACCACCCAGGCGCCGGACGAGGGCTGCGGCTCCTGGAGTCGCATGTGGTAGGTCTTCGCGCCCAGGCTGCGGGCGGCATACAGGAACGCATCCGCGTAGTCGAGACGCTCGTTGCCCTGGGAGAGCACGACGACTGTCTCGCCCTCGTGCACGGCGCTCAGTTCGAGCTGGCGCCGGCACATCTCGTTGAGCATGCTCTGGTCCATGGTGGCTCCTAACGGTCGGAGGGGTCGGCCGGATCGGGCAGGAGAACGGGGCGCACGGCGTCGAGGAAGCCGGGCAGGTTGTCCCACGGCACCATGTGGCCGGCGCCGGGAACGGTGACGATGTCGAGGGCCGGGTTGGCCCGCCGCAGGTCCTCGGCGGCCGACTCGGGCACGACGGGGCTGTCGCCGCCGCGGATCAGCACGGCGGGCTGCCGCAACTCGCGCCAGTAGCCGAGGACGTCCTCGGACTCGAAGCCCGCGTGGGTCTCCAGTACCGCGGTCTCGTCGCAGGTCGCCAGCACCTCGGCGCGCAACTGGAGCTCGCGGTCCGGCCACTTCGGATAGAAGCGCCGGACCTCCGCGGCCGTCGTGCCGCGCTGCGCCTCGTGCAGCTGCTCGAGGAACGCCTCGCGGCTCGTCGGGTAGGGACCTCGATCGGGACCGGAGACCGGCGGATCGACGAGCAGGAGCGGACCGTGGTCGTCGGGCGCGTGCAGCACGGCGTACGCGAGGGCGATCCGTGCCCCGAGCGAGTGGCCCAGGATCGTCGGCCGCCGCAGGCCGAGCGCGCCGACGAGGCCCGCGACGTCGGCGGCATAGTCGGTCAGCCGGTACCCGCCGGACGGAGCGCGGTCGGTCCCTCCCCGGCCGCGGAGGTCCGGCACGTGTACCCGGTAGCCGAGCTCGGCGAGCAGGACGGCGAGGAAGTCGGCGGTCGGCGCCGGGCTGGTGATGCCGGGCAGGATCAGCAGCTCCGGCCGGCCGATCTCGCCGTAACGGAGAACGTGGTGGCGCAGCCCGTTCGCCTCGACGTCGATGCCCCGGCCCGCGATCTCGACGGTCACGAGACGACCCGGACGGCCGTGGACAGCGCGGCGCCGGCGTCGCGAACCTGCGGCTCCAGTCCGAGGGCCAGCAGGATCTCCCGCGTGGTCGCGGTGGCGGCGGTGACCACCGGCAGCCCGAGAGCGTCCTCAACCGCCTGCACCGCGGGCAGCGACGGCATCTGGACGCAGGCCGACAGGACGATGCCGTCCACCCCGGTGGTGTCGAGGCGGGCGACGTGGTCCCGAAGTTTCGCCGGGTCGAGCCGGCCCACCGCGCAGTTGTCCGTCACCGAGAGACTCACACTGTCCGCGACGCTGATGCCGGCGTCCTCGAGGTAGCCGACCACCAGCCCGGTCAGGGCGGGCAGGTACGGGGCGACGACGGCGACCCGCCGCAGCCCGAGCTCGGTCAGGGTTCGCACCAGCGCACCGGCGCTGCTCGTCATCGGCGCGGTCGAGGACCGGCCGGCGGCGAGCACCGCGCGCAGGCGGTCCTCGACCTCGACGTGCGCGCCGGGGCCCTGCGCCATCACGGCGACCAGGCACGCGTAGGCGACGACGTCCACGTCCGCGTCCCCGAGCTCCGCGGCGCACCGGTCGCTGTCGGCGACCATCCGGGCGAGCGACTCGGCGTCGACGGTGTGGAGCCGAGCGCGGCTGCTGTGGAACGTCACCGACGTCCCGTACTGCTCGCCGTGCCGCCGCAGCAGCTCGGGGATCTCGGTTTCCATCGTCGTGTTCGAGCTCGGGACGATCAGCCCGACCCGGCGGGTCCTGTTGCTCATGCGCACTCTTCTTCCTCGTCTACCTTCGACAGAACCTCCAGGGCCGACGCCAGCAGGTGTGCGGCCGGCTCCCGAGCTGCCGGGATGCGGATGCGGTCGGCCATGTATCGCAGCTTCTCGACGGCCTTGTCGTGGCTGCACCGTCCGGCGCAGACCCACGACCGCGTGGCGTCGGCGAGGGTCTCCAGATAGGACAGCGAGTCGGCCGCCTGGACCTCGTCGGCGCCGCGGAGGCCGCCCAGCTCGTGCAGCGCGACGAGGCGCCGCACCTCGTACTCCTCGACGCCCGACTCGCCCCGGGTCTGCAGCCACACGCCGACGGACTCCGCGGAACGCATCGAGTGCGGGAACAGGTAGTACGGGTCGTCCCAGGCGGTGTTCGCCATGTCGAGCGCCGGGCTGCCCGGGAACATGCGCTCGATGTCGTGCACCATGGCCGCGAGCCGCATCTCCACGGTCGCGTCCGGCTCGAGGTACACGAGCCAGTCCCGGGCACGCAGCAGGTGCCAGGCCTGGGAGTACGGGCGGATCCACTCTGCCGCGGCACGCTCGACGTGGGTGTCGAGCTCGATCCCGGGCGCGAGGAACGGCACCGTGGCGCTCATCGCCGGTCCCCGTGGCCGCGCCGGGAACGGCTCAGCGCGACCAGGCTGAGCACCACCGACACCGCCGAGAGGCCGGCGGCGATCCGCGGCCAGGGGTCCGCGACGACCTCGTCCCGGGGTTCCGGTGCGGAGGTGCCGACCGCCGCCGACCGGGCCGCGATGGGGCGGCCCGGCCCGGCCGGGGCGTCGCCGAGCTTCCCGCCGTTGAGCATCGTGTCGAGGTTGCGCGCGAACTCGGCGGTGACCTTGCCGGCCTGCCGCGACACGACCTTCTGGCCGACGCTGCCGAGCGCACCCGCCAGCGTGACGTCGCCCTCCACGCTGACGACCGTCTGCCCGTCCACCGGCACGAGCTGGACGGTCGTGCTGGCGCGGACGTTGCCGAGCGCTCCCCGGACCGTACGGCCGGTCGCGGTGAAGCGGATCAGCTCGCCGGCCACGCGCTCGGTGATCTTGACCTTCGCGTCGAAGGTGGCCGACATCGGGCCGAGCCGCTGCGTGGCCCGGACGTGGACGTTGTCCGCGTCGACCACGGTGACGTGCTCGACGCCGGGCAGGCATTCGGCGACCCGCTCGGGCTGCTCGAAGAAGGTCCACACGTCGTCCACCGGGCGGGCGACCTGGAACTCTTCACGAAGCTTCATGACTGTTCTCCTCGGAGCGGGGCATCGCGGAGCTCGGTGAGCACTCTCCGCGCGTAGACGGGAAGGAGATGGCGCCGGTACTCGGCGGAGGCACGGATGTCCGACGGCGGGTCGGCCACGTCGACCGCCAGTTCGGCGGCCTCCCGGATCACCGCGTCGGACAGGTCCGAGCCGTTGAGCAGCTCGGCGGCGGCCTCCGCCAGCACCGGCGTGTCGGCGATCCCGCCGAGACCGACCCGCACGTCGCGCCACCGCCCGCCGGCGTCCCGGTCCCCCACCGCCAGCACGCTGAGCACGGCGAAGTCGTTGTGCCGCCGGGTCACCTCGGTGAACGCGAAATGCGCCGGTGCGGGCGGGAACACGACCTCGGTGAGCAGCTCCTCGAGCTCCAGCACGGTGGCGTACGAGCCCTCGTACAGCTCGGCCACCGGGATCGCGCGGGCGCCGGCCGGCCCGACGACACGCACGGTCGCACCGAGCACGAGACACGCCAGCGGGAACTCACCGGTCGGGTCGGCCTGTACCAGGCTCCCGCCGACCGTCCCGCGGTTGCGGACCTGCCGGTCGCCGATGTGCCGCACCAGTTCCGCCAGCACCGGCAGGCGCTCCGCGACGAGCGGGAGCCGCTCGAGGGTGGTGTACCGGACGAGCGCACCGAGCACGGTGGACGTGCCCTCCGCGCGGACCTCGGACAGCTCCGGGATCCGATTGATGTCGACAAGGGCCAGCGGGCGCCAGAGCCGCATGTTCATCATCGGTACGAGGCTCTGCCCGCCCGCGAGGACCCGCGCGGCACCGCCGTAGTCGTCGAGGAAGGCGACCGCCTCGTCGACCGAGGTCGGCCGGTGGTACGTGAAGTGCGCGGCCTTCATCGAGAGGTGTCCCGGGCGCCGAGCGGCCCCGAGGCGAACCGCATCAGCACGTGCTCGACCGCCGACTTCTTGGCCAGGATCGGGCCCTCCGGCCGGCGCTGGCTCCACACCGTCTCGGGTCGCACCTGGAGGACGTGCACGCCGCCCGACTCGGCGACCGCCCACTCGATGTCCTGGGGGTCGCCGCGATGCCGCTCGATCCGCTTGGCGAGCTGCGCCAGTTCGAGGATGTGGGCGTCGTCCAGGCACGGCGCGTCCCGCCGGTCCTCCTCCACCGGGAGCAGACCGACCGCGCGTGCCTCGGGATCGAAGCGGTACTGCACCTCCTGGCGGGTCAGCACGCGGCTGACGATCTCGAACGTGACCTTGTCGACGCAGTACCGCGTCGGGGTGATGTCGCCCTTGACGACGCCCTCACCGAGGCCCCAGCAGCCCTCGATCACGACCTTCGAGCGGTCCCCGGTCACCGGGTCCAGCGAGAACATGACGCCCGCCGAGCGTGCCTCGACCATCTGCTGTACGCCGACACAGATCCCGTGGTCCGCCGTCACGACGGACGCGTCGCCGTCGGGGCGGTAGGTGAGGACCGCGGTACCGAACATGCCCGCCCAGCACCTCCGCACGTACTCGAGCACCTCGTCGGCCCCGCGCACCCACAGGTAGGTGTCGTACTGGCCGGCGAAGCTCGCGCCGGCGAGGTCCTCGGACTCACCGCTGGATCGCACGGCCACCGGCAGCGACTCCGTCCCGGTGCGCCGCTCGATCTCGGCGTACGCGGTACGGACCGCATCCTCGAGGTCCGCGGGGAACGGCGCCGCCTCGATCTCGGCGGTGAACTCGGCGCTCAACGCGCTGATCGTGGCGAGGTCGGCCGTCGCGGCCTGCGCCCGGACCTGCCGGGCCCGGTCCACCAGTCCCGCGGCGGCCAGGAAGTGCCGGTACGCGGTGGTGGTGATCCCGAAGCCGGGCGGTACGGCGAAGCCGGCCGCGGTCATCTCCGCGAGACTGCCGAACTTGCCGCCGAGGAGCGGGCTGCCCGGGGCGTCCGGCGCGTCGATCCAGAGGATGTGGGGGTTCATCGGACACCCTCCGCCGAATCGCCTTCGGAGAGGATGCGCACGGTGCCCTTGTTCCCGTCGACCTCGACGAGCTGGCCGGTCTTGATGGTGACGGTGGCGAAGCCCGTGCCGACGACCGCAGGCAGGCCGTACTCCCGCGACACGATCGCGGTGTGCGCCATGATGCCGCCGACGTCGGACACCGCGGCACCGAGCCGGGAGAAGACCGGCGCCCAGCTCGGGGCGGTGATCCGGCAGATCAGGATGTCGCCGTCCTCGACCTCGTGGATCTGTTCCGGGTCGGTGATCACCCGGGCCCGGCCGACAGCCTTGCCCGGCGAGGCGGCCACTCCGCGCAGCTCGTTGCTGCCGGTGGAGCCGTCCACGCCCAGCCACTCCTGCACGCTCTCGGGCGTGATGCCCCAGAGCATGACGGTCAACGGCTCGGTGATCTCCTCCGGCGGCACGCCGAGGGCCGGCGGCGGCGACCAGGTGGTGAGGCTGTCGCGGATGGCCCGGCGGCGGGCGATCTCCGGCCGCCAGTACGTCACGCCGCGCGCCTCGGTGCCCGTCGCCCAGCCGATGATGAGGTCGTACAGCGCGCCGTAGACCTCGTTGCGGTGCAGGTAGAAGAGGTCCTCGTGGTCGTCGAAGAAGCCGTGGGCGACGAACACCTCGCCGAGCTGACGCACCTTGGACCAGAAGAGCGAGTGGTGCCAGTGCTCGACGTAGAAGTTGTGGTTCTCGACGAACGGGAAGACCTCCCGCGCGATCGCGACCAGGCCGTCGAAGGACTCGCGATCGTCCTCGGTCGGGAGGTACGAGCGGTACTCGGCGGTGACGCGGGTGCGCTCGGCCAGGATCGCCTCGAGCGGACGGTTGATGTCCTCGCCCCGCTGGAGGGCCTGGATGTAGCCACGCATCGCCGTGAACGGCAGCCGCAGATCGTCGATCCAGGCCCGGTCGGTGTGCGTGTAGCCGGCGCCGGTGGAGAACCAGAACCACGGGTCCTTCGCCGCCTCGAACGCGGCGAGCCACTGCTCCCCCGCGGCGTGCCCGGCGATCGCGTCGAGCGCGGCCTGCGGGACGTCGTGGGCCAGCACGACGTCGGCGAGCCCCGTCTCGACCGCGAGCCGCGCGAGCTTGCGCAGCTCGTCGTCCGGGCGGAACAGCAGGATGTCGATTCCCGACACCATGCTCGCGACGGTCTGGTCGGTCATCCCGGGGAAGGCCTTCTGGCAGTACTCCCGGAACGTCAGATAGGCGCCGTACCCGAGGTTGAGCATCTCGAAGTGGTACGAGCCCATCTCGAACAGGTTGTGGATCAGCTCGCCGTAGCTGGTGAGCAGGCGGTACGAGGAGTAGGTGCCGGTGTGCTCGAAGACGCTCCGCTCGGGCTCCATGTCGGGCAGCGGCGCAAAGTCGATCGCCTTCAGCCGCTCGATGCAGTCGTTCGCCTTCACGACCCACTGGTCGTAGATCTCGGCCCAGTTGCCGTAGTAGTGCCCCGCCCGCACGCCGAAGGCCTCGGCACGCCGGGCGATCTCCGCGGGATCGGTGACCGCGTTGGGGCTCACGTACAGGTAGCCGTTGATGATCCGGTGGTCGATGCCGAGCGCCGGCGGGACCGGCCACACCCGGGTCGACATCTGGCTCACCGCGACCCACCAGTTCTCGGTCATGATGGTGTCGAACGGATAGAGCGGCTCGGGATTGTGCATGCCGTCGAAGAACCAGAACTTGCCGTCCTCGAACGTCCGCCGATCCTCGCTCAGCAGCGCGTAGTAGGGGTAGAGCGACTGCCACCCCTCGGCGCCTGCCGGCGTCTCGATGTCGAACGGGCTCGTAAACCTGTCGACGGTCATGCCGACACCTCCGCGTGTGCTGTGGTCCGGGGGGAAAGGCCCCGCACGTAGGCGAGGACCTCGTCGACGTCGAGGACGTCGGCGTACTTCTCGTTCAGGTCGAACAGGCTCGCCGCGTGCGGCTCCGCGGCGCGGTCGGCCACGCACTGCCGCGGCACCACCGTCGGAAAGCCGCTCTGCACCGCGTCCACCACGCTCGCGCGGACGCAGCCGCTCGTCGTGGCACCGGTGACGATCAGGGTGTCGACCCGCAGGCCCGCGAGGATCGCCGCGAGCGGCGTCCCGAAGAAGGCCGACGCGCCGGTCTTGACGAGCACCGTCTCGTCCTCACGCGGTGCGACCCGATCGTCCACCTCGACCAGTCGGGAGCCGGCCCGGAGGGCCGCGAGGCCCGCCGCCTTCTGCAGCCAGGCAATCGAGTCGAGCTGACCCCGGTCGTACGCGATCGTCGTGAACACGACCGGGAATCCCTTGGCCCGCACGGCCTCCAGCAGCGACCCAGTGGCCGCGAGCTCGGCGGACATGTCGGCTCCGGTCGGGTAGGCCGGGTCGGTGAACCCGTAGCTGAAGTCCACGACGAGCAGGGCGGGATTGTCACCGCGCGTCACCGACCGGCCGAAACCGGCACGGCTGTAGACCGCGAGCGTTGCTGTGTCGACCACCGGCACTCCTGGAAATGGGAGATCACATGGGGTCTTGCCGCCATCTGGCATGCATGTATACCGTTCGCCGCCACCCGCTGTCCAGGGTTCCCGGCCGGTCGCGGTTCCGGTCGGGGAGCCACCAGGAAGGAGTCGGCACCTCCCGCCAAGGCGTCGCGAACCTCGGGGAGCCGCTCGGCCGCGTCCACTGTGGAGCGCTCAGTTGCGCCTGCTGTCGAAGGAGAGAGCATGGAACCGTTTGCCGATCAGGTCTCCACCGAGGCCCTCGTGCTGGCATTCATCTACACCCTGGCCGCGACCGCGGTCATCCTGGTCGTACTGGGACTCGGCCTCATCGACATGGGACTGGTCCGCCGGCGCAACGTGCTCGACACCTGGGTCCAGAAGATCTCCGCTGCGATGATCGGCGGCACCGCGACCCTGCTCGGCGGGTACGCCATCTGGCAGTGGCAGTTCAACCAGGCCTTCGGCGTCCCTTCGCCGTTCGTGCAGGCCGTCAAGGACTGGTGGATCTTCGGCCCCGCCGCCACCACACCCGCGGCCCACCTCGACCCGAAGCTCTTCCCCGAGGCCGACGTCCTGCAGGTCTTCCTGATCTTCTTCGTGACGTTCACGATGGCGACGATGGCGCTGATCCACACCGGTGTGGTCGAGCGGATCAAGGCACGGCCGCTGTACGTCATGTCGCTGGTGATCGGGCTCGTCCTCTCGCCCCTGGTCGGCTACCTCTGCTGGGGCTCGCTCTCCCCGCTCACCAACCGGGGCGTGCACGACTTCGACGGCGTGTTCCCGTTGTACATCTTCGCCGGCACCTGGGTGCTCGTCCTCGCCTGGCGGGTCGGGCCCCGGCTCGGCGCCTTCACCCCGCATCCCAGCAGGATCCGGCCCGTGCCGCACCATCTCGGCCTCGTCGGGGCCGGGGTCCTGCTGATCGTGTTCACCGCGCCGTTCGTCGCGCTCGGCTCGGGCTTCATCATCCCGGGGCGGGGCTTCTTCGGGGTCTCGTTCACGACGAGCGGCATCGGCCTCGTCGTGATGAACGTGTTCGCGTCGATCCTCGGCGGCGGCGTGATGGGCACGATCCTGGCGTACCGCCGGAAGGAGCCGCAGTGGGCCTTCCTCGGTCCGATCGCGGGCCTGGTCATCGGCGGGACGCTGTACGACGTCGGCACGCCGTGGCAGTGTCTCGGCGTCGGCCTGCTCGGGCCGCTCGTCGCGGTCGGTACGAACAAGGTCATGCGCCGGATCGGTATCGACGAGCCGAAGGTGCTGCCGCTCGCGTTCGGACCCGGCGTCACCGGCGCGATCCTCACCGGCTTCATCGCGTGGGGCACCAAGACCGGTGGCTACCCGGGCCTGACCGGCGAGTACGGCTTCCAGCACGCGACGATCACGCCGTGGTGGCAGCTGATCGGCGTCCTCACCGACATGGCGGTCTCGGGCATCCCGTGCCTGATCCTCTGCCTGATCTTCGAGCGGTTCGGCGGCCTCCGGGTGAGCGAGGAGACCGAGCTCATCGGCCTCGACGCCGCGCACTGGGGCATCTCCAACTTCGACGACGATCTCGAGCCGCCGCTGGTCGGCGTGCCCGCGTCCCGCGCGGCGGCGCCGGAGGGGGCCGTGGCGACCGGCTGAGCCGACCGTTCCGGAGGGCCGGCCCGCGCCGGCCCTCCGGAACGGTCGCGAGTCTGCACGGGCGGGCGGACTCCGTATCCTGTGTCCATCCTGTTTCACTGCCGGGGCACATTCGCCCCGTAACGACGAGGACGGAGCGCAACGACGCCATGGAGCTGTCAGGGGCGGTGGACGGGCTGCCCATGGCGCAGCGCACCAGTGAGGGCGCGGCGCGGGTCCTGCGGGAGTCGATCCTGTCCGGGCTGCTCAAGCCCGGACAGCCGCTGCGCGAGCGCATCCTCGCCGACGAGCTGGGGATCAGCCGCACCCCGATCCGCGAGGCCCTCTTCATCCTCCAGGGTGAGGGCCTCGTCGACCTCATCCCCAACCGCGGTGCCACCGTGCGGGCGATCACGGCCCGGGACATCGCGCAGATCTACTCGTTGCGCGCGGTCCTGGAGGCACACGCCGCCCGGGAGGCCGCCGAGAACCGGACCGAGCACCACCTCGAGCAGCTGGAGGACGCGTACGCACGGCTGCGGCGGCTCGGCTCGAAGGCCACCGCGGCCGAGCAGGCACACGGCGACTTCGTGTTCCACAGCAAGATCAGCGCCGCCACCGGCAGCGATCTCCTGCAGACCATCACGCGGCAGGTACTCGCCGTCACGGCCAGCTACCGGGCCCACTACGCGTACCGCGCGCAGGAGGTCAAGGTCGCGAACCAGCAGCACCGCGGCATCGTGGACGCGCTGCGGGACCGGGACCCCGACCGCGCCGAGAAGCTGGTCGGCGAACACCTCACGTGGTCCAGCCGGCTTGCCCTCGACCACTTCGAGGCCGGCGCGCCCGGCGGCTGACCGGTCCGGCGCGGGTGGTCAGCGGAGCCACGGCCGGGGTGTCGTACCGGGCTCCCCGTGGTGCCGCTCGCCCGGTCCGGAGCGTCCCCGACGGTGGACTCCCCGCCGGAGCCGCCCTGCAGGGCGGCCGGTGGTGGCCGTGCCGCGTCGGTCACACCGATCGGGCACCGCTCTCGAGGTACGGCACCCGTGTGCCGGGAACGGGGCCACTGTCTCCGATCCGACGATCTCGGCGGGCTCCGACCGGTCCGTCACGCCGTAACCTGTCGAGATGTCGATCTCGCCCGGGACGGCGGAGAGCCCGGCCGAGGCCTCGGCGGAGCGGTACGCCGGGCCCGGCGGCCCCCGGCCGCGCAGGCCCCGGCGCCGATCCGGCGGCGGGTGCGCCCTCGGCCCGCGATCGACCTCGATGACTCCACCTGAGGAGGCACGCGATGGCCCAGCCCGACAACGAGCCCGACGACGAGCCCGACGAGGACGCCCCCGCGTTCCGGCCGGAGGACCTCGGCGAGGACCCCGACACCCCGTCCGCGACCCACGGCGACCCGCACGCCCGCCCGCCGCTGGACGAACCATGACCACCTGGGCGAACCTCAGGCAGGTCCGTCCGAGGTC
Organism: Actinomycetota bacterium; assembly: GCA_030840805.1. Classification (GTDB taxonomy): domain Bacteria; phylum Actinomycetota; class Actinomycetes; order Mycobacteriales; family HKI-0501; genus JAVEDU01. The sequence continues at coordinate 70,674 of JAVEDU010000075.1, forward strand.
GTGGTCGAGGGGCCGCCCCGCGGGCAAGCCGCGGATCATCTTCATCCACTACACCGCCGGCCGAGAGGAACCCACGTCCGCCGAGGACGGGGCGGTGTACGACCGCCGTCGCACCGACGGCACGTCGGCGCACTACTACGTCGACTCCAACAGCGTCGTGCAGTGCGTGGACACCACGAACCGCGCGCACACCGCGCTCTACAACGCCAACCTCGTCGGGATCCACTACGAGCTGTGCGGCACGCGACAGACCCGCGCACAGTGGCTCGACGCGGCCTCCAGGGCCACGATCCGCCGGGCCGCCAAGCAGATCGCCCGGGACATGCGGGACAACGAGATCCCGCTCAAGCGGCTCGTGAACCGGCAGGTACGCGCCGGCCGGGGGCTCGCCGGTCACGCGGACGCGACGTTCGGCTGGCCGGAAGACCACGGCACGCACACCGACCCCGGGGCCGAGTTCCCGTGGGCCGTGCTGTTCGACGACATCGAGAAGGAGCTCAACGTGTCGGACCCGGGCGGCGGGGATCTCAGGAAGTACCCCAACTTCAAGGCCTGGTACGCCCCCTGGGGCGGCGACGTGCAGTCCCTCATCTACTGGTTCACCCAGACCCGGCCCCGCGAGCTCCGCGCCGAGGACGCGCAGAACCGGAAGGTCGGCAAGCTGCGGGGCGACATGGACGCCGCGTCCACCGACCTCCAGTCGCTGGACGCGCGGCTCACCGAACTGACGGCCCGCGTCGACGCACTCAGCCCGCCCCCCGACCCGCCCCCGGGGTGATCGCGAGGACGGAGCCAGGGTGGCGGCCGGGCGGATCCGCGCGTGCCGCAGGGGGATGATCCGATGTCGCTGCCCGTCCCCGCGCTCCGCGACGACGTCTGCCAGGTCTGGTGGGCCGGGCGCGGCCTCTTCCGGCCCGGCCTCGTCGACGTGCTCGACGCGGTCGAGCTCCGACGGCTCGCGGCGCTGGTACGCCCCGCGGACCGGGAGCGTTTCGTCCTCGGGTGTGCTCTGCTGCGCACCGTGCTCGGAGCCCACCTGTCGGTCCGTCCGCGGGACATACCGCTGGAGCGGTCCTGCCGGGACTGCGGACAGCCCCACGGCAAGGTCCGCACCGGCGTCGGCGATCCCCCGATACAGATGTCGCTGTCGCACTCCGGCGACCGCGTGGTGGCGGCGTTCCATCCTCGGGCGCAGGTCGGCGTGGACGTCGAGTACATCGACCCCCGCCTGGAGACGGCCTCGCTGGCCGCGCACACGCTCAGCGAGTCCGAGGCCGCGGCCTTCGCCCTGACCGAGCCGCAGGGCCGGGCCGTCGCCTTCACCACCTACTGGGTCCGCAAGGAGGCGGTCGTGAAGGCGACCGGTGCCGGCCTGCGCACCCCGCTCGCCGCGGTGGTGGTCTCGGCGCCCGGCGCTGTCCCGCGACTCCTCGGCGCACCCGGTGGACTCGGCCCCGGCCGGGACCTGCAGCTCTACGACCTCGATCCGGGACCCGACCATGCGGCGGCCCTCGCGGTCCTCGGCGGGCGGCCGGTGGACGTACGCGAGCTCGACGCACGGGAGGTGCTGGCGGGCTGACCGTTCCCGCGGAGGCGCACAGCCGACGAACCGTGGACAGCGGGGACCGGCCCTCCACGGGACCGGCCCGGTGGACGTCACCGGCGTCCGAGGAGACGCCGTGTCCTCTCGACAGCGGGTGGACGCGCCGGGTCCGAGAAGTGCCTCAACACCTGCTGACTCACACTGACGTGCCTACCCTTCTACTCATAAGTACGGAGCGAGCAGCCCGTCCGTCAGGGTCGCTAGCTCGCTTACACAGAGGGTCAGCGGCAAGGGTGATGGGGGGCCGAAGGCCCCCACAGTCCCACTGGCAAGGGCAGCGGCACGGCTCTGGGAGCGAAGCGGCTGTGGTCCCCTCCGGGGGCACCTGGCGTAGACGCTTAGCGAGGCTTGTCCCCGATCGGGGGCACTTCGTCTTACTGTAAGTTGGCCGACATGGCTACAGAGGGGACTCCCCAGGAGCTCGGCGTGCGGTTCGCCGAACAGGTACTGGGCACCACTGTGCGCCAAGGTCCCCCGCCAGCCGACAGTCCGCTCGCCCGCGTGCAGGCGTACGTCGCGGAGCACGGGGACGATGCCCTCACTCCCGAGCGGTTCGCGGCCCTGCGCGATGGGCTCCCAGTTCCCGACTGAGTACGCCACTGATCTGCGCAACGGCCCGTGAGTGCTCGGGGAGCGCGGTGCATACCCCCCTCCTCAGCGACGTGGCAACCGTGGCGAGATTCTCGCGGCTCAGCTCCTGGCGCTGGACGGCGGAGGCATCCGCGGTGTCCTCGGCGTCGAGGTCCTCGGCCAGATCGAGCGCACGCCGCGCAGGGCACTGGACCGAGAAGGACTTCGACGACATCGCCGGCACCAGCACCGGCGCGATCATTGCCACGCACCGGCACTCGGATGGCCGGTCGATCGGCGCATCGTGCTGGCCAGCCATCCGCCGAGCTTCTCCGGTTCCCGGACCTTGCCGATGCTCTCGACGAGCCGCATCCAGGTGTTCTGGGCGGCGTCGGAGGCCTGCTCCTGGCTCAGCCGGAAGTCACGGGCGATCGCCCGGAGCAGCCCGCCGTACCGGATCACCAGGTCCTCCCAGGCCTGCTCGTCACCGACGATCGCCCGGCGCACCAGCGTCGTCGACGACTGCGTCATCACCGTCCCTGCCTCTCGCTCCGCGCCTGTGCGCGATCGGGGTGTGGTCGGATCGCGGCGAGCAGCACGGACATCCGCCGGATCTCCTGCCGGGCCGCCTCCACCTGGTCGAAGGCCTGCTGGGCCACGGCATAGACCTGACGTTCGGACTCGCGGGCCCGCGCCGCGTCGGCCTCGGCGGCACGCTGCTTCATCCGGGCGTCCGCGGCGACCGACCAGGCGGCCGCGCAGCGCCCACAGCCGCGCGCCGGGCGCGTGGTGGTGTCCCGGCCTCCGGTCGCCGTGACGGGTCCGCCGCCGCCGACTCCGGGGCGACGCGCGGGGTACTCCCGCGGCGGATCCCGGTGGCTCATCGGACGGCCCTCGTCCGCTCGTCCTCTGCCGCTGCGCGGCGACGCTGTGCCGGAAGACCCACCGTCGCCGAGGGCAGGACCAGAAGGTGAGCGGCCGGGTCCAGGAGCAGCGAGGTCCGGGGCGGTCCGACGTGCCGGACGAGGTCGACGACCGCCAGCAGCCCCACCACCCCGGTCAGCAGACCGGTCGAGCCGCCACTGCGCACGCGCGTCCTCCCCGAACGCCAGGCCGACAGCCCATCATCGCGGTCGGGTCGACATCTGCGACCCCGTCCCGGACGGGGATCACACCGCACCCGGCACGTCGAACGGGCAACGGTCGGCCGGAGCCAGGGGCACCCGGCGTGCCGCTCCGGGGCCCGGCCGGGCGGCCCGGTGTCCCGAGCCGGGGTGGCCGGTCGCACGGCGGTGCGGCCGGGAGGGCGCGGGGTGGCTCAGCTCGTCGCGGGAAGGCCGGCGGTCCGCGTCGCCGACGACCCCCGTGGGCAGCTCGGGACGACGGCGGGCGGCACTCCCCCGCACCCGGGCTCACGCCAGCCACGGCACCGTTCCCCGCCACCAGCGGGTCGGGTGTTCGAGCATCCCCCGCAGCACCGTGGCGGCGTCGACCCGACCGGGCACGGTCCGCGCCGCGATGGCGCCACTGACCCGGGCCGCGGCGAAGGACGTGCCGCTCCAGGTCGCAAAGCCGTGGACGAACTCCCCGAGCTTCTGGCCGGTGTCGTCCAGCCTGACCTTCCCGGACAGGTAGGCGCTCCGCAGCCCGACCCCCGGCGCGACGACGTCGACCCACGGCAGCCGAAGAGGATCGGGGCTCCAGTCCGCGAGCTCACCGTCGGGCGTCAGCGCGCCGACCGCCAGCACCTCCTCGAACGCGGCCGGCCACATCGGACGCACGAGCGGCTCCGCGCCCGCCGTGCGGTGGTTGCCGGCGGCGGCGACCACGACGAGCTGTGGGTCCAGCCGGTCGAGGGCCGTGGCGAGGACGAGCGGTGGCCTGTTGTCGTCGGTCAGGCATCCGAAGCTCAGGTTGAGCAGGTCGACCCCCGACCGGCTGAACCGGACGAGCTCCTTGGCCACGTCCCAGCTGTCCGCGTGACCGTCGTCGTCGAGGACACGCCGCACCTCCACCGTCGCACCGGGCGCCTGCTGCAGCACGAGGCCGGTGACGAACGTCGCGTGGCCGGCCGCGCGGTCCGGCGTGCCGCCGTCGTCGTGCCGGAGCGCCGACGGCGCGACCCGGTAGGCGCCGGCCAGCCATGGGTGTTCCCACAGGGCGGAGTCGGCCACCCCGACCCGGACCCGGGCGCCGGGGTCGGCCTCGCGGGGCGGCAGTCCCGCCGCGGGCGTGGGCGCAGCCTCGCCGCCGCCGCCGATGTTGTGTGCGGCGCCGACCCGTTCCAGCACCCGGTTCTTGCCCATCGTGGGCACCCAGCCGCCGTAGTCGGCCCCGAACGCCGCATACAGCCGGCGGAGCAGACGATCGAGCGGCACGCCCGCACCCTCGCTCGGGTTCGGCGTGTTCTGGACGGCCAACTCGACCTGGTCGCGGGGCAGGCCCAGCAGGGCGAGACCGAGGTCTTCGCTGCTGTCCTGCTCGGCGGCGGACACGCCGAGGCGCTGGAGCTCCCTCACCACATAGGGGGCATGGGGCATCGCCACGACGAGTTCGTGGGGCGCCGAAATCCGATCGTGCAGCGGGGCGGGGTCTGTCATGGTGAACTCCTCGGGACGCCGGGCTCCGTGCCGCCTACCCGTGCAGGACGGCGACTGCGGGTCGTACGGAAGAGGGCCCGCGCGGCCGCGTTGATACAAGACCAGAACACTCGCGGCGATCCGGGGGGTCAACACGTCCCACGACGGAGGCAGCGGTGACTGAACCCGGCGACACGGTCCTCGCCGAGCGGGCCCTCGAACTCGTCGATGTCGACCCGCGACGCGCCTGGAGGCAGGCATCCGGCGTGCTGGACCGGGCCCGGAAGTCCCGCGACCACGCGGTCGCCGCGGTCGCCGGCCGGGCGGCCGGGTTGGCAGCCCTCCATCTGACGGACCTCGACACCGCGGTCACCTACCTGCGCCAGGCCGTCGACGATGCCCGGCACGCCGGCTCCGGCGCGCTCACGGGCGAGGTCCGGATGAGCCTCGCCTTCGTCCTCAACCGCCGGGGTGACACCGGCCGCGCCCTGCGCACGATCGACGCGGCCCTGCACGACCTCAAGGGCGTGCAGCGCGCCCGCGCACTGGCGCAACGCGGGGCCATCCGCCAGCAGCTGGGAAGCCTGGACGAGGCCCTGGCCGACTATCGGCTGGCCTTGCCGCAGTTGCGGAGGGCCGGTGACTGGAGATGGGTCGCGCGCCTCCACTCCAACCGCGGCGTCCTGCACATCTACCGGTCGCAGCTCACGCCGGCGGCGGCCGAGCTCGCGGCGGCGGAGCGGGTGTGCCGGGAACACGAGCTCGGCCTGCAGCTCGCGTTCGTCTACGACAACCTCGGTTTCCTGCACGTGCGTCGCGGTGACGTACCGACCGCGCTGGCCGCGATGGACGAGGCGGAGCGACGCCACACCGCCCTGGGCGCACAGGCCGGCACCGTTCTCCTCGACCGCAGCGAACTGCTGCTGTCGGTGCACCTCGTCGCCGAGGGTCGCGAGGCCGCCGCGCGGGCGGTGGAGGAGTTCACGCGTCTCCGCCGCCGGATCTCGCTGCCCCAGGCGCAGTTGCTCCTCGCCGACGCGGCGCTGCTCGACGGCGACGTCGCGGCCGCCCGGGCGGCCGCCGACGCCGCGGTGCACGCCCTGCGCGCACAGCACCGGGGCGAGTGGCTCGCTCTCGCCCGCTACACGGCCCTGCGCTGCCGTGTCGCGGAGCCCGCGGGCCCTCCCGTCGGTCCCGCGGAGCTGGGTCGCGCCGCGGAGTCGCTCGCCGCGGCGGGATGGGCCGTCCCCGCCCTCGACGCGAGGCTGCGCGCCGCGCAGGTGTGTCTGGACCGGGGCCGTCCGGCCGAGGCTGCGGACCTGCTGCGCCAGGCCGGCACGGCCCGGCTCCGCGGCCCGGCCGAGCTCCGGGCGAGGGCCTGGCACGCCGAGGCGCTGCTGCGACTCGCGGAGGGGCACCGCAGGTCCGCGTCGGTGGCTGTCGCGACCGGCATGCGGATACTCGAGGAATACCAGGCGAACGCGGGGGCGTCGGACGTCCGCAGCCACGTACCGGGGCACCGCGGCGATCTCGCCCGGCTGGGGCTCCGGCTCGCCCTCGAGAGCGGGCGCCCCCGCCGGGTGCTCGCCTGGGCCGAACGGGGACGGGCCACCGCCCTGCTCATGCGTCCCGCCCGGCCACCCGACGACCCCGTTCTCGCACAGCTCCTCGCCGAGCTGCGCGCCACGGTCGCGGCCGTCGACGAGGCCCGCTGGGGCGGACGACCGCCCGACGGACCCGTCCGCCACCAGGCGGCGCTGGAGAACGCGGTGCGCGACCGCGTCCGCGCCACCGGCGGCCCGGCCTCCGCGTCCGCCGTCCGCCGACCGCCCGTGGAGCAGCTCGGCGCGGCGCTGGGCGACGCGGCCCTGGTGGAGTACGTGGAGTCCGGCGGAGTGCTGTCGGCGGTGACGGTCGTGGATTCCCGGGCACGGTGGACACGACTGGGCTCCTACCTCCAGGTGTCGGCCCTGGCCGACCATCTGCGGTTCGCACTGCGCCGGATGTGCCGCGGCGGCGACGCGGCGGCGGCCGCCCTCCGGGTTGTCATCGGGGTGAGCGAACGCCTGGACACGATCCTGCTGGGCGGCCTGCGCCGGGCGATCGGCGAACGGCCGCTCGCCCTCGTCCCGACCGGCTGCCTGCAGTCGCTGGTCTGGTCCCGACTGCCCTCGTGCAAGGGCCGCCCGGTGACCGTGGCCCCCTCCGCCGCGCTGTGGCTTCGCGCGGCCGGCGCGCCACGCCGGGGCGGGGGCGTCGTGGCGGTGGCCGGGCCGGCGCTACCGGCAGCGCCCGGCGAGGCCGCCGCGGTGGCCGGGCTGTACGACGACGGGCAGCTCCTGACCGGTGCCGCGGCCTCGGTGGCCGCCGTCCGGGACGCCCTGGGCACGAGCGCGATCGCCCACATCGCGGCGCACGGCCATCTCCGCACCGACAACCCGCTGTTCTCCTCGCTGCGCCTCGCCGACGGACCGCTCACGGTGTACGACCTCGAGGCGCTGGGGCAGACCCCGCGTCTCGTCGTGCTGGCAGCCTGCGACGGGGGCTCCTCGGCCGTCTATGCGGGAGACGAGCTGGTGGGGCTCGCCGCCGGGTTCCTCACCATGGGCACCACCGCGCTCGTCGCGCCGCTCGGACCGGTCTCCGACGACTCCACCGCCGAGCTGATGCTCGCCCTCCACCGCGGGGTGCGGAGCGGCGCGACGCCGGCGGCAGCGCTGGCTCGCGTGCAGGCGGAGGCGGCGGACGCCTCCCCCCTCGCCTGTGCGGCGGCGGCGAGCCTGGTGTGTTTCGGCGCGGGAGACGTCACGGCCAGGGTCGACCCGCCGCCCCCGGAACGGCGGATGCTCCGGGCGGCCGTACCCGCGGCGAACTGCCCGCGCCGTCGTCGCGGCGACCCGGCGTTCGCCGCCGCGGGATCGCGCTGAACCTCGGTGCCGCGCGCCCCTGCCGGCGGTCCCGGCCGGAGAGGAGAGTGGGCGGATCGACGTATCACGGCTCGCCCCGCGTCCTCCTGCCCGGTGAGAGCGGGAGAGGAGCACGCGATGCGCGCCGATGCCTCCACACGACCCCGGGCGGGGCGCGGGCGGGGCGGGGGCATCGGGTTCCGACCGGACGGCCGGCGGCCCGGGTCCGCCAGGGGGTATGGCCAGAGTCGCCGACCCACCCGATCATGGGTGGCAAGACCCCGTGAGGGGGTGGCCATGGGCAGCGACGCTCCGGTCGCGGTCCTCGTCGCTCGTGCCCGTGCGGGCGAACAGACCGCCTGGGATGCGCTGATCGATCGGTACGGGCCCACCGTCCTCGCGGTGTGCCGTCGCTACCGGATGTCGGAGGCCGACGCCGCCGATGTCCGGCAGACCGTGTGGCTGACCCTGCTCGAGAAGCTGCCACAACTGCGGGAACCCGAGGCGCTGCCCGGCTGGCTGGTCACGACCACCCGCCGGGAATGCCTGCGGGTCCTGCAGCTCGGGCGTCGCGGCATCTCGCTGTCCGACCGGGACGTGCCGGACCTGTCCGAGGACGCCGATGTCGACCGGGAGTTGCTCCGGGCGGAGCGCCATGCGGCACTGCGAGCTGCCTTCGCCGAGCTCCCCTCGCGGTGCCGGCAACTGCTGCGGATGGTGATGAGCAGCCCGCCGATGCCGTACGAGGAGATCAGCCGGACACTGGGCATACCGGTGGGGAGCATCGGGCCCACGCGTGCGCGCTGCCTGAGCAAGCTCCGCGAGTTCCCCATCCTGGCCACGCTGGTCGTGGACGACGCCGACGTCCAGGACGGACGCGGGTGAGAGGGCGGTGGCGTGATGTCAGATCACGAGCGGGATAGCGACGACGAGCTGCTGGCCGAGCTCCGGGAGGCGCTCGTCGCGCCCACGCCCGGTGCGGAGACCCTGCAGATCGAGAAGTCCCTCTTCACGTGGCGGTCCATCGATTCGGAGCTGGCCACGCTCACCCACGACTCCACCGTCGCCGAGCCGGCAGCGACCATGCGAAGCGAGACCGCGACGCTGCGGACGATGACGTTCGAGGCGCCGAGCTTCACCGTCGAGCTGGGGATCACACCGGTCGGCCTGGTCGGTCAGCTGGTGCCGCCGAGCCGCGGCAGCGCCTGGCTGCGGACGGCCGACGGGACGACGGACCCCGTGCAGATCGACGACCTCGGCTGCTTCACGATCGAGCCCCGCCCGCACGTGCCGTTCAGCCTGGCCTGCAGCACCGCCGCGGGCCTGCGCGTCCTGACGGACTGGGTCTCGCCGTAGCCCGGTAGCGACCGCGCCGGGCCGAACCCGCGCCGAGGACCGGCGGGTCCGCCGGTGCCGCGCCGTGTCGTCACGTCCCGGGTGTGCCGGCCACGGTCGACCGCAGGGGTCCGGAAGCTCCCCGATCGAGGTATCAGCGCGGCGGTCTGCCGCTCTTCTCCATACCTGTCGGTTGCCGTCCCCGAGGAGCCTCCCGATGCGTTCCGAGACCGAAACCCATTCCATCCACAGTGGACACGGCCAGACCGGGGCCCGCCGGCGCGCGGAACCGTGGAAGGGCCCGAGCTACCGGGGATCGCCGTGACCTGGGAGGTCCCCGCAGGACAGTCCGCCGGGGCGACCCGGCCACCGGTCTCGCTGTCCCGCACCAGCACGGCCGCCATCGGGCACAGCTCGGCGGCGGCCAGCACGTGCTCGTCCCCCGGCGGGACGTCGGTCACCACCGGGACCGACCGGTCGTCGACCCGCCGGAAGTGCCCCGGCGCGGTGGTGAGGCACATCCCCGCCCCGACGCACGCGGGTGACACCGCGAGCAGCGGCACCACGCGGGGCAGCTCCTCCACCGCGGTCGGCACGAGGGCGGCGTCCGTGGGCGGCCGCGCGGACAGGTCCCGGCGGGACCGCAGCAGGTAGCGGACGCCGGGGATCATGCTCAAGGAGGTCTCGTGTCCGGCCATGAGGATTCCCATGCCGGTCCGGGCGAGCTCCCGATCGGCCAACCGCACCGGGCGCCGGATACCGGGACCCGCCCGTCCCGCCGGGTGTTGGATGCGCGTCACTTCGCTGGGGCGGCGCCGTACCGCCTGCTACACCCGGGAGCCACAGGGTGTGCGAGGGGAGCTCGGCATGAGGACGTCCCGCCAGGAGCCCGACGCCTGCGCCGACGAGCACGTGGACACGGTCGTGGTGGGATCGGGGTTCGGCGGCTCCGTCGCGGCCTACCGGTTCGCCGAGGCCGGCCGCTCGGTGGTCGTGCTGGAGCGGGGCAAGGAGTACCCGCCCGGCAGCTTCCCGCGCAACCCCGCGGCGGTGGCCCGGGCATTCTGGGATCCGAGCCTGGGGCTGCACGGGATGTACGACGTGTGGCGGTTCAGGGGCCTCGACGCGGTCGTGTCGAGCGCGGTCGGCGGCGGCTCACTCATCTACGCCAACGTGCTGCTGCGCAAGGACGAGCGGTGGTTCGTCCACGAGGACCCGCTCCCGCGGGGCGGTTACGAGACGTGGCCCCTCTCACGCGCCGACCTGGATCCGCACTACGACGCGGTGGAGACGATGCTGGGAGCGCAGCGGTACCCGTTCGGCGAGACGGGGTACGCCGCCACGGCCAAGACGGCCGCCCTGGGCGAGGCCGCGCGGCGGCTCGGGCTGCGGGCGGAGCTGCCGCCCCTCGCGGTCAGCTTTGCCCCGCGACCGGGCGAGACCCCGGTGGTCGGTGCGCCGATCCCCGAGCCCGGGTACGGCAACCTCTACGGCCTTCCCCGCCGGACCTGCACGCTGCGCGGCGAGTGCGATCTCGGCTGCAACGAGGGCGCCAAGAACACCCTCGACCACACCTACCTCTCGGCGGCCGCCCACCACGGCGCCCGGATCCACCCGAGACACGAGGTGCGCGGGTTCGCTCCCCGGCCCGGCGGCGGGTACCTGGTCCACTATGTCGTCCACGACGGGACCGACGAGGGCCACCGCACCGACACCCGCCGGAAGGCCCTCCGCACGATCGGCTGCGATCGGCTCGTCCTCGCGGCGGGCGCACTCGGGACCACCTTCCTGCTGCTCCGTTCCCGCTCGGCCTTCCCGGCGCTCAGCCAGACGCTGGGCACGCGGTTCTGCGGCAACGGTGACCTGCTCGGCGCCCTCCTGGGGGCCCGCGACCCCGACGGTCGCCACCGGGCCGTCGAGGCCAGCCACGGACCGGTGATCACGACGGCGGTCCGGATCCCCGACCGCCACGACGGCGCGGGGATCGAGGGCCGCGGGTACTACATCGAGGACGCGGGCTATCCGGCGTTCGTCGACTGGCTCATCGAGGGCGCGAGGGTGCCCGGGATCCTCCGCCGGGCGCTGCGCTACGCCGTCGGCGTGGCCGGTCGCGGGTTCTTCACGCCGCCGAAGTCGGCGATCTCCGCGGAGCTGGCCCGGTTGTTCGGCGGGGCCGAGCTGTCGGACGGCGCGCTGCCGCTGCTCGGGATGGGCCGCGACGTCCCCGACGGCGTGCTGCGGCTGCGCGGGGGGCAGCTGGCGGCCGACTGGACCACCGAGACCTCCGAGGAGTACTTCACGGCCGTCCGCACCACGATGGCGGACATCGCCGCCGCCCTCCACGCGCGCTTCACGCCCAACCCGCTGTCCCGCTTCGACAAGGTCATCACCGTCCACCCACTCGGCGGTGCGCCGATGGGGCGCAGTGCCGCCGAGGGCGTCTGCGACTCCTACGGCGAGGTCTTCGGGTACCCGGGCCTCCATGTCGCCGACGGTGCCGCGATGCCGGGTCCGGTGGGGGCGAACCCGGCGCTGACGATCGCCGCGTTCGCCGACCGGCTCGCCCGGCACGCGTTGGAGGCGGCGCCGGCCGCCCGGCGCACCGCGGCCGCCCCCACCCAGCGCCGCGGCGACCTCCCGCCGCCCCCGCCGGCCGGCACCGGGACGAGCGTCGCCTTCACCGAGGAGATGAAGGGCTTCGTCACGCCGGGGGATCTGGACCCCGGCGAGGGGGCGCGCCTCGGCCGCGCGGACGGCCGGCGGCTGATGTTCCGTCTCACGATCACCGCGGACGACGTGGACCGGTTCGTGACCGATCCGTCCCACCCGGCCCGCGCCGAGGGCTGGGTGGACAGCGACCTCCTCGGCGGCCGGTTGGAGGTGGTCGACGGATCGTTCAACCTGTTCGTCCGGGACGGCGGGCCCCGACGGCGACGGATGCTGTACCGGCTGCACCTCGTGTCCGCAGGGGGCAACCCGCTGACGCTCGTCGGGCACAAGGAGGTCGCCGACGACCCCGGCCAGGACGTGTGGCGGGACACCTCCACGCTCTTCACGCGCATCCTGGCCGGCCACGTCGAGGCACCCGACGCCGAGGCGGCGCCGGTCGTCGCCACCGGTGTGCTGACCATCCACATCCCCGACTTCCTCCGTCAGCTCACCACCTTCCGGGCCCACGGACCGCAGCCGGTGCACGCCTTGGAGTCGTTCGGGCGGCTCTTCCTCGGTGAGCTGTGGACCGTGTACGGCCAGCACCTGACGGCGGGCACCCGGTGACCCGGCCGGCGGGCACCACCACCGGCCAGCTCGGCTTCACGCCTCAGCAGGCCACCCGCTGGCTGAACCCCCGGCAGCTCTTCCGCACGGCGGTCGCGGTCCTCCTCGCCGACATCTTCGGGGCGTACGCCGACAAGCGGGAGCTCCAGCAGTGCGGCGTCTTCACCCAGGCCGTCTTCGGGCACGGCGGCGACGAGCTGTGGCTGGACTACGTCAGCGACCTCGGCGACGGGTTCGACGCCACCTACTCGGTGGCCTCGCTCGTCGCTCAGGACGAGCTGACCGTCGACGGCGCGACCCCGGCACTCCCCCGTGGCGACGTGCTCGTCCTGGGCGGCGACGAGGTCTATCCCGTGGCCGACGCGTTCGCGTACGAGGCGCGGACCACCCGGGTCTACGCGGCGGCGTTGCCGGAGACGCCGGGTCCGCGACCGGTGCTGTACGCGCTACCCGGCAACCACGACTGGTACGACGGCCTCACCGCGTTCCTGCGGGTCTTCGCGCAGGGGGAGGCCATCGGTGGCTGGGACACGGCGCAGCGGCGGTCCTACTTCGGGCTGCGCCTGCCGAGACGATGGTGGCTGCTGGCCGTGGACATCCAGCTCGACACCTACATCGACGGGCCGCAGCTGGCGTACTTCCGCGGCGTCGCCGGGGAGATCCGGCCCGGTGACGGCGTCATCCTGTGCACGGCGAAGCCGTCCTGGTACCCCCGCGCGCACGGCGACGGGAACTCCCTCGCCCGGCTGGAGTACTTCGCCCGGAAGGTCCTCGCCGGTACGGGTGCCCACCTGCGGCTGGTGCTGACCGGAGACTCGCACCACTACGCCCGGTACACCGCGGAGGGCAGCGGGCAGACGCTGCTCACCAGCGGGCTCGGCGGGGCGTACACCTCGGCGACCCACCATCTCGACGAGAGCCTGACGCTGTCGCCGCGACTCGACCGTCCCGGCGACAGGGGCACGGAACCGGTCACCTACCGCCTCGCGCCGAAGACGTGGCCGCCGCGCGAGCGGTCGCGCCGGATGGCGCTGGACGTGGTCGTGCTGCCGTTCCGCAATCGCGGGTTCTGGGCACTCCTGGGCGCCGTACAGGCGGTGTTCATGACCGCCCTCCTCACCTCCGGTCTGTTGTGGACGGCATCCGTCGCGCTCGTCATGGTCCTGGCCGCGGTGGGCTTCGCGGCCCCCACCCGCGGGGGCATCCTCCCGAGGCTCCGGCTCGGGGTGCCGCACGGTCTGGCACACCCGCTGCTCGGCGGTGCGGCGGGCGCCGCCTGTGCCGCGGCCGGCCCGGGGTGGCCGGTGGGGATCGCGGTCGCCGTGGCCACGCCGGTCGTGGGGCTCCTGTCCGCCGAGGTGGTCGCGGCCTACCTCTGGTTCGCGAGCCGACGACGGGCGCACGTCAACGAGCTGTTCGCGGCCCAGTCGAGGGAGGACTACAAGGGCTTCGTGCGGATGCACATCGGTCCGGAGGGAGTGCGGGTGTACCCGATCGGGCTGCGCCGCGTGGCCGACCGCTGGTCGGCGCGGCCGGACGGGGCGCCGGGGGACCCGTGGCTGGAGCCGGCCGAGCCGCTCCGGCCGGAGCTCATCGAGGAGCCGTTCCTGGTGACCCGGGAGCCCGCTCCGCCTCCGCCCTAGCCGGCGGCCTCCGCTCGGGGGGTGCGGGGCAGCGAGGCGAGGGCGCCGTGCGCGGCCCGCACGCCCGCCTCGGGCACGGCCGCGGCGACATGTCCGTCCGGCCGGATCAGGACGAGGGCGTCCCCGCGCACCCCGTAGCTGCGATGGACCGCGCCCTCGAGGTCCGCGAGGGCTCCGGCACCGGCGCCCGGCAGCCTGCCCAGCAGCTGGGCCGACACGCCCCTCGCCGATGCCAGCGCGAGGACCGGCCCAGTGCGGTCGGGCTCCGTCGCGAAGACCAGCAGGGTGTGCCCGCCGTGCCGGAACAGCTCGTGGACGCGGACGCAGTTCCCGGATGCCGCGACGAGGGCGCCGTCCGGGGCACGGCGTCCCGGCCGCACGAGCCCCGCCGCCCGCGGCCGGGCGACGATCGCGCTCCGCGGATACGCCACGTCGAGCTGGGTGGCGCGGGCGGCGAGCCGCCGCACCAGACCGGTACGCGCCAGGGCCCGGATGGCGAACACCCGCGCCCGGTCCGCGCCGGGGGCGCGGACCAGACCGAGACGCGAGACGACATCGGTGCCCCGGACCACGGCGCGCGCCACCGGCAGGCGCTCGGCCTCGTAGGTATCCAGCAGTGCGTCCGCCGCCGCTCCCCCGGCCACGAGATCGAGCTTCCAGCCGAGATTGACGGCGTCCTGGATGCCGGTGTTCATTCCCTGCCCCCCGACCGGGCTGTGCAGATGAGCCGCGTCGCCGGCGATGAGCACCCGGCCGCGCCGGTAGGCCGTCGCCACCCGGTTGGTGATCCGGTACGGGCTGACCCAGTCCACCGTCCGGACCCGGACGGCGGAGACACCACGGCGGTCCAGCCCCCGCTGCAACCACTCGACGCCGGGATCGCCCGTCAGGGGTCCCGGCATGTCGACGGTGAGCCGGCACGTACCGCCGGGAAGGGCGACGAACACCACGACCCCGTGCGGTGAGAGGAAGAAGTGGCCCTGGTCCGCCGGTAGCTCGGTGTCGGCGCGGACCTCGGCCAGCACGAAGGTCTGCGGGTAGCGGTCGCCGGCGAAGCCGATCCCCGCCTCGTGCCGGACGACGCTGTGCGCGCCGTCGCAGCCGACCAGCCACCGGCTGTGGAGCTCCTCGGTGCCCGCGGAACCCTCGACCGTGGCGACCACCCCGTCCCGGTGCTGGCGCACCGACACCACCCGTCGTCCCCGCTCCGGATGTCCCCCCAGCTCGGCCAGCCGGGCCAGCAGCAACCGCTCGGTCTCCCGCTGCGGGAGCACCAGCGGGAACGGGAACCGGGTGGCGACGCCCGGATCGGGCCGCAGCCGGGTCAGCAGCTCACCGCCGGCGTAGCAGCACACCGCGTCGATCGGGCGCCCCCGCCGCACCGCGCCGTCCGCGACCTGGATCAGGTCCAGGACCTCGAGCGTCCGCGGCGAGACCACGGTCGCCTTCGACGTCTCGGACGGTTCCGGGGCGGACTCCACCAGCCGACACGACCGGCCGCGCCGCGACAGCTCGCACGCGAGCGTCAGCCCGGTCGGTCCGGCACCCACGATCACCACGTCGTCCACGGCTGCTCCTCCGGCCCATCCGGCCGGCCACCCAGGCTCCTCGGCCGTCCGCGGCGGGACAAGGACACGCCCGCCTTCCGTCGGCTATCCGCCTCACCTCTTGTGTCGCCGCACGTCGTACGCCCCACTCGTACCCATGATCGCCGCCGTGCCGCTCCTGCTCCGGTCCTGGGGGGAACCATGTCCAGCGTCGTGACCACCGACCGTGTCGTGCCGTTCGATGCCGACGACGGGATGCCGCTCAACCTCGTCCACGTCCGGGGCGAACACGCCCCGACCCGCTGTCCGGTCCTGCTCGTGCACGGGGCCGGCGTGCGCGGCAACATCTTCCGTGCGCCCGTCCACACCACCGTGGTCGACGCCCTGGTCGACGCGGGGTACGACGTCTGGCTGGAGAACTGGCGGGCCAGCATCGACGTTCCGCCGAACGACTGGACGCTGGACCAGGCGGCGCTGTACGACCATCCGGCCGCCGTGCGGACGGTGCTGGCCGAGACCGGCGCCGACCGGATCAAGGCGGTCATCCACTGCCAGGGGTCGACCTCGTTCATGATGTCGGCCTGCGCGGGTCTGGTGCCCCAGGTGGAGACGATCGTCGCCAACGCGGTCACCCTGCACCCCGTCGTACCGCGCTGGTCCCGGGCGAAGCTGCGGTACGCGGTCCCGCTGGTGAACCGGTTCGTGCACGCCCTGGACCCGGCGTGGGGCGACCGTCCGCCGGCGGAGCTCCTGCCGCGGCTGCTGACGACCCTCGTGAAGTCGGTGCACCGCGAGTGCGACAACGGTGTCTGCAAGATGGTCAGCTTCACCTACGGGAGCGGGTCTCCCGCGTTGTGGCGGCACGAGAACGTGGACGCCGCGACCCACGACACCTTCATCCCGGCGGAGTTCGGGCGGGTTCCGCTGACCTTCTTCCGGCAGATGGCACGGTGTGTGGCGCGCGGCCATCTGGTGTCGTACGAGGACCTGCCGGGGCTGCCCCGCGACTACACCGCGCAGGAGCCGCAGACCGACGCGCGGTTCGCCTTCGTCGCCGGAGAGCGGAACCTCTGCTTCCTGCCGGCGAGCCAGATCCGGACGTTCGAGTTCCTGTCGCGGTTCCGGCCGGGTCACCACGCGCTGCACGTGCTCCCCGGGTACAGCCATCTCGACGTCTTCCTGGGCCGACACGCCGGGCGTGACGTCTTTCCGTTGATCCTCCGCGAACTCGACCATCGCGTGCGCACCTGACCGTCTGGTCGGCGACACCAGTCAGGAGGAAACCATGTTCACCTCGCGCAGGGCGCGCCGGATCGCCGGACGTTACGCCAACGTGGACGGCATCCCGTTCCGGATGCCGGTCGGCACCGACGGCAGCCCGGCCCTCCTGGCGGCGTTCGGCATCGATGCCGAACGCGCGCGAGCGGTCCTGCCCACCGGCGAGCTCGAGCCGCTGCGCCTCGGCGGCCGCGGCCTCCTGGTCATCGCCGTCGTCCACTACCTCGACACGACGATCGGCCGGTACGTCGAGTTCTGCCTCGGCATCGCGTGCACCCGGCGGGGCGGGCCGCCGCTGTCCGGCCTCGGCGTGTACATCTACGACCTCCCGGTGAGCACCGAGATCTCGGTCAAGGGCGGGCTGGGCATCTGGGGAATGCCCAAGCGCCGGGCGAGCCTGGACTTCCTCGTCGGGGAGTCGACGGTGAGCAGCCAGTACGACCTGGACGGGGAGCTGGTCGCGCGGGTGGACATCCCGCGGCCCGCGCGGACGATCCTGCCGATGCGGGTCAGCGGCGTCGGCTACGGCGACTTCCGCGGTCAGCTGACCAAGTCCCACATCCACCTGCGCGGTCGTGCCGGCGTCACGCCGGGCGGGACCGGTGCACGGCTCCTCCTGGGCGACCACGCCCGGGCCAGGCCGCTCACGCTCCTCGACATCGACCCCAGCCCCAGGTTCACGGCCTTCCTGCCCGCGATGGCAGGGGTGCTCGACGACCACGTCGAGACGTGGTTCCTGACCGCGGAGGAGCCGCCGCCCCCGCCGCCGGTGGGCCTGCGTGACGTGGTCGGCCTCGGACTCGGCCAGGAGTGGCTCGAACCGCCCGACCGTGACCGCAGCGACCGCCTGATCGAACAGCTCAGCCCCCGTCAAGGACCAAGGAGCCGGTGATTCCCGTGAAGCGATCTCTGGTACTGGCAGGAGGCGGAGCCAAGATCGGCTGGGCCTCGGGTGCCCTGCAGGTGCTGATGGAGGACGGCGGACTGACGTTCGACCACATCGACGCGACCAGTGGCTCCGTCTTCAACCTCGGGATGCTGCTGTCCGGTCGCTCGCCGGCCCAGATCGCGGCCGCGTGGGCCGATCTCTCCCCGTGGGAGTTCGTGTCGTTCCATCCGCTGCGGCGGTACGTCACGTTCTGGCGGCTTCCCT
The DNA here is from genome assembly GCA_030840805.1 of Actinomycetota bacterium. Taxonomy (GTDB): domain Bacteria; phylum Actinomycetota; class Actinomycetes; order Mycobacteriales; family HKI-0501; genus JAVEDU01. The sequence continues at coordinate 88,564 of JAVEDU010000075.1, forward strand.
CGCTGCTGACGCAGGACGCGGCGGTGAGACGGATCCTGCCGAAGTGGGGGATCGACGTGGCCAAGATCCGCGGCTGCACGCACGTCAACGGCCATCCGGTGACGGCGACGTTCAACGTGCTGGACTTCGGGGCCAAGCGGATCAAGACGATCCCGCACACCGAGATGGACCTCGAGTATCTCCTCGCGGTGGACGCGGTGCCCGGCGTGGTGCCGCCGATCGCGAAGGACGGCACGCTCTACACCGACGCGATGCTCCTCAAGGACGCCAACCTCGGCGAGGCCGTACGGCAGGGCGCCGACGAGATCTGGGTGATCTGGACGGTCGAGGACCGGGCCGTGTGGCGGGGCGGATTCTGGAACCACTTCGGCCACATCTTCGAGACCTGCGCCGTCGGCAACCTCAAGCGGGAACTGGACGCCATCGAGGACGTCAACCGGCGGGTCGCCGACGGCACGGCCGAACCGGGACGTCGGCACGTCACGGTGCGGCTGCTCAGCCCCGAGCGCCCGGTGCCGGTGGACTACCTGTTCTTCCGGAACAAGAAGCAGATGGCACCGACCATCGAGGCGGGGCGCGCCGACGCGCGGAGGTACCTTGCCCGGATCGGTCACCTCCCCGGTGGCGGTGCGCACGACCGCGCTGCCGGGAACGGTGCGGCGGGCGAGGCCCCCCGTTCCGCGGTCTGGGGGCGGTGACCGCCATGGGCCGGCACATCTCCCGCGGTACGTACGCCCGGTACGCCCTCGGCGGGGTGCGCCTGGCGATGGGGTCGACCGCGCTGCTGGCACCGCGGGTGATGGTGCGCAGCCTCGGGGTACGCCCGGAGGACCAGCCGGCGGCCTGCTACGCCCTGCGGCTCTTCGGCGTCCGTACCGTGGTGCTGGCCGGTGAACTGCTCGTGGCCGGGAAGGCACAGCGGGCCCATGCCGTCCGGCTGGCCCCGTGGATCCACGCCTCGGACACGGTGGCGGCCCTCGCGGCGGCCCGTCGGGGTGAGCTGCCGCGCCGGGCGGCGCTCACCGCCGCGTCCGTCTCCGGCCTCAACACCGCGTTCGCGGTCGTGGCGCTGCTCGACTCCTCCGCGGGCCCACCGGGAGCCGGCGCCCGTCCCGCCGCGGACGGGCCGGGGCACCCGGCCTGGCGACGGGCGGTGCTGCACGGTGTCCACGCCGCACCGTGGGTGTGCGTGCTGCTGCGCGGGACGGAGCGGCCGGCCGCCGGTGCCGCCTCCCGGCGGACCGTCTTCTGGCGGCGATACGACCGGGCGGCGGAGTACGTGGACCGCCGGATCGGCTGGGACCGGCTGCCCGTGCCGCTGGGCCTCGCCGTACTCACCGGGGTCCGCGACATCCTCCGCCGGGAGAACCTGTACGACTCGGGCACGATCCCGAGCCTCGCTCCGCCACGGGCCCCCTCGCCGGCGGACCGGACCGTCCGCTCCCCCGACGGTTCCCACAACGACCTCGAACATCCCACGATGGGGATGGCCGGTACCCGGTTCGGGCGCAACGTCCCGCTCTCCGCGGCCCGGCCGGAGTCGCCGGCCGAGGTGCTGACGCCGAATCCGCGGGTCGTGAGCCGGAGCCTGATGACCCGGCACCACTTCCAGCCCGCGTCGACGCTGAACGTCCTGGCCGCGTCGTGGCTGCAGTTCATGATCCGCGACTGGTTCAGCCACGGCCAGGGACCGGCCGAGAACCCGTGGCACCTCCCGCTCGCGGCGGACGACGACTGGCCCGAGCCGCCGCTGGAGGTCCCCCGGCTCCCGGCGGACCCCACCCGCCCGGCCGGCCTCGACGACCGGCCGCCGACCGCGGTGAACACCAACTCGCACTGGTGGGACGCGTCGTCGATCTACGGGAACAGCGTCGAGGAGCAGCGCGCGGTGCGCTGCGGCACGGACGGCAAGCTGCACGTGCTGACCACCGGGGTCCGGCCCGTGGTGAAGGCCGACGGTCGCGACCCGGTCCACGAGCCGGGATTCTGGCTGGGTCTCGCGATGATGCACGACCTCTTCACCCGCGAGCACAACGCGATCTGCGACCGCCTCAGGGACGCAGACCCGCGGCGGAGCGACGAGGAGCTGTTCCAACGGGCGCGCCTGATCAACGCGGCACTGCTCGCGAAGATCCACACGGTGGAGTGGACACCGGCCGTCATCAGCCACCCGACGACCGTGGTCGGGCTGCGGGCGAACTGGTGGGGCCTGGAGGGCGAGCGCCTGCAGAAGATGTTCGGCCGCCTCAGCGGCAGCGAGGCCCTCAGCGGTATCCCGGGGTCGGAGACCGACCATTTCGGTGTGCCGTTCTCGATCACCGAGGAGTTCGCGGGCGTCTACCGGATGCACCCGCTGATCCCGGACGACTTCGACCTGCGGGCGGCGGCGGACGACGCGTCGCTGCGCTCGTGCACGCTGCGGGACCTCGCCGGCCCCGGCGCGCTCGAGGTGCTCGCGGCGGTGGACATGCCGGACCTGTTCTACTCGTTCGGGACCGAGCATCCGGGCGCGATCGTGCTGGACAACTTCCCGCGCTTCCTCCAGGAGTTCCGGCGGCCCGACGGCAAGCTCGCGGATCTGGCCGCGACGGACATCCTGCGCTCCCGGGAACTGGGGGTCCCCCGCTACAACCGGTTCCGGCGCCTGCTGCACCTGGCGCCCGCCCCGACCTTCGAGTCCCTCACCGACGATCCCGACCTCGTGGCGCGGCTGCGGGACGTCTACGAGGGCGACATCGAGAAGGTCGATCTCACCGTCGGCATGTTCGCGGAGAAGCGGCCGGACGGGTTCGCCTTCAGCGACACCGCCTTCCGCATCTTCATCCTGATGGCGTCCCGTCGGCTGAACAGCGACCGGTTCTTCACCCGGGACTACACCCCCGAGATCTACACCCCGGAGGGGCTGGCCTGGATCGGTGACAACACGATGATCTCCGTGCTGCTGCGGCACCACCCGTCGCTCCGGCCGGCCCTGCGGGGTGCCGGGAACGCCTTCGCACCCTGGCGCCGATCGGGTCCGCGAGGCGGGTGAGGCCGCGGCCCGACGCCGGGAGGGCGTCGTGCCGCGGCCGTCGCGCCCCCGGAGCGAGGTCGGTCAGTGGTTCCGGGTCGGATCGGGACGGCCGCCGGTCGAGGTCGCCGGCCCCGCCGGCAGACCACGCGGAGGCAGCGTGCGGGTCACGAGTCCGCTCTCGGGACACCGGCGAGGGGCCGACGTCCAGCCGGGGAACCCCCCGCGCCGGGTGGGCGGCGGGGTGACGGACGGGCCCTTCCACGGCGCCTCGGTGCGCCGGGCCGTGGTGGGCGCGATCGCGTCACCGGCTCGCAGCACCGTCAGGACGGCGGTGGGGACCTGGTCGTGGATCTCACAGGCGAGCTCGATGTCCTCGCCCCGGTAGAGGCAGCGGCCGTCGGCGGTGTCGACTTCGTACGGCATGGGATCCTCCTGCTGGTAGGGCTCCGGTCTTCCCGCTGTGGTGCTGCCGCCGAGCGTGCGCCCAAGGGGCGGGCGCCCGCGTCGGGCAGAGACACCGTGATGCGGGACGAGAACCCTTAGCCCGGCGGCGGAAACCCTTAGTGCGGCTCGCCGGGGGCCACCCGGCCGGGACGCCGTCAGCCGGATACCGGGCTCGCGGGACGACTCCGGTATCCGGCTGACGGTGGGTCGGCCGGCTCAGTGCACCGCGGCCTGGCCCAGCAGGGTGCCCTTCCGGGGGTGACCGTCGAAGGCCTCGGCGGGAGAGGACAGGAGCAGGTGCCGGACGTGGCGCCGGACATCGGGCGCCGAGGCCGGCGCGACGCCCCGGCCCCAGGGCTTGGCCGCGACGGCCGTCCGATCGGCCGGGGGGCGGGCGACCGCGGCCTGCTCCCCCTGCGCCACGGGGATGTCTCGGATCCAGTCCTCCCACATCCGTCTCTCCGCGGCCGTGAACACCCTGTACATGCGCCCTCCGAAGTCGAAGGCCCCGAGGAACGGGCTCCGCTCGGGCCTGCCCGGAACGACGAGGCCGCGGTCGACGAGTTCGGTGAGCAACTGCTCCGGGTCGTCGAAGAGGTTGTTGTTCATGCCGGAGCCGGGCGCGAGCTGCCCGTGGTTGAGGCTCCCGTACCGCCCCTTCTGCGTGATCATCTGGAGCACCCTGCGCCGGGCGTGGTCCCCCGACCTCAGCTTCTCCTTCAGGTCGTCGCCCAGTGTGCCGGTCGTCCGGAAGGCGACGTAGCCGTCCCAGATCCGCCGCCATTGCGCCTGTCGCTCGTCGTCGTCGCGGAACGTGGCCAGGTACCGCTTCACCGCGCGTTTGGCCAGTGCGCCGTGGCCCGCCTCCGCGTTGTCGATGGCGAGGTGGAGCGTGTAGTAGCCGGGGTCGATCTTGTGGCGCCGGAGCAGGCTCGCGGTCGTCGCCAGCTCGACGGACTCCCACTCCAGGTACAGCGTCATCCCCAGGATCTCCGGAAAGAAGTCCTCGGTGAACTGGGAGACCACCAGCTCCAGGAGCGGCACCGTGAACGCCGATTCCAGGAAGGACTCGTCCGCGGCGTACTCGGCGCTGGCGATGGGCGGGGTGCGGACACCGACGCTCCCGAGGACCGCCGAGTAGATGTTGGCGTGGTTCTGCGCCGGATCACCACCGCCCACCTCGTCTATCCAGATCTGGGCGAGGTAACCGGTCAGGTCGTCGATCGGCCCGACGGTGGCCACGTTCCGCAGCCACAGACCGTCTGTCTGGTTCACCGGCGCGAACTGGCGCAGCCGTTCGACGACGTCGTCGCGGCTCTGGCAGGTCTGGTCCTCGTCCGGGTCGTACGCCGCCGCCACGTCGACCAGGTCGTCGTAGATGCTGTCGAGCCGGGTATCGAACCTCAGCTCCTCGTAGGCGAAGGGGCGCAGCTCCGAGTCCAGGTCGGCGGCGCCCTGCGCGTCGTGGGCGGTCGCGAGGAACTGCTTCGCCAGGTCCCAGGCGACCGGGAGGAAGTCGGGGAACCGGCGGAGGTTCAGCATGATGTGGAAGTAGTCCCGGTCCCGGAGCCCGGTGTACCGGCCCCGCGCGGTCTCCACCCACACCTCGCTGCCGTCGGCCGCCTTCCGGGGCACGACGAACCCGAGCGTCGACCACTTCCGGACCATGTCGCGGTGCCGGAGGTCGGCCCTGGCCGCGGTCCCGAGTGCCGTCGAGATCTGGTCCCCGATGCCCCGGTCCCAGCGCTTCCGCGGGAACGCGGTCGCGCTGACACTCCGCGCGGCCCGTCCGTCGGCGGAGAGCCGGTCGGTCGTGACGGCGGTGAACTCGTCCTCGGCGATGACGTCGTCGGGGCGCTGTGCCGGCCACCAGAAATGCCGGCAGTCGGCGAAGTCGGCCTGCCAGGGCACGGCCATCGGCGCGGTCAGGCTGCCCGGGGCCAGGCCGGGGCGGAGCCGGAACGGCGTCGCCGGGTCCCACTGTCCGCGCCAGCGCGTGCTCAGCTCGATGCCCGGGAAGAACGGTCCGCCGACACAGGCCTCGAGGGCGGCCCGGTCGAGCTCGCCCGGGGTGGGCCGTGGTTCCCCGTCGACCGCCGGGTTCCGGACCGCACCGGCGTCTCCGCCGAAGTTGCCCTCCGCCCACCTCTTCAGGCGGGCGTACTGCAACGGGGTGACCGTCAGCCAGGTCGTCGGTTCGCCGGGGGTGGCACGTCCCTCGTCACCGGAGAGCTGCGGCATGTAGTGGGCGGTCGCCTGGGTCCGCGCGGTCTCGGGATCGGCGAGCGGCGTTCGGACCCGGCCGAAGACCGCGCCGCGGGCCGCTGCGGCCGCTCCGTCGGCCGGGCTGCTCAGCAGGGCGTAGTTGTCGGGCTCGAAGAAGTCGCCCCGTCGCTCGACCGTGTCGTTCCTCGCGGCCCGGGTGGCGCGGTGGCCTCGCTGCGCGGTCGCGTTGACCCACTGGTACCGGGCCGCTCGTTCGAGTACGGGGCGGATGTCGCGCTCGAAGGAGACCGGATCGGGCGTGGGCAGCACGTCCCCGTCAACGGCCTCTTTCCGGAACGGCTCGTACTCGAACACGTCGTAGAGCGTGACGAGGTTCGTGATCGACGGCGCGAAGTCCGGCGGGGCGACGACGACCCACGACGGGTGGCGCACCGGGATCTCCTCGCCGGTGTTCCTGAGCGTCACGCGGGCGTCGACCGGCCCGTCCGAGGTGTCGTCGTGCCAGCCGTCGTTGTCGGCGAAGTGCGACAGTGGCCTGTTCCGCGGCGAGCCGGAGGTGCCGTGGCCGCCGAGGACCAGGAGCCGGCCGGCCGCGTCGGTGCGCAGCTCACCGAGGTCCACCTCGTGGCCGAGGAAGGTCCCGGAGGCGAAGCCGTACGGCGTGCCCCAGACCCCGCGCCCGCGCACCCGGCGCTCGCCGGGATCGATCACCAGCGTCGCCCGCCGGGTCCCGGTCACCCGGGCGTTGCGCAGCTGTCCCGGCCGGTCGGGGTGGAACCTCGGCGCGGCGCCCTTCCCGTTCGCCAGGTGCACGGACCACTCGATCTCCGCGTCGGCGTCCGTCAGCTCCTGGACGACGTTCCCGGCGGCGTCGAACCCGAACACCCGGAACCTCGCCGCCTGCCGTTTGACCCGCCCCCGCTCGTCCTTGTACCCCCCGGCGGGCAGACCGGCCCGGCCGGGGCGTTCCGGCCCCACGAAGTACTCGTCGGGGCTGTCGCCGACCCGCGCGATACCTATCCCCGGGTGGATTCCGCAGTAGACGATGTCGGTCATCGGTACTTCACCTCGTGACGTGTGGTGGCTGTCCAGTGTGGTGTCGGGCAACCGTGACGACAACGGGCCGGTGGGGCCACAACTGTCGGGAATCCGGGGGGACACGCATGCGGGTGATCGTCCTCGGCGCCGGACCGGCCGGCGCGAGCGCGGCCGTCGCCCTGGCGGACAAGGGAGTCGACACGCTGCTGGTCGACCCCCGGCCGCACACCGGATGGCAGCTCGGCGAGGGGCTTCCGGCCGCCGCCGGAGAACACCTGCGCTCCCTCGGGGTGTGGGAGGCGTTCCGGGGCGCCGGTCACCTGCCGTGCACCCAGTTCGTGTCGTGCTGGGGTTCCGCGGAACCCGCGTACCGATCGGCCATCGTCGACGCTCACGGCCCGTCCTGGCAGGTGGAGCGTCGACGGTTCGACGAGATGCTGGTGACCGCCGCCCGGACGGCGGGGGCCGACGGGCCCGTGCCCTGGCGGCTGACCGGAATCCGGCGCGGCCCCCCACGGTGGCTGCTGCGGTGTGTCGACGACGGCACCGTGCGGGTGGTGCCGGCCGACTTCGTGATCGACGGCACCGGTCGCCGGAGTTGCTTCGCGCGCCTGCTCGGGCTGCCACGCCGGGTGGACAGCAGCGTGGTGTGCGCCGCGGGCCTGCTCGACGATCCCGACCCGGACGACGGTTCCTCCCTCGTCGAGACGGTCGAGGACGGCTGGTGGTACGCCTCGCGGGTGCCCGGTGGCCGGTTGGTGGTGGCCAAGTTCACCGACGCCGCGATCTCGGGCCGGCAGGGTCTGCGGAGGGTGTCCGAGTGGTCGCGCCAACTGGGAAGGACCCGGCTCACCAGGGCCCGCGCGGGCTGGCCGGGCCTACGGCTGCGTGCCCCGCTCCGCATCGCGGCGGCCGGCAGCTCCGCGCTGGACTCCCCCGCCGCGGCCGGCTGGCTCGCGGTGGGTGACGCCGCGTGTGCGCACGACCCGCTCTCGTCCCGCGGCCTGCACGATGCCCTGGCGACCGGGATCGCCGGGGCGGACGCCGTCGCGCTGAGCCTCGACGGTGCGGTGGAGGCCGCCGCCCGGTACGCCGACACCGTGTCGGCGGGGTACCGGCGGTACCTGCGGGAGCTGGCCTGGTTCTACGCGGAGGAGAGACGGTTCCCGGCGGCACAGTTCTGGCGGAGCAGGGCCTCGGCGGACGGCTAGCGCCGAGGCCCGGTCCGGTCCTCGGGGACCGGCTCCCCGAGGCCCAGCCGGTGCGCGACGGCGGCCGCCTCGCCGCGGTTCTTCGCGTCGAGCTTGGTGAGGATGTTCGACACGTGCACGCTCGCCGTGCTCTCGCTGATGTAGAGCGTCCGGGCGATCTCGCGGTTCCGGCGACCCACCTTGAGCAGCCCGAGGACCTGGAGCTCCCGGTCGGTGAGCGCGAAGGGGTTGTACGGCACCGGCGCCGGTACGGCGTCGGGCACGCCCAGGTCGATGCGGGCGCGGAGGGCCAGCGCCACGATCTCCGCGCCGAGGGCCCGGGCGTCGAGGTCCCGCGTCACGGCGGCCGCCCGGCGCAGCACCTCGGCGGCCCGGACGTCCCGGGCGGTGACCAGCGCCTCCGCCTCGCGCCACCGCGCGTACGCCGCCGGGTACGGCCGCGCGAGACGCTCCCATCCGTCGGCGATGTCGGCCCACGCGCCGGACCGCGCGCCACCCGTGAACCGCGCGAACTCGGCCTCCGCCGTCGCGGCCTCCACGGCCGCCTCGGGGAAGGACACCTGGCGCGTGCCCATCCGCCGCCAGAGCGACCGTGCCCGCGCGCGCAACGCCGCGGCGTACGGCCCGCTGTCGTCGCCGGCCTCCGGTGCTCCCCGGGCGCTCCGCCGCTCCGCCTCGTCCGCCTCGACGCGCAATCCGAGGGCGCAGAGGGCCACCGCCTGCTGGTCGTCTCCCCGCGCGGCGACGATCTCCAGGCCCCGCCGAACCTCGGCGCGAGCGCTGCGGTGCTCGCCGAGCCACAGGTCCCGCGTCGCGGCGGCGCCGTGGGCGAGGCCGTGGTTCAGCGGATCGTCGTCTCCTTCGAGCATCTCCCGTGCCTGCTTGAGCCGCTGCTCGGCCTGTTCGGTGTCACCTCGGGCGGTGGCCAGCTCCGCGGACACCACGGCCGTCATGATCCCGCGGGCGGCACCGTGGCTGGCGTACAGGCGGCTCGCGATCTCCTCGGCCTCCCGCCATCGGCCGAGGCGGAAGAGCACCAGCACGATCGAGTCCAGCATGTCGATCATCGGCGTGAAGAAGACGCCCGCGTCGGCGCTCCAGCGCAGCGCCTCCTCCACCGTCGTCAGGCACTCGGCCGACCTGCCGACGAAGTCCAGCGCGAGGCTGAGGTGGTTGTAGGTGACGCTGACACCCTCCAGATCCCCCTCCGCCGCGGCGACGCGCAGCGCGTCCCGCATCCGCGCGATGCCGAGCTCGGGCTCGCCGTGCATCGCGAGATGCCATCCGGAGGTGCGCAGGCCCAGCACCTCCTCCCGGCGGCAGCCGGCATCGCGCGCCAGGGCGAGGGTCTCGTCCCAGAACGGCGCCGAGTCGGCGTACCGGCCGCGGATCGACAACGCCTGTGCCAGCGATGCCGTGACCCGGGCGCGTTCCGCGATCGCGTCGCTCCCGGCGAGCAGCCGGTACGCCTCCGTGAGCGCGTCGAGGGCGCGGGCACCGTTCGCCCGGGAGAGATAGGAGCCCAGCGCCTCGTGCATGAGCGCGCGCCGGACGACGTCCTCGGAGGGCGACGCGACGAGCGCCTGCTCGACGAGCTCGACGGCCTCGTCGTCGTGATCGGCGTAGTGGGCGCACTTCGCCGCGGCGGCCAGGAGATCCGGCCGCTCGATCCCGGCCGTGCCGGGGTCGGGAACCTCGTCCCAGAGCGTGAGCGCGCGCCGGAAGTACTGGTAGCCCTCGCTGTACCCGTGGACCTCCGCGGCGGCCCGGCCCGCTGCCACCACCGCGGAGAGGGCCTTCGACGGATCACCGGCGGCCTGCGCATGGTGCGCGATCACCGCGGTCGTCGTCGACCGCGGGCCCTCCCGCAGATGCGGTTGGTCCGAGAGGGCGGTCGCGACGAGACCGTGCAGGGTCGCGCGTTCCCCGGGCAGGAGGTCCGAGTAGGCGGCCTCCTGGGTGAGAGCGTGCCGGAACCGGTAACCACCATCGGTGTCCGCGACGAGGAGGTGGCCGGCCACGAGCTCCCGGAGCGCGGTGAGCAGCGCCCCGTCCGGGAGGTCGGACACGGCCGCCAGCAGCGGGTGGCTCACCCGTCGCCCCACCACGGCCGCGCGGCGCACGAGGTCCTGGGCGTCGCGGGAGAGACCCGCGATCCGGAGGAGCACCACGTCCCGGACCTGCGCCGGAACGGGACCCTGCGGGTCGATCCCCTGAGCGCTGAGCAGCTCCTCGGCGAAGAAGGCGTTGCCGCCGGACAGGTCGGCGATGCGCTCCACCGCTCCGGGCCAGAGCGGGGCGCCGGCCAGTTGCTCGAGCAGTTCGGTGAGGTCCGGCCGGTCGAAGGGCTGGAGCGAGATCCGGGTCATGAAGGTGCTGCGGAAGAGCTCGAGCAGCGCCGACGGCAGCGGGCCGTGGCTCGGCTCGTCGTCCCGGTAGGTCACCACCAGCAGGACACGTTCGGTCCGCAGCGCCACGGTCAGAAAGCCGAGGAGGTCGAGCGTCGACTGCTCGGCCCAGTGGATGTCCTCGATGACGAACACCAGAGGCGCGTCCAGTGCCAGCTTGGCGAGCAGCGCGAGGAACCTCTCGAAGAGCTGACCCTGCCGGATCCCCGACACCCGCCCGGCCGGCGTCGGGGACACGATGTCCTCGTCCTCGACGTGGAGGAGCCGATCGAGCTCCGCGTAGCCCGCGCCGAACAGCTCGTCGAGCGAACCCGCGTCCCGGTCCTGCAGAAGCCTGCGCAGCGCATCGAGAATCGGTCCGTAGGGAAGGCCCCCGGTACCCACCCGGACACAGGATCCGAACAGGACCTGGCCGTCGCCCGCAAGAATCGGCTCGAGGCACTCGGAGATCAACCGGCTCTTGCCGACCCCTGCCTCTCCGGAGATCACGATCCCCGCGGCCTGACCGAGGCAGACCTCACTCCACGTCTCGCTGAGCTCGGCGAGCTCCGCGCGACGACCGACAAAGCGTGCGTGTCGCCTCCGCCTCACCCGGTCGAGTATGGCGACTGGTGACCGCGCCCGTCATCACAATGCCGCCGGAGGTGACCGACGAGGCGGCGCGATGCGGCACGGCCCGGCGCGGCCCGAGGTCGGGGATACGACAGCTCGCCGCCCGAACGGGTGCTGCCGGCCGGGCCGCCACGGTGTCACCGGTGCCCCAGGACCGACGAGACGACATCGGCCGACCGTCCAGCCGCCGTACCGGCGGCCCCCGTTCCCGCGGTGCCGCCGGTCGCGGCCCCGGTGGGCCTCGCCCGGCCGGGCGACGTCACCGTCGAGCACATCTCCACACCGTTCGGGCGCGATCGCGTGGCTCCTCGGGGACGGGGCCACCTACACGACGGGCGGCGACCTCCGGGTCGCCGGCGGCCGGTAGCGCGACGCACGGGCCGTCTCACCCCGTACCGCGGCGACCCGCCGGACATCACGTCGGTACGGGCCCGGGCGAGGGCTTCCCGCCCCCGGCGGGTCACCCGCCGGGCGCAACGCCAGCCCGTGAGCTCGACACCCGTCGCGCGACGGGTGTCGGATAGGCGTCGCGGTCGCCGATGTCGCAAGGTCGTCAGACCGGGTCGTACCGGCCGCCGGCCCGCCTAGCGTCCTCCGTGCCCTCGACAGCTCACCACGGAGGTCATGATGAGACCCACCAGGTACGTGTTCGTCTCGGCACTCGCCGCCCTCGTGCTCGGCGGGACGTCGGTCCCGTCCGGCGCGGCCGTCTCGCCGGCGCCGCAGGCCCGTCCCGCACCACCTTCGCACGGCGTGGCCCCGGCCTCGCCGCCCGCCACGTCCGATTCGTCGCACGGACAGCGCAGGGCCACGGCGACGGACACGATCGTCTGCACACCGAACGTTCAGAACCCGCACAACTCGAGCCACGTCAACGGCACCGTCAACGTCGTCGTGACCCTGAGTTGCACCGCGCCCGTCTCGCAGATCAACATTCGGGCGGCGCTGTACCGGAACGGCGCGCTGGTGAGCGACTCGGGTCAGCGGACGGTCAACGGCAGCAGCTTCGCCCAGAACAACGCCGCCGAACCGTGCCACAACGCCACCTACCAGGGCTGGATGTCCTACGGAGTGGCCTTCCCGCCCGGCTACGTGCCGCCGACCGGCTCCGGTTCCGGATACGGGTCGGCGGTGACCATCACCTGTTGAGCCCTCGGCCTCGCCGCACCGCGGTGCGGCGAGGCCATCCTCCCGGGAGTGCGGACATGGAGCGCGATCACGCGGTCGGGCTGCTGCGGCAGCGCCTGTGCGAGCTCGACACCGGCCGGCTCCCGGTCGTCCCCTCGCTCTCCGATCCCCGCCTCGTCCACGTCGTCACGGTGCTGCAGACCGCGACGAACACGAGCATGACCCCCGCCGGTGGCCGTCCCGCCGTGTTGGCGCCCGCGGCGGCCGATGCGCTCACCCGGGGCTCCCGGCTCGTCGCCGCGCTCGCCGCGGACCATCCACCCCTCGTCGCCGGACCGTGGGACCGGGCCCGGCAGCACTGGGTCGGCACGGCACGGCACCACGACCCCGACCGGGCCCGGTTCGATCCGGCGCGGGCCGCCACCTCCGGCCCGAAGCCGTTCGGGCTCGGGCTCCACACCTCGACGGCGACGCGGCAGGGCCCGAGCATGTGGCGGACGTATCTCGACCTCTACCACGGGTCGGACCTGTACCCGCTGCCGTGGTCGACCTGGGAGCTCCGGCCCGACGACGGCGACGTGTCCGTCCTGCACATCACCGGTGCGGGTGACTGGGCCGCCTTCGTCGACCGGTACGCGCCGACGGCCGGACCCGCGATGTCGCCGGACTGGTCGGCGGTCTCCCGTGACGTCGACGCCGTGCACGTGACGCTCCCGGCGATCGTGGCGGCGCAGGGGTTCGGGCTCCGCACCGCCCGCGGGATCACCGCACCGGCGTTCTGGGACGTCGAGTCCACCCTGTGGCTGCGGTGGCGCTTCGCGTCGGCGCGGCTGCTGGAGACCACCCGCTGACCGGTCCGCACCGCCCTCGTCGCGATCCGCGGTGCGGCCGTCTGCGACCATCGGGTCCCCGGGCCGTCGGGCCCGGCCTCCGAGAGGACACCGTGACCGCTCCCCTGCTGTCCCGCCGCGACCTCGAGTTCCTGCTGTACGAGTGGCTCGACGCCGAGACCCTCACCGAGCGGGACCGGTACGCGGAACACTCGCGGGAGACCTTCGACGCGATGCTGGGCCTGTCCGAGCAGATCGCGACCCGCCACTTCCGCCCGCACAACAAGAAGAACGACGCGCAGGAGCCGACGTTCGACGGGGAGCGAGCCCAGGTCATCCCAGAGGTCAAGGCGGCGCTGGACGTCTTCGCCCGCGCCGGCCTGATCGGCTCCACGATGGACGCCGAGGTGGGCGGGCTGCAGCTGCCGTCGGTGGTGTCGGGGGCCTGCTTCGCCTGGTTCCAGGCCGCGAACGTGGGCACGGCGGCGTACCCGTTCCTCACGATCGGCAACGCCAACCTGCTCCGGGCGCACGGCTCGCCGGAGCTCGTGGACACGTTCGTGCGGCCGATGGTCGAGGGGCGCTTCTTCGGCACGATGTGCCTGTCCGAGGCGCAGGCCGGCAGCTCGCTGTCCGACCTCACGACGCGCGCGGAGCCGCAGGACGACGGGACGTACCGCGTCTTCGGCAACAAGATGTGGATCTCCGGCGGGGACCACGACCTGGCCGAGAACATCGTCCACCTCGTCCTGGCCAAGATCCCCGGCGGACCGCCCGGGGTGAAGGGCATCTCGCTGTTCGTCGTGCCGAAGGTGCTGGTCGACGGCGGTGCGCGCAACGACGTCGTGCTCGCGGGCCTCAACCACAAGATGGGCTACCGCGGCACCACGAACGCGCTGCTGAACTTCGGCGAGGGCCGGTACCGCCCCGGCGGCGCGCCGGGCGCGGTCGGCTATCTGGTGGGCGAGCCACACCGGGGCCTGTCCTACATGTTCCACATGATGAACGAGGCGCGCGTCGGTGTCGGCCTCGGCGCGACCGCGCTCGGCTACACGGGATACCTCCAGTCGCTCGACTACGCCCGGAGCCGGCCGCAGGGACGCCCGTTGGCCGGCAAGGACCCCTCGGCGCCGCAGGTGCCGCTCGTGGCGCACCCGGACGTGCGCCGGATGCTCCTCGCGCAGAAGTCCTACGTGGAGGGCGCGCTCGCGCTGAACCTGTACTGCGGGAGGCTGCTCGACGAGCAGGCGACCGCACCGGAGCCCGCGGCGCGCGAGCGCGCCCGCGTGCTGCTGGACGTCCTCACGCCGATCGCGAAGTCGTGGCCGGCGCAGTGGTGCCTGGAGGCCAACAGCCTCGCGATCCAGGTCCACGGCGGGTACGGGTACACCCGCGAGTACGACGTCGAGCAGCTGTACCGCGACAACCGGCTGAACATGATCCACGAGGGTACCCACGGCATCCAGGCCCTCGACCTGCTGGGCCGCAAGGTCGTGATGGGCGGCGGTGCCGGGCTCCAGGCCCTGGTCGCGGCGATCACCGCCACCCTCGACCGGGCCCTCGGGGGCGCGCACGAGGACTTCGCCGCCGGGCTGCGGTCGACCGTGGAGCGGATCGTCGCCGTGACCGCGCGCCTATGGGGCACCGGGGACGTGGACCTCGCCCTGGCGAACGCGACGGTGTACCTCGAGGCGGTGGGTCACGCCGTCGTCGCGTGGATGTGGCTCGAGCAGCTGCTGGCGGCCGACGGGCGGGACGGCGACTTCTACGAGGGCAAGCGGCAGGCGGCGCGGTACTTCTTCCGCTGGGAGCTGCCGAAGACCGGCCCGCAGCTGGATCTCCTGGAGAGCATCGACCGGACGACGCTCGACATGTGCGACGCCTGGTTCTGACCGCTCGGCCGGGGCAGCGCCGGTCCGTCCCGCCCGCCCCGGTCCCGATCCGCGTCAGTCCGCCGTGGCACCGTGCGGCCCGTCGCCCGGCGGCTGCGCCGGGTGCGGGACCGGGCACCCCGGTGCGAACGTGCCGAGCCGCGTCACCTCGTAGCCGTCCGGATAGCTGCGGATCTGCGGCAGGTCCCGGGAGCGGAACGGCGCCTTCCTCGGCGGCAGCCACCGCACCACGCGGCCACGCAGCCGTACCGCGCCGTGCACGAGGACGCGCTCCAGCCGAGAGGGCCGGCGGTAGCCGAAGGCGTCGAGCAGGGGGTCGTCCATGAGCGCCAGCGCGCACCGCCGCGAGACGGCCTCGGGCGCACGGCGGTGCGGCGGGAACGTGGCCATCAGCCGGAGCGTGGCGTCCGACACCGCGCGGGCTCCCGCGTCGAACGCGAAGTGGTCCCGCTCGTAGCGGTCCAGGACCGCGGTGAACTCCTGGTGGGTCGCCGGGATGTCCCGGATGCCCATGTGCCGGCCGAGCTCGCGGTAGTAGTTGGCGCTGGCCACGCGCTCACCCTCGGTGAGGCGGCGCCAGCCGAACTCGTCGAGCCACCGGATCGGCATGACGACGAAGGTGGCGAGCACATAGCGCATGTCGTCGTTGGAGATGTCGTACCTGCCGTGCATCTGGTTCATCCGGCGCAGCGCCGCGCGGCCGGTGTCGTGGGCGAGCCCGTGCTCGAGGATGGCGTCGAGGAGCAGGGCCGTGTCGTCGTAGCGCTGCTGCGCCCGCTCGGTGAGCTCACCGGTGTCGAACAGCAGCCGCCCGATGCTCGGGACCGCGTAGGTCCGGTAGAGCGCGAACGACAGCGACTGGGTCATGTCCCAGGGGAACTCGTGGGACACCAGGATCCGGTAGATCTCGTGGTGATCCCGCTCGGGAGACAGCCGCGCCGTCCGCTCCGCCCAGTGGTACCGGTCCATGCCGCACCTCGTCCTCGGGCCCGTATCCCGCCGGTGACGACCACGATACGCAGCACGGGGTACGCGACGGTCGCCGTTGCCGAGACCGAACCACCCGACCTCGGTCCGGCACCGAAGTCCTCCGGACAGGTGGTCGCGAGGTCACCGGCGGTACGGGTGGGGCTCTGGACGGTGGTGCGCACTGCCGCGCCTCCGGGTGGGCGATCGTGCGGGCAGCGCGCGACGGTGAGTCCGCCCGGGCCACGCCCGTTTTGACTCACCGGCGGGTGACGCGGATGCTGGGTGAGCCGGAACGACGCCTCGACGGGGCGGCCGATCCCGGCGAGTTGCCGGTATCCACTCTGTTTGGGCCGGGTGCGCAATCTTTGGGAAGCGGCAAAATGCCCATCACCGAGACGCCCGCCACCGCCACCGACCGGAACGCCGCGGTCGAGGGGACCTGCCAGGCCTGCGCGCATCCGTGGGAGTCACACGACGTGATCAGCACGCGGTACTGCCAGGCGACCATCGCCGGGGCCCTGACCCGCGGCTGCGTCTGCCCGGCCCGGGACTGACCGGACAGCCTGATGGCTCCGGCGTCGGCCGGAGCGAAACGTGGAACGGGTGGTACCCGCTCCGGTGTTCCGACCGAGCAGGGACGCGACCCGCGGCCGCGGACCGGGCGCGAGGACACGCGTCCGTCTCTACGTGCGCCCGCGGTCACCCGTTGGCGGCGATCGCGGCAATGGGCGGCAGCACCGCGGCGACGACGAGGGCGGCCACCCGCACCGGCGTCGGGGCGGGCACGAAGAACCCGAAGCTCACGAGCGCCAGACACGGGAGCATGATCGCGAAGTAGCGCCTGCGCCTCCTGTCGATGTCCGCGTTCCGCCGCTCCCGCTCGGTGGGGGTCACGATGTCGTAGGCAGCGTTCCGCGGGCGTGGCCATCGCATGCCGCCAGTCTGCCGCCGCGGTCCCGGCGCTGTCAGGTCCTCGCGCGAGGGACTTCGCCTCGCCGGGCCGGCTCCCGGTCCCGGCGCTCTCGACGCCCCGGCCGGTCGGGTCGCGCGGGCCCGGACGGGGACGGCGAGCCGGGGGCACGGGGCAACTTCGGCCCGTCGGCGACCTGGAGGCCCGGCGCGATCGCGTCCTTCACCGCGTCCCGGCCGTCCGGGGAGGAGTTGAGCTCCACCGTGATGATGTGGGTGCCGGACAGCATCCTCGCGACGGCGCCGCGCATGGTGGTGCCGCCGGCCCTAGCCTCGCGGAGATCCGCCCTATCGACGCCGTGACGGTCCCGCCGGGCCGACGTACCGGTCGCGCACGATCGCCGGCTGTTCCAGCACCCGGCCGGCGCCGAGGTCGAGCAGCAGCCGGACCACCTGCGCCTGGGCCCAGGTCAACGGCGCGGCCGAGCCCGCCGGGCCGCCCGGCCGGAAGCCGATCGACGCCGTCGTCGGGTCGGTCCCGTACGGGTCGGGCGGTACGGCCGCGTTCTCCCAGTTCTGCTCGGGCAGGAGGCCCACGCCCGAGCCGTACGCGTACATCGCCCGGAGCAGCGCCACGGCGGTCTCGCCGTGACCGAGCTGGAGCTCCTGCTCGGCGCGTTCCCCGGCCAGCACGGCCCACAGGTGCCCGGACCCGTGGCCCACCTGGTCGCCGGTGCCGCCCGGCCACGGCTTGCCCTCCGGCGCGCAGCCGGTCGGGTCCGGCACGTGGCAGTCGCCGTACCCGTCCTCGGTGCCCGGCCCGCCGGTGCCGTACCGGTAGAAGCCGGGTCCGCGCGGCGTCGAGCGCCGGATCGTGGCGTCCACCACCCGCAGGGACGCCACGACGTCGGGATCGTCCGCGGACAGGATGCCGAGCCGGGTCAGCTCCTGGAAGCCGCCGTCCGTCACGGCACGCTGGTCGGCGGTGGGCCCGCCGTTGCCGAGGTCGTAGGTGATGGCGGCGTTCGGATCACCGGTCTTCGAGAGCCGCAGGAAGTACCGGCCGGGCGTGTACGGACCGGACGTGGTGACCGTCCAGGCCTTGACCGCGCGCCGGTAGGCGTCCGCCGTGGCACGGTACGTGCCCGCGCGGGCGGCGTCGCCGTGCCGGGCCGCGATCTCCCCGGCGGCGACCAGGCCGGCGATCTCGGCGGCGATCGTGGACGGCGAGTACCCCGGCTGCTCCTCCCACCGCTCGACCCCGAATGCGGGCCCGTGCGCCACCAGGAAGTCCGCGGCCGGCCGGAGATGGTCCCGGTACAGCGCCGCGTCGCCGCCGAGCCCCGCCTGCCAGGCCATCAGCAGCGGGTACGCGGTCTCGTCGAGCTGGTCGCCGCCGGTGTCGGGCGCGGCCCGGCCGTTGGGGAGGCTGTTGCGCGGCATCCGGCCGTCCGGCAGTTGCTGGCGCTCGAACAGGAACCGGGTCGCGGCCCGGGCCGTCGGCAGGTCCCCGGCGACGAGCAGCGCGGTGAACGCCTCGTACAGGTCGCGGGCGAAGACCTCGCGGTAGGACCCGAAGTACGGGGCGCGGCCGTTCTGGGCGAGCCCGGCGGGCACGGCCTGGCCCCACGGTGAGCCGAGCCCCGCGGCGATCGCGCCGGGGAACGTCTTGTCCTCGCTCGCCTTCACCACGTTGATCCCGAGCCGGTACGCCGCCCCGAGCCGGGCCAGCTCGCCGCGGCCGACCCCGGGCAGCGACGCCGGTGGCGGCCGCAGGGCGGCGTCGTAGCGGTCCCAGCCCCGCACGTACTCCGCCTGCAGCGCGTCCGGACCGCGGCGCAGGGTGGCCCCGGCGGTGCGCACGGCGGCGGCGCGCGTCCGGCCGAACCCCAGCGCCAGCACGGCGTCACCGCGGCTCGTGTCGAGCAGCGCCGTCTGCGTGACGTTGCCGTTCGGCGCGTCGCGGCGCACCGCCGTGAGCGCGCGGTACCGGTCGAGCTGCACCAGGCCGTCGCTCGGGTCGCCCGCGTAGCCGCTCGTCGCCCGGGGGAACGGCCGGTCCGCCCGGAGCGCCAGGTACGTCGGGACGGCGTAGTCCCGGTTCGCCGCCGCGGTGACGGTGTTCGTGTCCCAGCTGACCAGCGCGCCGGCGGCCAGGGTCGCCTGGTCGGCACCGGCGTTGCCACCGGCCGCGGGGTCGCCGCCACCACCGTTCCCGCCGACCGTCGGGTCGATGCGCACGTACAGGGCCAGGTCCCGCGCCGAGCCGCGCAGCGCCCGCAGCCGGGTGCGGATCACCACGCTGTCCCTGGCCGGGTCCGTGAGGTACGTCGTGACCAGGCGGTACCGGCCGCTGCGGGCGGTGCTGGTGACCGTGCACACCATGCCGGTGCGGTCGGCGACAGCCCGATAGGTCGTGTCGCGGCTCTGCAGATCGGTGAACGTACGGCCGTCGGTCACCACGAACTGGAGCGTCTGGACGTTGGTGGTGTCGACGGTCGGCTCGTACACGTCCGAGAGGACCCCGTCGGCCACCGTGTACCAGACCTTCGACGTGGTGTTCCGCGCCGTTCCGACGCAGTCCTTGCGGGCCAGGTCGAAGTGGCTCATCGCACCGGTCACCGCCGGCGCGGCCACCGCCGGGGGCGCGGCCGGGAGGAGGAGCGCGAGGACGGTCGCGGTGACGGTGAGGCGGGAACGAGGACTCATCGCCACCTCCACGATCCGGGGGAGCTGCGCGGGTTCGATGATCCACGGGTCGGGCGCCGCCCGCCAGGGCTCGACCCGCCTCCGGTCCGGTGGTTGACTGCCGCCCATGTTGCCCTGGGGTACCGAGCTGGCGGGCCGGCTGGACCGTGAGCTGATCGAGTCCGAGCTCCTGCGGGACAACCCGCTCGGCGACCCGCACGTGCGGCCGCTGTGGGTGTACGTCCCGCCCGGTTACGACGAGGACGCGACCGCGCGTCACCCCACCGTGTACGTGATCCAGGGGTACACCGGCCAGGTCACGATGTGGGCGAACCGCACCGCGTACCGGCAGCCCTTCGTCGAGACGGCCGACCGGCTGTTCGCCTCCGGGGAGGCGCCCGGCTGCGTCGTCGTCTACGTCGACGCCTGGACGGCGTACGGCGGGTCGCAGTTCGTGGACTCCCCCGGTACCGGGCGCTACCACTCCTACCTGTGCGACGAGGTCGTGCCGTGGGTCGACGCCCGGTACCGCACGATCCCGCACCGGGACTCGCGGGCGATCTCGGGGAAGTCCTCCGGTGGCTTCGGCGCCATGATCACGCCGATGCTGCGGCCGGACCTGTTCGGCGCGCTCGCGACGCATGCCGGCGACTCGCTGTACGAGCTCTCCTACGTCCCCGAGTTCGGGAAGGCCGCGCGGCACCTCCGCGGGTACGACCACGACATCGCGACGTGGTGGGACGAATTCCGGTCGCGCACCGCCTTCACCGCGGAGGCCGACCAGACGCTGCTGATGGTCCTCGGGTGCTCGGCCTGCTTCTCCGCCCGCGACGACGGCACGCCCGAGCTGCCGTTCGACCCGCGCACCGCCGCCCTGCGGCCCGAGGTATGGCAGCGCTGGCTCGACTGGGACCCGGTCCGGATGGTGGAGCGGTACGCGGAGGAGGTGCGGTCGCTGCGGGCGGTGTGGATCGACGCTGGCACCCGGGACGAGTGGTTCCTCGACCTGGGCGCCGAGGCGTTCCGGGCCGAGGTGGCCCGCGCCGGCCTGCCCGACGACCGGGTCCGGTTCGAGCTGTTCGACGCGGGCCACGGCGCGATCGACTACCGGTACCCCCTCGCACTGTCCTGGCTGGCCCATCGGCTGGCACGCTGAGCCCGGACCGGTCCTACGATCGGGGACGGGCACGGACCGATCCGGCCGGAGGAGACCGATGATTCCCCAGCTCGGCACCTACGGGGTCTGGCGCCGTGACGTCGACCTCTCCCCCGACCTCGCGGCCGGGCTGGAGGCGCTCGGCTACGGGACCGTCTGGGTCGGCGGCTCGCCGAGCGGCGACCTGTCGGTGCCCGATGCCCTGCTGGCCGCCACCGGGCGCCTCGCCGTCGCGACCGGCATCGTCAACATTTGGCAGGACGACCCGGCCGCGGTGGCCACGTCGTACCACCGGCTCGAGGGCCGGTACCCCGGCCGGTTCCTGCTCGGCATCGGCGCCGGGCACCGGGAGGCCAACAAGGGGTACGGCACCCCGTACGAGGCGCTGCAGCGCTACCTGGACGTGCTCGACGGGGCCGAGGTGCCGGTCGAGCGGCGGGTGCTCGCCGCGCTCGGGCCCCGGGTCCTCCGGCTCGCCGCGGACCGGGCGGCCGGCGCGCACCCGTACTTCACCACGCCCGACCACACCCGGCAGGCACGGGCGATCCTCGGGCCGGACCGGGTGCTCGCACCGGAGCAGAAGGCCGTGTTCGGCTCCGATCCGGACGCCGCGCGCGAGGTGGCCCGGCAGGCGCTCGCGATGTACCTGCGACTCGCGAACTACGTGAACAACTGGCGCCGGCTCGGCTTCACCGACGAGGACTTCGCGAACGGGGGCAGCCCGCGGCTGCTCGATGCCCTGGTCGCGCACGGTGACCCCGCCACGGTCGCCGCCCGTATCCGTGAGCATCGTGCCGCCGGGGCCGATCACGTGGCCGTACAGCTGCTCGTGCCGCCCGGGACCGACCCTCTCGACGGCTACGGCGAGCTGGCCCGCGCGCTGACCGCCGCCGGACAGGAACCGGGCGGACCCGGCCGGCCGCGGTAGTACGGCCGACCGGGTTGCCGGTGCGCGCGGGCCGGAGCGTGCGGACGCGCCCGACGTCCTGCCGCGGGTGGCCGGGTGCGAGTGCGGCCCCCGCGGGCACCACCCCACCGGCGCGCCGGCGTCAGCTGCTCCGC
Organism: Actinomycetota bacterium; assembly: GCA_030840805.1. Taxonomy (GTDB): domain Bacteria; phylum Actinomycetota; class Actinomycetes; order Mycobacteriales; family HKI-0501; genus JAVEDU01. The sequence continues at coordinate 110,150 of JAVEDU010000075.1, forward strand.
AGCCGTTCGGCCGCCGCCTCCGGGGTGATGTCCCGCTGTGGCTGAGCCAGCAGCTCGTACCCGACCATGAACTTGCGCACCGTCGCCGAGCGCAGGAGCGGCGGGTAGAAGTGCGCGTGCAGATGGAGCTCCGGATACGCCTCGCCGTCCGTGGGCGCCTGGTGCACGCCCATCGAGTACGGGAACGTGACACCGAACAGCCGGTCGTAGCGGCGCGCCAGCCGCCCGAGGAGGTCCGCGAGGCCGTCCCGTTCCGGGTCGGCCAGCTCGGGCAGCGCGCCCCGGTGGGACCGTGGCAGGACCAGGGTCTCGAACGGCCAGACGGCCCAGAACGGCACCAGCGCCACGAAGTGCTCGTTCGCATCGACGATCCGCGCGCCGTCGGCCAGCTCCTGGGCCAGGTACTCGCAGAGCAGGCAGCCGCCGCCCGCCGCGTGGTCGCGCTGCCGCCGCAGTTCCTCGGCCGGTTCGTGGGGCACGTGTTCGTTCGCCCAGATCTGCCCGTGCGGGTGCGGGTTGCTGGCGCCCATCATCGCGCCGCGGTTCTCGAAGATCTGGACGTGGCGTACCCACGGCACGCCGCCCAGCTCCGCGTACTGCTCGACCCAGGTGTCGACCACCCGCCGGATGTCGTCGTGCGCCATGGCGCCGAGCGTGAGGTCGTGGCGCGGCGAGAAGCAGACCACCCGGCAGATCCCGCGCTCGGTCTCCGCGACCAGGAGCCCGTCGCGGTCGACCCGCCGCGGCGGGGTGTCCGGCAGCAGCGCGGGGTAGTCGTTGTCGAACACGTACGTCGAGGAGTACCGCGGGGTGACGGCGCCGCCCGCCCGGGTGTTGCCGGGGCACAGGTAGCACGCGGGGTCGTAGGCGGGGCGCTCCGCCGGAGCCGTCTCCTCGACCTGGCCCTGCCAGGGGCGGGCGGTGCGGTGCGGTGACACCAGCACCCACTCACCGGTGAGGCGGTTCAGCCGGCGGTGCGGCACGGCGTCCAGCGGGGTGTCAGCCACGGTCACGACCGTAGAGGACGTGACGACCGACGTATCCGAGGGCGTGCTCGCCCCTCTGTGGGGTGATCATCCGACGCGCCAGGAGGAGCGGCCATGACCCCGACATCCGTCCCCGGTGGCACCCGGCTGGCCGTCCGCCTGCACTGGCAGCTCCGCGCCGTGGCGGGACTCGGTGCGTCGGCCGCCCTGGCCTACGCCGCCGCCCTGGGGTGGCAGCCGCACGCGAGCGGGGTGGCCACGGCCGCGGCGTTCGCCGTCGGCTTCCTGTTCGCCACGTTCGCGCTGTCGGGGACCGTCCCGGCGAACATCAAGGTCGGCGATGTCGAGATCAAGCTCGACCAGGCGCGGGCGGACGGGGAGCAGACCGGGCATGTCGCCGGGTTCACCGCGGGCGCGGCGATCAGCAGGCAGGTCGCCGCCGGCGACCTCCCGGTGGACCGGATCGAGGCCGCCCTCCGCAGCGCGCTGACGGGTCCCGGCCCGCTGAAGATCGACGGCATCCAGCTCCCGGTCGCCCAGCTCTCCCCCGCCGAAGCGGAGGACGCGGTCCTGTGGGTCCGGGAGGCGCTGAGCACGGTGGCCAAGCACAGCGCTCGATGACCTCGTCAGCCCTCCTCCGGGTACCGGCCGCCCGGCGGGACCGACGATCCCGGTGCGACCCGGCCGCGCCGCCCCAGCAGGGCCGTCGCCCCGGGGCCGCCGATCCGCGCGCCGGCACCGATCTCGACGGCGTCGTCCAGGATCGCCCGCTCCACCACCGCACCGGAGCGCACCACCGCCCCGGGGAGCAGCACGGAGTCGCGGACCTCCGCGCCCGCCTCGACGACGGTGCCGGCCGCGAGCACCGACCGCTCGACCGTGCCGGCGACGTGGGCGCCCGAGGCGAGCAGGCTGCGCCGTATCCGGGCACCGTCGGCGATCCGGGCGGCACCCTGCCGGCGCGCGTGGGTGCGCAGCGGCCACGACTCCTCGTCCGGCACGAACGGAGGTTCGTCCGCCAGCAGGTCCATATGGGCGGCCCAGTACGACTCGACGGTGCCCAGGTCCCGCCAGTACCCCCGGAACCGGTGCTCCCGGGCCCGGCCCCCGTCGACCAGCCGCGGCAGCAGCGCGTCACCGAGGTCGGCGAGGCCGTCCTCGCCCGCATCGGCCGCCAGCTCGTCGAGGAGGCCGACCAGCGCGTCGGTGTCGAACACGAACACCTCGGTGGTGACGAGGTTTCCGCGCGGCTCGCCGGGCTTGTACGCGTACCCGGTGACGCGGCCCTCGTCGTCGACCTGCACGACCCCGTACCGAGCCGCGTCGCCCGGGTCCACCTCGGTGGTCACCATCGTCAGTGCCGCGCCGCTCGCCCGGTGCTCCAGGACGAGGGCCTCGTAGTCCAGCCGGTACACCGCGTCGGCGCTGACGACCACGACGACCTCCGGATCGAACTGGCGCAGCAGGTCGCTCTGCCGCCACAGCGCGTCGGCGGTACCGGTATGCCAGCCCTCCTTGTCGGTGCCCTGCGACGGGTGGAGCAGCAGCAGGCCGCCGGTCGTCCGGTCGAGGTCCCAGGGCCGCCCGTTGGCCAGATGGTCGTCGAGCGACACCGGGTGGAACTGCTGCACCACCCAGACATCGGAGAGACCCGAGTGCAGCGCGTTGCTCAGCGGCACGTCGATCAGGCGGTACGACCCCCCGTACGGCACCGCCGGCTTCGCCCGGTCCGCGGTCAGCAGCTCCAGGCGGCCACCGGCCCCACCCGCGAGAACGAGGACAACGGTGCGTACCGGGGCCATGCGCTTCCTCCCTGTGGACCGACGGTCGCCCCGAGTCTCCCCAGCGGCGCTCCGGTCCGCACCTCGGCCGGGCCGGGCGCGCGGTGCCGCGCCGGCCCGTTCCGGGCCCACCGAGGCGGCTCCTACCTGGCAGGGTCCTCTCCGGGTAAGTGTGTGCACCGGCAACGAGTTCGCCGCGCCGGTCACCCCGCCGCACGATCCGCCTCCGGCGCGGGCCCCAGCGCCGACCTCGAGAAGGGAACCACCGTGGACCTCATCGTCCTCATCGGACGCCTCCTGTTCTCCGCCATCTTCATCTCGTCGGGGATCGCCCACTTCCGGAACGCCGGGATGATGGGCGGTTATGCGCAGTCGAAGGGTGTGCCCGCGGCCAAGCCGGCGGTCCTCGGCTCGGGCGCGCTGATCCTCGCCGGCGGGTTGTCCGTGCTGCTCGGCGTGTGGGCGGACCTCGGTGCGCTGCTCGTCCTGATCTTCCTGGTGCCGACCGCGCTCCTGATGCACGACTTCTGGAAGCAGTCCGACCCGATGGCGAAGCAGGGCGAGCGGTCGCAGTTCTTCAAGAACGTCGCCCTCGCCGGCGCGGCGCTGATGCTGTTCGCGTTCTTCGCGCACACCCCGGACCTGGGCCTCACCCTCACCGGTCCGCTGTTCCACCTCGGCTGACGCCGGCGTGGTGCCGGCCGGCTCCGGGCGGCCGGCACCGCGCCGCGTCGCTACTCCGCGGTGGTGGGCGCCGGGTCGACCGCCGGGCACCGCTGACCCGGGATCGTGGGCCGGCGCTGCCACTCCGCCGACGGCGCGGGCCGCCCGAGCAGGTACCCCTGGACGAGGTGGCAGCCGGCGTTGCGCACCATGTCCAGCTGCTCGGTGGTCTCCACGCCCTCGGCGACCACCTCGACCCCCAGCTCTGCCCCGAGCGCCACCACGCCGCGGAGCAGGGCTGCCGACGCGTGGTCGGCGGGGAGCTTCGCGATGAAGCTCCGGTCCACCTTGATCCGGTCGACCGGAAGCCGCTGCAGCCAGCTCAGGGTCGAGAACCCGGTGCCGAAGTCGTCGAGCGCCACCCGCACCCCGATGTGCCGGATCGCGGCGAGCGTGTCGACCACGCCCGGGAGGTCCACCAGGGACCGGCTCTCCACCACCTCCAGCTGGAGGCGTTCCGGCGCGAGACCGCTGTCGACCAGGGCCATGCGCACGGCCTCGAAGAGACCGGGGTCGCCGAGGGTGCGGCCGGAGAGGTTGACCGCGACGTGCGGGGCGGGCCCACCCGGCAGGCTCGGCCACAGCGCGGCCTGCCGGCACGCCGACCGCAGGACCCAGCGGTCCAGCTCCACGATGAGCCCGTTCTCCTCGGCGAGCGGGACAAAGCCGGCCGGCGCGAGCAACCCCAGCCGCGGGTGCTCCCAGCGCACCAGCGCCTCGGCGCCGACCGACCATTCGCCGACGAGGTCGACGACCGGCTGGAACGCCAGCCTGAGCTGGCCGGCCTCGATCGCCGGGCCGAGCTCCTCCTCGAGCGAGGGTGCCCTCGCGGCGCCGGCCGCCACTCCCCCGCCGGTGTGCACGATCTGGTTGCGGCCCCGGTGCTTCGCCTCGTACATCGCGGCATCGGCGGCCTTGAGCAGCCGGTCGCCGCGGCCGTCCGGACCGAGATGGACCGCGACGCCGACACTCGTGGTGATCCGGAGCTGGCGGCCCTCGATCCGGAACGGCTCGTCGAAGCAGGCCACCACCCGCTGTGCCACCACGTCGGCACCGTCGCCGTCCGCGAGGCCCGGCAGCAGCAGCGCGAACTCGTCACCGGACAGCCGGGCGACGGTGTCCCCGGGACGCAGGTCACCGCGGAGCCTCGCGGCGACCTGGCGGAGCAGCTCGTCACCGGCGGCATGGCCGAGCAGGTCGTTGACGTTCTTGAACCGGTCGAGATCGCAGAACAGCACGCCGACTCCCGACGACCCGCCGTTGCACCGGAGCGCGTGCTCCAGCCGGTCGGCGAACAGCACCCGGTTCGGGAGCGACGTCAGGGCGTCGTGCACGGACTGGTGACGTACCGCCTCGACCAGCCGGGACTTCTGCAACGCGACCGCGGCCTGGTCGCCGACGGCCCGCAGGCGGTCCACCACCTCGGTCAGCCGGGCCGCCGGCACAGGGCCGGCACCCCAGGAGGCGTTCACGATCCCGAGGAGAGCGCCGTCGGCGAGCAGCGGCACGACCAGCACTCCGCCCAGGTCCAGCGCGTCCAGCAGCTTCCGGAGCTCCGGGGTCACCGTCCGGGCGTCGACTGTCAGCGGCTCGTGCCGCGCGAGCACCTGCATCAGCTCGGGTACCTCCGCGGGACGCAGCGCGGACTGCGTCAGGGCCGCGCGCTCGGCCGGACCGAAGCCGGTCGTCGCCACCGCCCGCAACTGACCGGCGTCGGCGTCCCAGAGCAGCACCGAGGCCTGCGCGCAGCCGGTGATCCGGGGCACCGCGCCGACCATGATCTCGGCGACCCGGGTGGTCCCCTCGGCACCGGCGAACTCGTGCGACAGCGCGAGCAACACCCGGCTGTCCTCCAGGGCCATGTGGAGGTCGAGCACCGCGGCGGCGTGCGCGGCATAGGCCGCCAGGAACCGGCCCTCGGCCGCCATGCCCCGGTGGCCGGGCGCGTAGAGCGCGGCCAGCCGACCGTGGTGTCGGCGGTGCGAGACCACGTCCACCACGACGGCCTCGGGGCCCAGGTCCACGCCGCCGAGGAGGTCACGCGCCAGCGCCGCGGCACGCTGTGCGTCGAGGCCGGCGCTGTGGACCAGCGGCTCGCCGCCCCACGGCGGGTCGACGGCGAGCAGGTAGCCCTGGGCGAGCACCGCGGCCGCGGCCCGCTCCGGGATCCGGGCCAGCACCACCTCGAGGTCGTCGCTGTCGGCCAGGTCGGCGGCGGCCGACTGGAGCGACTGGAGCTGGCCACGGAGCGCGGCGTTCTCGGCGTCGACCGCCCCGCGGAGCCAGCGCCGCCGCCACGGCAGCCGGGACCACCGCGACCAGGTGACGTGGAACAGGCACGCCGGTGCGCCGAGTGACTGGCACTCGTCGTGCACCACCTCGGCGTGCGGCAGGCCGAAGATCTCGGGCACGAGTGCGAGCAGCCCCTCGGTGTAGGCACAGTCCAACCTGGACGGGGTGTATCCGGGCTTGAGGACGTATCGCATCGCCGCGTGGGTGGACCCGGACTCGAGGACCTCGATCACCGCGGCGGCGCTGAACTTCGGGACCGTCCGCGGGATCTGCCGGTACACCTGCCGGGGCGAACCGAGCGCGCGCAGCAGCAGCACCAGGGAGGGGTTGACGCTGTGCCGCAGGGCGGCCGCGCCGATCTGGTACGTGGCGTCGGCGCCCAGCACGGTCGTCACCGCCGCGAACAGCCGCATCTTGTCGTCGTAGCTGATCCAGGTGTTCTCGTCCTCGAGCTCGGCGAGCGACGGCGCGATCTCGGCCAGCCCGAGCACCTCGGCCACGGCCTTGTCCCCACCCCGCTCGCGGACGTGGTGTACCACCAGCCGGGTGGTGACGCCGGACGTCTCGCGCTGCGCCATCGGTCTCCCCCCGGGCCACGCGTCGGTGAATGTCGTGGTCGTGTCGGCGCGGGCCGCGGGTCACTTGAGGCGCCGAACGGACGCTCCCCCCGCCGCCGGCGGTCTTCTGCGGCCTTTGGCCCGGAAGGTCCCACCCGGATTGGTCAACAGGGGCGCCCGGGGGGACGATGGCCGCAGTCTCGGCGCGGAGGTGCCATGGTGGACGCCCGGCCCACGACCGTCGGCCTGCCCGCCGCCGTGCGCGGAGGTCTGTTCGACCTGGACGGTGTGCTGACCGGGACGGCGTCGGTGCACGACGCGGCGTGGAAGGAGATGTTCGACGCCGATCTCCGGGCCCGCGCGGAGCGGACCGGCGAGGTGGTCCGGACCTTCGACCCCGTCGAGGACTATGCGACCTATGTGGACGGTAAGCCTCGGGCCGACGGCGTCCGCTCGTTCCTCGCCTCCCGCGGCATCACGCTCCCCGAGGGCAGCCCGGACGACCCGCCGACGGCCGAGACCGTCCACGGCCTCGGCAACCGCAAGAACGCGCTCGTGCTGGAACGGATCCGGGAGCAGGGCGTCGAGGTGTACGAGGGCTCGGTGCGGTACGTCGAGGCGTGCCGGGCGGCCGGGCTGCGGACGGCCGTCGTGTCGGCCAGCGCCAACGCCCGCGACGTGCTGGCCTCCGCGGGGATCGCGGCCCTTTTCGACGCGGTCGTGGACGGCCGGGTGGTGCAGCAACGGGGCCTGCGCGGCAAGCCGGCACCGGACCCGTTCCTCGCCGGTGGCCGTGCCCTCGGGATCGAACCGGCGGCGGGTGCCGTCTTCGAGGACGCGGTGGCCGGCGTCGAGGCGGGCCGGGCGGGCGGCTTCGCCTACGTCGTGGGGGTGGACCGGGTGGGGCACGCGGACGCGTTGCGTGCGCACGGTGCGGACATCGTCGTCACCGACCTCGCGGCACTGCTGCCGTGACGGCGAACGGCGTGTTCGCCGTCGACCCGTGGGAGCTGCGCGAGACGCGCCTCGACCTCGACGGCCTCGCCCGCAGCGAGTCGCTGTTCGCGCTGTCCAACGGCCACATCGGACTGCGCGGCAACCTCGACGAGGGCGAGCCGCACGGCCTGCCCGGCACCTACCTCAACGGCGTGTACGAGCGACGCCCGCTGCCCTACGCGGAGGCCGGGTACGGCTATCCGGAGTCCGGCCAGAGCGTCATCAACGTGACCAACGGCAAGATCCTGCGGCTGTTGGTGGACGACGAGCCGTTCGACATCCGGTACGGCACCCTGCATTTTCACGAGCGCGTGCTGGACTTCCGCGCCGGCACCCTGCGCCGCACGGTGGAATGGACCTCTCCGGCGGGACAACGGGTCCGGATCGTGACGCAGCGCCTCGTCTCGTTCACCCAGCGGGCCGTCGTCGGCATCTGCCTGGAGGTCGAACCGCTCGGCGGCGAGGTGCGGATCGTGGTGCAGTCCGAGCTGGTCGCCAACGAGGACCTGCCCGCTCCCGTCGCCGATCCGCGGGCGGCCGCGGCTCTGCGGAACCCGCTGGTGGCCGAGTGGAGCGAGGCCGACGGACTGCGGGGCACCCTCGTGCACCGGACCCGCCACAGTGGACTCCGCGTGGCCGCGGCGATGGACCACGTGGTCGACGCCCCCGCCGAGGTCGCCACGTCGGCCGAGGCGTCGGACGACTGGGCCCGCGCGGACGTCACCACGGTGCTCCGGCCCGGCGAGCGCCTGCGGCTGGTGAAGTTCGTGTCCTACGGCTGGTCCCAGCAGCGTTCGCTGCCCGCCGTGCGCGACCAGGTCGCCGCGGCGCTCACCGCGGCGCGGCACACCGGCTGGGACGAGCTGCTGGTCGAGCAGCGGAGGTACCTCGAGGACTTCTGGGACCGTGCGGACGTGCAGCTCGACGGTGACGCCGAGCTGCAGCAGGCCGTCCGGTTCGCGCTGTTCCACGTGCTCCAGGCCGGGGCGCGGGCGGAGGGCCGGCCGATCCCGGCCAAGGGGCTGACCGGCCCGGGATACGACGGCCACTGCTTCTGGGACACCGAGACGTTCGTGCTGCCCGTGCTCACCCACACCCTGCCCCGCGCGGCCGCCGACGTCCTCCGCTGGCGGCACGCCACCCTTCCGCTCGCGCGGGACCGGGCCGGGCAGCTGCGGCTCCGCGGTGCCGCGTTCCCGTGGCGGACCATCAACGGCGAGGAGTGCTCGGGATACTGGCCGGCCGGGACCGCCGCGTTCCACGTCAACGCCGACATCGCCGACGCGGTGCTGCGGTACCTCGACGCGACCGGAGACCGGGAGTTCGAGCGCGAGGTGGGGCTGGAGCTGCTGGTGGAGACCGCGCGGCTGTGGCGTTCGATCGGCCACCACGACCTGGACGGCCACTTCCGGATCGACGGGGTGACCGGGCCGGATGAGTACAGCGCGCTGGCCGACAACAACGTCTACACGAACCTGATGGCCCAGCGGAATCTGCTCGGTGCCGCGGACGCCGCGGCGCGCGACCCCGCGCGGGCCGGCGAGCTCGGGGTGGACGCCGAGGAGACGGCGGCGTGGCGGCATGCCGCCGTCGCGATGATGATCCCGTACGACGAGGCGCTCGGGGTCCACCCGCAGGCGGAGGGATTCACCCGGCACCAGGGGTGGGACTTCGCGCACACACGGCCGGAGGAGTACCCCCTGCTGCTGCACTTCCCCTACTTCGACCTGTACCGCAAGCAGGTCGTCAAGCAGGCCGACCTGGTCCTGGCGCTGCAGCTGTGCGGGGACTTCGCCGACCCCGACCAGAAGCGGCGCGACTTCGAGTACTACGAGCGGATCACGGTGCGGGACTCGTCGCTGTCCGCGTGCACCCAGGCCGTCGTCGCGGCCGAGGTGGGGCATCTCGGGCTCGCGTACGACTACGCCGCCGAGGCCGCCCTGCTGGACCTGCGCGACCTCACCGGGAACACCCGGGACGGGCTGCACATCGCCTCGCTCGCCGGGACGTGGATCTCGCTCGTCCTCGGGCTGGGCGGGATGCGCGACCACGGGACGCTCAGCTTCTGCCCGCGGCTGCCCGAGGGGATCGACCGGCTGGCGTTCCGGATCGTGCGCGGCGACGCCCGGCTGCGGGTCGAGGTGCTGCGCACGGGCGCGACCTACGAGCTGGTCGCCGGCAGCACGCCCCTGACGCTGCGTCACCACGACGAGGAGGTCAAGCTCGACGTCGGCGCTTCCCGGACACTCCCTCTCAGGCCCACGCCCCGGCTGCCGAGGCCGGCCCAGCCCCCGGGGCGGGCACCCGCACGGCGGTCGGGGCTTCCCGGCCGCTGACGGGTCCGCCGTCGCCCGTTCGCGCCGGTTCTGTACGGGTTCGGTGCCGCCCGGCATGCCGCCGACCGTTCCGGCTGCTTTCATGACCGGGGAGACCGATGACGCTCCGGTGGGACGGAGACCCTCATGCGCCGTCTCGTGTCCATGCTCGCACCGGCGATCGCGCTGCTCGCGGCGCTCGTCGGTCCGGTCCCCTCCGCCCGCGCCCCCGCGGCCGCCGCCGCCGTGATCGAGCCGCGACCGGTCGACATCCCGGTGCGCGACGGCGTGACCCTCAAGGGCACCGCACTGGAACCGGCCGACGCCGGCCCGCACCCCGCCGTGGTGCTGATCAGCCCCTGGGGCACTCCGGACACGATCTACCTGGCACAGTCGGCGGTGCTGGCGCGCCGGGGGTACGTCGTCCTCTCCTACACGACCCGCGGGTTCGGCGCCTCCGGCGGGACCGTGTCGCTCGCCGGGCCCACGGACCTCGCCGACGTGTCCGACGTCCTCGACTGGATGGTCGCCCACACGGGCGCGGACCCGCAGCGCATCGGCGTGGGCGGTGTCTCGTACGGCGCGGGCATCAGCCTCCTCGCCGCGGGCCACGATCCGCGCATCAAGGCGGTCATCGCGATGAGCGGCTGGACCGACCTGACCGAGACGTTCTACCGCGGGCAGACGCGTGCGTTCCAGGTCCTCGGCTCGGTGCGGTTCTTCGTCGAGGCCACCGGCCGGCCGTCACCGGACCTGGTGGAGATCCTCACGGACTTCTTCGCGGACCGGGACCGCCGCCGGATCCTGGAGTGGACCCGGGTCCGGAGCGCGGTGGCGTACCTGGATCGCATCAACGCCCATCGGCCCGCGATCTTCCTGGCCCAGGCCTACGGCGACACGTTCTTCCCGCCGAACCAGATCGTGGACTTCTTCGACGGTCTGACCGGGCCGAAGCGGCTCGAACTCTCCCCGGGCGACCACGGCACCCCGGAGTCCAGCGGGTTGCTCGGCATGCCCAACCCCCTGTGGACCGACGCCGGGAACTGGCTCGACCAGTACGTCGCCGGCCTGCCCACCGGCGTCGAAGGGGAGAACCCGGTGCTGCTGCGGGGGCTGCCGTCCGACCCGGTGGAGACCTACCCGGACTGGGCCCACGTGAGCACCCACTCGGACCGGTACGCCCTCGGCCGGGTCCGCACCCGCGACGGCACCGGGGACCTCGCGCTCCGGGCACCGCGGGCGGGCTGGCGTCGCACCATCGAGACCGGGGTGCCGACCACGGCCGACGCGGGATTCGTGGTCCTGACAAACTCGTCCGCGGCCCTCACCGGCATCCCGGTGCTGCTCTGGCTCCCGACGGTGGACCGTCGGTACGCGGGCGTGTGGACGTCCACGCCGCTGGATCGGGCGGCGGCGATGCGCGGCATCGCACACCTGCGGCTCGAGACGCGGCGGCAGCGCGCCGGCACGGTGATCGCGTACCTGTACGACGTGAACTCGCTGGGCATCGGCCGCCTGATCGCGCACCAGCCCCGGACGTGGCGACGCGGCGCCAGGACGCTGGACCTCGCGTTCCCGCCGGTGTCGTACGACCTCCCCGAGGGAAGCCGGCTGGCCCTCGTCGTGGACACCGTCGATCCCCTGTACGGCGACCAGGGTCCGCGGGAAGGGCGCCTGCAGTTCACCGCACCGTCGTGGCTGGACATCCCGGTTCGTTAGGACATACGTTCGAATCGCGGTGTACCCTCGGCCGCATGACCGCGGTGCTGCAGACCTCACTGTTCGACCAGACGGAGACGGTTGCCCTCACGTCCCTCGGTCCGATCGAGCGGACGACCCTCACCCGGGGCGCGTGGATCGACGTCCTCCCCGGCTGGCTGACGGGCGCGGATGCGCTCTTCGACCGGCTGGCCACCGACGTGCCGTGGCAGGCGGAGCGTCGGCCCATGTACGACCGGGTCGTGGACGTACCGCGGCTGCTCAGCTTCTACGGCGAACGCGACACCCTTCCCGACCCGGTGCTGGACGAGGCGCGGACCGTGCTCAGCGACCACTACGCCGCCGAGCTGGGCGAGTGGTTCCGCACCGCGGGACTCTGTTACTACCGCGACGGGCGGGACAGCGTGGCGTGGCACGGGGACAGGATCGGCCGGGGCAACCGCGAGGACACCATGGTCGCGATCGTCTCGATCGGCACCCCGCGCACGCTGCTGCTGCGGCCGCGCGGCGGCGGGGAGAGCCTGCGGTACAGCCTGGGCCACGGCGACCTGGTCGTGATGGGTGGCTCGTGTCAGCGCACCTGGGAGCACGCCGTCCCCAAGACGGCCAAGCCGGTCGGGCCGCGGATCAGCATCCAGTTCCGCCCCCGCGGGGTGCGCTGACCGCGGTCCCCGGCCCGGTTCACCGCACCCCCGTTCGCCGCCCCGACCTCTCGCCGGGCCGACCGGGCACGAGGTCGGGGCTTGCGGCGGACCCACGGCCACCGGCCAGGACGGTCAGGCCGCCCGGGTCGCCCCCGGTCGGGTGTCGTGCCACCACACGTACAGGCAGGACGGGCACTGCAGATGCACCGTGCTCGCGCTGTTGCCGAGCAGGTACTGCCAGTGCCGGCCGCAGGTCCGCCCGGCGCGACAGTCCGGGCAGTCCCGGCCGTGGTCGCAGCACGGGCACGGCAGCCACGCGCGACGGCCGGGATCGGCGGAGGGGTCGAGGGGCATGGTCATGGGATCACCTCTCCGCGAGGACGCCTTCGCGCACCAGCAGGTCGTAGACGGTCCGCTGCGCACGGTCCAGCCCGGAGTACAGGAGCCCGTACGCGGCCTCCTCCTCCGCCAGTACCGCGGCCGGGTCCCAGTCGGGACCGAGGGCACGGAGCACCTCGGCCCGTCGGCGCGTCTCGTGCGCGCCGAGGTCGATCTCGAACACCTGCATCTCGGGTCCTCTCCCACGATCGGTCACACCCGTACAGAGGGCTCCCCGCCGCTCCCGATACGTCCGACTTCTTCCTCCCAGGGCGTAGCGTTCCCCAGGTAACGGGCTCCGGTCGGAGGTGCCGTACGGGTGGACCACATCGCGGGTGATCTCGCCGCACCGGTCGCCGGTGAGCCGTCCCCGGACGGCGCGGACCAGATCAGGCGGGCAGCGCTCGACGTCGTCGGTGCCGTGGTCATGGCCGCGGACCCGGGCGGCGCGGTGCGCTACTTCAACCGGGCCGCCCAGGAGCTCACCGGTTTCGACGAGGCCGACGCGCTGGGCCGGTCCGTCTGGGACTTCCTCATTCCGCCGGAGCAGGCCCCGGGCGCGCGCGCCGCGTTCGCGGAGGTGCTCGCCGGGGGGTCACCGCACCGCTACGAGAACGACTGGCTCACCCGGGACGGCGACCGGCGCCACATCAGCTTCGTGAACACGTTCCTGCGCGACGAGGACGGGCGCGTCCGGCTGGTGATCGGCACCGGGGTGGACGTCACCGCGGAGCGCGAGACCCAGGACCTGCTGGAGGCGATCGTCAACGCCACGACCGAGCAGTCCGTGATCGCCACCGACCTGGACGGGCTCATCACGGTGTTCAACACGGGTGCCGAACGGATGCTCGGGCTCCCCGCGCGGGAGACCGTCGGCCGCAACGTCGCCGAACTGCTGCACGATCCCGGGGAGCTGCGCCGCCGCGCGGCCGCCCGCCCGATGCGCGACGGGTTCGCGGTGCTGCTCTCGGTCGTGTCGGACCGGGGGCCGGACGCCGGCGACTGGCTGTACCGCCGGCGGGACGGCTCCCGGCTGACGGTTGCCCTGTCCGTGACCCCGCTGCGGCTCCGCGACGGTCCGTCCCGGGGTTACCTCTTCGTCGGCGTCGACGTGACCGCCCAGCGCCGGCGGGAACGCGCCCGGGACGAGGCCGCCGAGGAGGCGGCGCATCGCGCGGCCCACGACCCGCTGACCGGGCTGCCGAACCGCGCCGTCCTGCTCGACCGGTTGCACCGCGCGATCGCGGCGTGCCGGCGTCACCACCGGCTCACGGGCCTGCTGTACCTCGACGTCGACGGCCTCAAGACGGTCAACGACCGGCACGGGCACGCGGCCGGCGACGCCCTGTTGATCGCGGTCGCGCACCGGCTGACCGAGTCGCTGCGAGAGGGCGACCTCTGCGCGCGGCTCGGCGGCGACGAGTTCGCGGTCCTCGCCGAGGACCTGCACGACGGAGCGGAGCTGGACCGCGTCGTCGAACGCGTGCAGGGGCTGTTGACCGGATCCCCCGTCGAGCTGCCCTCGGGCGCCACGGCGTCCACCGCGGCCAGCATCGGATCCACCGTCATCACCGGCGCGGACGCGGACGCGCAGGACGTGCTGGCCCGCGCGGACGCGGCCATGTATCGCGCCAAGGCCGACCGCCGGGCCGCCCCGGAGAACAACATCCGGCCCTGACGCCGCGGGACGCCCGACCGTCGGCGGGCACGGAAGCGTGCCGAGCATGTCTACTGTGGAGCAGAGGAGGTCTACATGACGGTGGTCGGAACGGTCCTCGGGGCCCTGCTCGGTCTCGCCCAGCTGGTGCTGGTCGCCCGGGTGGTGGTCGACTGGGCGGCCCTGCTCGCCGGTCCGCCCGCCTACGGCGGCATCCGGGCCCGCATCGCCGCGGGCCTCTACGCGGTGACCGAACCCGTGCTGGCGCCGGTCCGCCGGCTGTTGCCCCCGCTGCGGATGGGCGGAGTCGGGATCGACCTGTCGTTCATCCTCGTCTTCATCGCGATCAGCGTCCTCCGGTCGGTCGTGGGCAGGCTCTGACCGGCGCCGGTACCGAACGCCCGCCGCCGACCGCGACCCCACCGCGAGGGGCCCGCGCCGGCCGCCGGCCGCCGCCGACCGCGACCCGCCCGCGCGGTGCGGGAGACTGGGCGCCATGCTGCCGCCCGCCGGGACCCCCGGCACCGACCTGCCCGTCCGGGCGGTCCTCGGCGAGCTCGGCGACGCGCTGCGGTCCGCCGGGGCCGCGGTCCTGGTGGCGCCACCCGGCACAGGCAAGACGACCCTGGTTCCCCTCGCCCTGGCGGACCTGGTCCCGGGCCGGATCGTGGTGGCGGAGCCCCGGCGCGTCGCCGCCCGCGCGGCGGCGCGCCGGATGGCCGCGCTGCTCGGTGAGGCGGTCGGCGGCACCGTCGGATACTCGGTCCGCGGCGACACCCGGGTGAGCCCGGGCACCCGGGTCGAGGTGGTCACCACCGGCGTCCTCGTCCAGCGGCTCCAGCGCGATCCCGAGCTGCCGGGCACCGGCGCGGTGGTGCTGGACGAGGTGCACGAGCGCCATCTGGACACCGACCTCGCGCTCGCGTTCGGTGCCGATGTCCGCGCCGCGCTGCGCCCGGACCTGCTGCTGCTCGCCACGTCCGCCACCGCGCAGGCCGGCCGGGTGGCCGCCGCGCTCGGCGACGCCCCCGTGGTGGCGGCCACGTCCGCGCTGCACGACGTGGAGGTGATGTGGTGCCCGCCGGCGACGCCGGTGACCCCGCCGCACGGCCTGCGGGTCGACCCGCGGCTGCTCGACCACGTCGCCGCGGTCGTCCGCCGGGCACTCGCGGAGACCACGGGTGACGTCCTCGTGTTCCTGCCCGGAGCGGGCGAGATCGAGGGCGTGGCCCGGCGACTCGGTGCGCTGGGCGGGGTCGCGGTGCTCCCGCTGCACGGCCGGCTCACCGCGGTACGGCAGGACGCGGTGCTGTCCGCGGCGCCGGGTCGCCGGGTCGTGCTCGCCACCGCGGTCGCGGAGAGCAGCCTCACCGTCCCGGGAGTGCGGGTGGTCGTGGACGCCGGGCTGGCCCGCGTACCGCGCACCGACCTCGCGCGCGGGCTCGGCTCGCTCGTCACCGTGCGCGCGTCGCAGTCGGCCGCGACGCAGCGGGCCGGCCGGGCCGGCCGGGAAGCACCGGGCCGGGTGTACCGCTGCTGGTCCGAGGCCGAGCAGGCCCGGCTGCCCGCGCATCCGGAGCCGGAGGTGGCCACGGCCGACCTGACCGCGTTCGCGCTGCAACTGGCCTGCTGGGGCACGCCCGGCGGCGCGGGGCTCGCGTTGCTGGACGCGCCCCCGGCGGCGGCGCTGGAGGTCGCCGGCACGACGCTCCGCGGACTCGGCGCGGTGGACGCGACGGGACGGGTGACGGCGCGGGGCCGCGCGCTGACGGCGGTCGGGGCACATCCGCGGCTCGCCCGCGCGCTGCTCGACGCGGCGCCGCGGCTCGGCGCGAGGCGGGCGGCCGAGGTCGTGGCGGTGCTGTCCGACGACTCCCTGGCCGGCTCCCGCGACGATCTCGGCGCGGTGTGGCGCGCGCTGCGGAACGGTACCGACCGCGCCGCAACCGCCCGCTGGCGGACCGAGACGCGGCGGCTGGAGCGTTCCCTGCCGAGCGGACTCCCGGCGACCGACCCGATGCCGGACGATCTGGCCGCCGGCCTGGTCACCGGCCTCGCCTTCCCGGAGCGGCTCGCCCGGCAGCGCCGCCCCGGTGGCACGACGTACCTGATGGCCGGCGGGACGGCCGCCGAACTGGCGCCGGGCACCCCGCTCGCCGGGCAGCCGTGGCTGGCCGTGGCGGTCGCGGACCGCGATCCCGGCCGCCGCGACGCCCGGGTCCGGCTGGCCGCCGTCGTGGACGAGCCGACCGCCAGGGAGGCCGGCGCCGTCACCGAGGCCGAGGAGGTGGCATGGATCGACGGCGACGTGCGGGCGCGGCGCGTCGAGCGGCTCGGCGCGGTGGTCCTGGCCGCGCGGACCCTCTCCCGGCCGGATCCCGAGCGCGTCGCCGCGGCGGTACGGGACGGCATCCGCCGGGAGGGGCTGGACCTGCTCCGGTGGACGCCGGCCGCGACCGCGCTGCGCGCCCGGCTCGCCGCCTGCCGGTCCGGGCTCGGCGAGCCGTGGCCCGACGTCGGCGACGAGGCGCTGCTGGCGAGCCTCGACCTGGCCGGGGCACGGGGACGCGCCGACCTGCGGCGGCTCGATCTCGTGGCGGCGTTGCGCCGACTGCTGCCGTGGGAGCTTGCCGGTCGGCTCGACGAGGCGGCGCCGGAGCTGGTCGGAGTCCCGAGCGGTTCCCGGGTCCGCATCGACTACGACGACCCGGAGGGCCCGGTGCTGCCGGTCCGGGTGCAGGAGGTGTTCGGCTGGGCGGCGGCACCCCGGGTGGCCGGGCGCCCGCTGCGCCTGCACCTGCTGTCCCCGGCCGGGCGGACGGTCGCGATCACCAGTGATCTGGGCTCGTTCTGGCGTACCGGGTATCCGGGGGTACGGGCGGACCTTCGCGGGCGGTACCCGCGGCATCCCTGGCCGGAGGATCCGGCGAACGCCGAGCCGACGCGCCGGGCGAGCCAACGGAGGACCTCGTGACGGGGAGCCTCCGTCTCCTGAGGCCGCTCGCCCTCCCGCTCCGCGCTCTCTTGTGATCGTGAGCGGTTTTTCGTCGTCAGAGCGCGACAACCCGCTCATGATCACGGGTCTGGGGGACGCGCGGGTGGCTCGGGCGGCGCGCCCTGCCCCGGCGGTGCGCCGATGACCGCGGGCTTCCTCGGTGCCCTGCTCGCGGCGCTCTGCTACGGCACGGCGTCCGTACTGCAGTCGGTCGGGTCCCGGCGGGTCGCCGGTGGCACCGGCCTCGACCCCCGGCTGCTCGTGCGCCTGGCCGGACAGCTCACGTTCGTGGCCGGGTTCGCGCTCGACCTCGCCGGGTTCGCGGCATCGGTGGTGGCCCTGCGGACCCTGCCGCTCTTCCTCGTCCAGGCCGCCGTCGCGGCCAGCGTGGGGGTGACCGCCGTGCTGGCCGTCCGCTTCCTCGGCGCACGGCTCCGGCGTACGGAGGTGGCCGCGCTCGTCGGCCTCGGCGCGGGCCTCGTCCTGCTGGCCGTGAGTGCCCGTCCGGAGCACGCGGTTCCGCTTCCCCCGGCCGGACGATGGGGGCTGCTCGCCGGGGCCGGCGGCGTGCTGCTGCTCGGCGCGGTCGCGGCCCGTGCGCCGGGGCGGTGGGCCACGGCAGGGCTCGCGACGGCGGCCGGACTGGCGTTCGGCGGCGTCGGCCTCGCCGCGCGGGTGCTCCCGCGACCGGCCCCGCTGTGGCGGATCGTCGCGGAGCCGACGGCGTACGCACTCGCCGCGTACGGCGTGCTCGGCATCCTGCTGTTCGCCACGGCGCTCCAGCGCGGCGCGGTCACCACGGCGACCGCGATCATGGTCGCCGCCGAGACGGTGGTCCCTGCCGCGATCGGGGTGGCCTGGCTCGGCGACGCGGCCCGCCCCGGCCACGGAGTGGTGGCCGGGGCGGGTTTCGCGCTGACGCTCGCGGGTGCGGTGCTGCTCGCCCGGTACGGCGAGCCGCCGGATCAGAGTGCCCGGGCCGCGCACCGCTCGTAGGTCTGCCGCCACGGTCGCAGCTGCTCCAGCGCGGAGGCCGCCGCGAGCACGCCGACGTCGTCGTACCGGCGGCCGATGATCTGCAGGCCGACCGGCAGGCCGCCCCCGGCCAGACCGGCCGGCACCGAGATCGCCGGGTTCCCGCTGTAGTTGGTCGGGTAGGTCATGCACCACCCGATGTACGGGTTCACCGGCACGCCGTTGATCTCGGAGGGCCCCTGGGTGAGGCCGTCCGTGCCGTTCGGCACCGGCAGGCAGGCGAGCGTCGGCGTGACCAGGAGGTCGTAGCCGCCGAAGACGCCCTGGACCGCGTCGAACACCCCCGACCGCATCTGCTGGTCGCGCAGTGCCTCCACGGCCGTCTGACGGTAGGTCCCCGCCACGTACTCGCGGTACGCCTCGGGCAGGTCGTCGGCGTGGTCGGCCAGCAGGTCCAGTCCCCCGGCCTTGAACAGCTCGAAGACCTCGACGCCCGCCATCAGCCGGCACCACAGCTCGGCGAGCTCCTGCTGGTCGTACGGCATCGTCAGCGCGATCTCGTCGACCGTCGCGCCCGCGTCCCGGAATGTGGCCACGGCCTCCGCGGTCACCGCGGCGACCGCCGGGTCGACCGGGTACATGCCGAAGTCGGGGCTGTACGCGATGCGCACCCCGTCCATCGGCCGGCCGAGGGCGCCCACGTAGTCCACGGTGCCGTCGAGCGAGAACGGGTCCCGCGGGTCGTACCCGGCCAGCACCGACGTGCCGAGCGCGACGTCGGCGACGCTGCGCGCGATGACGCCCTCGTACAGGAACGGGCTGGAGCCGCCGAACGCGTTCGGCCGCGCCACGAACGGCACCCGCCCGAACGACGACTGGTACCCGACCACGCCGCACCACGAGGCCGGGATCCGGATCGAGCCGCCGCCGTCGGTGCCCTCGGACAGCGGCAGGAGGCCGTCGGCGACCGCGGCGGCGGAACCGCCCGAGGACCCGCCGGAGTTGCGCTCGGTGTCGAACGGGTTCCTGGTCGGGCCGAACAGCGGGTTGTCGCAGGTACCGCGGAAGCCCATGACCGGCGAGTTGGTCTTGCCGACCAGAATGGCCCCCGCCTCCTTCATCCGGGCGGCGTAGGTGCAGTGCGCGTCCACCACGTTCTCGCGCAGGGCGCGGATGCCGCCGAACGTGGACGGCCAGCCGGGGTGGAAGTCGAACAGGTCCTTCAGCGCGGTCGGCACACCGTGCAGCGGGCCGAGCTCCTCACCCGCGAGGACCGCCTTCTCGGCGCGGCGGGCGCCCTCACGTGCCTCGTCGGCGGCGAGGTACACGAACGCGTTGAGACTCGGGTTCCGCTCCTCGATCCGGTCGAGGACCCGGTCGACGATCTCGACGGGCGACAGCTCGCGGCTGCGGACGGCCGCAGCCATCTCCGTCGCGCTCGTGTACGCCAGCTCTTCCGACATGGAACCCCCTCGGTGCGACTGTCCACTGTGCGCCGGGGATACGTGACCCAGGCCACAGTGGACAGTACGCCGAGAATCAGGGTTCGAGCACGAACACCGGGATCTCCCGGTCGGTCTTCTCCTGGTAGTCCGCGTAGTCGGGGAACGCGGCGACGGCGCGGTCCCACCACTGCGCCTTCTCCGCACCGGTGACCTCGCGCGCCGTCATGTCCTGCACCGTCGTGCCGTCCCGCAGCCGGACCCGCGGCTGCGCGACGACGTTGTGGTACCAGACGGGATGCTCGGGTGCTCCGCCCAGCGAGGCGACGAGCGCGTACCGGCCGTCGTGCTCGACCCGCATCAGCGGCGTCTTGCGGATCTTGCCGGACTTCGCGCCCCGGGTGGTCAGGAGGATCACGGGATACCCGCGCAGGGTGGTCCCGTCGGTCCCACCGGAACTCTCGTACAGGTCCACCTGGTCGCGGACCCACTGCTGGGTACTGGGCTCGTACTCACCGTCGAGACTCATGGACGCCAGTCAACACCAGTCACGGCATCTCCACCGTCTCCGCCCGCTGGATCTCGGCCAGCGTGCCGGCGAGGTAGCCGGCGAACGGGCGCGGCGCCCCGTCGAGCAGGTGGGCCAGCAGCAGCGGGGCGTGCCGGGCCACGTCGAGCGGCGTGGGCCTGGTGGTCTCCTCGCCGGCGTCGTGGACCCCGAACGCGCTCGTCAGCAGCACCACGAGTACGCCGGGATCGGGCGCCGGGAACCACCGGACGGCCGACCGCACCGACTCCTCCACCGCGGTCTGCAGGTCCTCGGTGGCCAGCCCGTCCGGGTGGCGCTCCTCCAGTACCGACCGGACCATGCCGCCGAGCAGCAGCCCGGCGCGCGCCGGGTCGAGCGAGGCGAGGT
Organism: Actinomycetota bacterium; assembly: GCA_030840805.1. Taxonomy (GTDB): domain Bacteria; phylum Actinomycetota; class Actinomycetes; order Mycobacteriales; family HKI-0501; genus JAVEDU01. Next base: position 130,526 of record JAVEDU010000075.1, read on the forward strand.
GCTCGCTCGCCGCCGCGAACGCGGCGGCGTCCGCGGCGCGCGCCGCGGCGACGGGCGCGGGGATCGCGGCCGCGAGGGCCCGGGCGGCGGGGGGCAGCGGGCGCGAGGACATGGCGAACAGTGAACACCAGCGGCGCGCCGCAGTACCTGTGACCAGGAGTCGCCTTTCGTGCCGGGATCGCGAACACGGTCTCGTGATCGGGGCGAGCGGGCGTCCGGCCACCTCGCCGGCCCCGGGCGTGCGAGGCTGCTCCGATGGGGTTGTTCACGGTGATCGAGGCGCGGGCGGAGCTGGCGCGACTGCGCCCGGTCCTCGACGAGCTCGTGGCGGTCCGGGCGGATGCCGCCGAGCTGGCCGCCGCGCTCCGCAACGTCGGCACCGCCACGCCGCTCGGCGGGCTGCCCGAGTGGAAGGCCGCCCAGGCGCGGCTGGACGACCTGATGACCCGGGTCCAGCAGACCGGCGCGGAGCTGCGGGGGTTCGCCCCGCTGCTGGTCGACTTCCCCGCCGATCTCGACGGCGTCCCGGTGCAGCTGTGCTGGCTGGAGGGGGACCCGTCGCTGGACTGGTACCACCGTTCCGACCTCGGGTTCGCGGGCCGGCGCCGGCTCCCCTGACTCAGTCCTCGCGGCGCGCGAGCACGTACAGCTGGACCTCGGGCTCGGCCTCGGGCGTCGCGGGGGCGTACGAGCGCACCTCCTCGGTGACCACCGTGAAGCCCGCCCCCGCCACGACCGCACGGAGCTGCTCGCGCGGCCACCCGCTGACCCGGACCGGCTGACCGAGGAACGGCAGTTCCACGTCGTCGAGGTCCAGCTCGACCATGCCGAGGGCGAGCCACCCGCCGGGCCCGAGGACGTCCCGCAGTCGCGTCAGGGTCCCGGCGATCTGGCGACGGGTCAGCATGAGCAGCGAGAAGAACGCCACCGCGGCGTCGAAGCGGCCGAGGGTCCCGTCGATCGTCAGGGCGTCCCGCCGGAGGAAGGTCGCCTCCGGCACGTTGCGACGGGCCAGCCGGAGCATCACCCGCGAGATGTCGAGACCGGTCACCGCGGCCCCGGCCGCCGCGAGCCGGCGCGCGGTCGGCAGGCCGGTGCCGCACCCGACGTCCAGCACGCGGGCGGCGGCGGGCAGCCGCGCCAGCAGCAGGTCGACGGCGTGGTCTTGGCCGTCCCGGTGCGGGAACACCTCGTCGTACCGCGCGCCGATCCGGTCGAACACGGCGGCCTGGGCCCGCCGGCGGCGCTCCGCGTCACCGGCGGCGAACCGGCCGCCTGCCATACCCGGCATTCTGCGCGCACCTCGACGGGTCCGGCGGTACGTGGCGCCCCTTTCCGCCGACGGCGACAGGAGGGGGACCCGTGGGGCGGGAGCCGGTGGCGGGGAGCCGCCCGCCCGGCCCCGTCCTCACGACCGGGGGCAACCCCGCGGCGAGGCCCACCGGGCAACCGGGTCGAGGCACCGGCAGCGACCCGCGCGCCGACGGCCGCGACGGCGCATTCCACGACGGGCGGTGGGCGATCTCGGCGTCGGTGCGGGCGGGTGCGGCCGGCCCTTCCCGCGCCGACCGCTCACGCCAGGACAAGCGCCAGCTCGAAGCGGTGCTGCGGATCGTCCAGGGCGTCGCCGAGCAGGTCGCGCAGCAGGCCGACGCGGTACCGGACGGTCTGCGGGTGGACGGCCAGCTCCAGGGCGACCGCCTGCCGGTCGCCCTGGTGCCGCAGCCAGCTCGCCAGGGTGGGCAGGAGCCGTTCCCGGCCCCGTTCGGTCAGGTCCGCGAACGGCGCCAGCCGGCGGTGCCGCAGCTCGGCCAGCGCCGCCGGGTCGGCGTGGACGACCAGCCGTCCCAGCTCGTCCTCCACCGACACCGGCCGCCCCGACGGCAGCTCCCCCGCGGCCACCAGCGCGGCGGCGCGGCGCAGCAGCGGAACCGCCAGCGACACCCCGGCCCACGGCGCGGGCAGCCCGACCACCGCCGCCCGGCCGCCGAGCAGCCGGTCCAGCCGGGCATGGCGGCCCGGACCGTCCACGTCGGGCAGCAGCAGCAGCGCCCCGTCCTCCTCGTCCACGACCAGGGACCGGTCGTCCCACCGGCCGGCGAGGTCGAGCGCGCCCGGGCCGGGTACGAGCACGGGGGTGAGCGTGGCCGGCGGTGCCCAGCCGGCCGAGTCCGCGGCGGCGTCGAGCTGCGCGGCGGGAGCGCCGCCGACCAGCAGGAGCGCCAGCGACCGCAGCCGCCGGTCGCGGTCACCGGCGAGCGCGGACTGCTCGGCCGCGAAGCCCTGCGCGCTGGCCGCGGACAGCTCGTCGATGTAGGCGAACACCGCCGCGGCGAGGGCGACGAGCGCCGGTCCGTCGAGGCCCGAGCGCAGGCCGACCTCGGCCAGCCGGCCCCACGACACCCGCGCCCCGACCCGGTACGCGGTGAGCAGCGCGTCGAGCGGACGCCCGGCCCGGACCTCGGCCCGGCCGAGGTCCACGTACAGCTCACGGCCGAGCGCGGGCGAGGCGCCGGGCTCCCCCTCGGCCAGCTCCAGGAAGTGGCTCAGCGCGATCTGGACGCCCCGGTTGACCCCGGCGCCGAACTTCCCTTCCAGCGGCCGGGCGTAGGCGGGCACCTCGACGGCGATGACGGCGAGGATCTCCTCGGCCAGCGGCGGCAGCTCCCGGCGTAGCGCCTCGGCCACGCTGGGTGGAAGTCGCAGCGCGCGGGGACCGATCTCGGGCTCCATGCGCCTCATCTTGTCACGCGATGACAAGAACTACCCACGAAGACCGTCGATCATGGGCAAGAACTCGCCCGCGACGCCGTGTCAGGCTCAACGCAGACAGCCGCCATCCCTTGGAGGAGACGCATGACTCTGCTCGACAGCGAGGTCGAGAAGACCCGCAAGCCCGTGCCCGGAGTCAAGCCGCGGCCGGGCTGGGAGCTGCCGCTGGTCTACCTGGTCGTCGGCCTGCCGGTCGTCGGCCTCGTGGTCGGCATCGTGCTCGCGACCCGGCACGGCGGCATCTCGATCACCGACGCCGCGCTCGCGCTCGGCTTCTACCTGTTCACCGCGTTCGGCATCACCGTCGGCTTCCATCGGTTCTTCACGCACCAGGCGTTCAAGACCCACCGCGTCCTGAAGATCGTGCTGGCCTCCGCCGGGATGATGGCGCTCGAGGGTGGCGTGATCACCTGGGTGGCCGACCACCGCCGGCATCACGCGTTCGCCGACGACGAGGGCGACCCGCACTCGCCGTGGCGGTACGGCCGGTCGCCGTTCGGTCTGGTCCGCGGCCTGCTGTGGGCGCACACCGGCTGGCTGTTCGACAGCGAGAAGAGCTCCGCCCGTCGTTGGGCGCCGGACCTGGTCGCCGACCGGGACCTGATCGTGCTGAACAAGCTCTTCCCACTCTTCGCGATCGCCTCGCTGGGGCTGCCCGCGCTGATCGGCTACGGGGTCACCGGCACCGCGGCGGGGGCGTTCAGCGCGTTCGTCTGGGGCGCGCTGGTGCGGATCCTGGTCGTCCACCACGTCACGTGGTCGGTCAACTCGCTCTGCCACGTGATCGGCGAGCGCCCGTTCAACACCAAGGACGAGGCCAGCAACGTGAACTGGCTGGCGATCGTCTCGCTCGGCGAGTCCTGGCACAACCTGCACCATGCCGACCCGAAGTGCGCCCGGCACGGCGTCGAGAAGGGCCAGCTCGACCCGTCGGCCGCCCTGATCAAGCTGTTCGAGCGGACCGGCCTCGCCTGGGACGTGCGCTGGCCCACCGAGCAGCGCCTGGCCCGGATCCGCAAGGCCGCCTGACGCCGGACCACCGGACCCGAGCGGGCGGC
>JAVEDU010000085.1 GCA_030840805.1 Actinomycetota bacterium
CAACAGACACGCCGGCGTGTCCTGTTGCAAAGCCCATGATCAACGCGGGGGGCGGGGGGAGGGGGGACGCGGCCGGAGGCCTCAGACCGGGCGTACCGCCGTCACCGACCGGCCGTCGTCGGCGACCCCGGTGACCCAGCCCCCGGCCCGGCCGAGCTCCAGCAGGGGGTCGGCGTCCGCGGCGACCGTCTCGGGTTCGCCCGATCCCGGCGGCCAGGTGGCGCGCACCGCGTGACCCTCGGCCAGCGCCGGCAGCAGCGCCGCCGCCGGGTCGGCCGCGTCGAGGAGGTGCCGCAGCTCGGCCAGCCGGGCCCGCAGGCCGTCCAGCTCGGTGCGCAGCGCGGCGGCGTTCGCGCCGGTCATCGCCGCGGTGAGGGCGGGGACGGTGGCCGCGACCCGGGTCCCGTCGCGGAACGACCCGGCGGCCAATGCCAGCGCCAGCGGCCCGACCGGGCCCCGGGTCGCGCCGGTGGCGAGGGCCGCCGCGACGAGGTGCGGGAGATGGCTGATCCGGGCGACGGCCGCGTCGTGCTCGGCCGAGGTCGCGGGGACCACCCGGGCGCCGATCCCGGTGTACAGCGCCGCCAGCGCGGTCCAGTCGGCGACGCGGGTCTGCCGGTCCAGGCCGAGCACCCACGCGCACCCCTCGAACAGGGCGGGGTCGCTCGCGGCGAACCCGGACCGCTCGGTGCCGGCCATCGGGTGCCCGCCGACCCAGCGGGCGCGCGGGGCGTGCCCGGCGGCGAGTGCGTCCGCGGGTTCCTTGACGGACGTGACGTCGGTGAGCAGGCCTTCGTACCCGGTGGCCGCGACGGCGTCGAGGACGCGGCCGAGGGCGGGCAGCGGTACGGCGCACACGACCGCCTCGGCACCCTCGACCGCCTCCGCGACCGACCCGGCCACCGACCAGGCGCGCGTCCGGCCGGCCATGGCGGCGGCGGTCCGGGCGATCGCGCGGGTGCCGGGGTCGGCGTCGTACCCGGTGACGGTCAGTCCCGCGGCCGCGAGCCGCCGCACCAGCGAACCCCCGATCAGGCCGAGGCCGAGAACGGCGACGCGGCGGGGGGCGAGGGCGGGCATGGCATGGGGCACGCGCTGACCCAACCACCTGAACACGTTCAACGCACACGCTGCCGTGTCACTTGAACCCGTTCAAGATGACCGCGTCGAGATGAGGGGGACGTCGTGGACTGGAGCTCGGCACGCATTTCGGCTATCTGACGGTGAGCATCGGCCTCACCGTGGGTCGCGCGCACGCTCTTCCGCGACGGCGGCGTTCCTGTCCGACGTGTTCGAGGGCCAGAACGAGCCGGTCGAGAGCGTCGACCGGCTGCTGGTCGTCGGCTTCTACCTGGTCAACCTCGGCTTCGTCAGCTTCGCGTCGAAGACCGGGAGCGGGGTGGCCGGACCCACGGAGTCGGTGGAGGCGCTCGGCCGCAGGCTCGGGTTGGTGCTCGTCGTGCTGGGCGCCCTGCACCTCGGGAACGTGCTCGCCCTCAGCCGGATGCGCCGCGGCACACCGCGCCGCAGCGGACGGAGCCGCCGGTCCGGCCGGACGGGGTGCCGCCGGTGTCGCCGTACGCCGCGCCCACGGGGTAGGGGGCTCGGATGCGCAGCGTGACCGTCCGGTATGGCGCGAGCCGCCCGCCGTGCCGCCGAGCGCGGGAGTGGCTCCTGCCGCAGCAGCGGCTCGTAGCGCTCTCGTTCGTCGCCGCCGCGTCCGAGGAGGTGTGGCGGCGGTTCCCCGCCCTCGACCACTCCGCGACGCTGGGTGATCTGACCGGGATCGGCGACGACGGCGCGGTCTACCCCGCGGAACGGGCGTGGGTGCTGTGCCTGTGGTGCCGCGCCGAGCACGGGATGCTCGCCGAACGGCTGTCCTCGCCGGTCCCGCGCCCGTGGCCCGGCAGGCGTTCGGGGCGGTCGGCCACCACCGCGAGAAGCTGTCCGCTCTGCTGCCGGGCTAGGGTCGGACCCGTGGCAGAGGGGACTACCGCGCGCAGTCGGTCGAGCAAGGGCGAGCAGACCCGCGAGCTGATCCTGGTCACGGCCCTGCGGCTGTTCCGGGAACAGGGGTACGACGCGACGACGATGCGGGCCATCGCCGCCGAGGCCGGGGTCAGCGTCGGCAACGCGTACTACTACTTCGACTCGAAGGAACACCTGATCCAGGCGTTCTACGACGACATCGGCCGCCAGCACCGCGCGTCGGCGGCGCCGCTGCTCGCCGGCCGGCGGGAGCTGGCCGACCGGCTGCGCACCTCGCTGACCACGCACCTGGACGTGATGGCGCCGTACCACGACTTCGCCGGTGGCTTCTTCAAGACGGCCGCCGATCCGAAGAGCCCGCTGTCGCCGTTCAGCTCGGCGTCCGCGCCGGCCCGGGGGGAGGAGGTGGCGTTCTGCGCCGCCCTCGTCGACGGCTCGGACGCCAACGTGCCGAAGGGTCTGCGCGAGGAGCTGCCCGACCTGCTGTGGCTGTACCACATGGGGGTGGTCCTGTACTGGGTCCACGATTCCAGCGAGGGCGCCGAGCGCACGTACCAGCTGGTCCACCGGACGGCGCCCCTCGTGGTCCGGCTGATCGGGCTCGCGCGGGTGCCGCTGCTGCGGTCGGTGGTGGACGACGTCGTGGGTCTCGTGAAGTACCTGTCCGGGAAGGTGGTGGCATGAGCGGTACGGCAGTGGTGACGGGAGCGTCCGCGGGGATCGGGGAGGTGTACGCCAGACGGCTGGCCGAACGGGGGTACCACGTCGTGCTGGTCGCCCGGCGGGAGTCCCGGCTGCGTGCGCTGGCCGACGAGCTGGGCGGCGAGGCCCTGGTCGCCGACCTCGCCGCCGGGGCGGACGTCACGCGCGTGGCCGAGCGGGTGGCCGCGGAAGACGTGACCCTGCTGGTGAACAACGCGGGCATCAACGGGTACGGCTCGTTCGGCGAGGTGGATGCCGAACTGCTGAGCAAGGTGATCACCCTCAACGTCACCGTGCCGACCGCCCTCACCCGGGCGGCGGTGCCGGGCATGCTCGACCGCGGCCGTGGGGCGGTGATCAACGTGGCGTCGCTGCTGGCGTTCGCCGGTGCGCTGCCGCCGGACCCGCTGCCGTTCCGGGCGGTGTACGCGGGGACGAAGGGGTACGTGGTCACCTTCACCCGTACGCTCGCCGCGGAACTGGCCGGGACGCCGCTGAAGATCCAGGTCTGCTGCCCCGGGTACACGGCGACCGAGTTCCACCTCACGGCCGGCGACACGTCGGTGGCGGACGAGACGGCCGCCGCCAAGCGGGACGAGCCCCACGCGATGTCGGCGGAGGACGTGGTGACCGCGTCACTGGCGGGGCTCGACGCCGGTGAGGTCGTGGTCGCGCCGGGCCTGGACGACCCGGCGGCCGTCGACCGGCTGGTCGCGGCCGAGGCGGAGCTGCGCGGCGCCAGTCGGCCGGTGCTGGCCGCCCGATACCGGGAGTAGGCGTGTACGAGGTCGTGGCCAGCCGCCGCGTGTACGAGGGCAAGATCATCGCTGTCCGCGTCGACGAGGTGCGGATGCCCGACGGCTCGACCGTCGAACGCGAGGTCGTGGAGCACGCCGACGCGGTGGCGATCGTGGCGGCCGACCCGGAGGGCCGCGTGCTGCTGATCCGGCAGTACCGGCATCCGCTCGGTTCACGGCTGTGGGAGCTGCCGGCCGGGCTGCGCGACATGGCCGGGGAGGGCGCGCGCGAGACGGCGGCCCGGGAGCTCGCCGAGGAGGCCGGGCTCGCCGCGGACACCTGGCACACCCTGGTCGACCTGCACCCGAGTCCCGGCATGTCGACCGAGCTCGTCCGGGTCTATCTCGCCCGGGACCTCCGCGCGGCCGGCGGGGAGTTCACCGCGAGCGGCGAGGAGGCGGACCTCGAGCGCGAGTGGGTGTCGCTGGAGGTCGCCGTCGCGCGGGTCGAGTCCGGGGAGATCACGAACGGGCTCGCGGTGGCGGGGCTGCTCGCAGCGGCGCGCGCCCGGGAGCGCGGGTTCGAGGGGCTGCGCGCGGCGCACTGACCGCGCGGTGACGTCGGCAACAAGTTCTCTCGCGCTCAACGGCGAGGATTCTGTTGCCGATGCAAATATCGTGACCCGCGCCGCCTTCGACGACCTCCTGGCGGCAGCCCAGGAGGGTGCGGCCTGGGCCTTCAGGGAGCTCTGGGAGTCCTTGTCCCCCCGGTCGCCGGGTACCTGCGGTCCCGGGGCGCGGCGGAGCCCGAGGAGCTGACCAGCGAGGTCTTCCTCGCGGTGTTCACCCAGCTGCCGGGCTTCACCGGCCGACCGCGCCAAGGACGCCGAGGAGAAGAACCGAGAGGACGCCGGGAAGGCGCGCGACCGGGGCCAGGATCGTGGGTCGCGGACGGATGACGGCTCGGGAGACGACAACTAGCTCCGACTCCCCACTCCGACTCCCCACTCCGGCTCCGGCCCCCGGCGCACGTCGCCGGGGGCCGGAGTGCGTCTTCACGGCCGCCCGGCCGCTGCGTAGCGTGCATCCTCGTGACCACCGCGATCGCGGTCGACGAGCTCACCAAGGACTACGGCCGGCGCCGGGCGCTCGACCGGCTCACGCTGGCGGTCCCCGCCGGCGAGGTGTACGGCTTCCTCGGTCCCAACGGAGCCGGGAAGACGACCACGCTCCGCATCCTCCTCGACCTCCTGCGCCCGACGTCCGGGCGCGCCACCGTGCTGGGGCTGGACGTCCAGCGGGACGCGCTCCCGCTCCATCGGCGGATCGCGTACGTCCCGGGGGACGTCGCCCTGTGGCCGCAGCTCACCGGCGGTCAGGCGATCGACGTGCTGCTCGCCCTGCACGGCAGGTCCGACCAGAAGCGCCGGGAGGAACTCGTCGAGGCCTTCCAGCTCGACCCGACGGTGCGGTGCCGGGCGTACTCCACGGGCAACCGGCAGAAGGTCGCGCTCGTCGCCGCGTTCGCCGCCGAGGCGGACGTGCTCATCCTGGACGAGCCGACGAGCGGGCTGGATCCGCTGATGGAGGCGGTGTTCCGGCGTCACCTCGTGGCAGCGCGGGACGAGGGCCGCACCGTCCTGCTCAGTTCGCACATCCTCGGCGAGGTGGAGACCACCTGCGACCGGGTCGGGATCATCCGGGCCGGACGCCTGGTCGAGACCGGCACGCTGGACGAGCTGCGCCACCTCTCGGAGTACACAGTGGACGCCGAGGTCGGCCACCCGCCGGAGCTGGGCGGGATTGCCGGAGTGTCCGACCTCGTCGTCGCGCCGGCGAACGGCGGGTACCGCGTGCGCTGCCGGGTCCGACCCGAGGCGACGGCCGATCTCCTCGCCGCGCTCGCCCGTGCCGGGGTCCGGACGCTGAGCAGCCGGCCGCCGACGCTGGAGGAGCTGTTCCTGCGCTACTACGACGCCGCCGAGACGCCGTGACCGGCGTCCTGATCGGACTGATCTGGCGTCGGCTCCGGCTCCGCACGGTGCTGTGGGGGTTGGGGCTGTTCCTCCTCGCGTTCACCGTGGTCGGCAGCTACGAGGCGCTGTACCCCGACCCGGGGGTCCGGGCGGGGCTGACCGGGACGCTCCGGGCCAACACCTCGTTCCGCGCGCTGCTCGGGGTGCCCGGCGACCTGTCCACGCCGGGGGGCTTCACGGCGTGGCGCGTCGGCGTCACCCTCGGCACCCTCGCGGCCCTCTACGCCGGCCTCGGGATCGTCGCGCTGACCCGCGGCGAGGAGGAGACCGGGGTGCGGGAGCTGGTGTGGTCGGGTGCGGTCCGGCGGCAGGCGTCGCTGCTGGCCGCCGCGGCCGGGACCGCGGTCGGCTCCGTGGTGCTCGGCGCGATGGCCACCTGCGCGCTGCTGGGTGCCGGGGCGGGCGGGAGGGGTGCCGTGCTGCTCGGGGCGGGCGTCGCGGCCGTGGGCCTGGTCTTCGTGGCGATCGGCGCGCTCATGGGCCAGGTCGCCGGCACCCGGCGGGCCGCGAGCGCGCTCACCGGCACGGCGGTCGGCGTCGCGTACGTCGTACGGATGGTGGCCGACACCTCCGACGACCGCGGCTGGCTCGCCTGGCTGTCGCCGTTGGGGTGGCTGGAGCGTGTCGACGCGTATGCCGCCGACCGGGTGGGGCCGCTGGTCCTCGCGGCCGGGTCCGCGCTCGGTCTGTTCGCGGCGGCGTACGCCCTGGAGGGCCGCCGGGACCTCGGTGCCGGCCTGCTGCGGCCCGGGCCGGGGCCGGGCCACAGCCGCCGGCTGCGCACCCCGGAGGCGCTCGCGGCCCGGCTGTACGCCTCGACCGTGCTCGCCTGGGCCGCGGGACTGACCGTCTTCAGCGCGATCGTGGCCGGGATCGCGGCGGACGTGGGGACGTTCGTGGCGCAGGACCGGCAGACCGCCGACCTGTTCGCCCGGCTCGGCGGCTCGCCCGACCTCGTGCGGTCCTACCTCGGCGGGTCGTACCAGTTCCTCGGCATTCTCGTCGTGGTCGTCGCCGTGGAGGGCGTGCTCGGCGCCCGCCGGGAGGAGGCCACCGGGCGCGCCGACCCCGTCCTGGCGCGCCCGGTGGCGCGGCCGCGCTGGCTGGGAGCGTTCCTCGGAGCGGGGGTCGGGGGGGCCGTGTGCGCGGCGGCGGCCGTGGGGATCGCCGGCGCCGCGGTGTCGGTGGCCGGTCCGGGCGGCGACCCCGCCGGGGTGCTCCGGGCCGCCGCGAACATGCTGCCCGCCGCGGTCTGCTTCGGCGGTCTGGCCTGCGCGCTGGTCGGGCTCGTGCCGCGCGTGGCGGCGCCGGTCGGCCTCGCGGTGCCGGTGGTGACGTTCCTGGTGGACTACTTCGGACGGCTGGTGCAGCTGCCGGAGGCGGTGCTGGCCTGCTCGCCGTTCCACTACGTCGCGGCGGTACCCGCCCGGCCGGTCGACCGGCCGGGCGCGGTGGTGCTCCTGGCCGCCGGCATCGTGTTCGCCGTGGTCGGGCTGGTGGCGATCCGGCGGCGCGACCTCGTACCGGTCTGAGCAACCGCCCGGGCGGCCTATCCTTGGCAGGGTATGGATGAGCCCCTCGCGACCGTTTCGCCCGCTGACCTCCGGGGACGCCTCGCCGATCTGATGCACCGCGACCAGCGGCGCCTTCAGCGTCGGCTCGACAGCGTCCGCACGTCGCGCCGCCCGGACGCCCTCGCCCAGGTCGCCGCCGAGGTCGAGGCCGCCGAGCGGCGGATCGAGCGACGGCGCGCCGCGGTCCCGGCGATCACCTATCCCGAGGCCCTGCCGGTCAGCCAGCGCAGGGACGACCTCCTCGCCGCGATCCGCGACAACCAGGTCGTCATCGTGGCCGGGGAGACGGGCTCGGGCAAGACGACGCAGATCCCCAAGATGTGCCTGGAGCTCGGCCGCGGCGTCCGCGGGCTGATCGGCCACACGCAGCCCCGGCGGCTGGCCGCGCGCACGGTCGCCGAGCGCATCGCCGAGGAGCTGGACACCCCGCTCGGCGAGGCGGTCGGCTACACCGTCCGGTTCACCGACCACGTCGGCGACAACACGCTCGTCAAGCTGATGACCGACGGCATCCTGCTCGCCGAGATCCAGCGCGACCGCACGCTGTCGCGGTACGACACGCTGATCATCGACGAGGCGCACGAGCGCAGCCTGAACATCGACTTCATCCTCGGGTATCTCAAGGAGCTGCTCCCGCGCCGCCCGGACCTGAAGGTGATCATCACCTCGGCGACCATCGACCCCCAGCGGTTCTCGGCGCATTTCCACGGCGCCCCCATCGTCGAGGTGTCCGGGCGCACGTTCCCGGTCGAGGTGCGGTACCGGCCGCTGATCGAGGAAGCGTCCGAAGAGGACTCCGAGGATGTCGTCAGGGACCAGACCGAGGCGATCTGCGAGGCCGTCGAGGAGCTGTACGGCGAGGCGCCGGGCGACGTCCTGGTGTTCCTGTCCGGGGAGCGGGAGATCCGGGACACCGCCGACGCGCTGGCGAAGCGGGACCTGCGGAACACCGAGATCGTGCCGCTGTACGCCCGGCTGTCCTCCGCCGAGCAGCACCGGGTGTTCCAGCCGCACACCGGCCGCCGGGTCGTGCTCGCGACGAACGTCGCCGAGACGTCGCTGACGGTGCCCGGCATCCGGTATGTGGTCGACCCCGGCACCGCCCGCATCTCGCGGTACAGCCTGCGCACCAAGGTGCAGCGGCTGCCGATCGAGCGCATCTCCCAGGCGTCGGCCAACCAGCGCAAGGGCCGCTGCGGCCGGGTCGCCGAAGGCATCTGCATCAGGCTGTACACCGAGGAGGACTTCGAGTCCCGGCCCGCGTTCACCGACCCCGAGATCCTGCGCACCAACCTGGCGTCGGTCATCCTCCAGATGACGGCGCTGGGGCTCGGCGACATCGCCGCGTTCCCGTTCGTGGAACCACCGGACCGGCGCAACATCAAGGACGGCGTGGACCTGCTCGGTGAGCTCGGGGCGCTGGACGTCGCGCAGACCGACCCGCGGAAGCGGCTGACGCCGCTGGGGCGCTCGCTCGCGCAACTGCCGGTGGATCCGCGGCTCGGCCGGATGATCCTCGAGGCCGACCGCAACGGGTGCGTCCGCGAGGTCGTCGTCATCGCCGCCGCGCTGTCCATCCAGGACCCACGGGAACGGCCCCTGGACAAGCAGCAGGCCGCGGCGGAGAAGCACGCCCGGTTCGCCGACCCGCAGTCGGACTTCCTCTCGCTGCTGAACCTGTGGCAGTACCTGCGCGAGCAGCAGGAGGAGCTGTCGTCGAACCAGTTCCGGCGGCTGTGCAAGGCGGAGTTCCTGAACTACCTTCGCATCCGGGAATGGCAGGACCTCGTCTCCCAGCTGCGCCAGGTCACCAAGACCATCGGCATCGCGTACAGCACGTCCCCGGAGGACGGTGAGCGCATCCACCGGTCGATGCTCGCCGGTCTGCTGTCGCACCTCGGGCTGAAAGAAGCAGACAAGAACGAGTACCTCGGCGCGCGGGGCGCGAAGTTCGCGCTGTTCCCCGGCTCGGCGCTGTTCAAGAAGTCCCCGCGTTGGGTGATGGCGGCCGAGCTGGTCGAGACGTCCCGCCTGTGGGGGCGGGTGGCGGCGAAGATCGAACCCGAATGGGCCGAGCAACTGGCGCCGCACCTGGTCAAGCGCACGTACAGCGAGCCGCACTGGGAGGCCAAGCGCGGCGGGGTCGTCGCGTTCGAGAAGGTGATGCTGTACGGCATCCCGCTCGTCGCGTCCCGCAAGGTGGACTACGGCCGGATCGACCCCGAGGTGTCGCGGGACCTGTTCATCCGGCACGCGCTCGTCGAGGGCGACTGGAGTACGCACCACAAGTTCTTCCACGCCAACCGGGACATGCTCGCCGACGTCGAGGAGCTGGAGAACCGGGTCCGCCGCCGCGACATCGTCGTCGACGACGAGACGCTGTTCGCGTTCTACGACCAGCGGATCCCGGCGGACGTGGTGTCCGGGCGGCACTTCGACGCGTGGTGGAAGACGGCGCGGCGGACCCAGCCCGACCTGCTGACGTTCACCGAGTCGATGCTGGTCAGCGACGAGGCTGGCGCACTCGCGGCCTCCGAGTACCCGGACGCGTGGCGCCAGGGCGACCTCTCGCTGCCGCTGTCGTACCAGTTCGAGCCGGGCACCGCGGCGGACGGTGTGACCGTCCACATTCCCCTCCCGGTGCTGAACCGGGTGGACCCGGCGGGCTTCGACTGGCAGATCCCGGGCCTGCGGCTGGACCTCGTCACCGCGCTGATCCGGTCGCTACCCAAGGCGCTACGGGTGAACTTCGTTCCGGCGCCCGACAGCGCCCGCACCGCGCTCGCCGGGGTCGGGCCGGCGGACGGGCCGTTGCTCACCGCGCTCGCCGACGAGCTGTACCGGATGACGCGGGTCGTGGTCCCGCGGGACGCGTGGTCGCTGGACCGGATCCCGGACCATCTGCGGGTCACCTTCCGGGTCGAGGATGCCGGCGGGCACGTGCGGGGTGAGGGCAAGGACCTGGACGCCCTCAAGCGTCAGCTCGCGCCGCGCGTCCGGGTGACGATCGCCGAGGCGGCGGCGGGCATCGAACAGGCCGGCCTGACGTCGTGGCCGGGAGACGCGCTGCCCCGGACGTTCGAGCAGACCCGGGGCGGGCACGCGGTCAGGGGCTATCCGGCGCTGGTGGACGAGGGCTCGACCGTGGCGGTCCGGGTGCTCGGCAGCGTCGCGGAACAGGAGGTCGCGCACTGGCGCGGCACCCGGCGACTGCTGCTCCTCGCCGCTCCGAACCCGCTCCGTTCCGTCCTCGGCGGACTGTCCAACCAGGTCAAGCTGGCGCTCGGACGCAACCCGTACGGCGCCGTGCCCGCGCTGCTGGACGATGCCGTGGCCGCCGCCGTCGACGGGCTGATCGAGGCAGCGGGTGGGCCGCCGTGGGACGCCGCGGGGTTCGAGGCGCTGCGGGACAAGGTGCGGGCCGACCTCGTGGACGCGGTCGTGAAGACCGTGCGGGTGGTGGCCGAGATCCTGACGTCCGCGCATGCCGTGGAGACCCGGATCTCCTCGGTACGGCAGCCCGCGCTGCTGGGGGCGCTGACGGACATCCGGACCCAGTTGGCGGGGCTGGTGTTCGACGGGTTCCTGTCCTCCACCGGTCGGCAACGGCTGCCGGACGTGCTCCGGTACCTGCAGGGGATCGAACGGCGGCTGGACAAGCTGCCGGAGAACCCGAACCGGGACCGCGAGTGGACCATGCGCGTCGAGGCGGTGCGCGAGGCGTACCGGGACCTCGTGGTGTCGCTGCCGCCGGCGCGACGGCAGGGCGCGGACGTGCGGCAGATCCGGTGGATGATCGAGGAGCTGCGGGTCAGTCTGTTCGCGCAGAGCCTGAAGACCGCGTACCCGGTCTCGGAGCAGCGGATCTACCGGGCGATGGACCAGCTCCCGGCCTGACTACGCTCGGTCGATGGCCCGATCGATGCGTGAGCGGATGCTCGCCGGTGAGTGGTACATCGCGGACGACCCGGAGCTCGCCGAGCAGAGCGCCCGGGCGCTGGACCTCATGGACGCGTACAACGCCACCTCCGCGCGCGTCCCGGCGGAGCGGCGGAGGCTGCTGGTGGCGCTGCTGGGCTCGGTCGGGGAGGACACCGAGATCCGCCCGCCGTTCCGGGTGGACTACGGCAGCCACCTGGAGATCGGCGCCCGGTGCTTCGCGAACTTCGGGCTGGTGGCGCTGGACGTCGCCCCGATCACGATCGGGGACGACGTGCAGATCGGCCCGAACGTGCAGTTGCTGACGCCGACCCATCCGGTCGAGCCGGGGCCGCGCCGGGACAAGTGGGAGGCCGCCGAGCCGATCACGATCGGGGACAACGTCTGGCTCGGGGGCGGGGCGATCGTGCTGCCCGGCGTGACGATCGGGGCGAACACCGTGGTCGGCGCGGGCTCTGTCGTGGTCCGGGACCTGCCGGCCAACGTCGTCGCGGTGGGCAACCCGGCGCGGGTCGTGCGGCACCTCGACCCGGAGTCGTGACCGCGTCTCAGGTACCGGCCCCGAGCTCGACGGGCACCCGCTCGCCGGTCCCCGCGGACGTCACCTCCACGCCCCGGCCGACGGCCCGCACGCGGTGGACGCGTCCCGCGCCGCCGACCGTGGCCGTCTCGCGCTCCACGGTGAGCAGCGTGTCCTCGTCGAGGGCGACTCCCGAGGCGACGCGACCGGAGCGGACCGCGGCGACCAGCCTTCCCGGCGTTCCCCACTGTGCCGCGTGGACGTCCACCATGACCGGGACCAGCCCGAGCCCCGGCGCCACGGCCACCTCGTCCAGATCCTCGGCGGCGTCCTCCGGGCAGACCGGGACACCGTCGCAGCGCCAGCCGCCGACGAGTGCGGCCCCCGCGGCGACCGCGGCACCGGCCGAGAAGCCGGCGTACGGCCGCCGCCCCTCCGCCAGCCACTGCCGCAGCGCGGATGCGCCCGGCGCGAGCGCCTCGGCGTATGCGGGCGTGCGGCCTCCGCAGACCAGCAGGCCCGCCGCGTCTCCGAGGGCGGCCACGTCGAGACGGCCGCCCGCCGGGACCAGTACCGGCACCGGGTCGCAGGCCGCGGTGGCCCTCAGCGCGGTGGCCCACCGCTCGAACTGCGCGGCACCGTCACCCTCGTCGAGTACCACGCAGGCGATGGTGGGGCGCTCACCCGCCGCGTCGAGGAACGGGCCGTATACGTCGTCGCGGGCCTCCGCCCGCCACCCGCCGCCGATCAGGAACACCGTCATGCGCCGAACCTATGTCGTCACGACAGGCGGTCGACCGCGGGCGCAGGCCGGAACGGGCCGTACCCGACCACGGAGACGCGGCTCGCCCGCCGTTCTCGCCGCTCAGCGCGGCGCGACCTCGTACCCGCCCGCCGGCTCGGCGTACAGGCTCGCGATCTCCGTGGCATACCGGTCGAGGACCACCCGTCGCTTCAGCTTCTGCGTCGGCGTCAGCTCACCGGACTCGGGCGTCCACTCGCGCGGGAGGATGCTGAACCGCTTGACCTGCTCGATCCGGGCCAGGTGGGTGTTCGCCTCGCTCACCCCCGCGGCGATCGCGGCGACCACGTCCGGGTGCTGGGCGAGCTCCTCCATCGTCGCGCCGGCGATGCCGCGCTGCGCCGCCCAGGCCCGGCTGATGTCCGGGTCGAGGACGATCAGCGCGGTGAGGTGGCTGCGCTGGTCTCCGATCGTGATCGCCTGACCCACCAGCGGGTGCAGCTTGAGCAGGCTCTCCACCTGCGCGGGAGCGATGTTCTTCCCGCTCGACGTGATGATCAGTTCCTTCTTGCGGTCGACGATGCGGTACCAGCCGTCGTCCTCCACCGCGATGTCACCGGTGTGCAGCCAGCCGTCCGCGTCGAGGGCCTCGGCGGTGCGCTCGTCGTCCCGGTAGTACCCCTGCATCACGTTGCCGCCGCGGATCAGGAGCTCGCCGTCCGCGCCGATCGTCGCCTCGACGCCGGGGAGGAGCGGGCCGACGGTGCCGAGCCGGAGGTCGTGCGGGGGGACGGCGGTCGCCGGGCCGGTCAGCTCGCTCATGCCCCACACCTCGTGGAGCGGGAGCCCGAGACCCGCCCAGAACAGCTCGAGGTCCAGCGGCGTCGGCGCGGTCGTCGTCACGGCGAGCTTGACCTCGTCGAGTCCCAGCTTCGCGCGGACCCCCGCGTACACGGGAGCGGCGGCCTCCACCGCCGCGGCGAGCTCCGCCGGTATGTCCTGGCCGGCATGCCGCAGCTCCGCGGCCCGGCGGCCGGCGTCCAGCGCGCCGGTGACCGCGGTCCGGATCTCCTCCGGCTGCGCGGCGATGCCCGCCCGGATCGCGGTCTGGAACTTCTCCCACACCCGCGGCACCCCGACGAACACGGTCGGCCTGGTTTCCTGCAGGTACGGCAGCAGCTGCGTCAGGTCCGGGCAGAAGGTGATGCTGCCGGGCGTGTCGACGTGCAGGCTCTGCCACAGCGGACCCCAGTGGCTGGTGAACCGCTCGGACACGTGGGCCAGCGGCAGGTACGAGATCAGCCGGGAGTTGCCCAGCATGTCGTCGCCCCAGTGCCGGCGGATCGACTCGGCCGTCCAGAGGACGTTGCGGTGGCTGTACATGACGCCCTTGGGCGTGCCCGTCGTGCCGGACGTGTAGATCAGGGACAACAGGTCGTCGGCCTTCAGCTCACGCCAGGACCGTTCGAACGCCCCGGGGTCCGCCGCCGCGGCCGCCGCGCCCCGGGCGAGCAGCTCGGTCCAGCGGATCACTCCCTCGTCCCCGGCGGGATCGGCGTCGAGCGTGACGATCGTGCGCAGGTTCGGGAGCTGGTGCCGCACCTTGCGGAACTTCGCGAGCTGCTCCTCGCTCTCCACGATCGCGACGGTGGCGCCGCAGTGCTCCGCGATCCAGGCCACCTGGTCCGGCGCGAGCGTGTTGTACAGCGTGACCGACGCGCCCCGCGCGTGGATGATGCCGAGGTCGGCGGCGCCGTGCTCCGGACGGTTGGACGCCATCACGAGCCCGAACTCGCCCGGGGCGAAACCGAGCGAGACCAGGCCCAGCGCGGCGTCCCGGACGGTGCCGCGGTACTCGGTCAGCGTCTGGTCCCGGAACGTCCCGTCGGCGTCGCGCCACCGGATCGTCCGCGCGTCGGGATGCTTGGCGACGAGTTCGGCGAAGACCGACGGCAGGGTCCGCCCGGCGATCGTCTCGTCGATGTCCTGTCGCTCCGCGGTCGCGTCGGGCATGGTCGTCCTCCCCAGGTTGTGCGCCGGCGATCTGCTGCCGGCCTGCGGACATAGTGGAGTGTGAGCGGCGTCACGTCCAACAACCGGCGTCCGGCCGCGCGGGACATCCCGTCCGATTCCGCCCCGCGACGGGCATCCCGCACCCCGCCCCGCCAGTGTCGACTTCGGACACACGACCCACTGCCCACGCGACCTGGGCGCCGCCCGAGATCGCGGCCGGACCTGGCGTGAGGCCGTTCGGCGTACCCTGCGGGTACGCCGTGGGAGCGGTCGGACGGGCGGGTGGAGGGGCGGCGGTGGACAGCCAGCACGGCACGGCCGGTGAGCCCCGAGACGACCGCCCCGAGCCGGCCGCGGGATCCGGGCCCGAGTATTCGGCCGCCTCGCCGTGGGCATCGCCGGGCTCCGTGCCGGTACCGCCCGGACCCGTCGAGTCGGCCTCCCGGCCCACGTTCGTCACGGCGCCCCCACCGGAGCGGGGCCCGGCGCCCCCGCCGCGCGGACCCGAGCCGGCACCCGCCGCCGCGCACCCGCCGCCGCCCCCGCCCGGCCCGCTGCGGTACCCGCCGGCGACCGGTCCCGTCCCGCCCGGCGCCGACGACCAGGCAGTGGCCGCGCCGTCGTATCCCCCGCCCGTTCCGTTCCCGTACCAGCCCGCGCCGCCGCCGGGGTACCGGGAGACGAGGCCGCTCCGGTTCGTCGCGGCCGCGGCCGGTTTCGGGGCGGGCGTGCTGTGGTTCCTGCTGCTGAGCATGGTGGCCTGGAGTCCGCTGTCGCTCCTGCTCGTCACGCTCGCCGGCCTGCTGGCCGCGCTCGGAGCCGTCGCCGTGCTCGCCTGGCGGGGGGATCGGGGTGTCGCCGCGGGACTCGCCGTGGCCACCGCGCTCGCCGTCGCGGTGTTCACGTTCACGGTCTGGTACCGCCACCTCTGACCCCCATGGCCGGGCGTGTCGCCGGACTTGACCACGGGCCGTCCGGTCGGCAGGGTCGTGGCATGGGGACGACCCGAAGCCTGTCCCGGCTGGATCCAGAGCGCCGCAGGCGGCGGATCCAGCTGCTCGCCGAACTCGCCGAGGCACAGGCGCTCAGAGAGCGAGTCTCCCCCCGCCGTGCGCGGATGGACCGCGTCCGCGAGGTCATCGTGCACCGCCGCCGCACGGCCTGACCCGCCACGCCACCTCAGGGCTTGCCGTCCTCGCTTTCGCGGGGCAACGTTCCGGTAACGGCTGGAGGTGGGTATGGCGGCGGACGCCGACGGGTTTGCGTTGATGATCCTGCGTGTCGAAGACCAGTGGCAGGTGTCGCCGCTCCCGGAGGCGGTGGCGGAGGACTTGGACGGCCTGGTGGGCGCGCTGCAACGGCAGTCCCGGCACCAGACGCCGATCGTGCTCGTCGATGTGGAGGACGAGTTCTTCGTCGCGGTGCGGCTCGACGGGGACGGGGAGCCGCGAGCCCTGCTGTCCGACGTCACCGCGGCGGCGGACTACGACCTCGCGGCCGACGTGCTGGACCTGCTCGGCGAGGACACGCCCGACGACCTCGAGGACATCTGGCCGGCCGGCGACCTGGACCTGTTCGCGGACCTGGGCCTGCCGGAGCTCGAGCTCGGAGCGATCCTCGACGATCTCGACCTGTACGCCGATGAGATGCTTCTCGCGATCGCGCGCCGACTGGGATTTGCCGATCAGCTGGCCGCCACGGTCGACATGGTTCCGCACTGAGCCGGAACCGTCCCGCCAACCCCCGTCCCGTCTCGGAGCAGGAGAACCGTGTCGTACTTTGCTGCCGCCCTCGCCCGCGGGCGCGACGGCTGGACCGCCGCCGAGTTGGACCTCGACGGGGCCGAGGACGTCCAGGAGATCGCCGAACGGGTCCGTGAGGTGGACCCGGACGCCGAGGTGTCGCTGCTGTTCGTCGAGTGCGAGGACGAGTTCCTCGTGGTGATGCGGGTCGACGGTGACGACGATCCGCGGGTCTTCGCGTCCGACGCGGCGTTCGCGGAGGAGTCCCGGGTCGGGGAGGTGCTGCTCGACGGCCTGGAACCGGCCATCGGCGTCGTGGACCTCACCGAGGGCCTCGACGGCGAGGTCGGGTCCGCCGCCGAGGCGGACGACGAGGAGGAGACGCCGACGCTGCACCCGCTCGGCGAGGCGGACCTGCTGGAGGACCTCGGTACGCCCGGCAAGGAACTGCTCCTGCTCTGCGCCCACGAGGGCACGCTTCCCGCCGACGTGATGATGGAGATCTGCGTGCGCGCCGGTTGCGCGACCGCCCTCGAGGAACTGCGCGAGGGGTGACCGCCCCGTACGAGCCGTGGGTACGCCGGGCGCTCGAGGTGGGCGCCGCCGCGGTCGCCACCGGAGACGTACCGGTCGGCGCGGTCGTGTACGGGCCGGACGGCACCGAGCTCGCTGCCGCCTGCAATGCCCGCGAGGCCACCGGCGACCCGACCGCCCATGCGGAGGTGCTGGCGCTGCGGGCCGCGGCCGAGATCGTGGGGGAGTGGCGGCTGTCCGGCTGCACGCTGGTCGTGACGCTGGAGCCGTGCACGATGTGCGCCGGCGCGCTCGTGCTGGCCCGGGTGGACCGGGTCGTGTTCGGCGCCTGGGACCCCAAGGCGGGCGCGGCCGGGTCCCTCTGGGACGTGGTCCGCGACCGCCGGTTGAACCACCGCCCGGAGGTCGTCGGCGGCGTGCTCGCCGACGAGTGCGGGGCGGCGCTGCGCGGGTTCTTCGACGGGCACCGTCCGGCGGGCTGACCGCGGCATCCCGCGGTGCGTTCGCGCGCGGGACTCGGGTACCCTCGTCCGCGGTAGCGTGTCCGAGCGGCCGAAGGAGCACGCCTCGAAAGCGTGTGAGGTGCAAGCCTCCGTGGGTTCAAATCCCACCGCTACCGCCAGCGCGTGACAACGAGACGCCGGGTCGGTCCGACAGGACCGGCCCGGCGTCGTTCGTAGTCCCGGTTCCAGTCTCATCTGCCCCTCGTCAGACGGCCGGGGCGGGGCCCGTGGGCGCTACGTCAGCCGGGCTCGCGTCCTCAGTCCAGCGCAGTCCGCCGATCCGTCGGGCGACGTCCTGCCGGACCGGATCGGTCATGTGCTGCCATCGCGGTGGTGGACCACCCCATGAGTCGCATGACGGCGCGCTGGGCCACCCCGGGCAGCAGGAGGACGGTGGCGGCCGTGTGCCGGGCGTCGTGCCATCGCCCATCCCTCGGGCCGCTGGGTGTCAGAACCGGCGGCGGATCGCTCGCCACCGATGACGACGCGCGCCTCCTCGGCCGCGGACCCGGGTACCGGGTGACACGTCGAGGCCACGACGGCCCCAGTCCTCCGAGGACGCCATGGTTACTCGACGTAGTGATGATCAACACCCTAGGTAATGGACGGCTGGGGCGAAATGTCGTGAATCCTGATCACCCAGAGCGACAACACGCGTGCACAGCGCCATGCACACGAATGGAGCAGTGACGCGACGTGAGTTTTTGCGTTTACTCCACGTGACCTGCTCCCGCCCCGGAAGGACTCCGATGTTCGACTCCGTGCGTAGCTCACTTCCCGATGCGGTTCGGCGCAGCTGCGTGGTCGCGCTGGCGGCCGGCGCTGTGCTCTGTGCCGCGTCCGCCCCCGCGTTCGCCACGGGTTCGCACGGCGGCGGGCCCGGCCACGGGACCTGCGAGAAGTCCTACGCCCAGCACGGCAAGGGCGACAGCAACGGCGGCCACGGCAAGGGCGGTCACGGCAAGGGCGGTCACGACAAGGGCAAGCCCGGCGACTGCAAGCCGGCCCCGCCGAAGCCGTCTCCCTCGAAGCCGTGCCCCAAGCCGAGCCACCCCGTGCCGTCGCAGTCGCCGAGCCACCCCGTGCCGTCGCAGTCGCCGAGCATCCCGGTGCCGTCGGAGTCGCCCAGTCTCCCGGTGCCGTCGGAGAGCCCCACCGGCCCGGTGATCCCGAGCAACCCGATCCCGTCGGAGACGCCGAGTGAGGGCGTTCCGACGACGGGCCCGAGCGCGACCCCGTCGGAGTCCCCGAGCGAGGGTGTCCCGTCGACCGGCCCGAGCGCGACCCCGTCGGCCGGTGTCGGCGGTGTGGAGGAGACGCGCGGTAGCACTCCCGGCATCGGCGGCCTCCCGGTCACCGGTACCTCGCTGCTCGGTTTCGGCGCCGCCGGCGTGACGCTGCTCCTCGTCGGCCTGGCGCTCCTGCGCGCCACCCGTCGCACCCAGGGCAAGCGGGCCGTCTGAGCCCGCAGGTACGACCTCGACGCCGGGTCGGTCCCACGGGACCGGCCCGGCGTCGTGCTGAGCTGGCTAACGGAACAGGAAGTTCCAGATGTGCCGGCCCAACCGGAGACGCCCGCCGGAACCGGCGCACCGGCGGCAGGGGGCGTAGCTGGATCCGAACGGCGCCTTGCGGCTCCCGCTCCCACCGCAGGCACGGCAGCGCCGGTACGGGAAGATCCGGCACGTGAGGAGGTACCAGACGACCAGAAAGGCCGCCACGAGAACGGCACGGAACAGGAGAACGGCGTCGGAGCCCACAGCGCCTCCAAGGAGGATCCGGGCGAACACGGGCCTGTCGGTGACCCGGGAACGTAGCACCGGTCCGGCCGCCCCGTGGTCCCCCGTCAGCCGGGAAGTCCTCGCCGGGCCGTGACGCCCAGACTCCGCGGCGACGGCGGCATGCGCCGAGTCGGTGCGGTCCTCGTCCGCCGAGGACGAACGCGGTAACTCGATAGAATCGGGTCATCACGCCTTGTTGCGGGCGACGTTCAACAGAGATGGCTCCATGACCTTCCTCCTCGCCGCCCGTCCCGCCTGGCTCTCCCCCCGCGTCGCCCGCGTCGAGGTGCTGTCCGGCCTCGTCGTCGCGCTGGCGCTCATCCCGGAGGCGATCTCCTTCTCGATCCTGGCGGGCGTGGACCCGCGGGTCGGGCTGTTCGCCTCGTTCACGATGGCGGTGACCATCGCGTTCACGGGCGGTCGCCCGGCCATGATCTCGGCCGCGACCGGCGCGGTGGCACTGGTGGTCGCACCGCTCGCGAAGGAGCACGGGCTCGACCACCTGATCGCGGCGGTGATCGTCGGCGGGCTGTTCCAGGTGGTGCTCGCCGCGGCCGGCGTCGCGCGGCTGATGCGGTTCGTGCCCCGCAGCGTGATGGTCGGCTTCGTGAACGCCCTGGCGATCCTGATCTTCCTCGCCCAGCTGCCGCATCTGGTGCATGTGCCGTGGCTCGTCTACCCGCTCACCGCGCTGGCGCTGCTGATCATCGTGGGGCTGCCGAGGCTGACCGGGGCGGTGCCCGCGCCGCTCGTCGCGATCGTGGTGATCACGGTGCTGACCGTCGCGGGGGCGGTGGCGGTACCGACCGTCGGCGACCAGGGCGAGCTGCCGTCGAGCCTGCCGACCCTCGGCCTACCGGACATCCCGTACAGCTGGGACACGTTCCGGCTCATCGCGCCCTACGCGCTGGGGATCGCGCTCGTCGGCCTGATGGAGTCGCTGATGACAGCCAAGCTGGTCGACGACATCACCGACACCCACTCGTCGAAGACCCGGGAGAGCTGGGGCCAGGGCGTCGCCAACATCGTCACCGGTTTCTTCGGCGGCATGGGCGGTTGCGCGATGATCGGTCAGACGATGATCAACGTGCGCAACGGCGCCCGCACCCGGCTGTCCACGTTCCTCGCCGGGGTGTTCCTGCTCATCCTGGTGGTCGCGCTCGGCGACGTCGTCGGCGTCATCCCGATGGCCGCGCTGGTGGGCGTGATGATCTTCGTGTCGGCGGCGACGTTCGACTGGCACAGCGTCCGCCCCGGCACGCTGCGGCGGATGCCGAAGAGCGAGACCACGGTGATGGTCGCGACGGTCGCCGTCGTGGTCGCCACCCACAACCTCGCGATCGGGGTCGTCGCCGGCGTGCTGGTCGCGATGGTGCTGTTCGCCCGGCGGGTCGCCCACCTGGTGACGGTGGACCGTTCGGCGGGCCCCGACGAGGCGGTGTACCGGGTGCGCGGCGAGCTCTTCTTCGCCTCCAGCAACGACCTGGTCGGCCAGTTCGACTACGCGGGCGATCCCGCCCGGGTGGTGGTCGACCTGTCCGACGCCCACGTCTGGGATGCCTCGTCGGTCGCCGCGCTCGACGCGATCACCACGCGGTACACCGCGCGCGGCAAGTCCGTGCGGATCACCGGGTTGAACCAGGTCAGCACCGACCTGCACGACCGGCTCGCCGGTCAGCTCTCCTGATATCTGCGCGGCAGCCGGAGGCAGTGCTCCGCCATCACCTCGCGGAGCCGGTCCGGGTAGTCGGTGATCATCCCGTCGACGCCGTCGGCGATCAGTTTCTCCATCGTGGGCCTGTCGTCCACGGTCCACGGGATGACCTTCATCCCCGCCGCGTGCGCCTCGGCCACCATGGCCCTGGTCGTGTACGGGCGGTAGCCCGGATCGGTGACCGTGCCGTTCTGCGGGTCGCCGTGGACGGGCGAGATCGCGTCGGCGCCGAACGACGTCGCCGCCGCGACCAGGTCACCGCCGAAGTCGTCGATGTCGAGGCCGCCGAGCCACGGTGACTTCCCCGGCATGCCGGCCTGCAGGAACTGCTGCCCGTTCGTCAGCGCCACGATCGGCAGCCGCGGCTCCACCTGGCGCATCCGCATCAGCGCGCCCCAGTCGAAGCTCTCGATCGTGACCTGGCGCAGCAGGTGTGCCCGCCGGACCTCCCGGGCGACCACCCGCACGAACTGCTCCCGCGGCGCGGTCTCCAGCGGCGCGGCCGCCTCGACCTTGGTCTCCACGTTCAGCTTCACGCCGTACGCCCGGTAGGAGTGCACGAGGTCGAACACCTCGCGCAGCAGCGGCATCCGGGCGCCGGGGCTCGGCCGCTGCCCGGGGAACTGGGGGAGGGTCTGCGAGCCACAGTCGAGCGTGCGGACCTCGGCCAGCGTGAGGGTCACGAGGTACCGGCCGACGTAGTGCCCGGTCGTGTCCCGGCACTTGGCGCCGGACACCTGCCGGTCGTGGGTGACGACCGCCTGGCCGTCCTCGGTCAGCTGTACGTCCATCTCCAGCGTGCTGACCCCGAGCTCCAGGCCGTTGGCGAAGGCCGCGAGGGTGCTCTCGACCACGAGGCCGAGGCCACCGCGGTGGGCCTGGAGATCGAAGGTCCGGCCGTGGGCCGACGCGGGCGCCGCGGGAACGAGGAGCGCGACCGCGGTGGCGGCGGCGAGGAGCAGGCGAGGGGGCATCCCGGGAGTCTCCCGGCACCCGGTGCACGGCGTTCGACGGGAAGGTGACGTCAGCGCGGCGAGTACGCCCACGGTCGCCGCAGGTCGAAGAACGTCAGGTCACCGACGAGCTCGTCCAGCGCGGTGGTGTCGACCGGCGGCTGGGTGCGGGCGCCCTCCCACGCGGCGTCCTCGGACGAGAAGTACACCGCCTGCGTGAACCCGCCGTCGCCGTGCAGGCCCATGAGGCCGCCCATGATGTCGGTCCGCGTCTCCGCCTGCCAGCCACTGGCGTCCGCCAGCACCTGCTGGAGCCGTTCGAGGTCGGAGATCCGGCCCTGGAGCACCTGGACGTATCCCGCGTCGGCGGAGTCGCCACCGAGCTGGGTCATCACCCGGGGGCAGTCCTGGCGGGTCATCGGCTCCGCACTGAGCCCGCACATCTGTGCCCACCAGGCGTCACCCGCGTCGGTGGGCGTGGCCGTGTCCGCGGATTCGAACCGGACGAGCGTGATCGACCGGCCGTCGGAGGTGACCCCTGCCGTCGTGCCGACCCACCCCGGCCCGAGGGTGTCCGACCAGCGGTGCAGCGCCGCGTGTACCTCCTCCGGGTCGGTGACCCGGCCCCGGTAGACCTGCAGGAACATGGCTCCTCCTCAGCTGACGTACCGCCGGGCGGTGGACTGGGACTGGGCATGTTCCAGGGCGCGGAACCGGGCCTCCGCCCACGGCGGCAGCACGGCGCGCTCGCGCAGGACCCACGGGGTGCCCCGGACGGCGTCCAGCGCACCGAGGAGCGAGACCCGGTCGCGGGGGACCGTCCGCGCCAGGAACCACGTCCGGCGCAGCGCGGGGCCGACGGGCCGCCGCAGCCAGGTGAACCACAGCGTGTTGCGGATCCCGTTCCGGCGCCGGGTGTGGGCGTTCCGGTGCACCGACGGCGCGTGGTGGACCACCATGTCCGGGACGTGGCACAGCTCCCAGCCGGCCGCCGCGAGATCCGCCGCGAGCAGCTCCTCCTCGCCGCCGAGCCAGAGCCGGGTGTCGAACCCGCCGCAGCCGAGGAACGCCTCCCGCCGTACCACCGACGCCCCGGCCAGGAAGCTGCCGAGCGCCGGACCCGGTAGCCAGGAGGGGCCCTGTACCGGCGAGTCCCGCAGTTCGGTGTTCACCGGGTCGTCCCGGCCGCCCGGCTCGACCAGGATCGTCGCGGTGATCACCGCGAGGCCCGGGTGCCGGTCGAACAGGTCGGCCGCGCGGCGGAGCGAGCCCGGGTCCCACCAGGTGTCGTCGTCGCAGAACGCCACGTACGGCGTCGCGAGCGCGCTCACCCCGATGTTGCGGCCCACCGCGCCGAGATTGTGCGCCAGCGTCAGCACGGTCACGCCGGGGAACCACGCCCGTACCGTGTCGGTCGTACCGTCCCCGGACGCGTTGTCCACGACCACGACCGGGGGCCGCTCGGGGAGGGCCAGCACCCGGCCCACCGCGGTGAGCACCTCGTCCCGGCGGTTGTGGGTCAGCACGACGACGCCCACCCGCCCGTCGGCACCGGTGCCAGGCGATCTCGTCGGCTTGTCCACGTCGACCCGATACCCCTGCGCGTCACCGGTATGCGCGGAGGGGCCGCTAGGGTCGGCGGGATGACCGAGGACGAGTTCTGGGATCGGGTCGCCACGCTGGGCGGCCGGGTCGTGGAGGACGGGTTCGACCGGCTCACCGCCGGCCTCGCCGCCGGGCCGATGGTGACCGTCCTCGGCTTCGCCGACCGGCTGGACGAGGCGCTGCGCCGCCTCGACCTGCTGGCGCTCGCGGCCCAGCACGTCTGGGACACCGAGGACGACCTTCTCGACGACCCGCCGCCGCTGGACCGGGACGGGTTCCTCGACGCGCGGGCCGCGGTGATCTGCGCCGGGCGGGACATCTACGAGCGGGTGCTCACCGACCCGTCGGCGTTCGGCGGGATCTGGGACTTCTCCGCCGAGATGCTGCTGTACGTCCCGGTGGAGGCGTACGAGGCGAAGACCGGCAAGCCGTGGCCGTACGTGCTGCCCGGTACGGACGAGACGGTGGCCGAGGTCGAGGCCCACCGCGCCGACCGGCCGGACGGGCACGGACCGGTCGTCGCCGAGGAACTGGCCGAGGAGGTCACCGAGGCCGCCCCCGAGCCGGCCCCGGACAATGGCTGGGATCCGGCCGTCCGGACCGACGGCGCCGACGGGCCGGTCCGGCTGGACGTCCGGCGGCACGCGTTCTGGCTGGTCGAGGTGGCTGGCGCGCACGACCTCGAACCGGTGGAGGGTTTCCTCGCGGAACCGGCGCCCGCCTTCGGGATCCCGGCCGGCGCCGAGGCGACCGAGGAGTGGCCGGAGGTGTGCGTGGCCGAGGCGTTCCCCGCCGCGTCCGCCCGCATCACCGAGGTCCTGCGGGCCCACGGCGGGCTGGCTCCGTTGCCGCTGCGCCGGATGTCGGTGGTGCTCGTGCTGAGCGGGGTGTGGGACCTCACGCTGCGGCTACGGCCGTACTCGGGAGCGGTACACGTCGCGAGCGATGCCGTGGCGCGGTGGTCGGCCGAGGAGGCGGTCCGGGCCGTGACCGGGATCGCCGCCCACGTGATGCTGGAGGCGATCCAGGACTACCGGGTGGATCACCCGGCGGCCGAACAGCTCGTCGAGCTCCGCTACGCGGCCTCGGCCCTGGTGCCGTTCAGCAGCTCCAGCCCGCGCTGACCTTCGGCGGCGGGGCCGCACCTCGGTAGCGGAACTGCTCCACCACGTGCTGCAACCGGGCCGAGGTCTCGACCAGGTCGGCCGCGGCACGGTTGCCGAGGCCGATCCCGGTCGCGGTGGCCTCGACGGCGTGGGTTACCCCCGTGGTGGTCGCCGTCGGCCACGGGGGGGCTCCGGGGGAAAGGGGACGGGGATCACCCGGCCGCTCGCGCCGGGGCGTGGGCGGGTGTTCACTGGCACCCTGGGCCGGAGGTGCGCCGATGGGCACAGAGGTGGACCCGGACCACCCCGGTGCGACCGACACCCTGTCCGTGGGCCGCCCGCAGCGCGCCGCCCGTGCGGAGGAGATCGGCCGCACGCTCCGAGCCCAGGGCATCCGCGGCGTGGTCCTGTCGTATGTGGACACCGCGGGCATCACCCGGATCAAGACCGTGCCGGTGAGCCGGCTCGCCCGCAGCGCGGCGTGGGGTGTCGGGATGTCCACGGTGTTCGACATCTTCCTCTCCGACGACTCGCTGACGTCCACGGCGGACCTCGGCAGCCCGGACGGGGACCTGCGCCTCGTGCCCGACCTCGACCGGCTCGTCGCCCTCGCCGCGCAGCCGGGGTGGGCGTGGGCGCCGGTGGACCGGTACCGGCAGAGCGGCGAGGTGTGGCCCGCCTGCCAACGCAGCTTCGCCCGGAGCATGGTGGCGCGGGCGGCGGCGGCGGGGCTCGACCTCCAGATGGCGTTCGAGATCGAGTGGGCGCTCGGGCGGGGGGACTCCGACGGCTTCGTCCCGGCGTGCACCGGCCCGGCGTACGGCATGACCCGGCTGGTGGAGCTGAGCGACTACGCCCGGGACGTGCTCGCAGCGCTGGAGGACGAGGGCGTCGAGGTCGACCAGCTGCATCCGGAGTACTCGGACGGGCAGTACGAGGTGTCCGCCGCCGCCGCCGCGCCCGTGCTCGCCGCGGACCGCAGCGTGCTCGTCCGGCAGACGATCCGGGCCCTGTCCCGGCGCCACGGGCTGCGTCCCTCCTTCGCCCCGGTCGTCGTGGCCGGTCACGTCGGCAACGGCGGCCATGTCCACCTCTCGCCCTGGCGGAACGGGCGCAACCTGCTGGCCGGTGGGCCGGGTCCGATCGGGATGACCGCCCAGGGGGAGTCGTTCGCCGCCGGAATTCTCGCGGCGCTGCCCGCCCTCCTCGCTGTCGGCGCCCCCAGCGTCGCCAGCTACCTGCGGCTCGTGCCGTCGCACTGGGCGGGCGTGTTCGCGTGCTGGGGGCACGAGACCCGGGAGACCGCGCTGCGGTTCGTCACCGGGAATGCCGGTACCGCCGACCGCGCCGCGAACCTCGAGGTCAAATGCCTGGACCTGGCGGCCAACCCGTACCTGCTCGTCGGTGCGCTGATCGCCGCCGGGTTGCACGGGGTCCGCGCCGGGCTGACGCTGCCCGAGCCGGTCACCGGCGACCCCGCCCGGTACTCCGCCGCCGAACTGGCCGCGCTCGGCATCGCCCGGCTCCCGACCTCGCTGGAGGACGCGACCGCGGCGTTCGAGGGCGACGCGGTGCTGCGTGAGGCGATGGGGGACATGCTCGCCGACGCCGTGATCGCGGTCCGCCGGGCCGAGGCGGACCGGCTGCGCGGGGCGTCCCCGGAGGAGGTCGTCGACGCGCTCCGCTGGGTGTACTGAGATGCCGCTGGTCGACCACCACTGCCACGGGGTCGTGCGGCGGGAGCTGGACCGGGCCGGGTTCGAGGCGCTGCTGGGTGAGGGCGGCGCCCCGCCGCCCGGCACCACGAACTTCGACACCCCGCTGGGGCTCGCGATCCGGCGGCACTGCGCGCCGCTGCTGGACCTGGCCCCGCACGTGCGCCCCGAGGGGTACCTGGAACGCCGGGCCGACCTGGGCGCGCCCGAGGTGACCCGGCGCTTCCTTCGTGCGGCGGGGACCCGGGTGTTCTGCGTGGACACCGGCCACCACCCGGACGAGCTGCTGTCCCCGGTCGAGCTGGCCGCCGCGGCGGGGTCCACGGCGGTCGGCCGGGAGGTGGTCCGGCTGGAGAAGGTCGCGGAGACCGTCGCCCGAGCCGGTGCGGAGGGGTTCGGCCGGCGGTTCGCCGAGCAGCTCGCCGCCGTCGTCGCCGAGACCGGCGCCGTGGCGGTGAAGTCGGTGGCGGCGTACCGCGGTGGGCTGGAGCTCACCGCCGCCCCGCCGAGCCGGTCCGCGGTGACGGCGGGCGTGGACCGGTGGCTGACCGGCGCGAGCGCGGACCCGGTGCTCGGCTCGGCGCTGGTGTGGGCGGCGGTGGAGCTGGGGCTGCCGATCCAGTTCCACGTCGGGTACGGCGACCGCGACCTGGTGCTGCACCGATCCGACCCGTCCCTGCTGACGGCGTTCCTCCACGCGGCGCCCGCCGAGATCCCGGTGCTGCTGCTGCACTGCTACCCGTACCACCGGAGCGCCGCGTATCTTGCCGGGACGTACCGGAACGTGTACCTCGACGTCGGGCTGGCGCTGAACCACGTGGGACCGGTGCGGGCCCGGGCGGTGCTCGCCGAGGCGCTGGAGGCGGTGCCGTTCGGCAAGATGCTGTACTCCTCCGACGCGTACGGGCTGCCGGAGCTGTACGCGCTGGGGTCGCTGGTGTTCCGGCGGGCGCTCGCGGTTGTGCTCGGCGAGGGGGTGGCCGCCGGGGAATGGGCCGCCGCCGATGCCGACCGGGTGGCGGCGATGATCGGCGCGGGGAACGCCGAACGGGTCTACGGGCTGTGCTGACGCCTCACGGGCTGTCCTGTCCGGCCCAGCCGGGGCCGGCCGGGGTGGGCCGGCCGATCAGGTACCCCTGGGCGGCGTCGACGTCGAGGGCCCGGGCGGTCCGCAGCTCGCCCGGCGTCTCGATCCCCTCGGCCACGACCGCGGCGCTGACCTCCCGCCCGAACGTCACGACCGCGCTCACCAGCGCCCGCCGCGCCGGGTCCCCGTCCATCCCGTTGATCAGGGCGCGGTCGAGCTTGATGTAGTCCGGACTCAGCCCGAGGATGTGCCGGAACGAGGCGAACCCGGCGCCCGCGTCGTCGACCGCGAGGCGCAGTCCCCGTTCGCGCAGCATGTCGAGGCAGCGGCCGAGCAGCTCGTAGTTCTCCACCGGAATGTGCTCCGTGATCTCCACGACC
Organism: Actinomycetota bacterium; assembly: GCA_030840805.1. Taxonomy (GTDB): domain Bacteria; phylum Actinomycetota; class Actinomycetes; order Mycobacteriales; family HKI-0501; genus JAVEDU01. The sequence goes on from JAVEDU010000085.1 coordinate 27,373, forward strand.
AGCCGGGCCGGCCGCCACGGTCCGGCCCGCAGCAGCTCCGCGAGCCGGTCCGAGCAGAGCGTGTCGGGTGAGGCGTTCACCGACACGTAGAGGTGCGGCGGAAGGTCGCGGGCCGCGGTGAGTGCCGTCTCGATGGCCAGCAGGTCGAGTTCGGTGCTCAGCCCGACCTCCGCGGCGGCGGTGAACCACTGTTCGGTCGGCACGTCCGGTGCGCTGTCGAACCGCGACAGCGCCTCGGCCCCGATGATCGCACCGGTGGCCACGTCGGCAATCGGCTGGAACACCGTCCGCACCGCCCGGCGGCGGAGGACGTCCTCGATCCGGGCCCGTTGCCGGTCCAGGTCCTGCTGCTGCGTGGACGCGCCGTCGAGGCCGCGCACCGTACCGGTGAAACCCTTCACCTCGCCGCCCGCGACGACGTGCGCCACCCCGCTGCTCAGCGCCCGGACCTCGCCGCCGTTCTTGGCCAGGAACGTGTACGGCTCGTCGGTCCAGCCGGTCGCCTTGGCGGTGCTGTAGGACAACAGCTGCGCGATGCGGTCCCACTCGCGCGGAGGCAGGATCACGTCGGTGTGCCGGCCTATGAGCTCGTCCGGTGTGTAGCCGAGGACGTCGCGCACGGTCGGCGCGATGTAGGTGATCACGCCGTTGCGGTCCATCTCCCACAACACGTCGTCGCCGGTCTGCACGTACGCCGACAGGCGCCGCCTGGCCTGGGTGAGCTCGGCGGCACGCCGCTCGGCGGTCTCGCGGCGCCGCAGCCAGAGCCCGACCACCGGAGTCGCGGCCAGCGCGAGCCACACCGTGACGGTCTCCCACGGCCGGGGGCGGCTGGCGCCGGGCAGTGCCCAGCGCAGCGCGAACCCCAGCGTGCCCACCCCGACGACGGCGAGGGTGGCCCACGCCAGGACGCGGCGGTACCTCATTCGGGCTCACCACCATCGGCGGACACCTCAGTGTGCTTTCGCCCCGTCCCCCGTACCAGCCGAGGCCGTGTCGGCGTCCCGACACGGACCGCTGAGCGGGCTCTGCCGCGCCGAGGGTCGGGATGAGCGCTGGGCTGCCGGACGCGTGCTTCGAGCTCCTGCTCGCGGCGCCGCGAACGACGGCGGGCCGGCCCCGTGAGGGACCGGCCCGGAGCCGTGACGGCGGAGGATACGAGATTCGAACTCGTGAGGGGTTGCCCCCAACACGCTTTCCAAGCGTGCGCCCTAGGCCACTAGGCGAATCCTCCGCGTACGAGAATACCGGAACCCCGGTCCGCCCCGGTCGGCGGCCGGAGCCCCGGCAAATCGGTTGGCCGGACGACCACCCGGGCGCACCCTGTCGGGTGTGGACGTACAGCCGATCGACCCCCGCGACGACCGTGCCTTCGCCGACTGGTTCGCCGTGGTCGACGCCACGCAGCGCGACCTGTGGCCCGGCGAACCCGGCTGGCTTGCCGTCGAGCTCCGCGCCCGGGCGCTGGCCGAGGGCGGCGACGAAAGGGTCGAGCTCCTCGTCGCCGCCGACGACACCGGCCGGGTGATCGGGGCCGCGCGGTGCGGTGCCCCGCTGCGGGACAACACCCACCTGGTCTCCAGCGAGCTGTGGGTCCACCCCGCCCACCGCCGCCGCGGGGCCGGCCGCGCACTGCTCACCACGGTCGAACGCCGCGCGCTCGCCGACGGGCGGACGGTGTCCCTGATCGAGCACGACGAGCCCGCCGGTGCCGACCCGGCGGGCCGGGTGTTCGCCCGCGCACACGGGTACGAGTGCGCGCAGGTGGACCGCCGCCGCGACCTCGCCGTGCCCGCCGACCCGGCCCGGCTGGTCCGGCTGGAGGAGGACTGCTTGCCCCGGGCGGCCGGCTACCGGATCGTCACCTGGCGGGACCGCTGCCCCGACGAGTACGTGGACGACCGGGCGCTGCTCGGCCGTCGCATCTCCACCGACATGCCGCTCGGGGACCTCGCCGTGGAGGAGGAGGACTGGGACGCCGCCCGGGTCCGCCGCCGCGAGGCCCAGTCGGCGGCGGCGGACCGTAGCTCGATCGTCGCCGGCGCGGTGGACGGCGCCGGGCGGCTGGTCGCGGTCACCGACATCCAGTTGCCCAACGGTGCTCCGGAGAAGGCGTACCAGTGGGACACGGTGGTTCTCGGCGAGCACCGTGGCCACCGGCTGGGCACCCTCGTCAAGATCGCGAACCTGCGCCTGCTCGCGGAGGTCTCCCCGGCCACGACGTCGGTCGCGACGTGGAACGCGGAGGACAACCGGTACATGGTGGCCGTCAACGAGGCGCTCGGTTTCACCGTCGTGGGCAGCGGCCTGGAGTGGCAGAAGCACCTGTGACACCGGTACCGCCCGCCGAGGTAGAGTGACGCCAGCCCCTCGTGCGGCGCGCATCCTGTGAACTCCCCCAGGGCCGGAAGGCAGCAAGGGTAAGCGGGCTCTGGCGGGTGCACGAGGGGCCCTTCGTTCCCGTCGCAGGGAGGATGTCCGGACGTGGCGAACCTCGCCCTCTACCGCAAGTACCGTCCGCGAACCTTCGACGAGGTGATCGGCCAGGAGCACGTCACCGGCCCGCTGATCCAGGCGATGAAGAACGGGAAGCTCTCCCACGCGTACCTGTTCTCCGGCCCCCGGGGCTGTGGCAAGACCTCGTCCGCGCGCATCCTCGCCCGCTCGCTGAACTGCGTCGAGGGCCCCACGCCCAACCCGTGCGGCGTCTGCGAGTCGTGTGTGGCGCTGGCCCCGGGCGGGCCCGGCAGCCTCGACGTCATCGAGCTGGACGCCGCCAGCCACGGCGGCGTGGACGATGCCCGTGACCTGCGGGAGAAGGCGTTCTTCGCGCCGGTCTCCAGCCGCTTCAAGGTGTACATCATCGACGAGGCGCACATGGTCTCGACGCAGGGCTTCAACGCCCTCCTCAAGCTGGTCGAGGAACCGCCGGAGTTCGTGAAGTTCGTCTTCGCGACCACCGAGCCGGAGAAGGTCCTGCAGACGATCCGGTCGCGGACCCACCACTACCCGTTCCGGCTCGTGCCGCCGAAGGAGCTCCGGGAGCTGCTCGAACGCATCTGCGCCGAGGAGGGTGTCGCCGTCGAGCCGATGGTGTTCCCGCTGGTGGCGCGGGCGGGCGGCGGGTCGGCCCGGGACTCGCTGTCGGTGCTCGACCAGCTGCTCGCCGGCGCGGGTGTGGAGGGCGTGACGTACGCCCGCGCGGTCGCGCTGCTCGGCGTCACCGACGTCGCGCTGCTGGACGAGATGTGCGACGCACTCGCCGCCGCCGACGGTGCGGCGGTGTTCGCGACCGTCGACCGGGTCGTGGAGGCCGGGCACGACCCCCGTCGGTACGCCACCGACCTGCTGGAACGCCTCCGCGACCTGGTCATCCTGGACCGTGTCCCGGACGCCGCCGCGAAGAGCCTGATCGACGCGCCCGCGGACCAGCTGGAACGGATGACCGGCCAGGCCCTCCGCCTCGGCGCCGCCTCCCTGTCCCGGATGGCCGACGCGGTCCACGAGGGACTCGTGCAGATGCGCGGTACGACCTCGCAGCGGCTGGTCCTCGAACTGGTCTGCGCCCGGATGCTCCTCCCCGCGGCCGACGACTCGCACGGCGCGTTGCTGCAGCGGTTGGAGCGGCTGGAGCGGCGCTTCGAGATCGGCGGTGCGCCGGTCGGCGTCGGGGCGGAGGCCCCGGTTCCGGTGGCGGCCCCGGTCCAGGCTCCGCCGCCGGTACGTCCCCCGGCCGCCGTCGCGGCGCCGACCGCACCCGCGTCGGGGTCCGCCGCAGCCGCGAGCCCGCCGGCACGGCCCGTGGTCGAGCGCCCGGCCGCCGTCTCGGTGCCGCCGACCGTGCCCGTGCCGACCGTGCCGCCGACCGTGCCCGCGCCGGTCGTGCCCGCGCCGGTCGTCCCGCCGGTCTCGATCCCGCCCGCTGCCGCCGTCCCGCCCGCCGCCGTCCCGGTCGCGGCAACGTCCGCCCCGCCGGCGCCGACCGGTTCGCCGGCCGGGCTGGACGCCGCCGCGGTGCGCAGGGTCTGGCCGACCGTGCTCGACGCGGTCAAGCAGCGCAAGCGCACGACCCACGTCCTGCTGTCCGAGGCCACCGTGGTCGCGGTCGACGGCACGACGCTCGTGCTGACCCATGCCATCGCGCCGCTCGTCCGCCGACTGTCCGAGGATCAGAACGTCGCCGTCGTCCGCGAGGCCCTCAAGGAGGTCCTCGGGGTGGACTGGCGGATCCGGTACGAGGGGGGCGGTCAGGGTGCGTCGGCCCGTGCGGCGTCGGCTGCCGCCCCGGCCCGGGACGCGGCTCCCGGCCGGAGCGTCTCGGCGGCCGCCGCCGGCGGACCCGCCGGCGGCGTCGTTCGGAGCGTCGTGGAGGACGGCGGGTGGCCGGAGGTGCGAGGCATCCCGTCGAGCCCCGAGCCCCAGGCCGACCCGGCACCGCCGGTGCGGGCCGCCGCCCCGGGAGCGGACGAGCCGCCACCGGAGGAGGAGCCCGACTGGGACCCGTACGAGGACGAGGCCGCCGGTGGCGGCAACCGCGTCTCGGTGGAGGACACCGCGCTGGCCCTGCTGAAGCAGGAGCTCGGCGCCCGGAAGATCGAGGGCGGCGCCTGACGCCGCCGACCGGCCGACTCACCGCCGCCCGTTACGCTTGACCCGAATCCCGCGACTGAGCCAGAGACCGAGGAGTACACCGTGAGGCCCGGTGCCCAGCCCAACATGCAGCAGCTGCTCAAGCAGGCGCAGAAGATGCAGCAGCAGATGGCCGTCGCGCAGGAGGAGCTCGCCGCGGCCGAGGTGACCGGCGCGGCCGGCGGTGGCCTCGTCACCGCCACCGTCTCCGGGGCCGGCGAGCTGAAGTCCATCGCCATCGACCCCAAGGTGGTCGACCCCGACGACGTGGAGACCCTGGCCGATCTCGTCGTCGCCGCGGTGCGTGCCGCGGGCGACGAGGCGAAGCAGCTCGCCGATCAGAAGATGGCGCCGCTCACCGGCGGCCTCGGCGGCCTCGGGCTGGGGATGTAGGAGAGCGTGTACGAAGGCGCCATCGCGGATCTCATCGACGAACTCGGACGACTTCCCGGGGTCGGTCCGAAGAGCGCCCAGCGGATCGCATTCCACATCCTCAACGCCGACGTGGCCGATGTTGCCCGGCTCGCCCACACGCTGCGGCGGGTCAAGGACGAGGTCCGGTTCTGCACGGTGTGCTTCAACGTCTCGCAGAACGAGCAGTGCCGGATCTGCAGTGACGTCCGGCGTACCGACGATGCCATCTGCGTCGTCGAGGAGCCGAAGGACGTCGTCGCGATCGAGCGGACGCGCGAGTTCCGGGGCAAGTACCACGTGCTCGGCGGGGCGATCAACCCGCTGGAGGGTGTCGGGCCGGACAACCTGCGCATCCGCGAGCTGATGGTCCGGCTGTCGTCGGGCGACGTGCGGGAGCTGATCCTGGCCACCGACCCGAACACCGAGGGCGAGGCGACGGCCACGTACCTCGCGCTGCTGGTGAAGCCGATGGGCCTGTCGGTCACCCGGCTGGCGAGCGGCCTGCCGGTCGGCGGTGACCTCGAGTACGCCGACGAGGTGACGCTCGGCCGGGCGTTCGAGGGGCGTCGCGCGGTCGACGTCTGACCGTCCTTCCGCGCTCACACCGCCGCGCCGCCGCGCCGCCGCGCAATCCCGCAACCCCCGCACCGATCATGGACTTTGCAACGCGACACACCGGCGTGTCTGTTGCAAAGTCCATGATCAACGCGGGGGGCGGGGGGTGGGTCTGCGGCTGGTCCACGGTGGGCGCTGCGTGGCCCTCGTCTCTCTCCGCCGATCTCTCTCGCGCCTGCGCCGTCCGCGGATCTAGCATTGCGTACGTGATAGATGCATCAGCCCCCAAGGTCCCGGCCGCGGCCCGCGCGTACCAGGCGATCAAGGAGACCATCCTCGACCGCACGTACCCGGGCGGGACGCTGCTCACCGAGGGCGAGCTCGCCGATCGGGTCGGCGTCTCGCGCACCCCGGTGCGGGAGGCGCTGCTACGACTGGAGGGCGACGGGCTGGTGCGGCTGTACCCCAAGAAGGGTGCGCTGGTCCTGCCGGTCTCGGCGGCGGAGATCGCGGACGTCCTGGAGACCCGCGAGCTGGTCGAGGCGCACACCGCGATGAAGGCGGCCGACGCCGAGGGCCTGCTGCCCGAGCTGGGCGACCGGCTCGCCGAGATGCGCGCGGCGAGGACGGCCGTGGACACGGTGGCGTTCATGGCCGCGGACCGGGCGTTCCACCGAGCGGTCGTGGCGGCCGCCGGCAACGCCGTGCTCACCGGGCTGTACGACTCGCTGCGCGACCGGCAGCTCCGGATGGGCGTCGAGTACATGCGCTCCGGAGCGGAACGGATGGACCGCGCCATCGCCGAGCACGAGGCGATCGCGCGGGCGCTGGCGTCGGGGGACCGCGAGCGGATTCGCCGCAGCGTCCACCGGCACACCTCGACCCTGCGCGCCACGCTGGCGACCGGACGATGAGCGCCACCACCTCCCGGCCGAGCCCTGCCGTCTCCGCCACCACCACCGCCACGCCGCCGCCGTCGTACCGGCTCGCCTGGATCGCGTGGTCGATCGGTGCCGTCGCCTACAGCGTCGCGGTCTTCCAGCGTTCGTCGCTCGGTGTAGCGGGGCTGGAGACCGCCCACCACTTCGGGGTCGGCCCGACGGTGCTGTCGACGTTCACGATGCTCCAGCTCCTCGTGTACGCGCTGATGCAGGTCCCCGTGGGTCTGCTGGTCGACCGCTTCGGCCCGCGGCGCCTCCTGACCACGGGGCTGCTGCTCATGGCGCTGGGGCAGTGCGCGTTCGCGCTCACCGAGTCGGTCGGCGCCGGGGTGGCCGCGCGGGTGCTGGTCGGGGCCGGCGACGCGATGTCGTTCGTGTCGGTGCTCCGGCTGATCGCGGCCTGGTTTCCGGCCCGCCGCGGCGCGTTGATGACCCAGCTGACCGCGCTCGCCGGCATCACCGGCAACCTCGTGGCGGCGGCGCCCCTCGGCGCCCTGCTCCGGACGGCCGGCTGGACCCCGACCTTCCTCACTGCGGCGGCCCTGGCCGCGGCCGTCCTGATCCCGGTCGCCACGCTGCTGCGCGACCGCCCCACGGCGACCGGTCCGGCCCCGGCACCGCGGCCCAGGGTGCGGGTGCGCGACCAGATCGCGGACGCGTGGTCCCGGCCCGGCACCCGGCTGGGCATGTGGGTGCACTTCAGCACGCAGTTCTCCGGGACGGTGTTCGGCCTGCTGTGGGGGTACCCGTTCCTCGTCGAGGCGCAGGGGCTGAGCCCCGCGACGGCGAGCACGATGATCACCCTGCTCGTCGTCGTCGCGCTGGTGGCCGGTCAGGTCATCGGCGCCTCGCTGGTCCGGTGGCCGGCGTCGCGGCTCGGCCTCGCGCTCGGTGTGGTGCTGGCGACGACGCTGACGTGGGCGGTGGTCCTCAGCTGGCCGGGGCGGGTGCCGCTCCCGGCGCTGGTGGTCCTCGTCGTCGTCCTCGGTACCAACATGCCGGCATCGATGATCGGCTTCGAGTTCGCCCGCGACGCGAACCCGACCCACCGCGTCGGGACGGCGTCCGGGCTGGTGAACGTGGGTGGCTTCGGCGCCTCCGTCCTCGCGACCCTCGCGATCGGGGCGGGCATCGACCTCGTGGGCAAGGGGGATCCGATGGCGTACCGGGTTGCCTTCGGGCTCCAGTTCGTCCTGTTCGCCGTGGGACTGACCGGGATGCTGAGGTTGCGCCGCGTCGTGCGCCGGGAGCGGGTCACGGCGCCGACCGACGCGGAGGCCGCCCTGGAACGGGCCGAGGCCCTGGGCTGAGGCCCGGGGCGTCGGGTCGGGGACGGCCCGGTCAGGCCCGCGCCTCGGCCGCCTCGGCCGCGGGTAGCGCGGCCTCGGAACCTGCCGTCCGGGCCAGCAGCAGCGCGAACAACGCCAGGACGACCCCGCCGAGACCGGCCACCGCGAAGCCCCAGCCCGGCCCGAGCTGGTCGATCGCCACCCCGGTGAGCGGCGCGCCGGCGGCAACTCCCATCGTCCCCGCGGTGGAGTGCCAGCCCATCGCCTCGCCGCGCTGCGCCTCCGGGACGAGCCGGCTGACCTCGCCGACTGTCGCGGCCACGCTCGGCGCGCACAGGGCCCCCGCCGGGATCAGCGCCAACGCCAGGACCCACCAGGAATGGGCCAGGCCGAGGGGGATCGTGACGAGCCCCAGCCCGATCACCAGCGTCGCGCTCGACACGGCCCGGGACATCGCGCCGTACACGAACCCGCCCGCCATCGAGCCGAGGCCCCACGTCGCGAGCACGATGCCGATGAGCCCGGTGTGCCCCTGGTCGTTGAGCACGGCCACGGTGGCGACATCGGTACCGGTGAGCGCCAGCGTCGAGGCCGCCATCAGCAGGATGACCGCGACGAACCGGCGCGTGAACCACTCCCGCCGGTGCCCGGCCGACGTGCCGCCGTCCGCCGACCGGACCGTCGGGTTGAACACGAGGATCGCCACCCCCGCGACACCCTGCAGCGCCCCGACCGCGATCAGCGCCGCCGTGGACGACACCGTGGTGACCACCAGCGCACCGAGCAGCGGACCGGCCATGAACGACAGCTCGACCGTGATCGAGTCCAGGGCGAACGCCGTCCGCCGCAGGTTCTCCGGTACCAGGACGCCGATGGCCTGCCGGGTCAGGCTGAAGATCGGCAGCGCGAACATCCCGACCACCACGGCGCCCGGCAGCAGCAGCTCGTACGGCAGCCACGGGGCCGCGGCCCAGAACGCCACCTCCACGACGATCGACGGCCACAGCGCGGCCCGGACGCCGAACCGGTCCACCGCGCGGCCACGCCACGGGCCGCCGAGGGCGGCACCGATCGTGTAGGCCGCGGTCACGATGCCGGCCGCCCCGTAGCCCCGGTCGAGCCCGACGACGACGTGCAGGGTCAGTACGACCCCCGCCGCGGTCGTCGGGATGCGCGCGAGCGTCGCCACCAGCAGCAGCCGGGAGATCCCGGGTACGGCAAGTACGTCGCGGTACGGCGTGAGGGTCACGAGAAGCCATTCTCTGCCCGGGTTGCGACAGGGTCGACCGAGTTACGGCCCGGGCGGGCACACTCGGGACGCTCGCCACGTGACGGGAGGCCCGAGATGGGAAAGAACCGTGACCGTGTTCCGGCGGCGCTCCGGCGCTCGTGGTGGCGCCGGATGCTGTTCTGGCGCCGCGTTCCCGCGGGCCCGGGTCGCGGTGGGCGGCCCGGGCTCGACGACGGCGGCGGGGCCGGGGTCCGGGAGCCGCGGCGGCCGTACCCGACGGCGCCGGCGGGCGCGGCGGCGCGGGAACCCGCCGACGACTGACCCGGCGGGCGTCATCCGGTCCCGGGGGGGGGGGGGGG
>JAVEDU010000090.1 GCA_030840805.1 Actinomycetota bacterium
TCGTCAACTTCGGTGCCTTCGTGGACCTGGGCGGCGTAGACGGCCTGGTTCACGTTTCCGAGCTGTCCTGGAAGCACATCGACCACCCGTCCGAGGTCGTCGAGGTCGGTCAGGAAGTCACGGTCGAGGTCCTCGACGTCGACATGGAGCGCGAGCGCGTCTCCCTGTCGCTGAAGGCGACCCAGGAAGACCCGTGGCAGCAGTTCGCCCGCACCCACCAGATCGGGCAGGTCGTTCCGGGCAAGGTCACCAAGCTGGTGCCGTTCGGCGCGTTCGTCCGGGTGGACGAGGGCATCGAGGGTCTGGTCCACATCTCCGAGCTGGCCGAGCGCCACGTCGAGATCCCGGAGCAGGTCGTCACGGTCGGCAACGAGATCATGGTCAAGGTCATCGACATCGACCTCGAGCGTCGCCGGATCTCCCTCTCGCTGAAGCAGGCGAACGAGGGTGGCCCGGTCGGCGGCGACGCGGTGTTCGACCCGACCCAGTACGGCATGGCCGCGCAGTACGACGACACCGGCGCCTACATCTACCCCGAGGGCTTCGACCCGGAGACCAACGACTGGATGGAAGGCTTCGAGAAGCAGCGCGAGGAGTGGGAGCGGCAGTACGCCGAGGCCCAGACTCGCTTCGAGGCGCACCAGAAGCAGATCACCGAGGCCCAGAAGGCCGAGGCCGAGGCTGCCGCGTCCTCCTCGTACTCCTCGGAGACGCCGGAGGAGGGCACGGGCACGCTCGCCACGGACGAGGCCCTCGCCGCCCTGCGCGAGAAGCTGGCCGGCGGCAAGAGCTGACCTGCGCCACCGCTCGACACCCGGGCCCCGACCGCTTCCGCGGTCGGGGCCCGGTGTGGTTTCCGCGCGGAATACGCGGCGGCCCGGCCCCCGCTGGGGGACCGGGCCGTGGGACGTGTCTTGCTACCGGCCGATGATGTCCGCGAGCGCCGTGGAGGAGGCCGCAAGCCATCCGGTGACCACGACCGCGCCGGTCGCCGTGGCGGCGCCGATCACGTGCGCGGGGCGGAAGCGGCGGGCGGACGCGGCGGCGTGCTGCGTGCGCTCGGCGAGCTCCAGGCGTTCACGGACCTCAGGGATCTCGCGGCAGTAGCGCAGACCGGACTGGCCGAAACGGTGTCGGCCCACTCCGTGCGCACTCATCGGTGCCTCCTGGGGATGGTGTGAACAGAGTGAACATAGGCGCGACGTATACGGAGAGTGGGGAGGCGCGCCGCACCCGGGTGGGCGTGTCGGGTTGTTTTCGCAGGTCGCCGGGCCTTCCGAGGCCGTGTCGCGCTACCGGTCCGGCCCCTGGGACACTGACGCCCGTGCTGAGGATCGGGTTGAGCGGTGGCATCGGTGCCGGCAAGAGCGCGGTGTCCGCGCGGCTGGCGGAGCTCGGAGCCGTGGTGGTCGACGCCGACCGCCTGGCGCGGGAGGTCGTGGCGCCGGGGACGCCGGGCCTGGCCGCCGTCGTCGATGCGTTCGGCGCGGACCTCGTGCTGCCGGACGGCACCCTCGACCGGCCTGCGCTGGGCCGGCGCGTCTTCGCGGACGAGGAGGTCCGCCGCCGGTTGGAGGGGATCGTGCACCCGCTCGTCGGGCAGCGGACCGGGGAGCTGATCGCCGCCGCGCCGGCCGACGCGGTCGTCGTCCACGATGTGCCGCTGCTGGTCGAGAAACGGATGGGCGCCGCGTACCACCTGGTCGTGCTGGTCGACGCGCCCGTCGAGACCCGGCTCGCCCGGCTCGCGGAGCTGCGCGGGATGCCGGTGGAGGACGCCCGGGCGCGGATCGGGGCCCAGGCGGACCACGAGACCCGCCGCGCCGCCGCGGACGTGTGGCTGGACAACTCAGGGGACCTCGCCACGCTCGCCGGGCAGGTGGACAGGCTCTGGCGCGACCGGCTCGTGCCGTACGAGGCAAATCTCCGCGCGGCCCGGCCCGCTCCGCGCCCGGTCGGCGCCCCGGTGCCGTACGACCCGGCGTGGCCGGCCCAGGCGGCGCGCCTCGCGGCCCGGCTCGAACTCGCCGCGGGGGAGCGGGCGGCACGGATCGCACACATCGGGCCCACCGCGGAACCCGGCCGGGGCGCCCCGGACGTGCTCGACCTGGAGCTGACGGCCCGCGGACCCGACGACCCGGCCGCGCTCGCCCCGGTCCTGCGGGAGGCCGGCTTCCCGGCCGTGGACGGGAGCCGGGAGTTCGCGTCGGCGGACCCCGGACGCCCGGCGACCCTGTCCGTGCGCGTGGACGGTGCCGCCGCGCCCTGACCCGGAGCGGTGCCCGTCGTCGCCGGACGAGGGCACCTGTCCGCGCGTGGGGCGACCCACCGCGGACCCGGCGCCCCGATCCGGGCGCAAAGTGGACGGCACGCGGGCGGCGGCGCCGCCGCTGGTCAGCGCTGGCCGCGCGCCGGCAAGGCCGACGTCGACCGGCCATACCCGGAGGCTCCCACGGGCGCGGCGAACCGCGCCCGTGCGTCCTGCCGAGCGTTGCCGCCCGCGTGCTGCGTCGATGACGGTAGCGCTGCGCCGGGACCCGCACAAGGACCTTCCGGATGCCGAAATCGTTGCTGTGCAAGGGATTCCGAGGTGATCGCACGCCTCGGTGCGGCCCCAGGGGAGGTGCGCCGGACGCCGGGCGCGCGGCGCACCGGACCGGCCACGACCGGTGGGTGCGGCGGGTGTTCCGGACCGTATGCGGCCCGCCCGGACGGGCACAAGGGGTCCGCCGAAGATTTCCCGCCCGGCCCGGTCCGGCCGGGAGCTGCGTTGTGTCACACCCCCGACGTACGGTGGAGAACATGAGGCCGAAGTCCGACATCATCCGGCGCCCGGGGCGCTTCGAGGTGGTCAGCGAGTACACGCCGTCCGGTGACCAGCCGACGGCCATCAAGGACATCGTCCGCCGCATCCAGGGCGGTGAGGACAATGTCGTGCTGCTCGGCGCGACCGGTACCGGCAAGTCGGCCACCACGGCGTGGGTGATCGAGGAGCTGCAGCGCCCGACGCTCGTCATGGCGCCGAACAAGACGCTCGCGGCGCAGCTCGCCAACGAATTCCGCGAGCTGTTCCCGAACAACGCGGTCGAGTACTTCGTCTCGTACTACGACTACTACCAGCCCGAGGCGTACATCCCCCAGACGGACACCTACATCGAGAAGGACTCCTCGGTCAACGAGGAGGTCGAGCGGCTGCGGCACTCGGCGACCCGGAGCCTGCTGACCCGGCGCGACGTGATCGTGGTGGCCAGCGTGTCCTGCATCTACGGCCTCGGTACGCCGCAGGAGTACGTGGACCGGTCCGTCCGGCTGAAGGTCGGCGACACCATCGACCGGGACAAGCTGCTCCGGCGGCTCGTCGACGTGCAGTACACGCGCAACGACGTCGCGTTCCAACGCGGCACCTTCCGGGTGCGCGGCGACACCGTGGAGATCTTCCCGGTGTACGAGGAGCTCGCGGTGCGCGTCGAGATGTTCGGCGACGAGATCGAGCGGCTGTACCACCTGCACCCGCTCACCGGCGAGGTCGTCAACGAGACCGACGCGCTCATGGTGTTCCCGGCGACGCACTACGTGGCGGGCCCGGAGCGGATGGAGCGGGCGATCCGCGGCATCGAGAGCGAGCTCGAGACCCAGCTCGCCCAGATGGACCGGCAGGGCAAGCTGCTGGAGGCCCAGCGGCTGCGCATGCGGACGGCGTACGACATCGAGATGATGCGCCAGGTCGGGTTCTGCTCCGGCATCGAGAACTACTCGCGGCACATCGACGGCCGGGAGCCCGGTTCGGCGCCGCACTGCCTGATCGACTACTTCCCGGAGGACTTCCTGCTCGTCCTCGACGAGTCTCACGTCACCGTGCCGCAGATCGGTGCGATGTTCGAGGGCGACATGTCGCGCAAGCGCATGCTGGTGGACCACGGGTTCCGGCTGCCGAGCGCGATGGACAACCGCCCGCTGAAGTTCGACGAGTTCCTGGAGCGGATCGGCCAGACGGTGTACCTGTCGGCCACGCCGGGGAAGTACGAGCTGGCCAGGGTCGGTAACGACGTCGTCGAGCAGGTCATCCGGCCCACCGGTCTGGTCGACCCCGAGGTCGTGGTGAAGCCCACCAAGGGCCAGATCGACGACCTGGTGCACGAGATCCGGCAGCGGACCGAGCGGGACGAGCGCGTCCTGGTGACGACGCTCACGAAGAAGATGTCCGAGGACCTCACCGACTACCTGCTGGAGCTCGGTATCCGGGTGCGGTACCTGCACTCGGAGGTCGACACGCTCCGCCGGATCGAGCTTCTGCGCGAGCTCCGCAAGGGCGACTACGACGTGCTCGTCGGCATCAACCTGCTGCGGGAGGGCCTCGACCTGCCCGAGGTGTCCCTGGTCAGCATCCTGGATGCCGACAAGGAGGGCTTCCTCCGGAGCGACACCTCGCTCATCCAGACGATCGGCCGCGCGGCCCGGAACGTGTCGGGTCAGGTCCACATGTACGCCGACCGGGTCACGCCGTCGATGGCCCGGGCCATCGACGAGACGAACCGCCGCCGGGCCAAGCAGATCGCCCACAACACCGAGAACGGCGTGGACCCGCAGCCGCTGCGGAAGAAGATCGTCGACATCCTCGACGACATCTACCGCGAGGCGGCGGAGAACGAGGGCGTCGCGGACGGCGTCCTGCTCGGCGGCTCCGGTCGTCAGCAGTCCCGCGGCAAGGCGCCGGTGCCGGGGCTGTCGAGTCGCACCAAGGGCGGTGCCACCGACGGGGCCACCTCGAAGGGGATGGCCCGGTCCGAGCTGGCGAACCTGATCCAGTCGCTGAACGACCAGATGCTCAACGCTGCGCGGGACCTCCACTTCGAGGTGGCGGCGCGGCTCCGTGACGAGATCAACGAGCTGAAAAAGGAACTGCGGGGGATGGACGCCGCCGGAGTGCGCTGACGGCACCCCGGCGGTGCGGCCCGGCCCGCCCGCCGGAGTGCGCCGACGGCACGTCCGCGGTGACGACGCCCCGCCCGCGGTGACGCCGCCCCGCCCGCCGGGGTACCCGGCATCTCGGCGGTGCGGCCGGGCCCGCCCGAGACGGTGCGGCCGGGCCCGCCCGAGACGGTGAGGCCGGCGGCGCGGCGGCGGATCGATCGCGGCGGCGGATCGGCTCACCCGGGACGTGCCGCCCCGGGTGAGCCGGGCGCCCCCGATGAGCTGGGCGCCCACGCAGCGGCCGGGCGGCGTGGCCGGGCGGACCGGGTCGCCCGGACCGGCCCCGACGGCCGGGTTGCGCCCCGCGACCAGTTGTCCCGCGCGACCGGCCACCTCGCGCGATCAGCTCTCCGGAGCGGTCGGCTACGCCGCGACCAGCCGCCTCCCGCGGTCAGGCGCCGGCCGAGGCGGACGCGCTGGGCGTCGGGACGCTCGGCGCGGTTCCGCCGTCACCGGGCTGACCGTGCCGCCCGGGACGGCCGTGCCGCTCGCCGGCCCCGTCCCCGCCCCCGCGCTGCCCGCCTTCCCAGCGGCCACCGCGGTCGCCGAAGTCACGGCCGTGCCCACCGCGATCACCGCGGCCGCTCTCGCCGTCGTGGCCCACGGCGAACGCGCCCAGCGGCAGGACGAGGAACACCAGCATCGCGGCCGCGACGAGGGCACCGACGCCGACCGGCGTGCGGGCCCAGCCCGCGAACCGGCGCCGCCGGCTCGGCACCGGCGCGGCCGGTGCGGCGTCGGCCGTCGCGGACGTGGCGGCCGGGTCCTCGGTCGGGGTGGCCGTGGCGGCCGGAATTCGGGTGGTCGGGGCCTCGGCCGCGGTCGGAGTGGCGGCCGGCACGGCGGACCCCTCGGCGGTGGGTGCGTCCGGGTCGGGACGCCCGGCGGGCGTGCCCTCGTGCGGACTCGGGGGTGTGGTCACGGTTCTCCTCCATGGGGATCGGTCGATCTCCATGGTCGGCCACCACGGCCCCGAACTACCGCTTTCGGCCCGTTCTCACAGCCGACTCTCAGCAGTTCACAGGCTGCACCCAGGTTCGCAGCGTCAGGCGTCGATGTCCGTGAAGTGCTCCACCCGCGGCGGGCCGGCGAAATGCGGGCCGATGAGCTCACGCCACCGGGCGAACCGGTCCGTCTGCCGGAAGTTCTCGTCGTGTGCCTCGACGGAGTCCCACTCCACCAGCAGCACGAACCGTGATGGCGACTCGATGCCCTGCGTCATCCGGACCGAGTGGCACCCGTCGGTGCTCTCGAGCAGGGGCCGGCCCTCGGCGTACGCGGCGGCGAACGCCTCCTCCGAGCCGGGGCGGACATCGATCAGTGCGACCTCGAGGACCATGCCGGCCACCCTGCCACACCCCCGGCTGCCCACCCGGGCGGGGTCGCGGCCCGGTCCGGGCGCGTGGTCGCCCGGCCGTGGCAGGCTACAAGGACCCGCCGCGGGCGGGGCCCGATCAGCGAGGAGTCACCATGACGGACACGTCCACCACCACCAGCGTGCCGGCGGGCCCGGCCGGCGGTGCGGGGTCCGTCGCGCGCCGCCAGGTGCTGTGCGGCGCGCTGCTGCTCGGCGGCGCCGCCGGGATCGGGGTCCTGGCGAGCTGCGGCGGCCCGTCCTCCACCCCCGGCACCGCCACCAGCTCGGACCCGGGCGCCCCGAGCGCGTCCCCCGGCACCCCGCTCGCGACCCTCGCGGACGTCCCGGTGGGCGGCGGCACGATCGTGACCACCCCCGCCGGTGACGCGGTGCTCCTCGTCCGGCCCGTGGCCGGCACGGTCAAGGCGTACAACCCCACCTGCCCGCACCAGGGCTCCCGGGTCCAGGCCCCCGTGGACGGCGTGATGACCTGCCCCAGCCACGGGTCCCGGTTCCGGGCCACCGACGGCTCGGTCGTGCGCGGCCCCGCGGTACGCCCGCTGCGGGAGATCGCGGTCACGCTGACGGGGCAGCGGATCGCGCTCGCGTGATCCCCGGTCGCGACCAGAGATAGGCTCGACTGCGTGCCCGACCCGTCCACGTACCGCCCCGCACCGGGCACCATCCCGGAGTCGCCGGGGGTCTACCGGTTCCGTGACCCGTCCGGCCGGGTGGTCTACGTCGGCAAGGCGAAGAGCCTCCGCAGCCGGCTGAACTCCTACTTCGCCGACCCCGCCGGCCTGCACCCGCGGACGTACCAGATGGTCACCACCGCGGCCTCGGTCGACTGGGTCGTGGTGGGCACCGAGGTCGAGGCGCTCCAGCTGGAGTACAACTGGATCAAGGAGTACGACCCGCGCTTCAACGTGCGGTACCGGGACGACAAGAGCTACCCCAGCCTCGCCGTCACGCTGTTCGAGGACTACCCCCGCCTCCAGGTGATGCGCGGCCCGAAGAAGAAGGGCGTGCGGTACTTCGGCCCGTATGCCCACGCGTGGGCGATCCGGGAGACGCTGGACCTGCTGCTGCGGGTGTTCCCGGCGCGGACGTGCTCGAACGGCGTGTTCAAGCGGGCTGCCCAGATCGGCCGTCCGTGCCTGCTCGGCTACATCGGCAAGTGCTCGGCGCCGTGTGTCGGCCGGGTCTCCGCCGACGAGCACCGCGCCATCGTGGACGACTTCTGCGACTTCATGGCCGGCCGGACCGACGCGATGGTGCGCCGCCTGGAGAAGCAGATGCAGGAGGCGTCCGGCGAGCTGGAGTTCGAGCGCGCGGCCCGGCTCCGCGACGACCTCGGCGCGCTGCGGCGGGCGATGGAGAAGCAGGCCGTCGTGTTCGGCGACGGCACGGACGCCGACGTGGTGGCCTTCGCGGAGGACCCGCTGGAGGCGTCCGTGCAGGTGTTCCACGTCCGCGGCGGCCGGGTCCGGGGTCAGCGCGGCTGGGTGGTCGACAAGGTGGCGGACCTGTCCACCGCGGATCTGGTCGAGCAGTTCTGCTCCCAGGTCTACGGCGGCGAGTCCGGCGAGAACGTCCCGCGCGAGGTCCTGGTCCCCGCGCTGCCCGACGACACCGAGGCGATCAACGCCTGGCTGTCGGACCTGCGCGGCTCGCGCGTCGCCCTGCGCATCCCGCAGCGCGGTGACAAGCGGTCCCTGATGCAGACCGTGCGGCGCAACGCCGAGCAGTCGCTGAACCAGCACAAGCTCCGGCGCGCCGGTGACCTCACGGCCCGCTCCACGGCGCTGAACGAGATCCAGGACGCCCTCGGGCTCGACGACGCCCCGCTGCGGATCGAGTGCTACGACGTCTCCCACGTCCAGGGCACCGACGTCGTCGCGTCGATGGTCGTGTTCGAGGACGGGCTCGCCCGCAAGGGGGAGTACCGGCGCTTCGCGGTACGCGGCGAGCCCGGCGCCGAGCGCGGGCCCGACGACACCGCCGCGCTCGCCGAGGTGCTGCGCCGCCGGTTCTCCCGGATGCGCGCGGACCGGCAGCCCGAGGCGGCCGAGCCGGTCGACGCCGAGGCGACGGTGGCCGCCGCGCCGCCGGACGGGGAGCCGGCGGACGCCGAGCCCGTGACCACCCCCGGCATCGACCCCGAGACCGGCCGACCGCGTCGCTTCGCGTACCCGCCGAACCTCGTCGTCGTGGACGGCGGCGCACCCCAGGTGGCCGCCGCCGCGGGGGTGCTCGCCGATCTCGGCATCACCGACGTGGCGCTGTGCGGGCTCGCCAAGCGGCTGGAGGAGGTCTGGATCCCCGGCGAGGACTTCCCGCTCGTGCTGTCGCGCACGAGCGAGGGCCTCTACCTGCTCCAGCGCGTCCGCGACGAGGCCCACCGCTTCGCGATCACCTACCACCGCCAGAAGCGGTCCAAGCGCATGACGACGTCCGCGCTGGACGGCATCCCGGGCCTGGGAGAGACCCGTCGGAAGGCGCTGCTGCGCCACTTCGGCTCGCTGCGTAAGCTCCGCGCCGCCGACGTCGAGGACATCGTGGCGGTGCCGGGCATCGGCCGGCGCACGGCCGAGGCGGTGCTGGCGGCGCTCGCCGACCCGGCGGCCGCCCCGGTGCCCGCGTTCGACCCGCTGACCGGTGAGGTCCTCGACCCGGACATCACCCTCGACCCCGAGACCGCTCCCTTCCCCGAGTCCGCGAGCAGCACAGAGGAGCCGGTATGACCGAGCCCGCCGCCGTCGCGACCGGCCTCCCGGACGCGGGCCCCGACGAGATGGGCCCGGACGAGATGGACCTCGTCATCGTCACCGGCCTGTCCGGCGCCGGGCGGAGCACCGTGGCGCGGGCGCTGGAGAACGTCGGCTACTACGTCGTCGACAACCTCCCGCAGTCGCTGGTCCTCCGGATGGCCGAGCTCGCCCAGCAGTCCGGCGGCGCGGCCCGGCGTACCGCGATCGTCCTCGACGTCCGCAGCCGGGTGATCTCCGGCGACATCGACGCGGCGATCGCCGAGCTGCGGGCGCGGGGCTTCCACCCGCGCATCCTGTTCGTCGACGCGGACGACGCGGTGCTGGTCCGCCGGTACGAGAGCGTGCGCCGCAAGCACCCGCTCCAGGGCGACGGGCGGCTCGCCGACGGCATCGCCGCCGAGCGCCGCCTGCTCCTCGACGCGCGCGGCGAGGCCGACCTGGTGCTGGACACCACCGACCTCAACGTCAACCAGCTGCGGAACCGGGTCGAGGAGGTCTTCGGCACCGTCGAGCACCAGCTCCGCGCCACCGTCCTGTCGTTCGGGTTCAAGTACGGCGTGCCGGGCGACGCGGACTTCGTGGTGGACATGCGGTTCCTGCCGAACCCGCACTGGGTGCCGGGGCTCCGGCCGCGGACCGGACAGGATCCGGAGGTGGCGGGCTACGTGCTGGGACAGCCGGGCGCGGAGGACTTCCTCCAGCGGTACGCCGCGCTGCTCACCGAGGTCGTCACCGGGTTCCGGCACGAGGGCAAGCAGTACCTCACGGTCGCGGTCGGCTGCACCGGCGGGAAGCACCGCAGCGTCGCCTCGGCCGAACGGCTCGCCGGGCTGCTGGCCGCCTCCGGGCTGCCGACCCGCGTCGCGCACCGCGACCTGGGGCGAGAGTGACCCCGCCGCCCGGACGGCGGCGGCGCGCGCGGGTGGTGGCTCTCGGCGGCGGGCGGGGTCTGTCCTCCTCCCTGTCCGCGCTGCGCCTGCTCGCGGTCGAGTGCACGGCCGTGGTGTCGGTCGCCGACGACGGCTCGTCCTCCGGGCGGCTTCGCGCGGAGCTGGGCATCCTGCCGCCCGGCGACTTCCGCAAGGCGCTCGTCGCGCTGGCGTCCCGGGACACGGCCGGGCAGGAGATGGCGGCGCTGTTCGAGCACCGGTTCGCCGCGGGGGAGACGCTGGCCGGACACGCGGTCGGAAACCTGGTGCTGGCCGGGCTGTTCGAGTCGCTCGGCGACCCGCTCGCGGCGCTGGCCCGGGCGAGCACCATGGTCGGGGCCCGGGGGACCGTGCTGCCGATGGCCGGGGAGCCGCTGGAGCTCGTCGGCCGCGTCGGCGGCGTGCTGGTCCGCGGCCAGGCGGCCCTGGCCCGCACCCCCGGGCGGATCGACGAGCTGTACCTGGAGCCGCCCGGCACCGCCGCCTCCCCGGAGGCGGTCGAGGCGATCCGGGCCGCGGACGCGGTGGTGCTCGGGCCGGGCTCCTGGTTCACCAGCGTCCTCCCGCACCTGGTGCTCCCGGACCTGGCGAAGGCCGTGGCGGGGTCCCGGGTGGTCCTTGTGCTCAATCTCGCGTCCGGGCCCGGCGAGACCGCCGGAATGACCGCCGCGGACCACGTGGCGGCCCTCGCCAGGCTCGCGCCGGAGGTCCGGCCGGCGGTCGTGCTGGCCGATCCGAGCGTGCTCGGAGGCACAGTGGGACACGAGAGGCTGCGCCGTGAGGCAGAATCGCGGGGCGGCCGCTTGGTGGTGGCGCCGGTGGCGGGACCGGCCGGCGGGTCGGAGCACGACGCCCCGTCGCTGGCCGCCGCATTACGTTCGGTGCTCGCAACCCTGCTGGGGCCGGACTTCGAGAGCACGACCTGACGAGAGGACGGCGGCGACACCATGGCGATGACGGCGGCGGTGAAAGACGAGCTGAGTCGGCTCGTGGTCACCAAACCCTGTTGCCGGAAGGCGGAGATGGCGGCCCTGCTGCGCTTCGCCGGCGGCCTCCACATCGTCGGCGGGCGCGTGGTCGTCGAGGCGGAGCTGGACACGGGATCCACGGCCCGGCGGCTCCGGCGGGAGGTCGCCGAGGTGTACGGCCACGCGAGCGAGGTGCAGGTGCTCGCGTCCGGCGGCCTCCGGAAGACCAGCCGGTACATCGTGCGCGTCACCAAGGACGGTGAGGCGCTGGCCCGGCAGACCGGGCTGCTGGACGTCCGTGGGCGGCCGGTCCGCGGGTTGCCGCCGCAGGTCGTCTCGGCGGCGCTGTGCTGCGCCGAGGCGGCGTGGCGAGGGGCGTTCCTCGCCCACGGCTCGCTGACCGAGCCCGGCCGCTCGTCCGCGCTCGAGATCACCTGCCCCGGTCCCGAGGCGGCCCTCGCCCTCGTCGGCGCGGCCCGGCGGATGGGCATCGGCGCGAAGGCCCGTGAGGTCCGGGGCGTGGACCGCGTGGTCGTCCGGGACGGGGACGCGATCGGCGCCCTGCTGACCCGGGTCGGCGCCCACCAGAGCGTGCTGGCGTGGGAGGAGCGGCGGATGCGCCGCGAGGTACGCGCCACCGCGAACCGGCTCGCGAACTTCGACGACGCGAACCTGCGCCGCTCGGCCCGGGCGGCCGTCGCCGCGGGGGCGCGGGTCGACCGGGCGATGGAGATCCTGGGTGCGGATGCCCCCGGTCACCTGCTCGGGGCCGGCCGGCTGCGCCTGGCCCACCCGCAGGCGTCGCTGGAGGAGCTGGGCTCGCTCGCCGACCCGCCGCTCACCAAGGACGCCGTGGCCGGCCGCATCCGCCGGCTCCTCGCCCTCGCCGACCGGCACGCGCACGACCTCGGTATCCCGGACACCGAGTCGACGGTCACGCCCGAGATGCTCGCCCCCTGATCGGGGCGAGCCGGACCACCCTCAGTACGCTCGGGGCCGGTCGCACCGCGAAAGATCACCGGTGCGGGGGGCCCTCCGCGACCACGGCGTCCGGACAATCAGACGTGACCACTTCGACCGAGGAGAGATCCGCGTGACCATCCGGGTAGGCATCAACGGCTTCGGCCGCATCGGCCGCAACTTCTACCGTGCCGCGCTGGAGTCCGGCGCCGACATCGAGATCGTCGGTGTCAACGACCTCACCGACAACAAGACGCTCGCGCACCTGCTGAAGTACGACTCGATCCTGGGCCGTCTCGACCGCGACGTCACCTACACCGAGGACGAGATCGTCGTCGGCGGCAGGGCGATGAAGGCGCTGTCCGAGCGCGACCCGGCCAAGCTGCCGTGGGGCGACCTCGGCGCGGACATCGTGATCGAGTCGACCGGGCACTTCACCGACGCCACGAAGGCGAAGGCGCACCTCGACGGCGGCGCGAAGAAGGTCATCATCTCGGCGCCCGCCAAGAACGAGGACGCCACCTTCGTCATGGGCATCAACCACGAGGACTACGACCCGGCGAACCACCACATCATCTCGAACGCGTCCTGCACGACGAACTGCCTCGGCCCGATGGCCAAGGTGCTCCTCGACGAGTTCGGGATCGTCAAGGGCCTGATGACGACGATCCACGCCTACACGAACGACCAGGTCATCCTGGACTTCCCGCACTCGGACCTGCGCCGGTCGCGGGCGGCGGCGCTCAACGTCATCCCGACCAGCACCGGTGCGGCGAAGGCCATCTCGCTGGTGCTGCCGGAGCTCAAGGGCAAGCTGGACGGTTTCGCGATGCGCGTGCCCGTGCCGACCGGGTCGGCGACCGACCTCGTCGTCACGCTCGAGCGCGAGACCACCAGGGACGAGGTCAACGCGGCGTTCAAGGCGGCCAGCGAGGGTCCGCTGAAGGGCTTCCTGGAGTACACCGAGGACCCGATCGTCTCGTCCGACATCGTGAAGTCCCCGGCGTCGTGCACGTTCGACTCCGGCCTGACCATGGTCCAGGGCGACCAGGTCAAGATCGTCGGCTGGTACGACAACGAGTGGGGCTACTCCAACCGCCTCGTCGACCTGGTCGGCCACGTCGGCTCGTCCCTCTAGGGCCGCGCGTGCGCACCCTCGACGATCTCCTGGCCGAGGGCGTCGCCGGTCGGCGCGTCCTCGTCCGGGCGGACCTGAACGTCCCCCTCGACAACGGGTCCATCACCGACGACGGCCGGATCCGTGCCGTCCTCCCGACGATCACCACGCTCCGGGACGCCGGCGCGCGCGTGATCGTGATGTCCCACCTCGGCCGGCCCAAGGGTGCGCCCGACCCGGCGTTCTCACTGCGGCCGGTCGCCGACCGGCTCGGTGAGCTGCTCGGGGCGCCGGTCGCGTTCGCCACCGACACGGTCGGGGAGCAGGCGCGGCAGACCGCCGCCGGGCTCGCCGACGGCGGCGTCGCGCTGCTGGAGAACCTCCGCTTCAACCCGGGGGAGACCAGCAGGGACGACGCCGAGCGCGGCGGGTTCGCGGCGGCCCTGGCGGCGTTCGGGGACGCGTATGTCGACGACGCGTTCGGCGCGGTCCACCGCAGGCACGCCAGCGTGTACGACCTGGCGCGACTGCTCCCGCGCTACGCGGGCGGCCTGGTGCTGGCCGAGGTCGAGGTGCTCCGGCGCCTCACCGGGAACCCGGACCGGCCGTACGCGGTCGTGCTGGGCGGGTCGAAGGTCTCCGACAAGTTGGGCGTGATCGACGCCCTGCTGCCGAAGGTCGACCGCATGATCATCGGCGGCGGGATGTGCTTCACGTTCCTCGCGGCGCAGGGCCACGGCGTCGGGGACTCGCTGCTGGAGGCCGACCAGGTCGACACCTGCCGGCGGCTGCTGGACGCCGCCGGGGACAAGCTCGTGCTGCCGACCGACATCGTGGTGGCCGACGACTTCTCGGCGGACGCGAAGACCCAGGTGGTGGCCGCGGACGCGATCCCGGACGGCTGGAAGGGGCTCGACATCGGCCCCGACTCGGTGTTCCGCTTCGCCGCAGAGCTCGCGGGTGCGGGCACGGTGTTCTGGAACGGGCCGATGGGCGTGTTCGAGCTGGCGCCGTTCGCCGTGGGCACCCGCGGGGTCGCCCAGGCGGTCGCGGGGTGCCCCGGGCTCACCGTGGTCGGCGGCGGCGACTCCGCCGCCGCGGTCCGCACGCTCGGGCTCGACGAGTCCGCGTTCACCCACATCTCCACGGGCGGCGGAGCCTCCCTGGAGTATCTCGAGGGCGAGACCCTGCCGGGTCTCGCCGCGTTGGAGGACTGACCGAGTGCCGAACAACGCCGCCCGTCGCCCGCTGATCGCGGGCAACTGGAAGATGAACCTCAACCACCTCGAGGCGATCGCGCTGGTCCAGAAGATCGCGTTCAGCCTCACCGAGGAGCAGCTCACCGCCGTGGAGGTCGCCGTACTCCCCCCCTTCACCGCAATCCGGAGCGTCCAGACCCTGGTGGACGGCGACCGGCTGCTGCTGGAGTACGGCGGGCAGGACCTGTCGCAGTTCCCCTCGGGCCCGTACACCGGTGACGTGTCCGGCCCGATGCTCGCGAAGCTGGGCTGCACGTACGTGACGGTCGGACACTCCGAGCGCCGGCAGCACCACCACGAGGACGACGCGGTCGTCAACGCGAAGGTGAAGGCGGCGCTGGCCCACGGTCTGGCGCCGATCCTGTGCGTGGGGGAGGGCCTGGAGGTGCGCCGGGCGGGGGAGCACGTCGCTCACACCCTCGGCCAGCTCGACGCGGACCTCGCCGGCGTGACGGCCGAGCAGATGGCGACCGTCGTGGTGGCGTACGAGCCCATCTGGGCCATCGGCACCGGCGAGGTCGCCTCGCCGGCCGACGCGCAGGAGATGTGCGGGGCGATCCGGACGCGCATCGGCGAGCTCTACTCGGCGGAGGTGGCGGCGGCGTCCCGGATCCTCTACGGCGGATCGGTGAAGTCCTCGAACGTCGCCGCGATCATGGCCGAGCCGGACACCGACGGCGCGCTGGTCGGGGGCGCGAGCCTGGACGGCGACGAGTTCGCGAAGATCTGCCGGTTCCCGGAGCACGTCGCGGGCTGACCGGGCTGATTACGGTTGATCGCGGTTCCGGACGTAGATCGTCTTTCGACTTGGGCGATTTGCACCACGCGAAGGTCACCGCTGCATCACGATTTGGCGTACGGGCCGGGAGGGCTTCCCTCCCGGCCCGTCGCGTCCTACTGTTCCTACCGCTTGGTAGGGTCTATTCCGGTGATTCTGTCGCAGGCTTACAAGGTCGGCGCCATGACCCACGTGCCAAGTTGACTGGCCGCACAGGCGACAGCGACGGAAGGACGGCTGTACCTCGCGATGACGACCTCCCCCCAGGACGCGATCCTCGGCGCAGGCCCGGTCGATCCCACCGCGACGCCGCCGGAGGGCGTGGACGGCACGCCCGGTGGTCCGCCCGCGGAGCCGAAGATCGAGGGCCGGTCGCCCTGGGCGCTGGCGTGGATGCGGCTCCGTCGCGACAAGGTGGCGATCGTCAGCGGGACCGTCGTGATCCTGCTCTTCCTGATCGCCATCTTCGCGCCCCTGCTGGCGCGGCTCGCCGGTCAGGACCCGAACCTCCAGCCGGATGACCCGAGCAGCGTGCTGGACCCGTCCGGCTTCCCGCTGGGCTCGTTCGGCGGCATCTCCGGTGAGCACTGGTTCGGCGTCGAGCCGGTCAACGGCCGTGACCTGTTCGCCCGGATCGTCTACGGCGCGCGGGTCTCGCTGCTCATCTCGCTGCTCGCGACGATGGTGCAGATCGCCATCGGGGTGGTCGTCGGCATCATCGCCGGCTTCGTCGGCGGCTGGCTGGACAACCTGCTGAGCGGCCTCGTCAACGTGCTGCTCGCGTTCCCGATCATCCTGTTCGGCATCGCGCTCGTCACGGTGGCGGACAGCGTCAACCGCGAGCTGCTGCTGGTGCTGCTGATCGGCGGCTTCTCCTGGCCGTACATCGCCCGGATCGTCCGCGGGCTCGTACTCTCGTTGCGGGAGAAGGAGTTCATCGAGGCGGCCCGGAGCTACGGGGCACCGACCTGGCGCATCATGCTCCGCGAGCTGCTGCCGAACCTCGTCGGACCGATCCTCGTCTACTCCACGCTCGTCATCCCCACCAACATTCTCACCGAGGCGGCGTTCTCGTTCCTCGGTATCGGAGTCCGGGAACCGCAGTCCAGCTGGGGGGGCATGCTCAGCAAGGCGGCCCGGGGTTTCTACCAGGACGATCCGATGTTCATGATCATCCCTGGCGTGATGATCATGGTCACGGTCCTGGCGTTCAACCTCTTCGGTGACAGCGTCCGTGACGCTCTCGACCCGAAGAGCTCGAGGTAACAGCGCAGGCCAACCCGAGCCGCGCTCTCAACAGAAAGGTGTCCACGGCGTGAGAAGACCTCGCACAGCGGCCAGGGCCGTCGCTGGCCTCGCCGTCCTCGCGACGCTCGCAGCAGGCTGCGGCGGCGGTAGCGGCAACGGCGACAACAAGATCGAGATCGGCAACAAGGGCGTCGACGGCGTCCACAACCCGAGCGACGTCAAGGGCGGCGAGCTCCGCATCCTCAACGCCGACGACGTCGACAGCCTCGACCCCGCCCGCGCCTACTACGCGTTCGTGTGGAACCTCTCGCGGTTCTACAACCGCACGCTGGTCACCTTCGACCCGAAGCCGGGCGCCGACGGCCAGAAGCTGGTCGCCGACCTCGCCACGGACACCGGCAAGTCGTCCAACGGCAACAAGACGTGGACGTACACGCTGAAGGACGGCGTGAAGTTCGAGGACGGCACGCCGATCACCTCGAAGGACATCAAGTACGGCGTCGAGCGGGTCTTCGCCCAGGACGTCATCAACGGCGGCCCGACGTACCTGATCGACTTCCTGCAGGACCCGAAGAAGCCGTACCCGGGCCCGTACAAGGACAAGGACCCGAACAAGCTCGGGCTCAAGGCCGTCCAGACGCCGGACGACAAGACGATCGTCTTCAACCTGAACAAGCCGCTGCCGGACTTCCCGTACCTGCTGCAGCTCCCCGGCTCCGGCCCGGTGCCGAAGGCGCGCGACACCGGCGCGCAGTACGCGAACCACCCGGTCTCCTCGGGCCCGTACAAGATCGCGTCCTACGTCAAGGACAAGCAGATCAAGTTCGTGCGCAACACGAACTGGGACCCGAAGACCGACACCGTCCGCAAGGCGCTGCCGGACACGATCTCCTTCACCGCGGGGCTCTCGGCCGAGGACGTCGATGCGCGCATCCAGGCCGGCGACGCCGACGTGGACGCCGCGAACGTCGGGGTGCAGATCGCGACCCAGGGCAAGATCCTGAAGGACAAGAAGCTGGCGGCGCAGGCGGACAACCCGATCACGGGCTTCACCCGCTACTTCGCCATCAACAACAAGGTCGCGCCGCTCGACAACATCGAGTGCCGCAAGGCCGTCATCTACGGCGCGAACATGGCGACCCTGCAGCAGAGCCGCGGCGGTCAGTACGGTGGCGACATCGCGACCCAGATGTTCCCGCCGTCGCTCCAGGGCTACAAGGCGTACGACCCGTACGCCATCAAGGCGAACAAGTCCGGCCAGGTCGACAAGGCCAAGGAGGCCCTCAAGGCCTGCGGTCAGCCCAACGGCTTCGCGATGAACATCGCGACGCAGGACACCCCGAAGGGCGTCGCCGCGGCCGAGGCACTGCAGGCCGGCCTGAAGCGGGTCGGCATCAACGCGACGCTGCAGAAGGCCGCGCCGGCGAAGTACTACGCCGACTTCGTCGGCTCGCCGAAGAGCGTTCACGAGAAGAAGCTCGGCGTCATGCAGGCCGGCTGGGGTCCGGACTTCCCGACCCCGTTCGGCTTTTTCTCCTCGATCGCCGACCCCCGCAAGATCCTGCCCGCGGGTAACTCGAACTACGGTGAGTTCGACGACCCGAAGGCCGCCGCGGCCATCGACAAGGCGCTGACCGAGGCGTCCGTCGAGGCGTCCTTCCCGGAGTGGCAGGAGGTCGACAAGCTCGCCATGGACAACGCGTCGTACCTGCCGTTCATCGTCGACAAGGCGCTGATGTACGCCAACCCGCGTGTGACGAACCTCTACGTCACCGGCGGCTACGGGCAGTACGACTTCGTCAACATGGGCGTCGGTGGCAAGTGACCTCGACCCGCTGCTCGTCCTTCTGATCCCGAAAGGCAGGTGAAGCGGCTGCGGTCGGCGGGGTGATCCTCCGCCGGCCGCGGTCGCGGCCTCATGTTCCGCTTCCTGCTCAAGCGGCTCATCGTCGGCATCGTGACCCTGTGGGTCGTGACGGTGGTCGTCTTCGGGATCTTCACGATCATCCCCGGCGACCCCGCACTGGTGTACGCCGGGAAGGACCCCTCCGCGGAGGTGCTGGCCGGCATCCGCGCGAAGCTCGGCGTGGACAAGCCGCTGCCCGAGCAGTACGCGACGTTCATGAAGGGTGTCGCGGTGGGCCGCGACTTCCCGACCGGGCCGAAGATGGTGCACTGCGACGCACCGTGCCTCGGCTACTCGTACAAGAAGGACGTGCCCGTGCTGGGGCTCATCACCCGGGCGCTGCCGATCACGGCCACCATGGCGGCGGGTGCCGCGCTGCTGTGGCTGCTCGGCGGCGTGTCGGTCGGGGTGCTCTCGGCGCTGCGCCGCGGCACCTTCTTCGACCGGATCGCGATGACGATCTCGCTCGCCGGCGTCTCGTTGCCGGTGTACTTCACCGGCCTGATCGGGCTGTCGGTGTTCGTGTACCAGCTGCAGTGGCTGCCGGCCATCGACACGAACAGCCCGTTCGGGAACCCGTTCGACCCCGTCCAGACGTTCCAGAGCTTCATCCTGCCGTGGGTCGTGCTCGCGTTCCTGTACGCGGCGAGCTACGCCCGGCTGACCCGGACCAGCATGCTCGAGACGATGTCGGAGGACTACATCCGCACGGCCCGCGCCAAGGGCCTGCCGGAGCGGACGGTCGTCACCCGGCACGGCATGCGCGCCGCCCTCACGCCCATCGTCACGATGTTCGGTCTCGACCTCGGCGCGCTGCTCGGCGGCGCCATCCTGACCGAGTACACGTTCGGTCTCCAGGGGCTCGGCAAGCAGGCACTGGACGCCATCAACAAGTTCGACTACCCGCTGATCATGGGCACCACCCTGTTCGCGGCGTTCTTCATCATCGTGGCGAACATCGTCGTCGACGTGCTGTACGCGTTCATCGATCCCCGAGTGAGGCTCTCGTGACCGACCGATCCGCCACCATGGCCGCGGGCAGTGCGCCGGCGACGGCGGACGCGCACCGCCGGCCGCTGCTGGAGGTCAAGGACCTCCGGGTGCACTTCCCGACCGAGGACGGTCTGGTGAAGGCCGTCGACGGCCTCGACTTCACGGTGGCCAAGGGCCGCACCCTCGGCATCGTGGGGGAGTCCGGCTCCGGGAAGAGCGTCACCAGCCTGGCGATCCTCGGCCTGCACAAGCGCACCCGCGCCCAGCTGTCCGGCGAGGTGCTGCTCGACGGCGTCGACATCATCGGCGCGGCGGAGGAGACGGTCCGCCGGCTCCGGGGCAACAAGATGGCGATGATCTTCCAGGACCCGCTGTCGTCGATGCACCCGTACTACACGGTCGGCGCCCAGATCATCGAGGCGTACCGGGTCCACAACAACGTGTCGAAGCGCGCCGCCCGCGCCCGCGCGATCGAGATGCTGAGCCTCGTCGGCATCCCGCAGCCGGACCGCCGGGTGGACGACTACCCGCACCAGTTCTCCGGTGGCATGCGGCAGCGCGCCATGATCGCCATGGGGATGTCCTGCAACCCCGGCCTGCTGATCGCCGACGAGCCGACCACGGCGCTCGACGTCACGGTGCAGGCGCAGATCCTGGAGCTGATGAAGAAGCTCCAGCGGGAGTTCGACTCCGCGCTGATCATCATCACCCACGACCTCTGCGTGGTCGCCGAGGTCGCCGACGACATCCTGGTGATGTACGCGGGGCGGGCCGTCGAGCACGGCCCGGTGGCGGACCTGTTCCGCCGGCCCGAGCACCCGTACACCTGGGGCCTGCTGTCCAGCATGCCGCGGCTGGACCGGGTGCGGGAGGACCGGCTGCGCCCGATCAAGGGCACGCCGCCGAGCCTCATCAACCCGCCGCCCGGCTGCAGGTTCCACCCGCGCTGTCCGTACGCGCAGCGGCTCGGGGAGATCTGCTGGACCGTGGAGCCGGAACTGCTCGAGGGCCCGAACGACCACTCCACCCGTTGCCACCTCGGCCCGGTCAAGGCCCGCGAGGTCTTCGTCGCCGAGGTCGAGCCGCTCCTGTGACCATCGACCGAACCTTCTCCGAGGGAGCTGGCGTGACCACCAGCGCAGTGACCGCCCCGGCGGCGGGTGCCACCGTGACGGCCCGCGAGCCGATCGTGGAGCTCCGGGACGTGAGGATGCACTTCCCGGTGGCGCAGGGCGGGCTGCTGCGGCGCAAGATGGGCGCCGTGCGGGCCGTCGACGGGGTCTCCCTGGCGGTGTACGGGGGCGAGACGCTCGGCATCGTGGGGGAGTCCGGCTGCGGCAAGTCGACGACCGGACGCCTGATGACCCGCCTGCTGGAGCCGACCGGCGGGCAGGTCGTCTTCGAGGGCCAGGACATCACCCACCTGTCCACCGCGAAGCTGCGGCCGCTGCGCCGGCGGTTCCAGATGATCTTCCAGGACCCGTACTCGTCGCTGAACCCGCGGCACACGATCGGCACGATCGTCGGCGCGCCGCTCCGGCTGCACGGCGTCGAGACGCCGAACGGGGTCAAGCGGGCCGTCCAGGACCTGCTGGAGCGGGTGGGCCTGAACCCGGAGCACTACAACCGGTACCCGCACGAGTTCTCCGGCGGTCAGCGCCAGCGCATCGGCATTGCCCGCGCGCTCGCCCTGCGGCCGAAGCTCATCGTCTGCGACGAACCGGTCAGCGCGCTCGACGTGTCCATCCAGGCGCAGGTCATCAACCTGCTGGAGGACCTGCAGAACGAGTTCGACCTGACCTACCTGTTCATCGCGCACGACCTGTCCGTCGTCCGGCACATCTCCGACCGCGTCGCGGTGATGTACCTGGGCAAGGTCATGGAGCTCGCGGACCGCACCTCGCTGTACGAGGCACCCCAGCACCCGTACACGCATGCGCTGCTGTCGGCCGTGCCGACCCCCGACCCTGCCAAAGAGAAGGGGCGAGAGCGTATCCTCCTGCGTGGGGATGTCCCGAGCCCGCTCGACCCACCCCCCGCGTGCGTGTTCCACACGCGGTGCTGGAAGGCTCAGGACATCTGCCGTGTCGTGGAGCCCCCGCTGCTCCAGGTGTCACCCACCCACCAGGTGGCGTGCCACTTCCCCGAGGAGAGGAAGCTCGTCTAGCGATGGAAATCGCCCTGTCGGTCGTGCTCATCATCGCGAGCCTGCTGTTGGTCGTGCTGATCCTCCTCCACCGGGGGAAGGGTGGCGGCCTGTCCAGCATGTTCGGTGGCGGTGTGTCCTCGGGCCTCTCCGGTTCGTCGATCGCCGAGAAGAACCTCGATCGGATCACCATCGCCGTCGGGATCATCTGGTTCGCCTGCGTGATCGCGCTCGGACTGCTGCTCAAGGCGGCAGAGTCGGGCGCCGGGACCTGATCCGCCGTTCGGCGTTCTACACTGCCCCCACGCAGTTCGGTCTCGCAGAGGACAGGAGCGGACAACGGTGGCTGGTGGCAACGCCATTCGCGGCACCCGGGTAGGTGCCGGCCCGATGGGTGAGGCCGAGCGGGGCGAGTCAGCTCCCCGTCGGCGGATCCCCTTCTACTGTGCGAACGGTCACGAGACCCGCCCGTCGTTCGCGGCCGAGGCGGTGCTCCCGGATTCGTGGGACTGCCCGCGCTGCGGACTCCCGGCGGGCCAGGACGCCCAGCACCCCCCGGCGGCACCGCGCAACGAGCCGTACAAGACGCATCTCGCGTACGTACGGGAACGGCGCAGCGACGCGGACGGGGCGGCGATCCTGGACGAGGCCCTCGCCAAGCTGAAGGAGAAGCGCGGGATCTGATCCCGACGCTGCACGTGCGAGGGAGCCGGTGACCCACTGGGGTCACCGGCTCCTCTCGCGCCCGGGCAGCGGGACGCACGGTGACGCTGCGACCGCCACCGGGCTGTGAGGTATCGGCGGTATGCTCCCGCCGTCCTCCAGTTGCGGGTCCGGGTGCACATGTCGAAACACGAAGGCGCGAACCGCTCGTCGGAGCCGCTCGACAGCGGCCGCGAGCGGATTGTCCGCGCCGCCTATGACCTCTTCAGTCGCGAGGGCGTGCGCAGCGTCGGCGTCGACGCCGTGGTCGCGCGGGCGGGAACCGCGAAGATGACGCTGTATCGGAACTTCCCCTCCAAGGACGCCCTGATCCTGAACTTCCTGGAGCGCCGGGAGCGCCTGTGGACCCGCGAATGGCTGCAGGCCGAGAGCCGGCGCCGCGGTGGCACCCCGCAGGCGCAACTGCTCGCGATCTTCGACGTGTTCGGGGAGTGGTTCGCCGACCCCGAGTTCGAGGGGTGTGCCTTTCTCACCGCGATGATCGAGATCACCGAGCGGGACCATCCGGTGCGCCGGGCGAGCGTCACCCATCTGGCGAACATCCGGGGATATCTGGAGGAGCTCGCGGGGGCGGTGGGGATCGACGACACGGCCGCGTTCGCGCACCAGTGGCACCTCCTGATGAAGGGCTCGATCATGGCCGCGCACGAGGGCGACGTCCGGGCCGGGGCCCGTGCCCGGGAGCTCGGCGTGCTGCTGCTCGCGTCGCACGGCATCGCCACCGTGGCCTGACGGAACGGCCCTCCGGTCCCCGGGACCGGAGGGCGGTCCGAGCCGCCGGCGTCAGCCGACGCCGAGCTTCTCCGCCGCCATCGTGGTGCCCTGGACACGGTTCTTGATCTTCTGGAACGCGACCTCGCGGGCGTAGTCCGGTGACCCGTGGTCGGGCTTCTCGTCGATGCTGAACGGCGAGAACCCGCAGTCGTCCGTGGAGCCGAGCTGCTCCTGCGGGATGAAGTTCGCGGCACGGACCAGCGCGTCGCAGATCTCCTCCCGCGATTCGGCTCGCGGGCTCTGCGTCACGGTCACGCCGATGTGGGCGATCTGCTGGACGCCGTCCGCGTCGCTCCGGAGGTTCTCCCCGATGATCCTGTACACGCGGTCGCGGTCACGCTCGCTGGCGAGCTGGATCAGGAAGTAGCCGGCATTCAGCCCGAGCATGCTCGGCAGCAGGTCGTTGTAGTCGACGTCGGCGCTGTGCACGGAGTCGCGGTCCCCGCCGGGGCAGGTGTGCACGCCGATCCTCGCCCGCTCCTCCGGCGAGAAGCGGTCGATCACGCGGTTGTCGAGCTCGATGAAATGCGGGAGCAGGCCGGCACCG
The DNA here is from genome assembly GCA_030840805.1 of Actinomycetota bacterium. Lineage (GTDB taxonomy): Bacteria > Actinomycetota > Actinomycetes > Mycobacteriales > HKI-0501 > JAVEDU01. Next base: position 23,448 of record JAVEDU010000090.1, read on the forward strand.
GTCCACGGGTTCCGCGGGTCCTTCCGGGTCGCCAGCCGGCCCTCGGTGAAGTCGATCGAGACGTGCGCGGCGCCGGCGTCGAACGCCTGCCGGATGTCCCGCTCGACCTCGTCCAGGAGGTCCTCCTCGAACTGCTCGCGCGAGTAGTCGGGCAGCTCGTCCTCCAGCGGGTACAGCAGGTCGAGCATCGACGGCGCGATCACGGCCTGCTTCATCGGCCGGTGGGCATAGGGCAGGGACTTCCTCAGGAGGTCCGCCGCGTACGTCTTGTACCGGAACGGGCCGCCGGTGAGCCGGGGGAGCTGCCGGCCGTGGCCGTCGGCGAAGATCGCGAAGAACTGGCCGTCGGGGGCGAGGTGGTCGGCGAGCCCGGTCCCCGCGAGGGTGTCGGTGATCGGGTACGTCGCGAAGCTCGACACCCGCTGCTCGCCGTCGGAGATGATCGGGGACCCGGTGGCCTCGAACTTCTCGATCGAGTCGCGGACCGCCCTGTCCTGCTCCTCTTCGAGCTGCTCCTTGCTGATGGTTCCCTCGTCATAGGCGGCGTAGGTGGCCTGGAGCTTGGACGGGCGGGGCAGGGACCCGACCGGCTCGGTCGGAATCCCGGTTTCTCGCCTGGCGTCGTAGTCACTCATCGGAGTCCTCCTCGGAAGACGCGCAGGGCGGACCGCGCCGGCGTCGCCGGGCGTGGCAGAGCACTGGAGCCTCGGGGGCGGACAGCCTGTACACACTCCCGACGCGGAAGCGGCCCACAGGACATGAGCTGGATCGGTCTGTCTCGAACGCGTCCGGGACGTTACTCCCGGACGTTCCGGGCGGGCAACGATGCGCCGGCGGAGCTCCCGTCAGCGCCAGCGCTGGTCGCGCAGGGCCGTCGGCACGTGGACCGCCGCCGCCCGGTCCAGCGACCACAGCGTCAGGTGGCCGCCATGGACGCCCGCCGCCGGGACCTGCACCGGCCCGGCGCCGGCCAGGGCCAGCCCGATCGCGTCCGCCTTCTCCGCCCCCGCGGCGGCGAGCCAGATCTCGTCCGCGCTGTTGATGACCGGGAACGTGAGGGTCAGCCGGATCGGCGGCGGTTTCGGGCTCCCGTGGACCGCCACGACGGGCCGTTCGTCCTCGTAGGTCGCCGGCGACTCCGGGAAGATCGACGCCACGTGCCCGTCCGGGCCGACGCCGAGCATCAGCACGTCGACATGCGGGAGGGCGAGGCCCGAGTGGGCGGCCGTCCGCAGCTCCGCGGCGTACCGCGCCGCCGCCGCCTCCGGGTCGTTGCCGTCGGGGCCGTCCGACGCGGGGAACGGGTGGACGCGCTCCGGCGGGATGTCCACGGCGTCGAGGAGGGCCCGGCGGGCCTGCGTCTCGTTCCGCTCGGGATCACCGGAGGGCAGGAAGCGCTCGTCGCCCCACCACACGTCGAGGCGGCCCCAGTCGATCGCGTCGCGCGCGGGCGACGCGGCCAGCGCGGCCAGGACCGCGATGCCGGTGCTGCCGCCGGTGAGGACCACCCCGGCGGTGCCGCGTGCGGCCTGCGCGTCGACGAGCCGGGACACGAGCCGCGCGGCCAGCGCGGCCGCGAGGACGTCCGGATCACGGTGGACGTGCACCGCCGTCGTCGTCACTCGGCGTCCGGACCGAGCCGCTCGTCCGACGGCGTCGCACCGGGGGTCAGCGAGGCGGCGCGCTCGGTCGCCTCCTCGGTGCGCTGCTCGGCGGCCGTGACCTTCGCGGCGGTACGGCGGGACGCGCGCGGCCGGGACGCCTTCTCCAGCCGCGGCAGGCCCTTGAGCAGTGCGCGGGCGTACACCTCGTCGGCGTCCAGGCGCCGCAGTTCCTCCGCGAGACACTCCGACAGCCGGCGGCGGGGGAGCGCGACGCGGCGTTCCGGCTGGCCCGGCTGGTTCAGCGTGCCGATCCGGCCGTCCGGCCGGATCATCTCGACGTTCCCGGACCGCCGCTCCAGGGTGACCGCGACGATCCCCGGTCCCGAGTTGGACTCCCGGGTGACCGGGCACCGCAGGTACTCGCCGAGCCAGGCCGCGAGCAGCTCCGTGCTCGGGCTCGCGGCCTCCCCGGCGACGCGGACGGCCTGGACCTTCTCGAACGGCGGCTGGTCCAGCGCCGCGGTGAGGAGCCCGCGCCACAGGGTGAGCCGGGTCCAGGCCAGGTCGGTGTCGCCGCCGGCGTACCCCCGCCGCCGCTTCTCCAGCTCGGCCACGGGGTGCGCCTGGGCGGCGGCGTCGGTGATGCGCCGCTGGGACATCTGCCCGATCGGGTCGTCCGCCGGGACCTCCGGCGTCCGGTCCGGCCACCACGTCACCACCGGGGCGTCCGGGAGCAGCAGCGGGAGCACCATCGCGGCCGCGTGCTCGCGCAGCTCGCCGTGCAGCCGCAGCACGATGACCTCGCTCGCGCCGGCATCACCGCCGACGCGGATCTCCGCGTCCACCCGCGGCTCCGCGCTCGCGGCGCCGCGGAGGACGACGAGCACGCGGCACGGGTGTTCGTGGCTGGCCTCGTTGGCGGCCGTGATGGCCTGCTCGTTGTCGTCCTCCCAGGTGTCGATCACCAGCGTCAGCACCCGGCCGAGCGCCACCGCGCCCCCGGTATGGCGCAGGTCGGTCAGCGCGACCTCGATCTTGGACGCGGAGGTGTCCGGCAGCGTGACGATCACGACTGACTCTCCATCAGGGCCTTCTCCAGGTCCGGCCGTCGCGGGCCATCATGGCGTCCGCCGACGGCGGTCCCCAGGTACCGGCGGGGTAGGGCTCCGGCCGCCCCTTGGCGGCCCAGAACTCCTCGACGGGGTCGATCACGAGCCAGGACAGCTCGACCTCCTCGTGCCGGGGGAACAGCGGCGGGTCGCCGAGCAGCACGTCGAGGATCAGCCGCTCGTACGCCTCCGGCGACGCCTCGGTGAACGCGGTGCCGTACCCGAAGTCCATCGTGACGTCCCGCACCTCCATCGCGGTGCCGGGCACCTTGGAGCCGAACCGGAGCGTCACGCCCTCGTCCGGCTGGATCCGGATCACCAGCGCGTTCTGACCCAGCTCCTCGGTGGCGGTCGACTCGAACGGCAGGTGCGGGGCCGACTTGAACACGATCGCGATCTCGGTGACCCGTCGCCCCAGCCGCTTGCCGGTCCGCAGGTAGAACGGCACCCCGGCCCAGCGGCGGGTGTCGATCTCCAGCTTGACCGCGGCGAACGTCTCGGTGGTGGAGTCGTGCGGGATGCCCTCCTCCGCCAGGTACCCGGGCACCTCCTGGCTGCCCTGCCAGCCGCGGGCGTACTGGCCGCGCGCCGTCGCCCGGCCCAGGTCCCGGGGCAGCCGCAGGGCGGAGAGGATCTTCTCCTTCTCCATCCGCAGGTGGTTTGCGTCGAAGGAGACGGGTTCCTCCATCGCCGTCAGCGCGAGGAGCTGGAGGAGGTGGTTCTGGATCACGTCCCGGGCGGCACCGATGCCGTCGTAGTACCCTGCCCGTCCGCCGATGCCGATGTCCTCGGCCATCGTGATCTGGACGTGGTCGACGAAGTTGGAGTTCCAGATCGGCTCGAACAGCTGGTTCGCGAAGCGGAGCGCGAGGATGTTCTGGACGGTCTCCTTGCCCAGGTAGTGGTCGATGCGGAACACCGACTCGGCGGGGAAGACGGAGTCGACGACCGCGTTCAGCTCGCGGGCACTCTTCAGGTCGTGGCCGAACGGCTTCTCGATGACCACCCGGCGCCACTGGCCGGGCCCGGCCGTGGACAGACCGGACCGGTCGAGCTGCTTGCACACGACCGGGAACGAGTCCGGCGGGACCGCCAGGTAGAACGCGTAGTTGCCGCCGGTGCCGCGGTCGCGGTCCAGGTCCGCCACCGTGGCCGCGAGCGTGTCGAACGAGTCGTCGTCGTCGAACGAGCCGGGGACGAACCGGAACCCCTCCACGAGCTGGTTCCAGACCGACTCCCGGTACGGCGTGCGCGCGTGCTCCTTCACCGCGTCGTGCACGATCTGCACGAAGTCCTGGTCCTCCCAGTCGCGGCGGGCGAAGCCGACGAGGCCGAAGCCCGGCGGCAGCAGCCCGCGGTTCGCGAGGTCGTACACCGCGGGCATGACCTTCTTGCGGGACAGGTCGCCGGTCACGCCGAAGATGACGAGGGCGCAGGGCCCGGCGATGCGGGGTAGTCGCTTGTCCTCGGGATCGCGGAGCGGGTTGACCCGGTCGCCCCCCGAGGTCATCTCCCGGCCTCGACCGCGACCAGCAGCCGGGCGGTCCCGCGGGCCCGGTCGCGCAGGTGCAGCCGCACGACCGGCCGGCCCCGGGCCGTGAGCACCGAGGCGTCGCCGAGGGCCTGTGCCCGTTGCAGCGTGCCGAACGTGTACGGGCGTCCCGGCACCGGCAGGTCCTCCACCGGGTCGCCGGTGATCTGCAGGAACACGCCGTTCGGCGGGCCGCCCTTGTGGTACTGCCCGGTCGAGTGCAGGAACCGGGGCCCCCAGCCGAACGTGACCGCGCGGGCCGTGCGGCGGGCGAACGGATCGCGGACCGAGGCCACGGCGGCGTCGCCGAGCCGGTTCAGGAACGCCATGACCGCGAGATAGCCGCGGTCGGGGACGAGGCCGCCGAGCACGTCCAGCGTGCCGTCGACGGTGGTGACCCCGCCGAGGAGGTCCACCGGCCCGTATACCGCGATCTCGTCGTCGGTGAACAGCGGGTCGTCCGCCGCGTCGTCGGACGGGGAGTCCAGCAGCGCGCGGGCCGCCTTCTTCGCGGCCTCCACGTCCGGCTGGTCGAACGGGTTGATGCCGAGCACCCGCCCGGCGACCGCGGTGGCGAACTCCCACACCATGAACTGGGCGCCCAGCGGGCCGTTCACCGCGACGTCGCGGCCCGCCCCGGCCGCCTCGCCCGGGTACAGCGAACCCCCGACGGTCACGAAGAGGACGTCCTCGCCCCGGGTGCCCGCCGCGGCGGGGGACTCCACCACGACCGGCAGGATGCCGGTGCCCTTCTTGCCGGTGGACTCGGCGACGAGCTGCTCGATCCAGTCGCCCAGCCCGGCGAGACCGGTGCCGTCCTCGGCGAGGACCAGCTTGTCGCGGCCGGCGCGTGCGGCGGCGCCGAGCGCGGCGCCCAGCGCGAGCGCCGGGGAGTCCGGTTCGCCGAGCGCCGGCAGCACCGCCTCCGCCTCGTCCAGCAGCACCTCGACGTCCACGCCGGCGAGCGCGGACGGGACGAGGCCGAACGCGGTGAGCGCGCTGTACCGGCCGCCGACGTTCGGGTCGGCGGCGAACACCGCCCGCGCGCCCATGTCGGCCGCCGTCTTCTCCAGTGGCGAGCCGGGGTCGGTGACGACCACGAACCGGCGGCCGGCCTCGGCCTCGGTCAGGCCCGCGTCGAGGAAGGCCCGGTGGTACACGCGGCGGTGGCTGTCGGTCTCCACCGTGGTGCCGGACTTGCTGGAGACCACGACCACCGTGCGGTCCAGCCGGTCGGCCAGTGCGGCGCGGACCTGGCCGGGGTCGGTGGTGTCCAGGACGGTCAGCTCCACGCCGAGGGTCCGGGTGATCACCTCCGGGGCCAGCGACGAGCCGCCCATCCCGGCCAGGACCACGTGGTCGAGACCCTCGGCGACCAGCTCCGCCCGCAGCTCCCGGAGCCGGGGCAGCAGCGCGCGCGACGCCCGGGGCGCGTCGAGCCAGCCCAGCCGGACCGACGCCTCCGGTTCGGCCTCCGGGCCCCAGACGGTGGGGTCCGCGGCGGCGATCCGGGCCGGGACCCGGTCGTCGAGCAGCTCCCGGACCACCTCGTCGGCCCCGGGTACCGTGCCGGCGCCCGCGACGACGAGGCCGCCCGCGTGCTGCGGGGGGAGCTCCGTCACTTGCCGTCCCCGATCCTGGTCAGCTGGTCCTGTACGGACTCGAGGAGCTGGGTCCAGGACGTCTCGAACTTCTCCACGCCCTCGCGTTCCAGCGTCTCGACCACATCCTCGTAGTCGACGCCGATTGCCGCGAGCCGGTCGAGGACCTGCTGGGCCTCGTCGTAGTGGCCGTGGATCGTGTCGCCGCGGATCTTCCCGTGGTCGGCCACGGCGTCGAGGGTCGCCTCGGGCATCGTGTTGACCACCCCGGGGGCGACGAGGTCGACGACGTACCGCGTGTCGTCGTAGGCGGGGTCCTTCACGCCGGTGGACGCCCACAGTGGGCGCTGCGGCCGGGCTCCGGCGTCGGCGAGCGCCTGCCAGCGGTCACCCGTGAACAGCTTCTCGTACCGCTGGTACGCGAGGCGGGCGTTCGCGATCGCGGCCTGCCCGCGCAGCTCCTTCGCCCCTTCCGTGCCGATCTTGTCGAGCCGGGCGTCGATCTCGGTGTCCACGCGGGACACGAAGAACGAGGCGACCGAGCCCATCTTCGACAGGTCGTGCCCGTTGTCCCGCGCCTGCTCCATCCCGGCGAAGAACGCCTCCATGACCTGCTCGTACCGCTGCAGGCTGAAGATCAGCGTGACGTTGACGCTGATGCCGGCCGCGAGAGTCTTGGTGATCGCGGGCAGGCCGTCGAGCGTGGCCGGGATCTTGATGTAGAGGTTCGGCCGGTCGACGAGCCACCACAGCGCCTCGGCCTCGGCCTCGGTCCGGTCACGGTCGTGCGCCAGCCGCGGGTCGACCTCGATCGAGACGCGGCCGTCCACCCCGTGGGTGCGGTCGTACACCGGCCGCAGGACGTCGCAGGCCCACCGCACGTCGTACGTCGTGATCTCGCGGACGGCCTCCTCCACCCGGAGGCGGCGGAGGGCGAGCTTGCGCACCTGCTCGTCGTACGACGAGCCCTTCTCCAGCGCCTTCTGGAAGATCGTCGGGTTGGTGGTCACCCCGACGACGTGGCGCTTGTCGATGAGCTCCTGGAGGTTTCCGGTCTCCAGTCGTTCCCGGGACAGGTCGTCGAGCCAGACCGCCACACCTGCGGCGGAAAGGTCGCCGAGGGGATCGCTCATGGGTGATGCCCTCCTTCAGTTGCCGGTCGTCGTGCCCCGGACCGCCCCCACCTTGGAGAGGCTGGCGTGTGCGGCCGCGACGACGCGGTCGGTGGTGAAACCGAACTGCTCGTAGAGCACCTGGAAGTTGGCGCTCGCCCCGAAGTGCTCCAGGCTCACGCACTCGCCGGCGTCGCCGACGATCCGCCACCAGCTCTGGGCGATCGCGGCCTCGACGCTGACGCGGGCCTTGACGCCGCGGGGGAGGACCTGCTGGCGGTACGCCTCGTCCTGCTCCTCGAACCACTCCAGGCACGGCATCGAGACGACCCGGGTGGGAGTGCCCTTCGCCTCCAGCTGCGCACGGGCGGCCACGGCGACCTGCACCTCCGAGCCCGTGGCGATCAGGATCACCTCGGGGACGGCGGCGCTGGACTCGGCCAGGACGTAGCCGCCCTTCGCGGTGCCCTCGGCCGAGCCGAACTCCGTCCGGTCCCAGACCGGCACGTTCTGCCGCGTCAGGCACAGCCCGGCCGGCCGGTCGGTGTGCTCCAGGATCGTGCGCCAGGCGACGACCGTCTCGTTCGCGTCGGCGGGGCGGACCACGTCCAGCCCCGGGATCGCGCGCAGCGCCGCGAGGTGCTCGACCGGCTGGTGGGTGGGGCCGTCCTCGCCGAGACCGATCGAGTCGTGCGTCCACACGTAGGTGACCGGCAGCTTCATCAGCGCCGCCAGCCGGACGGCGGGGCGCATGTAGTCGCTGAACACCAGGAACGTGCCGCCGTACGGGCGGGTCGGTCCGTGCAGCGCGATGCCGTTGAGGATCGAGCCCATCGCGTGCTCGCGGACGCCGAAGTGCAGGACCCGGCCGTACGGGTCGCCCTGGAACTCCTTGGTCTGCCGGTTCAGCGGCAGGAAGGACGGCTCGCCCTTCGGCGTGGTGTTGTTCGACTCGGCGAGGTCGGCGGAGCCGCCCCACAGCTCGGGGAGCACGGCCGCGATCGCGGACAGCGTGTCGCCGGATGCCTTACGGGTCGCGACGCCCTTCTCGGTCGGCTCGAACGTCGGCAGCACGTTCGTCCAGTTCGGCGGCAGCAGGCGCTGGGACATGCGGAGCCAGGTCTCGTGCCGCTCCGGGTGCAGCTTCGCCCAGGCGTCGAACCGCGACTGCCAGTCGCGGCGAAGCGTGCGACCGCGCTCGGCGACCGCGCGGGTGTGCTCCAGCACCTCCGCCGACACCTCGAACGACTTCTCCGGGTCGAAGCCCAGGATCTTCTTGGTCGCCGCGACCTCCTCGGCGCCGAGCGCCGAGCCGTGCGACTTGCCGGTGTTCTGCTTCGTCGGGGCCGGCCAGGCGATGATCGTGCGGAGCTGGATGAACGAGGGCCGGTCGGTCTCGGCCTTCGCCGCCTGCAGCGCGGCCCAGAGCCCCTGGACGTCCTCGCGGTAGCCGTCGCCGCCCGCGGTGAAGTCCACCGTCTGGACGTGCCAGCCGTACGCCTCGTACCGCCTCGCCACGTCCTCGGTGAACGCAATGTTGGTGTCGTCCTCGATGGAGATCCGGTTGTCGTCCCAGATCACGCAGAGGTTGCCCAGTTGCTGGGTGCCGGCGAGGGAGGACGCCTCGGCGCTGATCCCCTCCTCCATGTCACCGTCGGAGGCGATCACATACACGTCGTGGTCGAACGGGCTGCCGCCCGGCTCGGACTCCGGGTCGAACAGGCCGCGCTCGCGGCGCTGCGCCATCGCCATGCCGACCGCGTTGCCGACGCCCTGGCCGAGCGGCCCGGTGGTCGTCTCCACCCCGGCGGTGTGCCCGTGCTCCGGGTGACCCGGGGTCAGGCTGCCCCACTGCCGCAGCTGGCGCAGGTCGTCCAGCTCCAGGCCGTACCCCGCCAGGTACAGCTGGATGTACAGGGTGAGGCTGGAGTGGCCGGCCGACAGCACGAACCGGTCCCGGCCCGGCCAGGTCGGCTCGGTGGGGTCGTGCCGCATGAGCTTCTGGAAGAGGAGGTAGGCGAGGGGAGCGAGGCTCATCGCCGTCCCGGGGTGGCCGTTGCCTGCCTTTTCGACGGCGTCCATCGCGAGCACCCTCGCCGTGTCCACCGCACGCTGGTCCAGGTCGGTCCATTCGAGCTGCTCGTCGGGGGTGCTCACCGGTCGTATCTCCTGCCGTGAAGAGGGCGCGGCGACCGTCCACCGTGTCGCTCGCGCGTTCGGTTGACCCTACCCACCGGGCGCTGGGCCAAGCGGATCGGGACGTGCCGTGTTGATCACGTCCGGTGATCGTCCCCCGTGCGGAGCACCGTGTCCTCCCCCACAGGGAGGCCGAGCGTGGGGTTTCCGGAGAACGCACTACGATGTGTAGAGCGACGCAGCTGTCGTCGCGGTCACCCGGGAAGAGGTCATGTGGTGCGTACGCGCGCGGCCGATCACCGCGGTGAGCCCACCTCTTCTCGTAGCGGAGTCCCGATGACCTCGGTCGCCGAGCGGCCCGTCGACGCCCCCACCCCGCCCCGGCGCACCGCCGGTGCGGCGATCCGTGCGTACGTCGCGCTGACCAAGCCCCGCATCATCGAGCTGCTGCTCGTCACGACCGTGCCGGCGATGTTCCTCGCCGCGCGCGGCCTGCCGTCGCTGTGGACCGTCGCCGCCACCCTGGTCGGTGGCACCCTCGCCGCGGGCAGTGCGAACGCGCTCAACTGCTACGTCGACCGCGACATCGACGAGGTCATGACCCGGACGTCCCGGCGCCCGCTGCCGCAGCACTCGGTGCCGCCGCGGTCGGCGCTGGTGTTCGGGTTCGTGCTCGGCGTGGTCTCGGTCGGGCTGCTGTGGGCGACGACCAACCTGCTCGCCGCGGCGCTCGCGCTCGTCGCGATCGCCTTCTACGTCGTCGTCTACACGATGTGGCTCAAGCGCCGTACCTCGCAGAACATCGTCTGGGGCGGGGCCGCCGGGTGCATGCCGGTGCTGATCGGCTGGGCCGCGGTGACCGGTTCGCTGGCCTGGCCCGCGTGGGTGCTGTTCCTCGTGGTCTTCTTCTGGACGCCGCCGCACTTCTGGGCCCTCGCGATGCGGTTCAAGGACGACTACGCGGCGGCCGGGGTGCCGATGCTGCCCGTCGTCGCGAGCCCGCAGCGGGTGGCGTTCGAGATCGTCGCGTACTCGTGGGCGATGGTGCTGACGTCGCTCGCGCTGTGGCCGATGGGGATGTCCTGGATCTACGGCGTCTCCGCGGTCCTCACCGGCGGATGGTTCCTGTACGAGGCGCACCGCCTGCGCGCCCGGGTCCGGTCCGGTGGCGACGCCAGCCCGATGCGGCTGTTCCACGTCTCGATCAGCTACCTCACGCTGCTGTTCGTCGCGGTCGCGGTCGACGCGCTGATCTCCTGAACCCTTCGGTAACCTGCCGGGCATGAGCGAAACCACCACGGCACCCGAGGCCCCCGCCGCCCTCGTCTCCGCGCTGAAGTCCTTCGCCGCCGCGCACGGCGGTGGCGGGACCGCGGTCGTCGAGTACGTCGGCCGTGAGCGGGCCCGGGTCGTGGTCGTGGGCGCCGACGGGGTGTGGGGCGACGAGGTCGTGGTGTCCGTCGAGATCGGCAGGGCGGCCGCGGAGGCCGCGGGCCTGGCCGTCGAGGACGGGTGGGACCGGGAGCTCACCGCCGCCGTCGTGACCACGCACGAGGACCGCCTCCGGATGGCCGGCAGCCGTGGCCGGCTCGCCCGCGCCACCCGGCGTTGACGGCGCCCCGCCTCGCTCTCGTCACCTGCTCCCGGCTCCCGGACCTCGATCCGCCGGACCGGTTGCTCCGGGATGCCCTGCTCGCCCGGGGCGCCGTGGCGCAGGTCCTGGCGTGGGACGACCCGGCGGTCGACTGGGCCGCCTACGACCTGGCCGTCCTCCGGTCACCCTGGGACTACGCCGGCCGACGTGAGGAGTTCGTGGCGTGGGCCGAGGGTGTGCCCCGCCTCGCGAACCCGGCCGCGGTCGTCCGGTGGAACACCGACAAGCGCTACCTCCGCTCGCTCGCCGAGTCGGGGGTGCCGGTCGTGCCCACCTCGTGGCTCGAACCGGGCGACGCCGTCGTGCTGCCGGACCGTGGCGAGTTCGTCGTGAAGCCGGCCGTGAGTGCCGGTGCGCAGGACACCGGGCGGTACGACGCCGGTGACGCGGCCCAGGTCGCGCTGGCCCGGGACCTCGCCCGCCGGCTGCTCGCCGGCGGACGCACCGTGATGGTGCAGCCCTACCTGTCGGACATCGACACGGCGGGGGAGACGGCGCTGCTGTTCCTCGGCGGCGAGTTCAGCCACGCCGTCCGCAAGGCCCCGATCCTCACCGGCCCGTACGTCGAGGGAAAGCGGGACCGCGACACCGACCGCATCACCCCGCGCATCCCGTCGGCCGCCGAGCACGCGCTCGCGGCTCAGGTCCTCGGGGCGGCGCGGCACTGCGTCACCGCGACGGCGGGCGCTCTCTACGCGCGGGTCGACGTCGTCCCGGGTCCCGACGGCAGCCCCGTGCTGCTGGAACTGGAGCTCACCGAGCCGTCGCTGTTCCTGGACTGCGCGGACGGGGCGGCGGACCGCTTCGCGCGGGTGCTGCTCGCCGCGGTGGGGTAGCCGGATTCAGGACCAGACCGGGCCGGTGAACTTCTCGCCGGGGCCGGCGCCGGGCGCGTCCGGCTCGGTGGACGCCTCGCGGAATGCCCGCTGCAGCCCCTGGAGGCCGTCGCGGAGCGGGCCGGCGTGCGGGCCGAGGTACTCGGCCGAGGAGGTCACCAGCCCGGCCAGCGCGGTGATGAGCCGGCGCGCCTCGTCGAGGTCGAGGTGGGGGCTGTTCGCGGGGTCGTCGGCGGCAAGGCCGAGTCGCTCGGCCGCGGCGCTCATGAGCAGCACCGCCGCCCGGCTGATGACCTCGACGGACGGTACGTCCACGAGGTCCCGACTGTCCGCGCCCGGCTCTGTTCGCTCTGTGCTGCTCACGCCTGATACCATTGCAGAGCGACCAGCCTCCTGTGCATGCGGGGGGCGTTCCAAGTGGAGCCCCGCTCCCACCCGCGTCACCGCTTCAGGTGACCGGGTCCGGTCCGAGCACCGCTTCGGCGGTTGTTCGAGTGTGCGCCCCTTCGTGGGGTGTACCCGACCGGTCGAGTGCGGGCCCCGGCGTATGACGTCGGGGCCTTTGCTCGTGCCCTGGGGATCCACGGGGTCGCACCTCTACACGAGAACGTCTTAGGAGGCCCCATCAGCGTCGAACTGCGTGTGAACGATCAGATCCGTGCCCGTGAGGTTCGCCTCGTCGGCCCCGAGGGCGAGCAGATCGGCATCGTTCCGCTCGACAAGGCTCTCCAGCTGGCGCAGGACACCGATCTCGACCTGGTCGAGGTCGCCGCGACGGCGCGGCCGCCGGTCTGCAAGCTCATGGACTACGGCAAGTTCAAGTACGAGAGCGCGCAGAAGGCCCGTGAGGCCCGTCGGAACCAGAGCCTGACGGTCATCAAGGAGATGAAGCTCCGGCCGAAGATCGATCCGCACGACTACGAGACCAAGAAGGGTCACGTCGTGCGGTTCCTCAAGGCCGGGGACAAGGTCAAGGTCACGATCATGTTCCGTGGTCGCGAGCAGAGCCGCCCCGAGCTGGGCTTCCGCCTGCTCAAGCGGCTCGCGGACGACATCACGGAGCTCGGCTTCGTCGAGTCCTCGCCCAAGCAGGACGGGCGGAACATGATCATGGTCGTGGCGCCGCACCGAGCACTGAAGACCGCCGCGGAGGCGACCAAGGCAGCCCGGCCGGCGCGTGCGTCGGACGAGCCCGAGGACGCTCCCGCGACCGAAGGCACGGCGTCGCAGGACGCCACGGCCGAGGCCCCTCAGGGCTGACGCCCCCGACGTCCGACGGTGGACCGGCTCCGCGCCGGTCCACAACGAGTAGTGAGGTTCACCCATGCCCAAGAACAAGACGCACAGCGGCACGGCCAAGCGGATCAAGGTCAGCGGCAGCGGCAAGCTGCTGCGCGAGAAGGCCAACCGCCGCCACCTGCTGGAGCACAAGTCGTCCAAGCGGACCCGTCGCCTGGAGGGTGTCACCGAGGTGGCGAAGTCCGACGTGAAGCGCATCAAGCGGCTGCTCGGCCTGTAGCGCATCCGCCGCGGACCCGTCCGCGGCATCCGACCCGACCGAGAAACCACCGCTGTGCGGTGACGACGAGAGAGAACAGGTGTACCCGTGGCACGCGTGAAGCGGGCAGTAAACGCCCAGAAGAAGCGCCGGACCACCCTCGAGGCGGCCAAGGGTTACCGCGGCCAGCGGTCCCGGCTGTACCGCAAGGCGAAGGAGCAGCTGCTCCACTCCGCGACGTACCAGTACCGTGACCGCAAGGCGCGCAAGGGCGACTTCCGGAAGCTGTGGATCACGCGCATCAACGCCGCGGCCCGCGCCAACGACATGACGTACAACCGCTTCATGCAGGGTCTGCGGCTCGCCGGTGTCGAGGCCGACCGCAAGGTTCTCGCCGACCTGGCCGTGACGGACGCCGCCGCGTTCGCCGCGCTGGTCGAGGTGGCCCGCGCCGCCGTGGCCGCCGCCGGCGAGGTGGCCGAGGGCAGCGCGGCCTGACCGCCGTACCTCCCATGCGACCCGGGGACGGTCCGCTCCACACCGAGCGGACCCCCCGGGTCGCTGCTGCGCGGCGCCTGACGAGTCGCAAGCACCGGGACGCCGAGCGGTTGTTCCTGGCCGAGGGTCCGCAGGCGGTGCGCGAGGCGCTGGCCACCGGCGCCGGCGTGCGGACGTTGTTCGTCTCCCCGGAGCGGCACGGCGACCTCGTCGCCGCGGCGCGGGACGCCGGCGTCCCCGTCTCCTACGTCGACGCCACCGCGATGGCGGGGCTGTCGGAGACGGTCACGCCCCCGGGCGTCGTCGCGGTCTGCCAGTTCATCGACGTGCCGGCCGTGGAAGCGCTAGCTCGGGCGCCCCGGCTGGTCGCGGTGCTGTACGAGATCAACGACCCCGGCAACGCCGGGACCGTGCTCCGGACCGCGGACGCCGCCGGGGCGTCCGCGGTGGTGTTCGGGGCCGGCAGCGTCGACCCGTACAACGGCAAGTGTGTGCGGGCGACCGCCGGCAGCCTGTTCCACCCCGCCGTGGTGCGCGGGGGCGACCTGCCCGGGGTGGTCGGTGCGCTCCGGGCCGGCGGGGTCCGGGTGCTCGCCGCCGACGGCGCGGGGGAGACCGACCTCGACGCCGAGCTGGACGCGGGCCGGCTCGCCGCACCGACCGCCTGGCTGTTCGGCAATGAGGCGCGCGGGCTGCCCGCCGAGGTGGCCGCGCTGGCCGACGCGCGGGTGCGCATCCCGATCCACGGCGGGGCCGAGAGCCTCAACCTGGCCGCCGCCGCCGCGGTGTGCCTGTACGCCAGCGCTCGCGCCCAGCGGGCCTGAAAGCGCGGTGCCCCCGGCGTACGCTCGGAGACGCGATGCGCGCATACCGGCGATTGACGGTGCCCGTCGGGGTCATCCCCGGCCGGGTGTGACCGCCCGCGCCGATCCGACTCCCCGCACGGGCGCCTCCGGCCGCTGTCAATAGACTCCGGCGTGACGGCGCCTGCCTGCGCGTACAGGCCGCCGACCGCACCGCGAGCAGAAACGGAAGCGATCGACGCATGTCTGACTACGACCCCAAACAGGTCGCCCTGCTCGACCCCGACGCCCTCGCGGCGGCGGTCGCCGACGCCGAGAAGGCGTTCGCCGGGGCCGCCGACCTCGACGCGCTCGCCACGCTGAAGCCCGCGCACCTCGGTGACCGTTCGCCGGTCCTGCTGGCCCGCCGGGAGATCGGCGCGCTGCCGCCGCAGGCCAAGGCGGACGCCGGGCGCCACGTCAACGAGGCCCGCGTCGCGGTGCAGGACGCCTTCGACCGCCGCCGCGCCGAGCTGGTCGCCGAGCGCGAGGCGCGGGTGCTCCGCGAGGAGACCGTCGACGTCACGCTGCCGGGTGGCCGCCGCCCGGTCGGCGCCCGGCACCCGGTGTCCGCCGTGTCGGACCGCATCGCCGACGTGTTCGTCGGGATGGGGTACGAGGTGGCCGAGGGTCCCGAGGCCGAGACCGAGTGGTTCAACTTCGACGCGCTGAACATCCAGCGCGACCACCCGGCCCGCGGCATGCACGACACGCTGTTCGTCGCGCCGGTGGAGAACGGCGTGGTGCTGCGCACCCACACCTCGCCCGTCCAGCTCCGGACGCTCCTGCACCGCGAGCCGCCGGTGTACGTGGTCGTGCCCGGCCGCGTGTACCGCGACGACGAGTACGACGCCACGCACCTCCCCGCGTTCACTCAGATGGAGGGGCTCGCGGTCGACCGGGGGCTCACGATGGCGCATCTCAAGGGCACCCTCGACCGGTTCGCCCGGGCGATGTTCGGGGACGCGGCGAAGACCCGGCTCCGGCCGCACTACTTCCCGTTCACCGAGCCGAGCGCCGAGGTGGACCTGTGGTTCCCGCAGGCCAAGGGCGGTCCGCGGTGGATCGAGTGGGGCGGTTGCGGCATGGTCCACCCGAACGTCCTGCGCGCCGCGGGGATCGACCCCGAGGTGTACAGCGGGTTCGCGTTCGGCATGGGCGTGGAGCGGACCGTCATGTTCCGGCACGGGATCTCGGACATGCGGGAGTTCGCCGAGGGCGACGTCCGGTTCACCCGTCACTTCGGTACGGAGGCGTGATGCGGGTCCCCCTGTCCTGGCTCGTGGAGGTCCTGCCGTCGCTCGACGGCCGGTCGCCGGAGGAGGTGGCCGAGCGGCTGATCGCCCTCGGCGTCGAGGTCGACGAGATCGAGACCACCGGTGCGTCCGATGTGGACGGTCTGGTGATCGGCGAGGTCCTCGAGATCGAGGAGCTGGCCGGTTTCAAGAAGCCGATCCGGTACTGCCGGGTCCGCGTGGCCGCATCCGGTGAGGACGCCGTCCGCGGGATCGTGTGCGGCGCCACGAACTTCGCGGTCGGTGACCGGGTGGTCGTCGCGCTGCCGGGCGCGCTGCTGCCCGGCGACTTCCGCATCACCGCCCGGACGACGTACGGGCAGACGAGCGACGGGATGATCTGCTCCGCCCGCGAGCTGGGCCTGGGCGACGAGCACTCCGGGATCATGGTGCTGCCGCCGTCCGCCGAGCTCGGCGCCGACGCGATCGTGACGCTCGGGCTGCACGAGGCCGTGCTGGTCACCGAGCCGACCCCCGACCGCGGCTACCAGCTGTCGGTGCGCGGGCTCGCGCGCGAGCTGGCCGCCGCCGCGGACGCCGGGTACGCCGACCCGGCCGCGGTCGAGCCGGGGTTCACGGCGGGTGCCGGGTTCCCGATCGTGCTCGACGACCCGGCGGCCTGCGACCGGTTCACCGCGCGCATCCTCCGTGGGGTGAACGCCTCCGGGTCGAGCCCGCTGTGGATGCAGACCCGGCTCGCCCGGGCCGGGATGCGGTCCATCTCGCTCGCCGTGGACGTGACGAACTACGTGACCCTGCTGCTCGGGCAGCCGATGCACGCGTACGACCTGAACCTGCTCGCCGCCCCGATCACGGTCCGCCGGGCCCGCGCGGGCGAGACGCTGGTGACCCTCGACGGCGTCGAGCGCACGCTCGCGGCCGGCGACGACCTGCTCATCACCGACGCCGAGCGGATCCAGGGCATCGCCGGCGTGATGGGCGGTGCGCACAGCGAGGTGTCGTCCTCGACGACCGACCTGCTGCTGGAGGCCGCGCACTTCGACCCGCGGGTCACCAGCCGCGCGATGCGGCGCCACGGCCTGCTCACCGAGGCCGGGCGCCGGTTCGAGCGCGGCGTCGACCCCGAGCTGCCGCCGGCGGCGATCGAGATCGCGACGAGGCTGCTGCTGGAGTACGGCGGCGGCACCGCCGAGGACATCGCCACCGACGTCGGCGAGCCGCGGCTGCCGGGCGGGGTTCCCACCGACCACCGCCGGATCGGGGACCTGGTCGGCGTCGAGTACCCGCCGGACACGGTGATCCACCGGCTGGAGCAGGTCGGCGCGCGGGTGCTCGTTCAGGAGGACGAGTCGCTCGAGGTCGTGCCGCCGTCCTGGCGCCCCGATCTGCTGGAGACCGCGGACCTCGCCGAAGAGGTCGCCCGGCTCGAGGGGTACGACGCGATCCCGTCCGTCCTGCCGCCGGCCCCCGCCGGCCGGGGGCTGACCGCGTCGCAGCGCCGCCGCCGCGCCGTGGCCCGCGCCCTGGCCCACGGGGGCGCGGTGGAGAACCGCTCCTTCCCGTTCCACTCGGCCGAGGTGCTCGACCGGTTCGGGCTGGCCGCCGCCGACCCGCGCCGCCGGCTCGTCGCGCTCGCGAACCCGCTGTCCGCCGAGCAGGCGTACCTGCGGACCACGCTGCTGCCCGGCACCCTCGCGGCGCTCGCCCGGAACGTCGGGCGCGGCGCCGAGGACGTCGTGCTGTTCGAGACCGGTCTGGTGTTCCGGGAGCCCGCCACCGGGTCCCGGCCGCCCGCGCCGGTCCTGCCGGGAGCCCGCCGCCCCACCGGGGACGAGCTGGCCGCGCTCGACGCCGCCCTGCCGGAGCAGCCCGAACACCTCGCCGTCGTCTTCGCCGGTGCGGTCGAGCCGTCCGGCTGGTGGGGTCCCGGGCGCGCCGCCTCGTGGGCGGACGCCGTGGACGCGGTCCGGCTCGTGCTGGACACGGCCGGCGCCGAGTACACGCTGCGCGCCGCCGAGCAGGCGCCGTGGCATCCCGGCCGCTGTGCCGAGGTGCTGGTCGACGGCGTGGTCGTCGGGCACGCCGGTGAGCTGCACCCGCAGGTGTGCGAGGTGCTCGGACTGCCGCGTCGCACCGCCGCGGCCGAGCTCGACCTCGGGGCCGTGCTCGCGGCCGCGCGGGACGAGGCCACCGCGCCCGCGGTGTCGGCGTTCCCGCCGGCCTCCCAGGACGTCGCGCTGATCGTCGACGCGACGGTTCCGGCCGCCCGGGTCGAGGCCGAGCTGCGGGCGGGCGCCGGCGACCTGCTGGAGGACATCCGGCTGTTCGACGTCTTCACCGGCCCCCAGGTCGGCGAGGGGCGCAAGTCGCTGGCGTACACCCTGCGGTTCCGCGCCCCGGACCGGACGCTGACGGTCGAGGAGACCACCGCCGCCCGGGATTCGGCGGTCGGCTCCGCGGCCCTCGCGGTCGGCGCGGTACAGCGCGCATGAGCCGGATCGCGCTGGTCACCGGGGCGAGCCGCGGGATCGGGCGGTCCGCCGCGTTGGCGCTGGCCGGTGCCGGCTGGGACGTCGCCTGCGGTGCCAGCACGGCCGACGGCGCCGCGGAGACCGCCGAGCGGTGCCGGGCGCTCGGCCGGCGGGCCATCGCGGTCGGGGGCGACGCCGCCGACCCGCTCGCCGTCGAACGGGTCGTGGCACAGGTCGTCACCGAGCTCGGCGTACCGACGTTCGCGCTGCCGGCGGCGGGGCTGATCGACGCCGCCGAGGTACCGCTCTGGGAGGCCGACCCCGCGGACTGGTGGCGGGTGGTCGAGGTGGACCTGCGCGGTCCGGCGCTGCTCGCCCGCGCGCTGATCCCCCGGATGCTCGTGGCGGGGGAGGGCCGGCTGCTGTTCGTGGGCAGCGGCTTCGGGCTGCGCGCGGTACCGGTCAACTCGGCGTACGGGGCGTCGAAGACCGCCCAGTCCCGGCTCGTCGAGCATCTGTCGCTGGCGCTGGCGGACACCCCGCTGCGGGCGTTCGACGTCTCGCCCGGCGCGGTGCTGACCGACATGACCGCGTCGCTGCCGATGTTCGACGGCAAGGACGACTGGACGCCGGTGGAGCGGTTCTGCGCCGTCGCGGTCGCCGTGGCGGCGGGGGAGCTGGACGTGCTCGCCGGGCGGTTCTTCCACGCGGGCAAGGACGACGCCGCCGCGCTCGCCGCCGCGGTACCGGGCTGGGACTCCGACGTCCGCAAGCTGCGGCTGCGGCCGTACGGCGAGGACGACCCGACGGCCTGACCCGGGCCGCTGCCCGTGATCACCACCGCCCCGCGCGCCCTTCCCATGATCACCACCGAATTCTTCGCGCTCCAGCGACGACAGGGCGGTGGCGATCACGGGGGAGGGGCGGCGCGGACCCACCCCGGTGTTTGCATGAATATGCGGCGTGGTGAATAATAATCCCGTCGGGTCACAAACGAGGAGGCGTGATGGGTCTGCAGGTGGCGATCGCCGGTGCCAGCGGCTACGCGGGTGGCGAGCTGCTGCGCCTCGTCGACGCGCACCCCGATCTCGACCTCGGGGTGATCGCGGCGCACGGTCAGGCCGGCCGCCCGCTGCGGGAGGTGCACCCGCAGCTCGTGACGCTCGGCGACCGGGAGCTGGTCCCGACCACGGCCGAGAACCTCGCCGGCGCCGACCTCGTCTTCCTCGCCCTGCCGCACGGCGCGTCCGCGGCCGTCGCCGCCGAGCTCCCGGCCGACGCGAAGATCGTGGACCTCGGCGCGGACTTCCGGCTCGTCGACGGCGCCACCTACGAGCGGTACTACGCGACCCCGCACGCCGGCACCTGGACGTACGGGCTGCCGGAGCTGCCGGGCGCGCGGTCCGCCATCGCCGCGTCCACCCGGATCGCGAACACCGGCTGCTACGCCGTCGCCACCACGCTCGCCCTGGCGCCGCTGATCGCCGCGGGCATCGCCGAGCCCGCGGACGTGGTCGTGACCGCCGCGTCGGGCACCTCCGGCGCGGGCCGGTCGGCGAAGGCGCACCTGCTCGGCAGCGAGGTGATGGGCGACCTCAGCCCGTACAAGGTCGGCGCGCACCAGCACGTACCGGAGATCAAGCAGGCGACCGGCGCCCGGTCGTTGTCGTTCACCCCGTTCCTCGCGCCGATGCCGCGGGGCATCCTCGCCTCGGTGTCGGCCCGGCCGGCCCGGACCGGCACGACCGCGGCCGACGTCCGCGCGGTGCTCGCGGAGGCGTACGACGGGGAGGCGTTCGTCCACGTGCTCGCCGAGGGGAGGTGGCCGCACACCGGCGCGGTGTCCGGCAGCAACTCCTGCCACCTCCAGGCCACCGTCGACATCGACTCCGGCCGGATCGTCGTGGTGAGCGTGATCGACAACCTGGGCAAGGGCGCGGCCGGCCAGGCCGTGCAGAACGCGAACCTCGTCCTCGGGCTCGACGAGACCGCGGGCCTCGCGGTCCACGGGATCGCGCCGTGACGACCCCGCTGCCCGAGGGGTTCACCTCCCTGGAGAGCGAGGGCACCCGGCTCATCGTGTGCGGCGGCCCACGCAACGACGCCGCGGGGCTCCTTCCGGACGAGGAGTGCCCGGACCTCCTCTGGACGCGCCAGGTCCTCACCACCCACCGGCTGACCGCCGTGGTGCTGGCGCCGAGCGTCTTCGACCGGGGCCCGGTGGGCTTCGGCGACGTCCACGAGCTGGCCGAGCGCATCGCCGCGGAGCTCGGCCTCGGCGCCATCGACGTCGGGGTGATCGGGATCGGTGCCGCCGAGGCGCATCTCGCGAGCGTGCCCGGCGACGGGTACGTCGTCACGGCCACGGTGACGGTGGAGACGGCGGCCACCGCGGTCGTCGTCACCACCGACGCGCAGGTGGCTCCCGGCGCGATGACCGACATCCTCGCCACCCTGCCGCACACCGGCGTCCGGCTGATGCTCGCGTCCGGCGCGTCCACGGTCACCCCGCGCGCGGACGAGGTCGCCGCCCTGGCGACCACGGCGTTCGCCCACGCCCTCGCCCTGTACGGAGCCGCCTCGTGAGCACCGCGCCCATCCCCGACGCCATCAACGACGACGCCACCGCCCGGGCCTTCCTGAAGGCGTCGGTGCTGATCGAGGCGCTGCCGTGGCTCCAGCGTTTCTACGGCAAGGTCGTCGTGGTCAAGTACGGCGGCAACGCGATGATCGACCCCGAGCTGAAGCGGGCGTTCGCCGAGGACATCGTCTTCCTCCGGTACGCCGGGCTGAAGCCGGTGATCGTGCACGGCGGTGGCCCGCAGATCAGCGCGATGCTGGGCCGGCTCGGCATGGACAGCGAGTTCCGGGGCGGCTTCCGGGTGACCACGCCGGAGACGATGGAGGTCGTCCGGATGGTCCTGATGGGCCAGGTCGGGCGTGAGCTCGTCGGGCTCGTCAACGAGCACGGTCCGCTGGCCGTCGGCCTGTCCGGTGAGGACGCCCGGCTGTTCACCGCGGCCCGGCGGTCGGCGTATGTCGACGGTGCGGCCGTGGACATCGGGTTCGTCGGGGACGTGGAGCACGTGAACCCGTCCGCGGTCACCGATCTCATCGACGCCGGCCGCATCCCGGTCGTGTCGTCCGTGGCGCCGGACGCCGACGGGGACGTCTACAACCTGAACGCCGACACCGCGGCGGGCGCGCTCGCCGCCGCGCTCGGTGCCCAGAAGCTGATCGTCCTCACCGATGTCGAGGGCCTGTACGGCCACTGGCCCGACCGCTCGTCGCTGATCAGCCAGCTGACGGCGGACGAGCTGGAACCGATGCTGCCCACGCTGGTGAGCGGGATGGTGCCGAAGATGGAGGCGTGCCTGCGCGCCGTGCGCGCCGGGGTACCGGCCGCGCACGTCATCGACGGCCGGATCCCGCACTCGCTGCTGCTCGAGGTGTTCACGACGGAGGGAGTCGGGACGATGGTGGTGCCGTCATGACCGGGTCGCTGACCGGCCGCTGGTCCACCGCGGTGATGGACACGTACGGGACGCCGGGGATGGCGCTCGTCCGCGGCGAGGGTGCCGTGGTGTGGGACGAGGCCGGGAAGTCCTACGTCGACATGTTCGGCGGGATCGCGGTCAACGCGCTCGGCCATGCCCACCCCGCCGTGGTCGACGCCGTGACGACCCAGCTCGGGACGCTCGTCCACACCTCGAACCTGTTCGCCACGCCGCCCGCCGTCGCGCTGGCCGAGCGGCTCCTCGGCCTCGCCGGCCGGGAGGGGCGCGTGTACTTCGGCAACTCCGGCGCGGAGGCCAACGAGGCGGCGTTCAAGCTGTCCCGCAAGACCGGCCGGACCCATGTCGTCACCGCGCAGGGCGCCTTCCACGGCCGGACGATGGGCGCGCTGGCGCTCACCGGCCAGCCCGCGAAGAAGGCGGGCTTCGGCCCGCTGCCCGGCGACGTGACCCACGTGCCGTTCGGCGACGCGGAAGCATTGGCGGCCGCGGTCACCGACGAGACCGCGATGGTGCTGCTGGAGCCGGTGCTCGGCGAGGCCGGGGTCGTCCCGGCGCCGCCCGGTTACCTGGCGGCCGCACGGGAGATCACCTCCGCCCACGGCACGCTGCTCGCGATCGACGAGGTCCAGACCGGCATCGGCCGGATGGGGCTGTGGTTCGCGCACCAGGCCGAGGGGATCCAGCCCGACGTCGTCACGCTCGCGAAGGGGCTCGGCGGCGGGCTGCCGATCGGCGCGTGCCTCGCGTTCGGTGCGGCGGCGACGCTGCTCGGGCCGGGTTCGCACGGTTCGACGTTCGGTGGCAACCCGGTGTGCTGCGCCGCGGCGCTCGCCGTGCTCGACACGATCGACACCGGCGGCCTGCTGGACCGGGCCAAGCGGCTCGGGGAGCGGCTGACCGGCGCGATCACCGGCCTGCCGGGCGTGGACCACGTCCGGGGGAGCGGCCTGCTGCTCGGGATCGTGCTGACCACGGACGTCGCCAAGGCGGCCGAGGCGGCGCTGCGGGAGGCCGGGTTCCTCGTCAACGCCTGCGCCCCCGGCGTCGTGCGGCTGGCCCCGCCGCTCATCCTCACCGACGAGCAGGCAGACTCCTTCGTCGCGGCCCTCCCGGCCGCGCTCCACCACGCCCTGGGAACGGTGCCTGCATGAGCGACCTCCGCCACTTCCTCCGGGACGACGACCTCACGCCGGCCGAGCAGTCGCGCGTGCTGGACCTCGCCGCCCAGATCAAGGCGACGCCCGGGGCGTACCACCCCCTCGCGGGCCCGCGGCCGATCGCGCTGATCTTCGAGAAGCCCTCCACCCGGACCCGGATCTCGTTCGAGGCCGGCGTCGCCGAGCTCGGCGGCCACCCGGTGGTCCTCGACGCCGGCACCATGCAGCTCGGCCGCGGCGAGACGATCGAGGACACCGCCCGGGTGCTGTCCGGGTACGTGGACGCGATCGTCATCCGTACCTTCGGGGACGACCGGATCGAGGCGCTCGCCGGCGCGGCGACCGTGCCGGTCGTCAACGCGCTCACCGACGGGTTCCACCCGTGCCAGCTGCTCGCGGACCTGCTCACGATCCGGGAGCGGCACGGCCGCACCGAGGGACTGACGCTGACCTACTTCGGCGACGCGGCGAACAACATGGCGCACTCATACCTCGTCGCCGGCGCGATGGCGGGGATGCACGTGCGGGTCAGCGGCCCGGAGGGGTACGACCCCGACCCGGCCGTCGTCGCGCGGGCCGCGGAGATCGGCCGGGAGACCGGCGGGTCGGCCGCCGTGGTGCGGGACCCGGCCGAGGCGGCGCGCGGCGCGGACGTGCTCACCACCGACGTGTGGACGTCGATGGGGCAGGAGGCCGACGGCAAGGACCGGCTCGGCCCGTTCCGGCCGTACTCGGTCGACGGCGGCAAGCTGGCGCTCGCGGCCGGCGGGGCGACCGTCCTGCACTGCCTCCCGGCGCACCGCGGCGAGGAGATCTCCGCCGACGTCATCGACGGCGCACAGAGCGCGGTGTGGCAGCAGGCCCAGAACCGGCTGCACGCCCAGAAGGCGCTCCTCACCGCCCTGCTGACCGGGCTGTTGCCATGACGGTCGTCGGCACCCCGCCGCCCACCCGGGCCGGTCGGCACGCCCGCATCGTGGCACTGGTCCGCGCGCAGCCGGTGCACAGCCAGGCGGAGCTGGTCCGGCTGCTCGCCGACGAGGGCCTCGCGGTCACCCAGGCGACGCTGTCCCGGGACCTGGAGGAGCTCGGCGCGGTCAAGCTCCGCGGTCCGGACGGCGGCCCGGCGGCGTACGTTGTGCCCGAGGAGGGCACCGGCCCGTTGCGCGTCGCGCAGGGACCGCCGGCCCGGCTGGTGAGGGTGCTGGAGGAGCTGCTCACCGGCGCCGACTCCAGCGGCAACCTGGCCGTCCTCCGAACCCCGCCCGGGGCCGCGCAGTACCTCGCCTCGGCGATCGACCGCTCCGGGCTTCCCGACATCGTCGGCACCATCGCCGGCGACGACACGATTCTCGCCGTCTCGCGCGACCCCGCCGGGGGCGCCGAGCTCGCGGAGCTGTTGCTCCGCTGGGCCGGCCGGCTCCCCGAAGACCTCCCTGCAGTCACCACGTCGAAAACAGGAGCAACACAGTGACCGAGCGCGTCGTCCTCGCCTACTCCGGTGGGCTGGACACCTCCGTGGCCATCGGCTGGATCGCCGAGGAGACCGGAGCCGAGGTGATCGCCGTCGCCGGCGACGTCGGCCAGAACGGGGAGGACCTCGACGTCATCCGCGAACGGGCTCTCGCCTGCGGCGCGGTGGACGCCGTCGTGGCCGACATCCGCGACGAGTTCGCCAACGAGTACTGCCTGCCGGCCCTCCAGGCCAACGCCCTCTACATGGACCGGTACCCGCTGGTCTCCGCGCTGTCGCGGCCCGCGATCGTCAAGCACCTCGTGACGGCGGCGCGGTACCACGGCGCCACCACGGTGGCGCACGGCTGCACCGGCAAGGGCAACGACCAGGTCCGGTTCGAGGTCGGCATCGGGGCGCTCGCGCCCGAGCTCAAGGTGCTCGCGCCGGTCCGGGACTCCGGGATGACCCGGGACAAGGCCATCGCCTTCGCGGCGGAGAAGGGCCTGCCGATCGACGTGACCAAGAAGTCCCCGTACTCGATCGACCAGAACGTCTGGGGTCGCGCGGTGGAGACCGGATTCCTCGAGGACATCTGGAACGGCCCGATCGAGGACGTCTACGACTACACCGAGAACCCGGCCACCCCGCGGGAGGCCGACGAGGTCGTCATCTCGTTCGCGAAGGGCGTGCCGGTCGCGATCGACGGCCGGCCGGTCACCGTGCTCCAGGCCATCGAGCAGCTGAACCTGCGGGCCGGCGCCCAGGGCGTCGGGCGGCTGGACATGGTCGAGGACCGGCTCATCGGCATCAAGAGCCGCGAGGTGTACGAGGCTCCCGGGGCGATCGCGCTCATCACGGCCCACCAGGAGCTGGAGAACGTCACGGTCGAGCGCGACCTGGCCCGGTTCAAGCGGGGCGTGGAGCAGCGCTGGACCGAGCTCGTGTACGACGGCCTCTGGTTCAGCCCGCTCAAGCGCGCGCTGGACGAGTTCCTGGCCTCGTCGCAGGAGCACGTCAGCGGCGACATCCGGATGACCCTGCACGCCGGCCGCGCGGTCGTCACCGGTCGTCGCAGCGAGTCGTCGCTGTACGACTTCAACCTCGCGACGTACGACGCGGGCGACACGTTCGACCAGTCGCTCGCGAAGGGCTTCGTCGAGCTGCACGGCCTGCCCAGCAAGGTCGCCGCGGTGCGGGACGCCCGGGTCGCCGGCGGCCCGCGTGGCTGACGCCCAGCCGGGCGCGGGGGCGACGCGGCTGTGGGGCGGCCGGTTCGCCGGCGGCCCCGCGGACGCGCTCGCCAAGCTCAGCGTGTCCGTCCAGTTCGACTGGCGGCTCGCGCCGTACGACATCGCGGGCTCCCGGGCGCACGCCCGGGTGCTCGCGCGGGCGGGGCTCCTCGACGCCGAGGAGCTGGGTTCGATGCTCGCGGCGCTGGACGACCTCGAGGCCGCCTGCGCCGCGGGGGACTTCAAGCCCACGGTCGAGGACGAGGACGTCCACACCGCGCTGGAACGGGGCCTGCTGGAGCGGCTCGGGTCGCTCGGCGGCAAGCTGCGTGCCGGCCGGAGCCGGAACGACCAGGTCGCCACGCTGTTCCGGATGTACGCCCGGGACCACGCCCGTGTGGTCGCGGGGCTGCTGGCCGACCTGGAGCAGGCGCTGTGCGACCAGGCCGACCAGCATTTCGGGGTGGCCATGCCGGGGCGTACGCATCTCCAGCACGCCCAGCCGGTCCTGCTGAGCCACCACCTGCTGGCGCACGTCCAGTCGTTCCGGCGGGACGCCGAGCGGCTGCGGGACTGGGACGCGCGCGCGGCCCAGTCGCCGTACGGCTCCGGGGCGCTCGCCGGCTCGTCGCTGGGGCTCGACCCCGCGTTCGTGGCGGCGGAGCTGGGGTTCGACGCGCCGGTGGAGAACTCGATCGACGGCACGTCGTCCCGGGACTTCGCCGCCGAGCTCGCGTTCGTGCTGGCGATGACCGGGGTGAACCTGTCCCGGCTCGCGGAGGAGATCGTGCTCTGGACGACGAAGGAGTTCTCCTTCGCGGTGCTCGACGACGCCTACGCGACCGGGTCGTCGATCATGCCGCAGAAGAAGAACCCCGACATCGCCGAGCTGGCGCGCGGTAAGACCGGCCGCCTCGTCGGCAACCTCGCCGGGCTGCTCACCGCCCTCAAGGGGCTCCCGTTGGCGTACAACCGGGATCTCCAGGAGGACAAGGAGCCGGTCTTCGACTCCCTCGAGACGCTGGAGACCGTGCTGCCGGCGTTCACCGGCATGGTCGCCACCCTGCGGTTCGCGACGGAGCGGATGGCGGCGATGGCGCCGCAGGGGTTCGCGCTCGCCACCGACATCGCCGAGTGGCTGGTGCGGCAGGGGGTGCCGTTCCGGGATGCGCACGAGATCGCGGGCGACTGCGTCCGCCGGTGCGAGGAGCGGGACATCGAGCTGTGGGACCTGTCCGACGAGGACCTGGCCGCGATCTCGCCGTCGCTGACGCCCGAGGTGCGGTCCGTGCTCTCGGTGGAGGGCTCGCTCGCGTCCCGGGACGCGTACGGCGGCACCGCCCCGGACCGCGTCCGCGAGCAGTTGGACCGTGCCCTGACCGACCTCCAGGTACAGCGGG
>JAVEDU010000094.1 GCA_030840805.1 Actinomycetota bacterium
CTCCGCACCCACCAGCCACAGCGCGTTGACGAGCTTCTGCAGGTCCGGCGCCTGCACCTGCTGCTTGCCGGAGGTGGCGCCGCGCGCGTCGTCCAGACGTACGGCGATCCCGGGCCCGGTGGTGCGCACGGTCCCGGCCGCCAGCCCGAGCCGGGTCAGCCGCGCCTGCTCGGCCTGGCCGCGCGTGGTCTCGGCGAGTGCGTCGGCCTGCTCGCGGCTGATCTGCCGCGCCAGTGCGGCAGCGAGGGCCCGCCGTTCGCTCACCGCCGCCTTGCCCGCGTCCGCCTGCTTCACCAGGGACGCCCGCGACCGCGCCGACTGGTCCGCGTCGCGGCGCGTCTGGAGCCCGGCCGTGGCGACCAGGACGCCGAACACGGCCAGCGCCACCAGCGCGGCCAGGCCCGGGCGGCTCGCTCGCCGGTCACCCGGCGGGGAGTCCGGCCGCCGCTGGGCGACGTGCGCGTAGTCCTCGTCCAACGACGTCGCGGTGATGTGGTCCAGCAGCCCGACGAACGCTTCCCGCGACGGTTCCGAGGGCGGGTGGGGCGGGGCGTGGCGCGTGCTCATCGGTCCAGGACCGGAGCACGGCGCTCGTGGTCGGCGAGCAGCTTGCGGACCTGCCAGGCGTACAGCAGCCCCGCCCACCAGTACAACCCGGTGCCCCAGATGGCGAACGCCCAGCCGAAGACCTTCGCCAACGTCGCAAGCACGCCGGTGCCGTCCCCGAGCAGAAGCAGCGGGAACGCGTAGAGGAGGTTGGCGGTGGCCGCCTTGCCGAGGAAGTGCACCGGCAGTGGCCCGTAGCCGTGGTGGCGCAGCAGCGGGAGGAGCAGCGCCAGCAGCAGGTCGCGGCCGATCAGCAGCGCGCCGAGCCACCAGGGGATCACGTCCCGGGCGACGAACGCGCCCACCGTCGCAAGGATGTAGAGGCGGTCGGCGAGCGGGTCGAGCAGCTGCCCGATGCGGCTCACCTGTCCCCAGGCGCGGGCGAGCCGGCCGTCGAGGTAGTCCGACACCCCGGACAGCATCAGCACGGCGACCGCGGCGAGGTCCGCGCGCGGACCCAGGACCAGGTACAGGAACAGGGGCACGCCGAGGAGCCGCAGGAAGCTCAGCAGGTTCGGGATCGTGAAGATCAGATCCGACCGCACCTCGCCGCCGTCGGCCCTCCGGTCCACCAGTCCCTGACCGGCGCGGCCGGTACCCACCGCGCCCTCGGGACCCGGACTCGCCGGCACCGAGACCCCCTCCAGCAGACGTGACTTCCCCGATGCGCCCGCGGTGCTTCCGCGTGTGCACGGCTCAGGCTACCGTCGCCGGTCAGCGGGCCGGGACCAACTCCGTCCGAACGCCGAGGTCGAGCACGTGGGCGTCGCCGGGATACGCGGCGCAGAAGGCCGAGAGAACCGTGGCGTCGGTGCCGGACCGGTCGGCGACCCGGGTGTACCAGCGCCGGAACCCGGGTGACCGCAGGACGGTCAGGACGGCCCGGGCACGGTCCGCCGCGTGTCGGCACGCCAGGACCTCCAGGGCCAGGACGCCCTGCCGAACCTCGAGGTCGAGGCGCCGGGCGGCGGACACCGGCCCGA
Organism: Actinomycetota bacterium; assembly: GCA_030840805.1. GTDB lineage: Bacteria > Actinomycetota > Actinomycetes > Mycobacteriales > HKI-0501 > JAVEDU01. The sequence goes on from JAVEDU010000094.1 coordinate 1,590, forward strand.
GGGGCTCGATGCCGAGCGCGCCGAGCACGGTGAGGCGCTCGGTGTGCAGCCGGAACCCTGCCGCGTCGGCCGCCCGGACCGCGCCGAGCGTGCGGGCCCGGAGCGCGGTCACATCGCGGCGTGCCGCAAGCCTGGCGGGCATCCCGCGCACGGTCGAGTACCTTTGTGCCACGCCCGGCCCATCGGTCCCGGCCGGGGATTCCTGAGCCGCGGACGGGGGTCGGCCGTTCGGCGGAGTCGCGTCCTGCCGGCCTGCTTGCGACGCGAGGCACAATGGGGCGCGCCCCGTACCCGAGTCGGAGTACCAGCAGCCGTGACCTTCTCCCAGTCCCGCACCCGCCACCGGTCGATGTGGGCGGCGCTCGCCGTCGTCCTGGTGCTGCCGGCGTGCTCCGCCGGGTCCGGCGACGCCAAGACCCCGGGCCGCACGGCATCGCCGTCGCCGTCGCTGCAGCTCAGCCTCTCGCCGAAGGCCGGCGCCACGAAGGTCGCTCCGGCGAGCCGGGTCACGCTCGCCGCCGCGCACGGCACGCTCGCGGCGGTCGCCGTCGTCGCGTCCTCGGGTGACGCGGTCACCGGACGGCTCGCCGCCGGCGGCACCCGCTGGCAGAGCCGGGGGAAGCTCGCGTTCGGCGTCCGCTACACCGTCACGGCGACCACGCCGGACGGCCGGAAGGTCTCCGCGGGCAGCTTCCGGACCGCGGCACGGCCGGACCTCGCGCACTCGGTGTACACGTCGAGCGTGCTCGGCGACCACAAGACCTACGGCGTCGGCATGCCGATCATCCTGCGGGTGGGCCGGGCCATGGAGAGCGACGCCGCGCGCTCCGCGTTCGAGCGCACGCTGTCCGTTCAGTCGCGGCCGGCCACGGCCGGCGCCTGGGGCTGGGTCAACAGCCGCGAGGTGCACTTCCGGCCGCGGGACTTCTGGGCCGCGGGCAGCAAGGTGCACGTCGCGGTCGACTCGGCGGGCCGCGCGCTCGGCGGGGGGCGGTGGGGCCGTACCGACCTCACCGTGGACTTCTCGATCGGCGCCCGCCGCGAGATGCGCGCCGACGCGGCGACCCACACGGTGACCGTGATCGAGAACGGCAAGACCGTCCGCACCATGCCGGCGAGCCTCGGCAAGCCGTCGTTCCCGTCCAGCAGCGGGGTCATGGTGATCATGGACAAGCGCGCGAAGGCGCTGTTCGACTCCTCCACCTACGGCCTGCCGGTGGACTCCCCCGGCGGCTACCGCACGCCGGTCCGGTACGCGATGCGGCTGACCTGGGGTGGCGAGTTCTTCCATGCGGCGCCGTGGTCGGTGGCCGACCAGGGGCACCGCAACGTCTCCCACGGCTGCATCAACCTCTCGCTCCCCAACGCGGCCTGGCTGTTCAACCGGGTACAGCCCGGCGACCCGGTGTTCGTCCGGAACACCGGCGTCCCGGTGGCCGTGGGCAACGGCTGGAGCGACTGGACGGTGCCGTTCTCGAAGTGGCTGAGCCGATCGGCGACGGGCGCACACGCGACCACCGCCTGACCCTCGCGGGACCGCGTCCCGGGAATGCCGGTCGCGTCGGCGATCGTCCGGCTCAAAAGTTCTCGATGATCGACCTGCGCAGCCGATGGTTCCGGTAACAGCCCCGGAGCCGGGGTGGCAGCCGACGAGGAGCATCGTGACCCAGAGCACCGTACGGACGGACGAGAACGTCCGGCGTTCCCCTCTCCAGCGGTACGCCGACCTGCGCGTCGGCACCAAGTTCGCCGTCACCGTCGCGGCGCTGGCGCTGAGCATCGTCTCGGTGACCACCGTCGGCCTGATCGGCTCCGCCCGCCAGGCCGATGCCCGGGTCCAGGTGTCCCACCTGAACACCGTCTCCAGCCAGGCGCAGACCCTGCAGTGGTACAACCTCGACATCATCGCCTGGCAGGCGTGGTACATCCTCGAGGGTTACGACAAGACCCCGGCGGCGGCGATCGACCCGGCGAACCCCAACCGCAAGGGGTACCTCGACGCGGTCACCGCCCTGAAGGCACAGCTCGACGGCGTCGACACCGAGTGGATGGACCCCACCGAGCGGGCCCTGTTCGAGGAGCTGCGGGCGAAGTGGGCCGAGGTCTTCGCGACCGACGACGCCATCGTGGCCGCGCTGCGCGGCGGAAGCGCCAAGAAGGCGACCGCGACGCTGAACGGCGACTCGAACACGCACTTCGCCGCCCTCGGCGTGATCACCACCAAGATGCAGGAGTCGCTGGCCACGCGGTCCGCCGCGGCCGACAAGGCCGCCGACGACCTGGCCGCCACCGTCCGGATGGCGTCGATCCTCGCCGCCGCCCTGGGGCTGCTCGTCGGTGGCTTCCTGGCGTTCTTCACCTCCCGCCTGATCGTCCGGCCGCTGCGCCGGGTGCGGGACGACCTCGGCCGGATGGCCGACGGGGACCTCACCCAGCCGGTCCGCGTGGACGGCCGGGACGAGGTCGGCCAGATGTCCGCCGCGCTGGAGCGCATGCGCACCTCGGTCCGCGCGACGGTCGCCGGTATCGCGGACACCTCGTCCGCGCTGAACAGCGCCTCCGGGGCGCTCGCGACCTCCGCCGGCCAGATCGGGGCGAGCGCCCACGAGGCGTCCTCGCAGGCCACGATCGTGGCCGCCGCCGCCGAGCAGGTCTCGGCGAACGTGCAGACCGTCTCCGCCGGTGCCGAGGAGATGGGCGCCTCCATCCGGG
>JAVEDU010000105.1 GCA_030840805.1 Actinomycetota bacterium
ACCGTGGTGGCGAACAACGAGGCGTGGCGGTCGGCGGAGAAGGTCCGCCGCGCCTGGCTGACCGACTTCCTCACCCGCCGCACCCCACCCAAGGGCACCGCCGCGTTCCTCGCCACCGTCCTGCTCCACGACCCGCACGCGCTGAGCAGGGCATGCGGCAACGGCCACCACCGCGCCCGCGAGCTGTTCCGCCTCGGCCACCTCACCGACGAGACCGACGCCCCCGAGACCCGGCGCGGCAGGCGTACCCCGGCGGACCTGCTCGACAACGCCACCGAGGCCCGGGCCCTCGTCGTCACCCTCGGCCTCGTCCTCTCCGCCCACGAGGATGTCTGGACCACCGACACCTGGCGCCGCCCCAGCACCGCCGACGCCCGCTACCTGATGTTCCTCACGGCCAACGGCTACACCCCGGCCCAGGTCGAGCAACGCGTCCTCGGTGCGCCCATCCCCGCGCCGACCGACGAGTCGGAGGATGACGAGGGGGAGGTCATCGACCCCGACGAATGACCGGCACCGGCCAGGGGCGGACGAACCTCGCCCGCCCCCGGCCCGACCGCAAGCGGGAGAGCTGCCCCGGCCGGCCATCGAGGCCGACCGGGGCGCCAGCGGCCGGCCACGCCCACAGCCGGCGCCGTACCGCGCCCGGCGGAGGGTATCGGCCAGGTTGGTGGCGGCGTAGGCGCCGTTGCCGGCGCGGGCGGTGCGTCCGGCGACCGAGGAGATGTTGATGATGTCCCCGCCGTGCTCGGTGGCGCCGCTCTGGAGCTGGTCGAGGAAGACCTCGGTGGCGGTGATGGCGCCCAGCAGTGGCTCCACCACCCTCCGGGTCTACTCGCCCTGGGGTGTCAGAAACCGAACAGCGCAGCTGTATCTTTGGCTCGCTGGCCGCCCTGCCCCGGGGATTACTAAGAAGCGGGGTCGTCTGGCCAAGATCGAACGAAGGTAGTCCGCCGGATAGGGTGAGAGCCCTTCGAGTGCACACGGGTCCAGAAAGATCGGAGTCCTTTGATTACGTGTCGTTATGGGCGGTGAGCGTTCAAGCCGACTTCGCGGCTTCGACCGAAACCTCCTCCGGAATAGCGGGTATCTGGAGGAGCGAGTGTTGGAAGCCGTGCCCTTCTGCTGGTTCTGTGCCGCTCGGACGGGCAAGAAGGCCCGTGAGCACGTGTTCCCCCAGTGGCTGATCAAACACTATGGTGCGCAGCGCGAATACGTCACTCCGGTCCGAGTCAGGGTCCCTTTGGGCGGCGCTGTCGCATCAGCACGGCCTCGCATGCCGATCTCCTCGGTGTTGGCGGGCGAGGTGTGCGCTCGCTGCAACAATGGCTGGATGAGCACATTGGAAACCGAAGTCGCCCCAGTCCTCACTGCGAGCCGCCGTCGAGGCGTCGTGTCGGATGCCGACGCTTTAGTGTTGGCGCGATGGTTCACGAAGACGGCAGTGGCACTAAACGTCAGCATGCCGTTCCGCCTTCTATTTGACGCGCCTACGCGGCACTCACTCGCAGGAGGAATGCCGTCCAACGTGGCTGTGGGCCTCTCCAAGGTGCGATCGGGTCACGGTGCTTTCGACTGGGTGCAGTCGGTGATTCAGTCCGCCCATATTCCGGATCACTTAGTCATGAACGGCCGTGTGCGAGATCTCCTCGCGCGCGCGTATGTCGGCCGCATTCGGGTAGATCGCCTCGTCGGAACAGTTGTGGTGTTGCCCGGCCCGCTGCGGTTTGATCAACTCAATATGGGGGTGGCCCAGATCTGGCCCATCATGGACCGGCAACCGACGTGGGGAGCGGTCCCGACCTACGATCACTACTTGGATCACGTCGTAGAGGCGTATTTCGTCGACAGTTGGCTCGTTTAGCGCCCGGCGTCGTCGACAGCATTTCTAGGGCGCTCGCAGCGAGGTTCTCGATACCGTTGACCCGTGTCACCGAGAGATCGGCGTTTCGCGTTCTTGAGCACAACACAAGTGGCGTCGCGGCACGCGGTGGGATCAGGCTGAATCGGCTAGATGGACGTCAGGTGCGTCTCGTGGCTCTGCGCATCTTAGCCAAGCGCGTCCGCGGTGACCGATCGCCCGACGAGCGGGCCGACTCGCAGCAGACTGAGATTCTGGCCGACATGGACATTGACCCCAGTGAGGCAAGGCGAGTCGACCTCAACCTGTCCAGCTCGGGAGCCGCTGAGCGGGCCGGCGGCGCTGCGTTGACGACCGGAACGCCAATCGTTGCTGCACCTCGCCATCGCAGAGACGATCGTCGTGGGGGTGAAATGCCATTCGGCGCGCATCATCTCGGCTACCAGCCCAGTACGAGGCCACAGCCGGTGCACCGCCAGACCTCTGTCACCCAGGCTGGCGGGATGTACCAGTCCGGCCAGCTTTGGCGCGGCGTGGGCATGGCTCGGCAGACAGGACAGGGTGTCGTCGCCGTGTCGTGCTCGGTGGGCCCGGTGTTGAGCTGTCCGCGTTCGGGGCGAAGGTCCCGCTCTCTTTCCGACGCCGCCGGGTGCCGCGCGTGCAGCAGCGCACGTTCGCGGGCCAGCTGCCGCTGCTGTTCCTCCTGCCACGCAGCCGCCTCGCGGGCCCCCGCACGCAATGCGGCCTCCTGTGCCGCTCGCGCGGTGATCTCCTGTTCAATCCAGTCCTCGGATGGCGTGTGCAGCCCATTGCCGTCTAGCCGGCAGTCATCCAGCGCGTCGACGCGGACGCTCAGCAGTTTGTCGGTGACCCGAGGGTGGCGGGCGTACTCCAGCACGGGCGGGTCCGCGGTCCACAGTTCGTCGGGCTGCGGGACGATCGGCTCGGGCTGCTCGACGTAGGGCGTTGCGACCGTTCGGTCGTCCGGGTTGATCCAGACGAACCGGCGGCCGCACGCGAGTACGTCTTGCAGGGTGCTGGTGAGCATGAAGTGCGCGCCGATGCGGCGGGTGTGCGGTTCAGCGTGGCCGAACACCCACTGGTCGTAGATGCCTGCCGCGGCGTAACGCTCGCTCCGCTGGGTGAGTTCTCGCCCAGTCAAACTCGCGTACTGGACCTCGAACGCCACGTCGCCTGCCGGCTCCGGTGTATTCCAGCGGACCCACACATCGGGTTGGCTGCCATTCGCCGTGCGCTTGTCATCAAGATGCACCTCGGCGGTCGGAATCTGCGTGCGCGCCCACGTGGCCAGCAGCTGCTTGCTCGCGAGGTGCCACACCCCCTCCGGCCCGTGGTCACCGGCGCCAGCAGGGTGCCGCCAGTGATGCCGGCGCATCCTCGGGCCAACCGCGATGAGCTTCGCCGCGCAGTCCGGCAGGGCGCAGAGGTAGTGCCCTGAGGTCGAGTCGGCTCGGAACCGGTCGGCGGCCTCCGTTGGCATGTAGGTCAGTGGGGCGTCGTGAGCCAGCCGACCGTCCCGCGCGAACACCTGACCCTCGGCTTGAGGGTCGAAAAAGCGCGCTACCTCGTCGGGCATGTGCGTAGTCACGCGCTGACTATGCGTAATGGCTCTGACAGAAGTGGGGAGATCGATCTGCGGGGGCTTCGACGCCCGCGACTCTCCGCTCGTGAGATCGGTACGCGGTTTAAGCGGCCGACCGACTCGCCGCGCGCCGACCCGGCGCGGTCGAGTGGCTCGCGTCGTGGCCCGGTTCGTGGCCCGAAACCGCGAGGGGGCGGGGCCATCACGGAGGCTGGTGGTGTAGCCATGGGGGAGTAGTGCCTGGTAGAGGCCACAGGTTGCGGGGAAGAGGTTCCTCTGTAATCCCTGGGTCAGGCGGCTATCCCCCGAGGGGTGCAGCCGCGCTGACAGGGCTGCGCCGGCGCGAGTCCCTCAGGCGCACGCGCGCGTAGGACCTCTCCCGAAACTCGCGAAACTCCACGCGGGGCAGTGCGCTCGCAGCCGCCTGATCAGCAGGTATTCGAACCAGACCCAGACCGCTGCGGTGTCCCGGTGTATGACGTTTCGGACATACGGTCGGGCGCCCATCGGTCGCCAGCGCCTGCAGCGTGGTTCAGGGATGTGCCCCCGCGGGCTGGTATGCACCATGCCGGCGGTGAGCCGGCGGACATCGACGAGTAGGTGGTCCTCGGCGTGGTGCGCGATGTTATGCGCCGCGACCAGGGTCAGGTTTGCGTCGGCGTGACAGTTGCCTCGGCGCGCAGCGTGTGCCCGATCCAGCGGATGCGCATCTCGTCGACCGATTGGACGCCGTCGACCGCGGCGACGGCTGCGGTGGCCCGCTCGACCACCTGCGGGTCGACGGCGTCCATCAGTCGGGCGCCGACCTGACGGGCTGTCGTGCGCAGAACGCCGAGGATGGTGACGGTGATGACTAGGCCGATGACCGGGTCGGCTTGCTGCCAGCGCGACACCGAGCGCGCCCAACAGGACCGTCAGGCTGGTGAACCCGTCGGTTCCGGCGTGCAGCCCGTCGGCGACCAGTGCGGCGTGAGCGGCGGCTGGCACATGACCGAACCCCAGCAGGCCGAGTTGCTGGGAGCAGGCCGTCAATGCGACCCGAGCCGGTCTGGCACGCATAGACCAAGGCGAGTCCTGTCCGCCGGCGCGGTCGTGTGCTGCCTGAGCGTGCTGAACATGGATGAGTCCGACGCGCGGGCCGAGTACGAGGCGGCGCCCCGGCATCTACACCTAGGGCTGCGTCTCGGGGCCGTGGACGAGGCCGGCCTCTCGCACTTCTCGCTGAACGTTCGTCGCGGCCAATCGTCTTCGGCAGAGCCTGCGCTTCGTCAACGAAAGAACCCATGGAGCACCGCAGCCGCGGGCCTGCGCAGGTCGATCGAGGCTGCCCGCGGTCCATGACTCACCGGTGGATGGCCCGAGTTGGACGTCGCGTTCTCGCCGATCCGCCAAGGCACGCGGAGCGACGACGCCCCGGCGACCCGGTGATCCGCCCGGCGATGGCCGGCTCGCCTCAGCCGCCCCCCGGTCCCGGGCCTTCCTCCGCCTGCCCAGATGCAGCGTTGGCTTCCGTAGTCGACGGGCTGGAGGTCTGCTGGTCCGATGCGTCCAGGCTCGCTGAATCAGCCGTCTTCCGGCGCAGGTTAAACGTGATACCGCCCTTGCCGGCCACCTCCCCACCGGCCCCCAGGAGGCTGACGCTGCCCTTGGCGCTGACTTCCGCGGCAATGCTGATCGAGTCGACGCGGAAGTCGCCCAGGAAGGCCGGTACGGAGTTGACCACGCCCTGCATGGATTCCAGGAATGCTGACAGCCGGTTCTTCAGGTCGTCCGAGTCGACCTCGCCCCTACCGATGCGCAGTTCGCTGCTCTTCTTGAACAGGCCGCGCTCGACGCCGACGGTGTCCTCGATGCCGAAGACCCGGATCGTCTCGCCCATTCCGCCCTCCTAGACCGCTCGCTGGAGCCTGAGGTGAGGATTGCCATAGTAGGAATACAGGATCCCGAGGGGATTCCCTCTGGCCCGGAGGAGCAGGGATCGCGCGCGCAGAACGGAATGACCTACCGTGTACTGCTGGAAGATGCTGTCGTAGAAGAAGCGCGCGAACTCGGCTGCGACCGAGTCGGGGATCGCGGCCTCGGTGCCCAGCACACCCCGGTTCTTGAACTGCAGGAAGTGGTGGGGGAACGATGTCGCCGTCGCCGCTGTGACCATCGACGATCCGCAAGCGTTCAGGAAGACGAGCGGCAACTTCGTCGTCGCTCGCCGTCGCCCCTCCTCCTGCAGGTTCAGGAAGCCCGCTCCCAACTCCTGGAGCGTCAGGGCGACTTCGTCCCCATTGCGGCCAGCGAACCGCAGCGAGGACAGCTCCACGGATTCTGACTCGGTTTCGCAGTGGCAGGCCAGATGGAGGATCTGGTCGGGGAACGGCCGCCTCGGCCCGTAGAAGGAGGCGCGCGGATCGAACATTGCCGTGACGGCCAGCTCCTTGGCCGAGACGGCGTCCCGGACGCTGTCGGGCCATGGACCGTCGACGTCGACGGCATTCGCGGCCGCCTGGAAGAAGTCGACCTCGACGGCTGAGCCCGCCAGCTCTGCCGCATGGTGGAGTATCTTCACCGGCAGCTTCGGGACGTTGTGCAGCCAGCTGTCCCGGGCGGCGTCCGGCAAGCTGCCGACCACCCGGTGCGTGATCGCGCCGAACCCCGTAAAACGCTGGCAGATCGTCGGCAGGTCGCGCACCTGCTTCGCCGCGGGCATGCGTTTCGTGGCCAGCAGCGGTAGCACTTCGACTGGAAAGGCAACCTGCAACGTCGGCACCCGGAACATGATCACGGGCGGCTCTGCCGGCATCCTGGCCTGCCACTTCCGCAGGCTCGTCCTTATGTACTGCTTGAGCTCCAGTGACTTCGTCGCTTCTCTGCCCAGAAACGCCGTCAGCGAGCTCTGGCCCAAGGTCTGCAAATGCGTCAGCGCGGCGTTTGCGATGTCAATGTCGTCGGCATCGACGTCGAGCCTTCCGTCGAGCAGATCCTTGAAGGTCGTCATCCCGCGGGCCATCTGGCTGCGCACAGCCTTGAGCTCGTCCAAATCTCCCAGCTGGTCCCAGCTCAGTTGCCGCTCCTGCCCCCACCCCGTCACCTCGAGCGAGTAGTGGTTCTTCTCGGTGAGAACAGTGAGGACGACCGTCGCGGCGCGGCGCGGTGCCACCGGCATCACGCCCGATCCAGACCGGGCGTCTGCCGGTTCACCCTGAGCACGTCGACGGTCTCGCCCTTCTGCAGCAGCTCTACGAAAACGTCGATGTCCGGCGACGGAAGGCCCGCGGGAAGGCCGAAGTAGACCTGCTGCCGCTCCCAGCGGACCGGCACGGAGACGGTCTGACTCCGTGGCTCGATCGGTCTACCGCGTACGGTGGGCCGGACCTCGAACTCGACGATAGGCACATCGCGACCGTCGGTGATCTCGATGGGAATGCTGGGCGCGTCCGGTTCCTCATCCGGGCCGATCGTCACCCTGAGCCGCAGCGGCTGCGCACCTGCCGGCTGCCCTTCGGTCGGCGTCGGCAGGGATTCCAGGACTGCCGACAGGTGCCCCGTGTAGTTGTCCAGCTCCGGCCCGGCGAGCTCGGATCGGACCTGTTCGGCCACCTGTCTGGCGAAGCTCTCCCGCTTCCGGGCACTCCGGATCGACCAGACGCCCAGGGACGCCGCTCTTCGCGATACCCAGTCCTTCTGGGCGGTGGGCAAGGCGATGAGGTAGACGCTGAGGAGGAGCAGCAGCGCGAGGTTGAGCCACGCCAGGGTCTGGAGAGAGGCAGTGGCGCCTCCGGGCGCCGTCGACGGCCGGAGGCGCAGCGCCCAGGCGGCGGGCCACGCGATCGCGACGAACCCGAGCAACGCGGCCAGGGCCACTGCCCACCGGCCTGGGTCGGTGCGTGCAGCGACCCGGTGAGGGAACCTTGTGATCATGCGCCGGCCCCACCCGCGGGCGCGCACTGGCCCGCGTATGAGCGCCCCACGCCCGAGGCGCAGACCAAGCGGACTGTCCAGGTGCCGGGCATCCAGCGCCACCGTGTTCGGTCCGGAATCGATCGTCGATCCCTCGAGGTTCACTTCGGTGGCGGAGAGCTCCACCAGGCTGATGGGGCCATCGGCCCGGAAGCCGTGCGACAACTCCACGCGGCCGTCGACCTTGGCCCTCGAGGCGTCGCAGGCCGTGGCGCCCCTGCTCACGATGGTGGTGCCGCGCGCGTCGATCGCGGCGGCGGTGAGATTGCGGAGGTCGATACCGCCCTCGCAGGCGAGGCGCTGGGCCTCGACCTCACCTGTGATGGTGGTTGCTTGCAGCGACAGCGCACATCCACGGGGGGCCTTGAGTCGGCTGTCGCTCAGGAACATCGGCCCGTCGACGAAGCCGTGCGACAGCACGACCGCGCCGTCCGACGTGAAACCCCCATCCAACGCGACCGCGCCACGGATGGCGCAGTGCGAGGCCTCCAGCGCGATGTCGGAACCGGATATCCGAGCTGCAGAAGCGAAGAGCCCGCCTCGGATGGAGGCGCCGGCCAGGCGCACTGCGCCGACGAGCGTGGCCGCCTGCAGGTGCACTCCGGCGCCCACCTCGATCAGGTCCGCCGTGACCGCGCGCAGCTCGTCCCCGTGGACCGTGGCCCACCTCAGGATGAGCGCCCCTCCTATCGAGGCGCTGGACAGAGCCACCGGCGACTGGAAGGCGCTCGACTCAAGAATGAGGTCGTGGGCGACGGTCAGGCCGCGCCCGCTGAAGTGCCCGACGGAGCAGTTCATGATGCTGATGCGCTTCGCGGTCGCGTCGTCCAAGACGATGCCGTCCTCAAGCGTGCACCCGACGAGATGGAGGGGACGACGGAGCTCGGCGCTCTCCAGATCAACCTGACCCACGACCTCTGCGCCGCGTAGGCGGACCCCCTTGTAGTGGATCCGCCAGCTGCGCTCCGTGCACAGGTCCGCCAGGAACTCGGCGCGGAGCGCGGAGCCGGGGAAATCCGACGGGTCGTAGTCCCGCAGGATCTCAAAGTCACACACCGCGCCCCTGCGGGCTGCGCTCGCCAGTTCGTTCTCTGCTGGGCTGAGATCGTCGGGAAGGTACGGCATGGCTCCCCTCGCGGTGATGGTGACGACGAGGATGGCAGTCGGGCGGCGTCGCGTGTGGCCCGTCCGGCATGGGGCTCTCGCAGCGCCCCTGTGATCGCGGGGTGGTCGCGCATTGCGCGAAACGTGGCGAAACCCAGCAGCACAGTCCGTCAAGCACCTCGGCTCTCAGCAGGGAAAACGGCATCACGCGGCACCGCCCGGCAGCCCCTGGTCGGGACTTTTGAACCGCAGGCGGACCGCATCCGTCGGGGCCGAAATAGCCTAACGGGGATGCCTGAAGTCAGGCCGCCCACGGGACTGCAGGTCGCGCACCACTCTCGGCCCGGGCGCGGTTTGACGGGCACAAAGTGGGCACGAACGCGCAGGTGCCACAGCGGCAGTGCCGAACAGACGCGGACTGCGGCAAGCGTCTGACGTGCAGAAACGGACCCGGCCGGTCATGACGGATCATGGCCGACACGCGGGCCGCCCGACTCATAATCCCCCGGTCCCTGCGGCGAGCTCCTCCGGTCCTGATCGTCCTGGGTTGCGGGCGTGTGACACCTCGGGCGCGGGGTTGTCCGCCAGCGATCCCAACGAAGGCGCAATCGCCCTAACCGTGGAACGGGTCGTGGAACGAACTGGGGTTTAGAGCAGTACCTGCACGACGCCATAGGGCAGGCGGACGTGCTCCCAGCAGTGCAAATGCTGTCCAGCTGAACGGGGATGCCGGTCTCTCAAGGCGGTAGCGAGGGTTCGAATCCCTTCGGGGCTACAACGGCCCGGACCTGCGGAAACGCGGGTCCGGGCCATTGTTCTGTCCGGGCCGCTCCGGCTCCGTGGGATGGAACGTGGGATGAACGTGGGTACGGTCACCCCGTGCCTCGGAAGCGGCGACCACGCGGCTACATCGAGGAGTTCCCGTCGGGCAGCTTTCGCGCCGTCGTCTGCGGCGGTACCGACGCGTTGGGGCAGAGTAGTCATCTCAGTCGCGGGCCGCGTGCCGGTCCACGCGTCCCGGGCCACCAACAGAAGGGTCATTGCCCTACCGGTGCCGGTCGACGGTCACGGGGCGGATGATGACGACCGCCAGCCAGCAGACGTAGCCGATCACCGTCTGCAGGTTGCTGGCGTCCGCGGGCCGTCTGACAGCAACCCTGACAGCAACGCCGGGCTACCGCCCCGGATCCTCCGGAGCCCCACCAGAGGTCGGCCCTTCGCCGGGCGCCGTCCGGGCAAGTGAGCGACGCTTTGCCCGGCGCCTGAAAGGCGGAAGGTCGGCAGCTCGACGTCGCCCTGCGCACCAGTTCTGACCCGCGGCAGACGGCTCCATCGCCTGTGCCCGAAAGGCCCGGTCATCGAGGTCACGGAGGCGCTCCGCCAGGCTCACGGCGACGGTCTGTCATTGGACGGGGCGCCATCAGCGTCGGTGATCGACCGGGCGGAGCAGCTAACGCGGGGCCCTTGGCATCAGGCTGACGGCAGCGCGACGCGCTATGGCCGTGTCAACCCGAGATGGCCCCGGTGGGATGGTTCGATTCGGCCCCAGCACGGTGGTTGCGGGAGGTCTGCGGGGCGGCGCGGTTCGCGTAGGTCATGCCGAGCAGGTTGTGAACGGCAGTCAGGGTGCGGTCGGCGATCTGACGGGCCCGGTCGTTGCCGTTGTCGAGGACTTCGTCGATGTAGGAGTGGTCGTCGGCCAGGGCGGCGCGTCGTTGCCGCAGCGGGCGCAGGAGTTCGTTGACGGCCTCGGTGAGCGTCTGCTTGAGCCGTCCTGCGCCGCCGTCTCCGATGTTGTCGGCGAGACGGTGCGGGTCCTCGCCAGTGGTGGCGGCAAGGAGGTCTAGCAGGTTGGCGACGGCGGGCCGAATGAGCGGGTCGTAGCTGATATGCCTTTCGCTGTCGGTGGGCGCGCGGCGGATCAGCGCGGCGGTCTCGTCCTCGGTGGCGCGTAGCGCGATGCCGTTGCCGCGGGTCTTGCTCATCTTCTGTCCGTCGAGTCCGGCCAGCATCGGAGTGTCGGTGAGCAGGGCGTTTGGTTCAGGGAAGACCTGCTGCTGGTTGCCGTAGCGCTCATTGAAGCGACGGGCGATCAGGCGGGTGGTCTCGAGGTGCGGAAGTTGGTCGAGGCCGACGGGGACCAGGTTCGCCTGGCAGAAGAGGATGTCCGCGGCCTGGTGGACGGGGTAGGTCAGCATGAGGCCGGTCGGTGGCAGGCCGGTGGCCTCGGTCTCGGCTTTGACGGTCGGATTTCGGTGCAGTTCGGCGTCGCTGACCAGGCTCAGGAACGGCAGTACCAATTCGTTGAGCGTGGGGACTGCGCTGTGGGTGAAGATCGTCGTTCGGTGCGGGTCGATGCCGGCGGCGAGGTAGTCGGCGACGACGCCGCGGACGGTCTCCACTAGCTGGTGGCCTGCCTGCTGGTCGGTCATGACTTGGTAGTCGGCGATCAGCACGATCACCTCGACGCCGAGGTCCTGTAGCCGGACTCGATTGGCGAGGGTGCCGAGGTAGTGGCCGATGTGGAGTGGGCCGGTTGGGCGGTCGCCGGTCAGGACGCGGAAGCGTTGCGGGTCGGTCAGGACCTGGTCGTGGAGATCGTTACTGCGCTCGAGGGCTGCCAGCTGTGATGGGGTGCGGTCGGGCATCGGTGGGTCTCCTTGGGTGTGGAGGCCGACCTGTCGTGGCTGCCGAGCGATGCGATGTTCCCGGAGGGCTGCCGCGAGAGGGCAGCCCAGGACGTCAGTGGTCAGGGTCGCCGTTCAGGCGACCACCGCCAGCTGATCAGGACGCGGGACATGACGATGATCGTGCCGTAAGCCGCGCGCGGATCGCAAGCAGAGCAGCGCCGGTCTATCCGAGCCTGGTCCGGGTGTGCGGCTGCGGTCAGTTGCTGGCCTTCGCGCGGCGAGCGTGCGCGAGGCGGCAGCTGTGGCCAGTCTCGATGATCTGGCCGTTGAAGGTGAGGCGGTCGACGACGGCGGCACAGAGGCTCGGGTCGGTGACGGTTTTGGTCCAGCCGGAGAACGGCTCTTTGGAGGCGATCGCGACGGCGGACTTCTCCTCCCGTTCGGTGAGGACTTGGAACAGCAGTTCGGCGCCTCGGCGGTCGAGCTGAATCCAGTCCGCATCAGCCCACAAGCCGCAGCGACGAAGCGAGACCCCCGGTCGGCATCTGCCCAGGTGGCAGCCCCTTCGCGATGTCTCACCACCGCGGACGATTGCGGCCTGCACGTTCCCGGCCTACAGACTGACTCGTCCGCCCCAGCCCTCACTGCCCGCTCCGGCCCCGACGCCGCCTGTCCGCGCGAATGGTCGCACGGGAACAGCGGTGGATGGCGTCGACCCGACGAGTCTCGGAGTGTGGCCCCGAGTGGAAGTTGCCGAACGTCCAGAGACTGACCGCAAGGGCAGACTAAAGACCAAGCGAGACTGGTACCTCATACTAGAGAACACCACAGGCGCCCCCGTCTACAACGTCGACTTCACGTTGAGGGCATCAGCGACGATGAACTTTTCCGCGTGATCAAGGATGGCGGGGCCATCGACACTATGCCGCCCCGCGGGGAGTTCCGGTTCCCGCTCCTACTTGCTATGGGATCGCCCGACAGCGCGATGTGCGTTGTTACATGGAGAGACAGAAGCGGTGAGGAACGCTCCACCCGGGCGACGGTACGGGTCTAGCTGAATTGCTCCACCGTGCACTGACCCGTGCAGGCCAGAGACCACTTCGACGGTGGCACCGGCGACATCACGACAGCGCATGGGCTACCGCCCGCTGATCTCCGCTCCTTCGCCGCCGCGAACAGTGGGATCGCGCCCGCGACAGCAGCAGGCCCATGAGCCCGCTGCCGCCCCGCCCTCGGCGTACCCGAGCGCGAGGGCCAGCTCGTGCGGGCCGGCGCCGATCACGGTGGTGCACTCGGCGGCGATCAACGCCTGGTAGAGGGTCTGGGTGGCCTGCCGGCCCCGGTCGTCGACGTCGGCGGCCTTCAGTGCGTCGAGCACCGCGAGTAGGGCAGAGTGATCCAGGGCCATCGTGTGCTGTGTCCTTCCGCGAGAACCATTGGCGTGGTCTCGCTGACCATCACACGGTGACCCCTTCGACGTGGTCCCTCAGGCTGTCAGGGGCCGATCACTTACACCACTTCTCGGGACGCAACCCATGCCGGTGAAATGGCTGAGTTCCCTGAGAAGTGACTGGCACACGGGAGGCGGGTGTGCGATCGCCTCACGACTCTCCCCCTACCGAGACGTCGCTCCGACATCGCTATCTGGAAAGATGCCACGACAGAGGGACATCCCGCCACGGGGTCCTCCTCCTGCGCTCTGGGCGTCGGTCCCTGTGGCCGCGCCCCGGGGCCCACCACTAAGTGGACCGCCTGCGGCCTCTCGCGTGCCCTCTGTCGTGAAGGAGAGAGGTGCTGCGGCGGGCACAGCAGGGAGGGACGACGGGGATGCTGACGCTGAAGAGCACGGACGGGACCGCCACCTGGGACGGGCACGTCCTCACGCTGGCGTTCTCGGGTTTCCTGAGCGGTCAGGTCAAGCGCAAGAAGATCGTGGCCTACCCCCGTGCCGAGTTCTCGTGGTTGGAACTGGCGCCGGCACGAGGCCTCACGAGTGCATATCTCCTGATTCACCGCCCCGGCGTCGAGCTGCGCGCGAAGCTCGGCCCGCAGAAGCGCCTCGACACGTTCGTCGTGCCATTTGGCAAGGACGAGGCTGTCACGCAGTTCGTGGCGGCGGTCAACGGGGGTGTGCATCACGGGGCTCCGTCGGCGCCGGTCACGATGCCCGTTGCCCCGGCGACCACGCCCGGGTGGGCGGAGTCCGAGAGCCGCGGCGGCAACGAGCCAGAGCCCGCCGACATGCCGCCGAGTCGTGCCGTGCCAGCCCTCGGACGATCGGGATTCGGGACGCAGAGGGTGGCCGCCGCGGTCGAGCCGCCGGCGCGGCAGATCGATTCGTGGCAGGTCGCTGAGGAGAACGCGGCCGCCTGGATGCGGTACTGGGGACACTCCGACGCGGCCTGTACCCCGGCGGGTGCCGACGGGGGCATCGACGTGCGGGCGAGGACGGCAGTCGCGCAGGTGAAATTCGAGGCGGCCCAGGTCGGGGCGCCGGCGGTCCAGCGTCTCGTCGGCGCGCGGGGCCTGGACCACTCCCTCACGCTGTACTTCTTCTCCGGCGCGGGCTTTGCTCGTCCCGCGGTGGACTACGCCGAGATGATGGGGATCGCGCTGTTCAAGTACGACCTGCTCGGTCGGATGACCCCCGTATCCAGCGCCGCCAGCACGGCAATCGCGCGGGCAGCTGAATCCGTTCGCCTGTCCGAGGAACGTGAATCGGTTCGCCTGTCCGCGGAACGTGAATCGGTTCGCCTGTCCGCGGAACGCCTCCGGGCGTTGCCTGCGGTAAGGGCCTGGCTGGCGACAACGCCGCCGGCACAACCTGACCCTCCGGGCTGGTTCGGGCGCAACTGGAGTCTCCTCCTGGCGCTCTGGTTCCTCCTTGGGGGGCTTTGGAACGGAGTCGGCTACCTCCGCGGGGCGGCTCCCGAAGACATAGACTGGCGCGCCCCGCTGATCTTGTTGCTCGTCGGGTGTGCGCTCGTATTGCTCTGGCGGCACCTCGGGCGCAAGCGCCGCGCCAGAGAGGTCGGGGCGGCATCAGTGGCACCGGTCGTCTGGCCGGCCCGACCAATGCCCGCGTCCGTGCTCGCTGCCGTGCTCGGGTCGCCCGGTGTAGCGGGAGCGTTGCGGGCCCGCAACAGGATCCAGGCAATCAAGCATTATCGGACCGCGAATCCCGGGTTCGGTTTGGTCGAGAGCAAGAGACTCATTGACGCCGTATCGGCGGACTCCAGGTTCGCCGCTGACGATAGGTCCGCATCCCAGGATGGATGACGACCCCATCGGCCTGGGGTCGGGTGCAGCAGCGCCCCCGTGGCCCGGTTCGTAGCCTGAAATGCGGACGACCGAGGCGTCTTACGGGCGGCAGTGGGAGACCGACTGGGGGAGTTAGGTGTTGGCGGAGGCGGCAGTCGACGGGTACGAGGTTCCTCATAATCCCTCGGTCGTGGACTTCGAGCCCGCCCGCCCAACCTGTGGAAACGACCTCACCATCGGACTGGCGTGACGTCACTTCGCCCACTGGGCACGGCTGCATCATCGCCAAGGAGGCGATCGTGCACGCCGTAAGGCCGACCCGTGGCGTCCACTGCGCTCGCTCGCGGAGAAGTAGCTACAGATAGCTAAGGGCGCTATTGCCCTGAGTTGCTCCGGCCAGCCGAACCAGGCGGTAGCGTTCGATCGCTCAACTCCAACTCTGGGGGAAGACCGCATGGCACCGCGTTACAACTCGCCGCCGAACTGGCCCACTCCACCTGCGGGATGGACACCGCCCGAGGGGTGGCAGCCGGACCCGGAGTGGGGACCCGCACCTGAGGGGTGGAACTTCTGGATCCAGGAACAGAACTGGTTCCTCCGTCACAAGGCCGCCAGCATCGTCGGCGGAGTTGTCATCCTCCTGCTGCTCGTATGCTGCGGCATCGGCGTGGCCGCGTCTCCGGGCGAGAAGACGGTGCTCCAGGCACCGGCGAGCGCGATGCCGTCTGCCAGCGCGACGCCGTCTGCCAGCGCGACGCTGTCTCCGAGTTCTCCGTCTGTCTCTCCGTCCACCCCGAAGCCCGCCACATCGGTACCCAATGTCGTAGGGCAGCGGCTCACCGCGGCGATGATGACCATGTCTGCCGCTGGGTACACCAACGTAGAGCCAGTGGACGCCTCCGGAGACGGCCGGCCCGTGCTCAACCCCGAGAACTGGACCGTTCGGGCCCAGACTCCCCAGGCCGGGACGAAGGCGACGACGACATCGGTCATCACTCTGAAGGTCGTCAAGCCCAGCGACGGCGCGGGTAGCGACAGTGTCACCACCGGCATAGTGCCGAACGTCGTGTGCAAGGACCTGCAGACAGCGCAGGACACCATGCAGGCCGCCGGCTTCTACAACCTCGGATCCGAGGACGGCACCGGGCAGGGCCGCGTGCAGGTGGCAGACCGGAACTGGGTCGTCATTGCCCAGTCCGCGCGCGCGGGCACTCGACCCGATCCAGGTACTCGCGTCGTGCTGCGGGCCGTCAAGTTCGGGGAACCGACAGGGAAGTCCGGTTGTAAGAACTGACGTCCCCGGTCGGCTGCGAGGATGGGCACAGCTTCCGTCCGTGGGATGGAACGTGGGACGAACTGCCGTCCACCGGATCTCCACAGCAACGCTGTAGCTCCCTGTGTGGCGTCCCTAGCAGGGCAAATGCGACCGGGACCACCGAGGACGCCGGTCGCTCAAAGCGGTAGCGAGGGTTCGAATCCCTTCGGGGCTACAACGGCCCGGACCTGCGGAAACGCGGGTCCGGGCCTTTGTCTTTCCCGGGCCCCGGCAGGGCCGTGGGATGAGCACGGACACCAGCGGTCGTGCTGGATCGACCGTGCCATGTTGTGGTGCCGCCGGAAGGAGCCGAACCTGCGCTCCCCGACCCCGGAGACCGGCTGGCCCCGGAGTCTGCCCCGGCATCCGTGCTGCTGGGGTGCATGCTGAGTGCCCTCCGGTGTCTCACCGGTGCACTGGTGGGCACAGTTCATCCCCCGACCGCTCGGCCACGAGAGAGGTCAGCGGTGGCGCAGCTCCGTTCGGGTGACACCTGCGGCGAGCCGCGCCGCTCTTCCCGGCTTCGCGGGCTTCCTCTGGAGATTCCTGATTCCGACTATTCGTGAGTGCCTGTGGTCGACAGTGTCGACGAGCCGCTCGTAAGCCTCTCCGCCGTGGTGGTCCAGACCGGCCGTGACCTGTCCGAGATCATCGCCGCCTTGCCGCGTGCAGCGGTGCTCGGTCCGGCGACCGCGCGCGAGTTCGCCCGTCGGGCGGGCAGTCCGTGTTGTACGACTGCGAGTCCACCGCTGAGCCGGACACGGCGACGGTGGTCGTCACCCCCTGTGCGGGGCCCTTCACGATCTTCGACGCGGAGACGATGGTGCTGACCAAGTCGGAGGTCCTCGCCACCCTGTCCGGTGGGGGCCGGCAGGCCGTGTCGGTGTTCCGGAACATCGAGGGGCGCGTCGACCGGACGGGTGTACCGCGACCGCGCCGAGGTGCGCACGATCATCTCCTGGACTGCCGGCGCGGACGACCGCGACGACGGCGTGCCACTGCCCGCGGAGACCGGTCTGACCTGGGTGGACCAAAGCTGGGTCGACGGGCGTCTCCCGGAGCCGGACGATGCCGGGGACGGCACGAAGGTGGCCTTCGAGCTGGTGGGCCGGCTCGCGACCGTACGGCTGCACGAGCAGTGGCCGCTACGTCCGGTACAGCGGTCCAGATCCACGACGATTTCTGGCCCAGGTGAGTCCGATTTCGGTGGCCTCGGGCAGGACTTCGAACGATCAGCCGAGCGTGCTGCAGTACCCGCGGATGACCGCCTTGATCGGTGGCTGTCGCACGCCAGTTGCGCAGTGCGTGGCGAGCGCTGCGCTCGGGGAGTCTCAGCCGACGCCCTCGCTGTCGATCCGCCAGGCGCCCCCGACCTTCACCAGGTGATAGCCCACACGTTCTGGCCGTCGGAGAACCCGGACTCGGCGAGACGTAGTGCCCCATCGTCCAGTCGGCCGTCACGTACACCGAGCCGGGCCGGTCGTCCATCGACCCGCCGTCGATGGTCCGCCCGCCCTTGATGTCGGTGAGGGAGCGGATGCTCTCCATCTGCCACGCCGCGTCGTGGTCGACCCGCAGCGCCCCGGCCGTCTCCCGATCGTGGACCGCGAGCGCCTGCAGGTACGCCCGGACCACCTCGGCCGGCGGCGCATGTCGGACTGGACCGCCACGCGCGCGGGCGTCACGGCCGCGACGACCGGGCCGAACAGCCCGCCCAGGATGCTCACCGCCCACACCGGCGCGGCGACGAGCACAGCGGCACCGACGAGAATCGGTACCGGCCGCCGCCGGCGGGAACGGGGCCTGTCGAGCTCAACCTCGGTCACGACCGCACGGTGGCCGGAGCTCGATCGGCCGAGGACGAAACGCCGAACGCCCGGCACGCTGCGCCGCGGTGACCGCTCGACCACGCCCCGACCTGCGGAAACGCGGTTCCGGGCCGTTCTTCTGGTCGGCCTCTCCGGCTCCGTGGGACGCCGCTCCGGCGCCAGGCCGACGAGACAGCGGGCGGCGATCCCCAACTGGCTCCCACGTGTCTCAAGGTGAGCCTGCCGCCGCCGGTGGCGACGGTAGCGTCGGCCTCCCTGCCGCCGAGGAGTCGACATGGCCGATCCAGCAGACCAGCCCAGCTTCGAGCTCGACATCAGGCCGCTGTTCTCGCAGCGAGACCAGGAGGCGATGCTCATCGCCTTCGACCTGTGGGACGCCGAGGACGTGCGCGACCACGCCGACGAGATCCTTGACCAGCTCGAAGCCGGACGGATGCCCTGCTACGGCGCGTGGCCCGACGAGAAGGTCGCGGTGTTCCGTCGATGGGTGGAGGCGGACGCTCCGTCCTGACCGTGAGAGCGCACGACGTACGGGTCGCGCTCGTCCCGGCGCCGGCGGACGAGCCGCGGCCGTCCGATACCGGCCGACGGCGACGCGGACGGGTCAACTCCGCCGCCGGGGCCGCCGATGGACAGACAGACGACGTCGTCTCCTCGGTACCCGGGCTCGGGCTGCCGGACCGCGACATGCCCCTAGAACGGAACGGACTCCGATGACCTCAGCACGGCTCCACCCGGCCCGCCTCGGTACCGTCGCCGCGGTGGTCCTCGCTCTCGCCGCCGCCGCGATCGGGGTTCCCGGCGCGACGCGTCCCGCGGCGGCCAAGACCGTCAAGGGCTGCGCGGCCCCGAGGTCCGCGGTGATCATGCAGGTCCCGGCGACGTATCGGAAGAACGTGGCCCTGACGTTCGACGACGGGCCCAGCGCGTTCACGCCGATGATCCTGGAGGTTCTCCAGAGGGAGGGGATCAAGGCGACCTTCTTCGTCACCGGCAAGGCGGTCAAGGCCCACCCCGAGCTGGCGAAGGCGATCGTGGCCGACGGCCACGTGATCGGGAACCACTCCTACTCCCACCCGCAGGACGTGGCCGGCTCGGTTCCCCGGATCGCCTTCACGAGGATGAGCCGGGCCGCGCAGGAGTCCCAGCTGGACAGGACCAACGCGGAGATCAGGCGGGCGACGGGGCGGCTGCCCTGCTTCTTCCGCGGTCCGGGCGGCAGCCACCAGGGCGCCACCACCCGGACCGTCGCCGCGAACCGGGGGATGAGCGTGGTCCACTGGACCCAGAGCAGCGGAGACTGGGCCAAGGGGGCCAAGACCGAGAGCAAGGCCAAGCAGCGGGACATCATCCGCAGGGCGACCACGCCGCTCCGTGCCCACGCGCTGGTGCTGTTCCACGACGGCAAGGCGTCCGCCGAACCCGAGCGGCGGGTGAGCAGCAACCGGATCAACACCGTCAGGGCGCTGCCGTCGGTCATCAAGTTCTACAAGGCCCGCGGGTACGTCTTCACCGACCCGGCCGGCCGTCGGCTCGCCCGCGGCTGAGTTCTCCCCGCGAACCCGATCCTCCGGACGCGGAATTGTGATCGCCCGAACACGCTGGGTCTAGCGGCACGGCGGCGCGGTGCCCGAGGATGGGGGCGCGAGTGAGCGGCATTCCCCCAGGGAGTGGACTCCTCGTCAACGATGCCGGGGGACCATGCATGCCGGTACGTGGGGAAGTCCGTGAGCCACTCGGGGGCAGCTCACCCCTCGTGATGGAGATGGCCGGCATCGCGGCGGGGTGCGGTGGTGTGGTGGAGCGGGTCGACGCCCTCCTGGACCGGCTCCGCCAGGTCTTCCCCTGCGACGCCTCCTTCGTCGCGCTGCTCCACCCGGACCGTCGCGAGCACCTGTACCTGGTGCGGAACGGGTACGACGAACGCGCCTGCGCGTACCTCGACAGCGCGGAGTTCAGGACGGACGTGGAGCTGTGCGGCGGGCGGCCGACCCGGCCGCCCGGCCGGCTCTGCGACCTGCCCGGGCCGCCCGACGAGGTGGAGGCGTGGGTGGAGTACCTCGCTCCGGCGGGGTTCCGGGAGGGGATCGGCGTCGGCCTGTTCACCACGGACGGGCGTTACCTCGGGGTGGTCTGCCTGTACACCGTGCGCGCCGTACCGCCCACCGACGCCGCTCGTGACCTGATCGGCGCGCTGGCCCCGTTGATGGCCCATGCCGTCGACCCGATGCGGTCCGTCTCGGCGGTGGCCGCAACGGTCGCCGACGCCGTCGCCGGAGTGGTGGTGACCCGGGCCGGCACCGCCCTGCCGCTACCGGGACTGCCGCCCCATCCCTTGCTGACGACCGGTTCGGGGCTGGTACGGGTGGCGACCGGCCAGCTGTCCGGCGGCAGCGCCCACGTCGCGTTCCTGTGCCGGGAGACCGCCGCGGCAGGTCCGGACGGGTCCCTCCGGGTCACGGCGCTGTCCGCACCGATCGAGCCGCCGTACTACTTCGCCGCGGTCGTGACGGTGGGGCCGCCGGGGGACCTGCACGGCCTGACCCGGCGCGAGCTGGAGGTGCTCGGCCTGCTCGTCGAGGGCTGGCCGAACCGGGCCATCGCGCTCGACCTCGGCATCACCGAACGCACGGTCGCCGCACACGTCGAGCACATCCTGGCCAAGCTCGACGTCACGTCCCGCACCGTGGCGGCCGTGTCGGCGCTGCGGCTGGGGCTGTTCGTGCCGCGCCTGCTGCGCGGCGGAGGAGACCCGCAGCCGTAGCCCGGCCGGCCGGGATTGGCAGAAATGCCGATGTGATGCGTGTCGGGACCGGGGGCGCGGGTAGGCAGCAGGCGAGGGGTCACGCCCCTCGGCCGCCCTTGGCTGAGCAGACAGACCAAGGGCGGTCTCCAGCCCCGCTCTCGGCCGTGAAGTCCGGACAGCGGACGGGGGAGAGCGGGGCGCCGGGCCTTCGTACCGGCGATGGGTGTTCCCGTCCGGTGTGGTATCGAATGCGTACCGTATCCGGTGTGAAGGCGGGAGGCCCCGCGGAGGGGCGGTGTCGCCGTGGGTGTGCGGGACTGGATGGAGCGGCGGCGGGTCGAACGGACCCGGCGCCACATCCGCGCCTCCGCCCAGCCCGGCTGGGACCCCGGCCTGACCTGGCCGAGCCCGGACGCTCCGAAGCCGGCTCCGCCGGCCGAGGACAGCCCGCCGCCGGAACCGCCGCCCCGCGGGTCCTGAGCGGGGGTGTCAGAGCCCGGACAACCGGTGGCCGGCCCGGACCACCGCGATGGCATGCCGATCGCCCGGGCGCCGGCCCAGCCGCTCGATCGGCCCGGAGATGCCCACCGCGGCGATGACCCGCCCGCCCCGGTCGCGCACGGGTGCGGAGACGCTGGCGACGCCCGGCTCCCGCTCGGCGACGCTGGACGCCCAGCCGCGGCGGCGAACCTCGGCCAGCGTGCGGGCGGTGAACCGGCAGCGCGGCAGCAGCGTGACCACGGCCTCCGGTGGCTCCCACGCCAGCAGTACCTGGGCGCCCGAACCGGCGGAGATCGGCAGGGCGGCCCCCACCGGCACGGTGTCGCGCAGTCCGCTCGCGCGCTCGGCCGCCGCGACGCAGAGACGTTCGTCGGCCCGGCGGAGGTACAGCTGTGCGCTCTCGCCGGTCTGGTCGCGCAGCGCGGCGAGCACCGGCGCGGCGGCGGTCAGCAGGACGTCGGGTGCGGCGTTCGCGAACTCCGCCAGCCGGGGACCCGGCCGCCACCGCCCCTGCGCGTCCCGGATCAGCAGGCGGTGCACCTCGAGCGCCTGGGCGAGCCGGTGCGCCGTCGCGCGTGGCAGCCCACTGCGCTCGACGAGCTCGGCCAGGCTGGCGCCCTCGACCGTGGCCTCCAGGATCGCAACCGCCTTGTCGAGAACTCCCACACCACTGCTAATCTGTCCCACGCAGCGAAACTATCATCTCACGTTGTAGGACGTCCATCAGATGGGAAGCACCATGGGACGAACGCTCGCACAGAAGGTGTGGGACGCGCACGTCGTGCGCAGCGCAGACGGCGAGCCCGATCTGCTCTACATCGACCTGCATCTCGTGCACGAGGTCACCAGCCCGCAGGCCTTCGACGGTCTGCGTCTCGCCGGCCGCCCCGTACGCCGGCCGGACCTGACGATCGCCACCGAGGACCACAACGTCCCCACGGTGGACATCGACAAGCCGATCGCCGACCTGGTGTCCCGCACACAGGTCGAGACGCTCCGGCGGAACTGCGCCGAGTTCGGCGTGCGGCTCGCCCCGATGGGCGACATCGACCAGGGCATCGTGCACGTCATCGGCCCGCAGCTCGGGCTCACCCAGCCGGGCATGACGGTCGTCTGCGGCGACAGCCACACCTCCACCCACGGCGCCTTCGGTGCCCTGGCGTTCGGCATCGGGACGAGCGAGGTCGAGCACGTCCTCGCGACCCAGACGCTGCCGCTGCGGCCGTTCAAGACCATGGCGGTCGAGGTGCGCGGGAAGCTCGCGCCCGGCGTCACGGCGAAGGACATCGTGCTGGCGCTGATCACCCAGATCGGCACCGGCGGTGGGCAGGGCCACGTGATCGAGTACCGCGGTGAGGCCATCGAGGCGCTGTCGGTGGAAGCCCGCATGACGATCTGCAACATGAGCATCGAGGCGGGCGCGCGCGCCGGCATGATCGCTCCCGACGACACCACCTTCGAGTACCTCGAGGGCCGGCCGCACGCGGCCGAGGGTGCCGACTGGGACGCGGCGGTCGCCTACTGGCGGGGCCTGCGCACCGACGACGACGCCGAGTTCGACACGGTCGTGGAGCTCGACGCGTCGACGCTGACGCCGTTCGTCACCTGGGGTACCAACCCCGGGCAGGGCGCGCCGCTCGGCGCGGAGATCCCGAACCCGGCGTCCTTCGCGAATCCCGCGGACCGCGCCGCCGCCGAGCGTGCGCTGGAGTACATGGGGCTCGAGGCCGGAACCAAGCTCCGGGACATCGCCGTGGACACCGTCTTCGTCGGTTCCTGCACCAACGGCCGTATCGAGGACCTCCGCGCCGCGGCCGAGGTCATCAAGGGCCGCAAGGTCGCCGACGGCGTGCGCATGCTCGTCGTCCCCGGCTCGGTGCGGGTCCGGCTGCAGGCGATGGAGGAGGGTCTGGACCAGGTCTTCCTCGACGCGGGGGCCGAGTGGCGCGGGGCCGGGTGCTCGATGTGCCTCGGCATGAACCCGGACCAGCTTGCGCCGCAGGAGCGGTCGGCCTCCACGTCGAACCGCAACTTCGAGGGCCGGCAGGGCAAGGGCGGCCGGACCCACCTGGTGTCCCCGCTCGTGGCCGCCGCCACCGCCGTGACGGGCCGCCTGAGCTCCCCGTCCGATCTCGACCGAGTGGAGGTCTGACCGTGGAGAAGTTCACCATCCACACCGGACGCGCGCTGCCCCTGCGGCGGTCCAACGTCGACACCGACCAGATCATCCCGGCCGAGTACCTCAAGCGGGTCACCCGTACCGGCTTCGAGGACGGGCTCTTCGCGGCCTGGCGCAAGGATCCGGACTTCATCCTCAACCAGCCGCAGTACGCGGGGGTGAGCGTCCTCGTGGCCGGTCCGGATTTCGGTACCGGTTCCTCGCGTGAGCACGCCGTCTGGGCGCTGAACGACTACGGCTTCCGCGTCGTCCTCTCGTCCCGTTACGCGGACATCTTCCGCGGCAACTCGAGCAAGGCCGGGCTGCTCACCGCCGTGGTGGCGGAGGACCGGATCGAGCAGATCTGGGCCGATGTCGAGGCCGACCCGGCGACCGAGGTCACCGTCGACCTGGCGGCCCGGGAGGTCCGCTGGGCCGGCCAGACCGCACCGTTCGACATCGACGACTACACCCGCTGGCGCCTGATGGAGGGCCTGGACGACATCGGCCTCACCCTCCGCCACGAGGAGATGGTCACCGAGTTCGAGCACAGCCGCCCGGGTTGGCTGCCGCGGACGCTGCCCGCCAAGTCGGGATGAGCACCGCCGCGGCGCGGTGGGACGGCGGGTTGTACGCCGGGAACACCGCACACCACCGCGCGTTCGACGATGCCGTCCTGGCCGGGGCCGAGCTGGGCCCCGGCCGGGACGTGCTGGACCTCGGCTGCGGGGTGGGCGATCTGACCGCCCGCGTCGCGGACCTCGTGGGACCCGAAGGTTCCGTGCTCGGCGTGGACGCGGCGCCGGGAATGATCGAGCAGGCGTCGGCCCGCACCCGGCCGGGTCTGTCGTTCTACCGGTGCGCGGCCCAGGAGCTGGACTCCACGGTCGGCGCGGCGTCGTACGACGTGGTCCTCTCGGTCGCGTGCCTGCACTGGATTCCCGGCGCCGACCACCCCGGAGTGCTCGCGTCGGTCCGCCGGGCGCTCCGTCCGGGTGGGACGTTTCGGGCTGAATTCGGCGGCGCGGGCCAGATCGCCGCGGCCCGGGCCATCCTCGACGAGGAGTCCGCCCGCCTCGGTGGCCCGACCGGTCCCTGGTACTTCCCAGATCCGGAGGAATACACCGCCCTGCTCACCGGCGCCGGAATGCGGCTCGACCGCGGGCACGTCCGGTTGGTGCAGCAGCGTCGCGCGGTCCCGGATGCGGACGCGCTGGTCGGCTGGCTGCGCAGTCAGGTGCTCGTGGCGTACGCCCCGCGGCTGCCCGACGACGCGACCCGGGCCGAGTTCGCCGCCGCGGCCGAACGCCGGTGTCGCGAGAATCTTCGCCGGGCCGACGGGAGCTACGACCAGGACTATGTCCGCCTGGACGTGCTCGCCCACGTTCCGCGCTGAGCCGAACTCCCTTGTCCCATAAGGGATTGCGCGCGCAACAATTGTTCCGGCGCGAGTCCGCCGGGCCGACCGGCGCAGATTCCGCGGGAATAGGATCCGTTGCGACACAAGGATTCCCGGACCCCCGGTGTTTGTCTGTAGTCGCCTGTGCACCTAACGTTCCGCTGAGCGGTCGAATATGGCCGAAGGTATTCCGGGAGGGGAAACAGTGAACAAGGCCGAGCTCATCGAGGCGCTCACCAAGCGTCTGGGGGACCGGAAGTCTGCCGCGGCGGCGCTGGAGAGCGTCGTGGACGAGATCCAGCGTGCGGTCACCAAGGGCGAGCGGGTCGCCATCACCGGTTTCGGTGTCTTCGAGAAGCGGGCCCGCGCGGCGCGCACGGCCCGCAACCCGCGCACGGGTGAGTCCGTGAAGGTGAAGAAGACCTCCGTTCCCGCGTTCCGTCCCGGGCAGGGCTTCAAGGATGTGGTGAGCGGCGCGAAGAAGCTCGCCAAGGCCGCCCCCGCCGCCGCCAAGTCGACGGCTGCCTCGGCCGGTCGTACGGCGGCCAAGGCGGCCGGCGCTGCCGCGTCGCGTGCCACCGGCGCCAAGGCGACCACCGCCAAGGCCACCACCGCCAAGGCCACGACGGCGAAGGCCGCTCCGGCCAAGAAGTCCGCCGCGAAGACCACGGCGAAGGCCGCTCCGGCCAAGAAGTCCGTCGCGAAGACCACGGCGAAGGCCGCTCCGGCCAAGAAGTCCGTCGCCAAGACCACGGCCAAGACCACGGCCAAGGCCGCCCCGGCCAAGAAGACGACCGCGAAGACGGCGGCCGCGAAGGCGGCTCCGCTCAAGCGTGCCGCCACGAAGAGCGTCGCCAAGACCACGGCGAAGGCCACTCCGGCCAAGAAGTCCGCCGCGAAGACCACGGCCAAGGCCGCTCCGGCCAAGAAGTCCGCGGCCAAGCGCGGGCGCTAGGTCGCACCCGAACGACGACGAGGGCCGGCCCCGGTGGGGCCGGCCCTCGCTGCGTTTCCGGCACTTCCCGCGTTGATGACGGGGCTTTCGTCACGACACGCCAGCGTGTCTCCCGAACACCCCAGGATCAACGCGGAAGCGAGGTCAGGCCGCGTCGGCGCCCAGATGGTCGGCGGCCACGAGCCGGCGACCGGCGAACGTGAGTGCCCATGCGGTTCCCTTGCGTGTCTTGGTGGAACCGAGATCCAGCCCGTCCTCCTCGGCGAGCGCGGCGAGGACTTCCGGGATCAGCCCGCCCTGGCTGCACACCACCGCGGGTTCGCCGGTGGCGGCGAGGTCGCGGAGGGCCGCGACGGCCGGTTCGCGGTCCCGCTCCTCGTTCCACCGCGGATCGATCTCGATGTCGAGTCCCAGCGCCGCCGCGGTCGGGCGGACCGTCTCGACGCACCGCACCTTGCCCGCGCTCAGGACCCGCCGCGGGCCGAACCACGGCAGGATCTCGGCCAGCCGCCGGGCCTGCCGCCGTCCGACCTCGTCCAGCGGCCGGTCCGCGTCGTCGCCCCGCCAGTCGACGCGACTGCCGGCCTTCGCGTGGCGCACCAGCACGAGGCTCGTCGTGTGCACCGGGAGGGCGAGGAAACCCGCCAGCACCGTGCGGTCGTGCCGGTACGTCACCGCGCCGAGGGCGTCCTCCGGCGGCGTCCACGTGAGCGCGTCGACCTCGTCGTTCGGAACGAACTCACCGCCCTGGGCGCGCATCGACCAGTAGTCCACGAGCTTGCCCGCGAGCACGCCGTCGACCGGCACCGAGTACCGGGTGGACGCCAGCCGACGGCCCGCCACCGGCCGGATGCCGGTCTCCTCGACCACCTCGCGGCAGGCGGCGGCCAGCGGATGCTCGCCGCGGTCCAGCTTCCCCTTCGGCAGACTCCAGTCGTCGTACCGGGACCGATGGGCCAGCGCCACCTCGATCCCGCCGTCGGCACGGTCACGCCACAGCACGCCGCCCGCGGCGCGGATCGTCCGCTCGGTCACGCGTCGGCCTTCGGCACCCGGCGGCGCATCAGCTCCACCTGGAGATCTCTCGTGCCGGTGTGCCGGTGCCAGGTCCCGCCGCCGTCCAGCTCCCAGCAGGTGACGTCGTCCGCGAAGCCGAGGTCGAGCACGCGCCGCAACTGGGCCTCCGCGTCGTCGTCGGTGACCTGGACCATCGCCTCCACCCGCCGGTCGAGGTTGCGGTGCATCAGGTCCGCCGACCCCAGCCAGAACTCCTCGTCCTCGCCGTTGCCGAAGCGCAGCACCCGGGAGTGCTCCAGGAACCGGCCGACGATCGAGCGGACGCGGATGTTCGCGCTCAGCCCCGGTACGCCGGGCCGCAGCGCGCAGATGCCGCGCACCAGCATGTCGATCCGGACGCCGGCCCGCGAGGCGCGGTACAGCGCGTCGATGATCTCTTCGTCCACGATGGAGTTGACCTTGATCTGCACGAGCCCGGGCTGCCCCGCGCGGACATGCGCGATCTCCCGCTCGATCCGGTCGACGATGCCGGCCCGTACGCCGTGCGGCGCGACCATCAGCGACCGGTAGCCGGTCTGCCGCGAGTACCCGGTCAGCGTGTTGAACAGGTCGGTGATGTCCGCGCACACGTCCTCGTTCGCGGTGAACAGCCCGAAGTCCTCGTACAGGCGGGCGGTCTTGGGGTTGTAGTTCCCCGTCCCGACGTGGGCGTACCGGCGCAGCCGGCCGCCCTCCTGGCGTACCACCAGGGACGTCTTGCAGTGCGTCTTCAGCCCCATCAGCCCGTAGACCACGTGGCAGCCCGCGCGCTCCAGCGCCCTGGCCCACTTGATGTTCGCCTGCTCGTCGAACCGGGCCTTGATCTCCACCAGCACCACGACCTGCTTGCCCGCCTCGGCGGCGTCGATCAGCGCGTCCACGATGGGGGAGTCGCCGGAGGTGCGGTACAGCGTCTGCTTGATCGCCAGCACGTTCGGGTCGGCGGCGGCCTGCTCGACGAACCGCTGCACGCTGGTGGAGAACGAGTCGTACGGGTGGTGCACCAGGACGTCGCCCTCGCGCAGCGTCGCGAACACGCTCTTCGGCGTCTCGCCCTCGGCGAACCGCGGGTGCGTCGCCGGCACGAACGGCGGGAACTTCAGCTCCGGCCGGTCGAGGTCGTACAGCTGCCACAGGGAGCTGAGGTCCAGCAGCCCCGGTACGCGCTGTACGTCGTTTCCGGTCACGCCGAGCTCGCGCATGAGCAGCTCGAGGATGTGCTCGCTCATCGAGTCGGTGACCTCGAGCCGGACCGCGGGCCCGAAGCGACGGCGGGCGAGCTCGCGCTCCAGCGCCTGGAGGAGGTCCTCGTCGCGGTCCTCCTCGACCTCCAGGTCCGCGTTGCGGGTCACCCGGAACAGGTGGTGCTCGACCACGTTCATCCCGGGGAAGAGCTGGTTCAGGTGCGCCGCGATGAGGTCGTCGAGCGGGAGGAACGTGTCGTCGCCGACCGTCACGAAGCGCGGCACGTTGTTCGGCACCTTCACCCGGGCGAAGCGCTCGGGGCCGCCCTCGGGGTCGCGCACGACGACGGCGAGGTTCAGCGACAGGCCGGAGATGTACGGGAACGGGTGCGCCGGGTCGACGGCGAGCGGGGTCAGGAGCGGGAACACCTGGTCCCGGAAGTGCCGGTGGAGCCGGTGCTGGTCGTCCGGGTCGACGTCCTCCCAGCGCACGATGTGGATGTCGTGCTTCTCCAGCGCCGCCCGCACGTCGTCCTCGAAGCACCGGGCATGCCGCTCGACCAGGTCCCGGGTCCGCACCGAGATGCGCTCCAGCTGCTCTCGCGGGGTCAGCCCGTCCGCGCTGCGGACGGCCAGCCCCGTGGACATGCGGCGCTTGAGCCCGGCCACCCGCACCATGAAGAACTCGTCCAGGTTGGACGCGAAGATCGCGAGGAACTTCGCCCGTTCCAGCAGCGGGTTCGCCTGGTCCTCGCCGAGCGCCAGCACGCGCGCGTTGAAGTCCAGCCAGGACAGCTCACGGTTGAGGAACCGGTGGTCCGGCAGTGGCTCCAGCGCCGGGCCCGTCACCTGGACGTCCTCGGCTGCTGGCTCGGTCTTGTCGTCCGGGGCCGCGGTGCTCACGGCATCATCATGCCGTCCCGCGGTGCCGTCCGCGCCAGGTGGCACACCGGGGTCCTCCGGCGCTCAGCTCAGTGGAACGTGGCGAGGGTGACGAGCGTGACAGTGCCGTCGGTGGCGGTCTCCAGCCGTACGCGCTGTCCGGGCCGGAGGAGGCGCAGCCCGCCCGCGGCGAACGCGTCGGGAGTGAACGAGACCGGCGAACCGTCGTCGAGCAGCACTCGACCGGCCTCGGTCTCCCGGTCGAACGCCGCCACGGTGCCCTGCATACGGGCGACCCTACCGGTCCTCGCCTCCGAGGTCGCTAGGCCCCGAACGCCGCGAGTACCGCGCTCGTCCGCGCGCCGACGCCGAGCCGCCGCGCCACCCCGAGGTCCGCGGCCGTGTCGGTGTCGTGACGCAGCGAGGTCCACTCGCCGGCCAGCCGGACCGCCCCCGACGCGGCGTGCGCGGCCGCGGAGCCCGGGCCGAACAGCGGACCGAGCGGCGATCCGGGCCGGGCCGCCAGCAGCGCGGTCCCGGTGCCGGCCGTGTCGGGCAGGAAGCTGCGGACGTGCCCGGCCGCGAGGCCGAGTACCGCGGCGAGATCGGCGGGGCGCAGCGCCGGGCGGTCCGCGCCGACCACGGCGACCCCGTCGGCCGGCCCGGAGGCGGCGGCCACGGCGGCTCCGTGGTCGAGGGCCGGGTTCAGCCCCGAGTCCGGGAGGTCGGGGACGACGAGGGCGCCGAGGGCGCCCAGCTCCGCGGCGGCGCGGGCGTCGTCGGTGACGACGATCACCCTGGCGACCGCCGGGGAGGCGAGCACCGCGCTCACCGTGTCGGCGGCCAGGGCGAGGACCAGCTCGGTGTGCCCGCTGCCGGGTACGGCGCCCGAGAGCCGGGTCTTCGCGCGCTCGACGCGCTTGACCGGAACCACCACGGACCACCGCACGGTGCCATCCTCACATCCCCGGCGGCACCGGTCGCCGAGCGCCCTGGTCGCGACGCGCCCGCCGGGTGCCGTGGACACTGCGACCGCCGGCGGTTCAGGATCGGGCGTTGCGCGTGCCGGCCGGGCACCGGGAGTCCGTCGAACGCGCGTGGAGGAGGTGTCGGGCGGTGGGGCGCAGGCGTGGCGCATGGATGCGATTCGCGGCGATGGTCCTCAAGCCGCTGCTGTGGCTGTTCACCCGGCGGACGTGGCGCGGGCGCGAGAACGTGCCGGCGGGACCGGTGATCCTGGTGGCGAACCACGTGTCGCACACGGACCCGCTCACCCTCGCGCATTTCGTGTACGACCTGCCGCGGGAGCCACGGTACCTCGCCAAGGAGGCCGTCTTCACGGTCCCGTTCGTCGGGATGGTGGTGCGCGGCGCGAAGCAGATCCCGGTGCGGCGGGCCACGACGGAGGCCGTCCTGGCGCTCGAGCACGCCGTCGAGGCCGTGGGGCGCGGCGAGTGCGTGGTCATCTACCCGGAGGGCACGACCACCAAGGACCCCGCGCTCTGGCCGATGCGGGGCAAGACGGGGGCGGCACGGCTGGCGATGCTCACCGGCGCGCCGGTGGTCCCGATCGGCCAGTGGGGCCCGGAGCGGTTCTACCACCCGATCACCCACCGGATCGGGCTCCGGCCGCGGACGCCGGTGACGGTCGTGGCGGGCCCGCCGATCGACCTCTCGGCGTACGAGGGGAGGCCGCCGACCGCCGCGCTGCTCGCCGAGGTCACCGACGTGATCATGCGGCGGATCCGCGAGCTGGTCGCCGAGGCGCGCGGCGAGGCGGCCCCGACCGGACCCCTGTACCCACGCCCGACCGGGAGGCGACACACTGCTCCCGACGAACCGACGACCACCCCGGAGGTCCCCTCGTGACACACCCCGCCGCCCGTGCGGCCGTGCTCGGTGCCGGGTCCTGGGGCACCGCGTTCGCCAAGGTGCTCGCCGACGCCGGTTCCGACGTGGTGCTGTGGGCCCGGCGGGCCGAGATCGCGGCGACGATCACCGACCGGCGGGAGAACTCCGAGTACCTGCCGGGGATCGTGCTGCCCGGGCGCCTCTCCGCCACGGCCGAGGCCGGTACGGCGCTCGACGGCGCCGGCCTGGTCGTGTTCGCGGTGCCCTCGCAGAACCTGCGGGAGAACCTCTCCCGCTGGGTGCCCGCGCTCACCCCGGGCATCACGCTGGTCAGCTTGATGAAGGGCGTGGAGCTCGGCACGGCGCTGCGGATGAGCGAGGTGATCGTGGAGGTCACCGGCGTACCGGCCGACCGGGTCGCCGTGGTGTCCGGCCCGAACCTGGCGATGGAGATCGCCCAGGAGCAGCCCGCCGCCACCGTCGTCGCGTGTACCGACGCCGCCCGCGCGGAGGCGCTGCAGCGGCTCCTCGCCACCCCGTACCTGCGGCCGTACACGAACACCGACGTGGTCGGCTGCGAGCTCGGCGGCGCGGTCAAGAACGTCATCGCGCTCGCCTGCGGGATGGCCGAGGGCATGGGCTTCGGCGACAACACCAAGGCGTCGCTGATGACCCGCGGGCTCGCCGAGACGGCCCGGCTCGGGGCGGCGCTGGGGGCGGACCCGATGACGTTCGCCGGGCTCGCCGGCCTGGGAGACCTGGTCGCGACCTGCTCCTCGCCGCTGTCGCGGAACCACACGTTCGGCCGGCGGCTCGGCACCGGCGAGACGCTGGAGGAGATCGCCGCGACCACCCGGCAGGTCGCCGAGGGCGTCAAGTCGTGCCGCTCGATCCTCGACCTGGCCCGCAAGCACGATGTCGACATGCCGCTCACCGAGCTGGTCGTCCAGGTGTGCCACGAGGGTGCCCCGCCGACCGTGGCGGTGGGACAGCTCATGGGCCGTTCGACGAAGTCCGAGTGAACGAGAACTGGGGCGACGGCACCCGCGCCGTCCACGCCGGCCTGCCCGCGCCGCACCCGGGGGCACCGCTGCTGCCCGGACCGGTGTTCGCGGCGCCGTACCACCTGGCCGGGTATCCGCCGGGCGGCCCGGACGGCACCGCCGACGCGTACGCCCGCAACTCCAACCCGACGCTGGGCCGGTACGAGGAGGCGCTCGGTCAACTGGAGCGCGGCGACGCGGTGGTGTTCGCGTCCGGGATGGCCGCCGTCAGCGCGGTCCTGCTGGACACGCTCGTGCCGGGCGACGTGCTGGTCCTGCCGTCGGACGGCTACTACGTGACCCGCGTGCTGGCCCGGGAGGTGCTGGGTGCCCGCGGGGTCGAGGTGCGGGAGGTGCCGACGACCGGGCCGTACTCCGCCGAGCTGCTCGCCGGTGCGCGTCTCGTGCTGCTCGAGACCCCCGCGAACCCGGGGCTGGACGTCTGCGATCTGGCCGCGGTGATCCCGGCCGCCCGGGCGGCGGGTGCCCTCGTCGGGGTGGACAACACCACGGCCACGCCGCTCGGGCAGCGACCGCTCGATTTCGGCGCGGACTTCTCGATCTCCTCGGACACCAAGGCGATGACCGGGCACGGCGATCTCCTGCTCGGGCATGTCGCGGTCACCGATCCGGCGCTGCTGGAGCGGCTGCGGGCGTGGCGTACCCGGACGGGCGGGCTGCCGGGGCCGTTCGAGACGTGGCTGGCGCACCGTTCGCTCGGGACGGTCGACCTGAGGCTGACGAGGCAGGCGGCGAACGCCCTCGCGCTGGCGGACCTGCTCGCGGACCGGCGGGAGGTGACGGACCTGCGGTACCCGGGCCGACCCGGCGACCCGGCGCATGCGACGGCGTCGAGGCAGATGCGGCGGTTCGGCGGGGTGCTGTCGTTCACGCTGCCCTCCGCGGAGGCGGTGGACCGCTTCGTGGCGGCGTCGGCGCTGATGGTGTCCGCGACCTCGTTCGGGGGCCTGCACACCACGGTCGACCGGCGGGCGCAGTGGGGCGGGGACGTGGTGCCGGCGGGGTTCGTCCGGCTGTCCGCGGGGTGTGAGGACACGGTGGACCTGCTGGCGGACCTGGCGACGGCGCTGGACGCGCTGGGCCCCACCCCGCGTTGATCATGGACTTTGCAACAGACACGCCGGCGTGTCGTGCTGCAAAGTCCATGATCGATCCGGAGGGGCGAGCCGGGGCCGGGAGACCGGGGTCACCCCGGCGCGCGGCGGCACCGGCGCGGCACCGCCGACCGGTAGGGTCTCCGGCGTGAGCGAAGCCCCCGAGCCCGGCGCCCACGGGCGCAAGACCCGCGTCGCCGTCGTCTTCGGCGGCCGCAGCACCGAACACGGCGTCTCCTGCGTCAGCGCGGGCAGCGTGATGGCCGGCCTCGACCCCGACCAGTTCGAGATCGTGCCGATCGGCATCACCCGCGACGGCCGCTGGGTGCTCGCCGCCGGGGACCCGCGCGAGCTGACCACGGTGGACCGCACGCTGCCGGAGGTCACCGACGGCACCGGGGTCACGCTGCCCGCGGACCCGGCCGTCGGCGGGTTCGTGGTGGCGGGCGAGGTGGTCCCGGTCGATGTCGTGTTCCCGGTGCTGCACGGCGCGTACGGCGAGGACGGGACGATCCAGGGCCTGCTGGAGCTGGCCGGGCTGCCCTATGTGGGGGCCGGCGTGCTGGCCTCCGCCGCGGCCATGGACAAGGAGTACACCAAGAAGCTGCTGGCGGCCGAGGGGCTGCCGGTGGGCCGGTACGCCGTCCTGCGGCCCACCGACAAGACGCTCACGGTCGACGACAAGGAGCGGCTGGGCCTGCCGGTGTTCGTGAAGCCGGCTCGCGCGGGCTCGTCGTTCGGCATCACCCGGGTCACCGACTGGGCGGGCCTCGACGACGCGATCGCCACCGCGCGGGCCGTCGACCCGAAGGTCATCATCGAGGCGGGCGTCGTCGGCCGCGAGATCGAGTGCGGCGTGCTCGAGGGCCGCGACGGCGGTGAGCCCGAGGTCAGCCTGCCCGCGGAGATCCGGATCGTGGCCGAGGGCCACGACTGGTACGACTTCGAGGCGAAGTACCTCGACGACGCCTGCGAGTTCGACCTGCCCGCCGACCTGCCCGCCGAGGTCACCGACCGGCTGCGGGCGATGGCGCGTCGCGCGTTCGTTGCGCTGGACTGCGCCGGGCTGGCGCGGGTCGACTTCTTCGTGACGCCCGACCACGAGCTCGTGGTCAACGAGGTCAACACGATGCCGGGCTTCACGCCGATCTCGCTGTTCCCGCGGATGTGGGTGACCAGCGGCCTGGAGTACCCGCAGCTGCTCGAGCGGATGGTCCGTACCGCGCTGCGCCGCGGCACCGGTCTGCGCTGACGGTGCGGGCGGGTCAGCCGGTCGCCGGGATCGTCGCGGCGATCGGCTTCGACAGTTCCGCGACGACATCGGCGGGGTTCGTGGCCGTGTGCGCCGGGACGGTCACCTCGACGGGTACCGCGCGGTCGGTGGTCGTGAACACCACGTCGGAGCCCCGTGCGGCGGCGAGCCAGCGGACGCCGTTGATGGCGAACTGCTTGTTCGTGTCCGGCGGTACGGCCACGCGCGGCACGCCGCAGCGCAGGACCACCGGCGGGTCGCCCCACGCGACGACGCGGTCCGGCGCGGTGGACACCGCCCGGGCCCGGCGCCCGTCGAGCGTGGTCGGCAGCGCGCCGAGCAGCGTGGCGCACCGTGCCTCGGTGCCGGCGGCCGCCGACGGCGGTGCGGTCACCACGACCGGGCCACCGGAACTGGCGCCGGGACTCGCGGCCGGCTCGTCCGCGGAGCCGCCCCGCAGGCCGAACACCACCAGCCCGGCGACCAGGGCGAGCGGGACGGCGACGAGGGTGGCGATGAACGCGGCGCTGCGTCGTGTGGTGTTCAGGGTGGACTCCCCGGTCTACAGGTGCACGACCGAGCAGGTCAGCGTGCGGGTGATGCCGGCGACGGCCTGGACCTTGCTCACCACCAGTTTGCCGAGCTCGTCGACGTTGCGCGCCTCGGTGAGCACGATCACGTCGTACGGGCCGGTGACGGCCTCGACCTGTGCGACGCCGGTGATGCCGGCGATGGTGGCCGCCACGTCGCGGGCCTTGCCCACCTCGGTCTGGATGAGGATGTACGCCTGGACCACGGGACGGCTCCTTCGGACTGGACGGGCCAGAGAACCCGGGAAACGTACCGTACGGCCGGCGGGTGCCAGCACGTCCAGCAGGAGCGGGAAAGCAGGAGGATGAGATGACGGTGTCGGAGGTCGGCGAGTTCGGCCTGATCGCCCGGGTGACCGCCCGGTTGCCGCAGGGTTCCGCGACGATTCTCGGCCCCGGCGACGACGCCGCCATCGTTCTCGCGTCCGACGGCCGGGTCGTGGTGAGCACCGACCTGCTGGTGGAGGGGCGGCATTTCCGCCGCGACTGGTCCGGCGGATACGACGTGGGCCGGAAGGCCGCCGCGGCCAACCTCGCCGACATCGCGGCGATGGGCGCGCAGCCGACGTCGCTGGTCGTCGGCCTCGCGTGCCCGCCCGACCTGCCGCTGGAATGGGCCGAGGCGCTCGCCGACGGCCTGCGGGAGGAGAGTGCCCTCGTCGGGGCGTCGGTCGTCGGTGGTGACGTGTCCCGGGCCGACTCGGTGATCGTCGCGGTCACCGCGCTCGGCGACCTCCAGGGCCGCGCGCCGGTCACCCGCGCGGGCGCGCGCGCCGGGGACGTCGTCGCGGTCGCCGGCCGGCTCGGCTGGTCCGCCGCGGGCCACGCGGTGCTGTCCCGCGGGTTCCGCTCGCCCCGCGTGCTCGTCGACGCCCACCGCCGCCCGGAGCCGCCGTACGCCGCCGGGCCCGCCGCCTCGGTCCTCGGCGCCACCGCGATGTGCGACGTGAGCGACGGCCTGATCGCCGACCTCGGCCACCTCGCGGTCGCCTCGGGGGTCGGCATCGACCTGCGGCGCGACGCGTTCACCGTCACCCGGCAGCTGGCGGATGCCGCCCAGGCGCTCGGCAAGGACCCGATCGACTGGGTGCTCACGGGCGGGGAGGACCACGCGCTGGTCGCGACGTTCCCGGCCACGGTGGCGCTCGGCGCGGACTGGCGGGTCGTCGGCGCGGTCCGGGTCGGTTCCGGTGTCACGGTCGACGGAGAGCCGTGGGAGGGCACCGCCGGTCACGACCACTTCGCCCGTCCGTAGATTGGCCTCATGTCTGCCGCTCCACCGCTCGTCCTGTCCGTGGCCGGTTCGGACTCCGGGGGCGGAGCCGGGATCCAGGCCGACCTGAAGACGATGCTCGCCCTCGGCGTCCACGGCATGACGGTCGTCGCCGCGGTCACCGCACAGAACTCCCTCGGCGTGCAGGGGTACTGGGAGCTGCCCGCGGAGGCGGTCACCGCCCAGCTCGACAGCGTGCTCGGTGACATCGGGGTCGACGCGGTCAAGACCGGGATGCTGGCCTCCGCGGACCTCGTGTCGCTCGTCGCGGCGCGGCTGTCCACCGTGGACGCGCCCGTCGTGGTGGACCCGGTGAGCGTGAGCAAGCACGGCGACCCCTTGCTCGCGGCGGACGCGCTGGAGGCGGTCCGCACCCTTCTCCTGCCGGTGGCGGCCGTGGTGACGCCGAACCTGCACGAGGTGCGTCAGCTCACCGGCGTCGAGGTCACCGGCGCCGGGGACCTGCGCCGGGCGGCCGACGCGGTGCTGGCGCTCGGCCCGGGCGCGGTGCTGGTCAAGGGCGGCCACCTCGCGGGCGACGCGGTCGATCTGCTGGTCACCGCGGCGGGGGAGGAGTACGAGTACCGCTCCGCGCGGTACGACAACCGTCACACCCACGGCACCGGCTGCACCCTGGCGAGCGCCGTCGCATCCCGGCTGGCCTGCGGTGACACCCTGCCGGACGCGGTGGCCGCGGCGAAGGAGTACGTCACCGGCGCGATCGCGCACGGCTTCGCGCTCGGCGCCGGGATCGGGCCGGTCGACCACGGCTGGCGGCAGCGGTGATCACCGTCGAGGCCGTGCCGTACGACGACCCGGTGGCCGCCGTGCTGCGCGCGGACCTGCTCGCGGACCTCACCGGCCGGTACGGCGGCGACGGCGACTCGACCCCGATCACGCCCGGGGAGTTCGACCCGCCGCGGGGAGGGTTCCTGCTGGCGTGGCTGGACGGCCGGCCCGCCGGCTGTGTGGGCTGGCGGAGCCGCGGCGACGGCGTGGCGGAGCTGAAGCGGATGTGGGTGGCGCTCGACGCGCGGCGGCGCGGGGTGGCGAAGGCCCTGCTCACCGCCGTCGAGGACGCGGCCCGATCGGCCGGGCGGAACCGCATCGTGCTGGAGACCGGGACGGCGCAGCCGGAGGCGATGGGGCTCTACGCGGCGTCCGGGTACGCGCTGGTCCCGAACTACGGCCACTACGCCGACTCGCCCCTGTCCCGGTCCTACGCGCGGGACCTGTAGCCCGGGAGGAGACACGACGATGCCCGCGACACGGGGCCGCGGGCATCGTCGAACAGAGCTGGGCGTCAGCCCTTGAGGACCTTGCCGGCCTTGAGGCAGGAGGTGCACACCTTGACCTTCTTGGTGTTGCCACCGCCGGTCGGCGTCCGCACGGACTGGATGTTCGGGTTCCAACGGCGGTTGGTACGCCGGTGGGAGTGGGACACCGACATGCCGAAGCCCGGCCCCTTGCCACAGACGTCGCACACGCTAGCCACGGGAACACTCCTGATTTGGATCGAGGTAGGTCACCCGGTGACGGGCAACCTGGACAGAGTACCGGCCCGACGGCACGGTCTCCAAACCGGCCCGCCGAGGCTGTGTGCCCACACTAGTGTCTGCCGCGTGCGTCCAGGACAGCAGGAGCCGGTGCCGGCCCGTCTCGACCCGGCGGCGGTGCGGCGGTGGTGCGCCGCCGGGCTGGCGTCGCTGCGCGCGCACCGGCGGGAGATCGACGACCTGAACGTCTACCCGGTGCCGGACGGGGACACCGGGACGAACCTCGTCGAGACGTTCGCCGCCGCGTGTGCGGCCGTGGACGCCGGGCACGACACCGCGTCCTGCCCCGACGCGGAACTCACGCCGCTCGGTGCGGTCCTGCGGCGGCTGGCCCGCGGTGCGCTGCTCGGCGCCCGTGGCAACTCCGGCGTGATCCTCGCCCAGCTCCTCGGCGGGATCGCGGCGGAGCTGGCGGACGTGCACGAGGCCGGGGGCCGCGAGCTCACGGTCGCGTTGCGGACGGCCGCCGCCGCCGCGTACGACGCCGTGGCCGAGCCGGTCGAGGGCACCGTGCTGACCGTGGCGCGGGCCGCCGCCGACGCGGCGTGGGAGCTGGGGTCCGACGACCTCGCCGACGTGTGCACGGTCGCGGCGAGGTCGGCGGCGCAGGCCCTGGCCCGGACGCCCGAGCAGCTGCCCGCGCTCGCCCGCGCCGGGGTGGTCGACGCGGGCGGACGCGGCCTCGTGGTCCTGCTCGACGCGCTCGCCGGGGTGGCCACCGGGTCCACCCCCACGCTGCCCCTCGCCCCCGCTCCGGCACCCCTCGCCCCCGCTCCGGCACCCTTCGTCGCGGACCGGGAGACGGGCTCGGACGCGTACTCCTACGAGGTGCAGTACCTGCTGGCGGCGCCGGACGCCGCGCTGGGCCCGCTCCGCGTCGAGCTGGGCGCGCTCGGCGACTCGCTGGTGGTGGTCGGCGACGGGGACGGCATGTGGAACGTCCACGTCCACGTGGACGACGTCGGCGCGGCGATCGAGGCCGGTATCCGGGCCGGGCGGCCGTCCCGGATCGGCGTGACCCGGTTCGCCGACCAGATACCGGCGCGGGCGTCCGCGGACGGGGTGGCGCGCCCGGCCCCCGCCGCCGTGGCCCGCGGCGTCGTGGTCGTGGTCGAGGGGACCGGGATCGCCGAGCTGTTCGCCGCCGAGGGCGCCACCGTGGTGGACGGCGGCCCGGCCGCGAACCCGAGCACCGCCGAGGTGCTGACCGCGATCCGGGCCACCGGCGCCGGGGCGGTCGTGGTCCTGCCCAACGATGCCAACTGCCAGGCCGTCGCGTCCGCCGCCGCCGCGGAGGCCCGCCGCGAGGGCGTCCAGGTGGCCGTGGTGCCGACCCGGTCCCCGATGCAGGCGGTCGCGGCGCTGGCCGTACGGGACCCGGACCGCCGGTTCGACGACGACGTGATCGCGATGGCGGAGGCGGCCGGCGCCACCCGCTGCGCGGAGCTCGCCGTCGCGGCCCGGGACGCGCTCACCAGCGCCGGCCGGTGCAGCGCCGGCGACGTGCTGGCGCTGGTGGAGGGCGAGGTCGTCCTCGTCGCCCCGGGGCCGGCCGAGACGGCGCTGGCGGCCGCCGCGGCCGAGCTGCTGGACCGGATGCTGTCGTCCGGTGGCGAGCTGGTCACGCTCGTCCTGGGCGACTCGGCGCCGGCCGGGCTCGGCGAGACGGTGCGGCGGCACGTCGCCCGGACGTGGCCGCTGGTCGAGGTCCAGTCGTTCTTCGGCGGCCAGCCGCACCACCCGCTGCTCGTCGGGGTGGAGTAGCGGCGATCGGCGTCGCGGGAGGGTGACAGACTTCGGAGCCATGTCGTCCGGACTCTCCCTCCAGACGCCGCTCCGCCGCGCGCCGGGGATCGGCGACAAGACCGCGAAGGCCCTCGCCGACGCGCTCGACCTGCACACCGTCGGTGACCTCCTGCACCACTTCCCGCGCCGGTACGCCCGGCACGGTGAACACACCGATCTCGCCTCGCTGGTCGAGGGCGAGGACGTGACCGTGATGGCGCAGGTCCAGAGCGTCAGCCGGCGGCCGATGCGGCAGCGCAGGGGGACGATGCTCTCGGTGGTGGTCGGGGACGGCCGTCGCGCGCTCACGCTCACGTTCTTCAACGCCACCTGGCAGGGCAAGGGCCTGGAGCCGGGCCGGTGGGGCCTGTTCGCGGGCCGGGTCACCCGGTTCCGCGAGACCTGGCAGCTCAACCACCCGCACTACCAGGTCCTGCCGGGCGACGACGCCGCCAGCGAGGTCGAGGAGTTCGCCGGTGCGCTGATCCCGGTGTACCCGGCGACCAGCGCCGTGACGACCTGGCAGCTCGCGAACTGCATCAAGACCGTCCTCCAGGTGTTCCCCGCCCCGCCGGACCCGCTGCCCGATGTGCTGAAGGACACCCGCGGCCTCGTCGACCTCGGCGCCGCGCTGCACGACATCCACCGCCCGCCGTCCGAGGGGGCGCTCGACGCGGCGCGGCAGCGGCTCACCTGGGACGAGGCGTTCGCGCTGCAGGTCACCCTGGCGCAGCGCCGGCACGCCGCGGCGGCGTCCCCGTCCCGGGCCCGCCCGCCGCGCGACAGCGGGGTGCTGGCGTCCTTCGACGCGGCCCTGCCGTTCACGCTCACCGCCGGGCAGCGGGACGTGGGGGAGACCCTCGCCGCCGAGCTGGCGGTCAGCAGTCCGATGCACCGCCTGCTCCAGGGCGAGGTCGGCTCCGGCAAGACCGTCTGCGCGCTCCGCGCGATGCTCCAGGTCGTCGATGCCGGGGGCCAGGCCGCGCTGCTCGCGCCGACCGAGGTCCTCGCCGCCCAGCACGCCCGGTCGCTGCGGGCGATGCTCGGCCCGCTGGGCGAGGCGGGGGAGCTGGGGGCCGCCGAGGAGGCCACCAGGATCGCGCTGCTCACCGGGTCGATGTCCGCCGCCGCCCGGCGCCGCACGCTGGCCGAGGCCGCCTCGGGGGAGGCCGGGATCGTCGTCGGCACGCATGCGCTGATCCAAGAGGGTGTGGAGTTCGCCGACCTGGGACTGGTGGTCGTGGACGAGCAGCACCGCTTCGGCGTCGAACAGCGGGACGCGCTGCGGGCGAAGGGCCGGCAGCCCCCGCACGTCCTGGTGATGACGGCGACGCCGATCCCGCGCACCGTGGCGATGACGGTGTTCGGCGACCTGGAGACCTCCGAGCTGGCCGAGCTGCCGGCGGGCCGGTCGCCGATCGCCAGCCACGTCGTGCCGGTCTCCGACAAGCCGCATTTCCTGGACCGGGCGTGGACCCGGATCCGGGAGGAGGTCGGCAAGGGTCACCAGGCGTACGTGGTGTGCCCGCGGATCGGCGACGACGGCACGCCCGACCCCGCCGAGGAGCCCGGCGACGGGGACGGGGACGAGGGCGCCGCGGACAGCGGTGCCGACCGCCGCGCGCCGCTCGCCGTGGCGGACCTCGCCCCGCTGCTCGCCGGCGGCCCGCTCGCCGGGCTGCGGCTCGGCGTGCTGCACGGGCGGCTGCCCGCCGACGAGAAGGACGCGGTGATGCGGGACTTCACCGCCGGCCGGATCGACGTGCTGGTCGCGACGACGGTGATCGAGGTGGGCGTGGACGTCCCGAACGCCACCGCAATGGTGATCATGGACGCCGACCGGTTCGGCGTGAGCCAGCTGCACCAGCTCCGCGGCCGGGTCGGGCGGGGCAGCGCCCCGGGGCTGTGCCTGCTGGTCACCGAGGCGTTCGGCGGGACCCCGGCGCGGCAGCGGCTCGACGCGGTGGCCGCCACCTCGGACGGGTTCGAGCTGGCCCGGCTGGACCTGGAGCAGCGGCGGGAGGGGGACGTGCTCGGGGCGGCCCAGTCCGGGCGCCGGTCCCGGCTGCGGCTGCTGTCGCTGCTCCGCGACGTCGAGCTCATCGAGACCGCCCGCGAGGAGGCGTCCCGGCTCGTCGCCGCCGACCCGGACCTCCGGGACCACCCCGCGCTCGCCGCCACCGTCGCCGCGATGGTGGACGCGGAGCGCGCCGAGTAC
The DNA here is from genome assembly GCA_030840805.1 of Actinomycetota bacterium. Taxonomy (GTDB): domain Bacteria; phylum Actinomycetota; class Actinomycetes; order Mycobacteriales; family HKI-0501; genus JAVEDU01. The sequence continues at coordinate 41,119 of JAVEDU010000105.1, forward strand.
CTCGAGAAGGGCTGACCGGGTGCCACGGATCGTCGGCGGGGCCGCGGGTGGCCGGCGGATCGCCGTCCCGGCGGGCCGGGGGACCCGGCCCACCTCGGACCGGACCCGTGAGGCCCTGTTCAGCGCGCTGGAGTCCCTCGTGGACCTCGACGGTGCGCATGTCCTCGACCTGTACGCCGGCTCGGGCGCGGTGGGGCTGGAGGCGGTCTCCCGGGGCGGCGCGCACGCGTTCCTGGTCGAGTCCGACCGTGGGGCGCTGGCGGTGCTGCGCCGCAACGTCGCCGAGCTGGGCCTGCCCGGGGTGGTGGCGGCGACCGGCGCGGTGGAGCGGTTCGCGGCCGCCACGCCGCCGGCGACCGCCGTCCCGCCGTACCGGGTCGTGTTCGCCGACCCGCCGTACGCGCTGACGGCCGAGGCCCTCGGCGCGGTCCTCGGTGACCTCGCGGCGAACGGCTGGCTGGCGGACGATGCGGTCGTGGTCGTGGAGCGTTCGTCGCGGGATCCCGAGTGGGTGTGGCCCACCCCACTCGTGGCGATCCGTGCTCGACGTTACGGCGAGGCCACGCTTTGGTACGGTCGCGCCTCGTGAGACGCGCCGTCTGTCCCGGTTCCTTCGACCCCGTCACCAACGGGCACCTCGACATCATCGGTCGGGCCAGCCGGTTGTACGACGAGGTCGTCGTCGCAGTGCTCGTCAACCAGAGCAAGAGTGGTCTCTTCTCGCTCGAGGAGCGCATGGAGCTGCTGCGGGAGGTGACCTCTCCGTACGGCAACGTGGTGGTGGACTCGTTCCAGGGCCTGCTCGTGGACTACTGCAAGGCCCAGGACATCCCCGTCGTCGTCAAGGGCCTCCGCGCGGTCAGCGACTTCGACTACGAGCTGCAGATGGCGCAGATGAACCACGGCCTCGCGGGGGTGGAGACGCTCTTCATGTCCACGAACCCGCTGTATTCTTTCCTCTCGTCCAGTTTGGTCAAAGACGTGGCCAGATGGGGCGGTGACGTGTCGGCGCACGTACCGGAGATCGTCCGGCGCCGGCTCACCGAGCGAATCGGGACACCGCCGTCGACATGACCGTCTACCACTCGGAACACACCCCAGACCGGAGCAGCACTGTGGACCCACTGGACCGGATCGACGAGATCACCGCCCTCGTCGAGGCCGCCCGCGCGGTACCCATGTCGGGCAACGCGATGGTGGCCCGCAACGAGCTCCTGGGGCTTCTCGACGAGCTCCGCGCCGACCTGCCGACCGAGATCCGCCGGGCGCAGGCGCTGCTGGAGGAGCGGGACAAGGTGATCGCGGCCGGCCGCCGCGAGGCCGACCGGATCGTCGCCGAGGCCGAGGCGGAACACACCCGGCTCGTGTCGGTGGCCGAGGTCACCGTCTCCGCGGAGCACGAGGCCGCCCGGATCCTCGGCGAGGCGCGCGGCGAGGCCCTGCGCCGCCGCGAGGAGACCGACGAGATGATCGACACCGCGCTCGCCAACTTCGAGCAGATGCTGCAGCGCACGCTCGCCTACGTGGAGCGCAACCGCGACAAGATGCAGGCGCTGTCCGAGATCGGGCCGTACGACTCCGGCCGGGACAGCGAGAACCCCCTCCCGTTCTAGCCGTTTCGCCCCGCCCCGGGGGCCTGGGGTACCCTTTGCCGACGGCCCCCCAACGCCTTGATCCGACCATGCCCGAGAACAGGACTTCACAGCCGCGCCTCGACCCCCGCAAGCCCCTCGTGCTCGACACGCGCGAGCTGGGCCGCCGTCCGGGGTCGATGCGTCCGCTGAAAATCCAGGTTGTCGCGCCTGCCGGTCTCGGTGTGGGGCTGATCGGCGTCCCCGAGGGGGCCCCGCTCGATCTCGACCTCCGGTTGGAGTCGGTTCTGGAAGGCGTACTCGTCTCCGGGACCGCCGCCGCGCCGGTGGTGGGGGAGTGCGGGCGCTGCCTGGAGTCGTTCGACAGCACGGTCGAGGTCGACGTCCAGGAGCTCTTCGCCTATCCGGCGAGCGTCACGGACCTGACCTCGGACGACGACGAGGTGAGCCGGCTGCGGGGCGATCTGATCGACCTGGAGCCGATCATGCGCGACGCGGTCGTACTCGCGTTGCCCACGAACCCGGTGTGCCGGGAGGACTGTCCCGGTCTGTGCCCCGAGTGTGGGGCGCACTGGGACGACCTTCCCGGTGACCACACGCACGATCAGGTCGACCCCCGGTGGGCCGCCCTGCAGAACTTGGTCCAGGAGCCGCCCGTGGTGGCCGATGGAGAGCAGCCGCCGCCGGCGGCCGAGAGTCAGGAGAAGTAACCGTGGCCGTTCCGAAGCGGAAGATGTCGCGCAGCAACACCCGGGCGCGTCGGTCCCAGTGGAAGACCACCGCCGTCGCGACCCAGCCCTGCCCGCAGTGCAAGTCGCCGAAGCTGGCGCACACGGCGTGCCAGGTCTGCGGTCAGTACAACGGTCGCCAGGTCATCGCGGTCTGAGCTCCGGACCCGCGTGACGGCCTCCGAGCCACAGCCGGTCCGGATCGCCGTCGACCTCCTCGGCGGGGACGAAGCTCCCGCCGTCGTGGTCGACGGCGTTCTGACCGCACTGGACATCGATCCACTGCTCACCGTCCTGCTCGCGGCTCCGCGCGCGGACGCCGAGCGGGCGATCGCGTCCGCCCCGCGGGGGTCGCGGGCGCGGCTGTCGGTCGCACCGGCCGGCGAGGCCGTGGCGATGGAGGGTGCGGCGCTCGCCGTGCGCGCCCAGGAGGACGCGACCGTCCGGGTGGCCCTGCGGGCCCTCCGGGACGGTGCCGCGGACGGCGTCGTCACGATCGGTTCCACCGGCGCGGCGATCGCCGCCGCGGTCCTCGACCTCGGCCGGCTCCCGGACGTCGAGCGCCCGGCGCTCGCCGTGGTGGTCCCGTCGAGCGCGGGGCCGCTGGTCCTGCTGGACGTCGGGGCCGGGATCCGGGCCGACCCCTCGCTTCTCGTCGACCACGGGCTCCTCGGTGCGGCATACGCGGTCGCGGTGCTCGGCATCGACGTACCGCGGTTGGGGCTCCTGTCCACCGGTACCGAGGTCGGCAAGGGCGGGCCCGGTCGCCGCGAGGCCGCCGAGCGGCTCGCCGCCGCCTGTGCCGGTCTGCCCGTCACCTTCGTCGGCAACGTCGAGGGTCAGCACGTACCGCTCGGCGGCCCGGCCGATGTCGTCGTCACCGACGGCCTGGTCGGCAACGCACTGCTCAAGGGGATCGAGGGCTCGATCGAGATGATCCGTCGCCGCACCGGGATGGTGCCCGGGTTCGCCCGGGACGCCGGCCGCGCCGCCGTGCTGCTGGGCGTGCCGGGCACGGTGATCGTCGGCCACGGCGCGGCGGACGGCGAGGACGTCGCCGCGTGCGTCGGGCTCGCCGCCGAGTCGTTCCGGCACGGTACGGGGGGCGCGGTGAGCGAGCGGTACGCCGAGTTCGTGCGCGGCCGGGGCGCCGTCGACCTCACCGAGTCCCCGGAGGTGGTGGGCCGATGAGCTCTCGCCGTCCCTCGTCCACGATCCTGGAGGCCGCGCTCGGCGTCGGCATCGAGCCCGCCCTGCTGGAACGGTCGCTCACCCACCGCTCGTACGCGTACGAGAACGGCGGTCTGCCCACCAACGAGCGCCTGGAGTTCCTCGGCGACGCCGTGCTCGGTCTCGTGGTGACGACCGCGCTGTACCGCAACCACCCCGATCTTCCGGAGGGACAGCTCGCGAAGCTGCGGGCCTCCGTGGTGAACATGCGCGCGCTCGCCGACGTGGCCCGCAACCTCGGCAGGAAGCCGGGGGAGACGGCCCCGCCCAGCGACGGCACCACCCCCGTCACCGGCGGCCTCGGCCCGCACCTGCGCCTCGGCAAGGGTGAGGAGGCCACCGGCGGCCGCGACAAGGCGAGCATCCTGGCCGACACCCTCGAGGCACTGCTCGGCGCGGTCTACCTCGACCACGGGATCGACGTGGTGTCGCGGGTGATCCACCGGCTCTTCGACCCGGTCATGGCCGACTCGGCCGAGCGCGGTGCCGGGCTGGACTGGAAGACGAGCCTGCAGGAGCTGACCGCGGAGACGACCCTCGGCGTCCCGGAGTACCGGGTCACCGAGGAGGGCCCGGACCACGCCAAGACGTTCACCGCCACGGCCGTGGTGGCCGGCGAGGAGCTGGGCGAGGGCGAGGGCCGCAGCAAGAAGGAGGCCGAGCAGCGCGCCGCCGAGCAGGCGTGGCGGGCGCTCCGCCGGCGCAGCGAGCTGGCGACCGCCGAGGACGGCGTGCTCCCGTCCGACGCGGTGCGGGCCGCCGAGAGTGCCTCCCCGGCCCTGGCCGCGGACGCCGCGTCCGAGGCGGACGCGGGCACCGGGCGCTGACGCGGTGCCCGAACTGCCCGAGGTCGAGGTGGTCCGGGACGGCCTGGCCCGCTGGGTCGCCGGCCGGACCGTCGACTCCGTCGAGGTGCGCCACCCGCGCGCGATCCGGCGGCACGCGCCGGGGCCGGGCGACTTCGCGAGCCGGATCGCCGGCCGGACCGTCGAGGCGGCGGAGCGGCGGGGCAAGTACCTGTGGTTGCCGCTGGACTCGGGTGAGGCCGTCACCGCGCATCTCGGGATGAGCGGCCAGCTGCTCGTCGAGCCGGGGGATGCCCCGGACGAGAAGCACCTGCGGGTGCGGCTGCGGTTCGCCGACGGCGGCCGGGAGCTGCGGTTCGTCGACCAGCGGACGTTCGGCGGGCTCGCCGTCGACGAGCTGGTGGAGGTCGACGGCACCGTCGTGCCCCGCTCGGTCGCGCACATCGCCCGGGACCCGCTCGACCCGGCCTTCGACGACGCCGCGTTCGTGGCCGGGCTCCGCTCCCGGCGTACCGGGGTGAAGCGCGCCCTCCTCGACCAGACGCTGGTATCCGGCATCGGCAACATCTACGCCGACGAGGCGCTGTGGCGGACGAAGCTGCACTACGCGCGGCCGACCGAGTCGCTGACCCGGCCGGCCGGGCTGCTCCTGCTCGGCCAGGTCCGGGACGTGATGACCGAGGCCCTCGCGCAGGGTGGTACCTCCTTCGACGCGCTGTACATCGACGTGAACGGCCAGAGCGGCTACTTCGACAGGTCCCTGAACGCGTACGGCCGCACGGACGAGCCGTGCGGCCGCTGCGGCACGCCGATCCGTCGTGACCCGTTCATGAACCGGTCGAGCTTCACCTGCCCGCGGTGCCAGCCGAGGCCGCGCCGCGGGCGCTGGTGACCTCCCACCCACCGGCGGACCCTCGGCCTCAGGCCGTGCCGAACATCTGCGTCCAGTAGATGCGGTAGGAACCTCCGTGCGCGAGGGCGACGCCCATCGCCCGGGAGTCGCAGTCCAGCAGGTTCTTCTTGTGCTCCGCGCTGGCCATCCACGCCGTGACGACCTCCTCGGCCGTCGTCTGCCCGGCGGCGAGGTTCTCCGCGTTCGCCTGCGTGTACCCGGCCCGCCGCGCCCGGAGCCACGGCGTGGAGCCGTCGGCGCCGGTGTGGCTGAAGTAGTCCTCCGCCGCCATGTCCTTCGAGTGCGCGTACGCGGCCCGTACCAGCCGGTAGTTCGACCGCAGGGCGACGCATCCGACCGCCGCCCGGCGCTGGTTGACCAGGGCCAGGACGCGCTTCTCCATCGCGAGGTCGGCCGCCGGACGCCCGTCGGACGGGGGCGCCGGCTCCTTCTCCACGGGCCCGCCGGTCTCCACCGGGATCGGCAACTCGACCGCGGGTGGCTCCGGTGCGCGGGAGGCCGGCGGCGTGGGCGAGGGCGACCTTGCGGGCCGCGTCGGCGACGGCGCGGGCCTCGCCGGCGGCGTGATCTCGATCAGCAGGGGCGGGGTCTGCGCCGTGACCGGCTCGATGGACGTGTCCATCGAGGAGGCGTCCGCGCTCGGCAGCAGGGCCGGGGTGGCGACCCCCAGCGCGCCGAGCGTGAGGAGCGTGACGGTGATCATCACCGGCCCCTTGCGGCGGCGGCGGACCGCGGTCCACGGGCTGCCGCGGTGGGAAGGAGTGGGCCGGGGGTCCTCGGCGAACATGGTGGGGTGTGGCCTCCGGTCTGTCCCTCGTGGTGGAACCCACACGCCGCCAGACTCTAGGGGCCCCGCCCGGATCGGGCAAACCCCACCGAGAGCTATCGTGTCGGACGTGTCGGACGACCCCCTCAACGATCTCGGCCCCGTGCGGGTGACGGCCTGGGTCCGCGGTCATGTCCAGGGCGTCGGATTCCGGTGGTGGGTCCGCAGCCTGGCGCTCGCCGCCGGGCTGGTGGGCTGGGCCCGCAACCTGCCGGACGGCCGGGTCGAAGTGGTCGCCGAGGGGCCGCGCGCACACTGCGAACGGCTGGTGGCGGCGCTGTCCGGTCCGGGCTCGCCGGGGCGCGTCGCGGGCGTGGTCGACCGGTGGACCGAGGCGCGCGGCGGGATCGCGTCGTTCACCGAGCGCTGACGCTGCCGACCGGGAGGTCGCGCCCCGCGGCCGTCGGCCGGTGGGCGATCGTCGTGCCCGTGACAGTGCGTGACATCGGGAATCGGGACCGTGTCGAGGGGCCACCGGGCCCGGGAGGCGCTTGACCGATCAGGCGCCCGCGCGTCAGACTGAAACCACCGCCACCCGGAGTTCCGGCCAGAGGTGTGCTACCGACGCGTGCGCGTGACGGCAGCCGGACCGGGGGCATCGATGAGGAGAGACGATGGCGAAGGCGCTGTACGGCCACGTCGGGACCGCCGCGGACCGGCGGTACCTCGACGAGCTGCAGCTGCTTCGTGCCCGGGCCCGTGCGCTCGAGTTCGAGGTGGCCCGCCTGCGGGCGGACAACGACCGGCTGGCCGCCGCGCTGGCCGAGACCGAGGACCCGCTCCGGCTCGCGGTCCTCGAGGAGCACGCCCTCACCTGATCCGCCACTCGGACGGAGTAAGGTCGGGGCAGGCCCCTTCCCCCGCCGTTGCTCCTGGCTCGGCGCCGGCCGCCTGAAACGCAGACGACCGTCCCAGCGTCCGGAGTCCCGTGCACCTCAAGAGCCTCACGCTGAAGGGTTTCAAGTCCTTCGCGTCCGCGACGACCCTCCGTTTCGAGCCCGGCATCACCTGCGTGGTCGGTCCCAACGGCTCCGGCAAGTCCAATGTCGTGGACGCCCTGGCCTGGGTCATGGGCGAGCAGGGCGCCAAGGCGCTCCGCGGCGGCAAGATGGAGGATGTCATCTTCGCCGGCACCGCCGGCCGCCCGCCGCTCGGCCGGGCCGAGGTCACGCTCACCATCGACAACTCCGACGGCGCGCTGCCGATCGAGTACACCGAGGTGTCGATCACCCGCCGGATGTTCCGCTCCGGCGAGAGCGAGTACGAGATCAACGGCGACTCGTGCCGCCTGCTGGACATCCAGGAGCTGCTGTCCGACTCCGGTATCGGGCGCGAGATGCACGTCATCGTCGGCCAGGGCCAGCTCGACAGCGTCTTGTCGGCCCGGCCGGAGGACCGCCGCGGGTTCATCGAGGAGGCCGCCGGCGTCCTGAAGCACCGCAAGCGCAAGGAAAAGGCGCTGCGGAAGCTCGACGCGATGCAGGCCAACCTCACCCGGGTCACCGACCTCACCGGTGAGCTCCGCCGCCAGCTCAAGCCGCTCGGCAAGCAGGCGGAGGTCGCCCGGCGGGCGGCGTCCGTGCAGTCCGACCTGCGCGACTCGCGGCTCCGGCTGCTCGCCGACGACCTCCTGTCGCTGCGCACCGAGCTGGACCGCGAGGTCGCCGACGAGACCGCGGTACGCGAGCGGCGTACCGCCGTCGAGGCGGAGCTGACCCGGGCGCAGACCCGGGAGGCCGAGCTCGACGAGGCCATGGCCACCGACGCGCCGATCCTCACCCGCGCGCAGGAGACCTGGTACCGGCTCTCCGCGCTGTCCGAGCGTTTCCGCGGCACGGCGCAGCTCGCCGGCGAGCGGGTCCGGTTCCTCTCCGCCGAGCCGGAGGACGCCCGCCCCGGCCGCGACCCGGAGACGCTGGAGCGCGAGGCCGCGACGATCCGCGAGCAGCAGGCCGCGCTGGCCCGCGCGCTCGAGGGCGACCAGCAGCGGCTCGCCGACGCCGTCGAGCACCGCAGGGAGCTGGAACGGACCCTCCAGGAGGCCGAGCGGGCCCTCGTCGCGGCGGTCCGCGCGGTCGCCGACCGGCGCGAGGGGCTCGCCACGCTGACCGGCCAGGTCAACGCGTTGCGGACCCGCTCCTCGGCCGCCGCGGACGAGATCGCCCGGCTGTCCGCGACGATCACCGCGGCGCGGGAGCGGGCGACGGCGGCGCAGGGCGAGTTCGAGACGCTGCAGGCCGACGTCGCCGGGCTGGACGAGGGCGAGTTCGGGCTGGACGAGCGGCACGAGGCCGCGACCGGGGCGTACGAGGCCGTGCAGGCGCGGGTCAAGGAGCTGACCGCCGCCGAGCGGGCGGCCGAGCGGGAGGCGTCGGAGTGGCGCGCCCGCGCCGAGGCCCTGGCGATCGGCCTGAAGCGCAAGGACGGCGCCGGCGCGCTGCTGTCCGCGGGGGAGCGGCTCCCCGGCCTGCTCGGCACGGTGGCCGCGCTGCTCACCGTCGAGCCGGGCTGCGAGGCGGCGCTGGCCGCCGCGCTCGGGGGGCTCGCCGACGCCGTCGCGGTCGCCTCGCCGGGCGACGCGGTGACGGCCCTCGAACTGCTCAAGGACGACGACGCCGGCCAGGCCGGGCTGCTGGTGGGCGGGGCGCCGTTCCCGGTGTCCACCTCGGACTGGCCGGCGCTTCCCCCGGGTGTGCGCTGGGCGGTCGACACGGTCGGTGCGCCCGACTCCCTGCGGCCCGCGCTGTACCGCGCGCTGGACCGGGTCGCGTTCGTGACCGACCTCGCCGCGGCCCGCGAGCTGGTGGCCGCCGTCCCCGTCGTCCGCGCGGTGACCGCCGACGGTGACCTGCTCGCCGCGGACCGGGCCGTCGGCGGCTCGGCCAGCGCCCCCAGCCTGATCGAGGTGCAGGCGGCCGTCGACGAGGCCGAGCAGAAGCGCGACGCGGCGGTCCGCGAGGCCGAGAAGCTGTCCGCCGCGCTCGCCGAGGCCACCGCGGGGGCCGAGCTCCGCAAGGCCGATGTCGTCGCCGCGCTGGAGGCCCTCAACGCGTCCGACGCGCAGATGAACGCCGTCGCCGAGAAGCTGGCCCAGCTCGGCGCCGCCGCGAAGTCCGCGGCCGGTGAGGCCGAGCGACTGGAGGCCGCGCGCGGCAAGGCCGAGGAGGCCCGTGACCGCGATCTGGCGGGGCTCGCCGCGCTGGAAGAGCGCCTGCACGCCGCCGAGTCGACGCCGGTGGAGGACGAGCCGTCCGCCGAGGCGCGCGACGCGCTGTCCACCGAGGTCGGCGCGTCCCGGCAGAACGAGATGGAGGTGCGGCTCGCGGTCCGTACCGCCGAGGAGCGGGTGCGGGCCCTCACCGGCCGCGCCGAGTCCCTGGAGCGGGCCGCCGCGACCGAGCGCGCCGCCCGCGAGCGCGCCGAGAAGGCCCGGCAGGCCCGCGCCCGCGGTGCCGTGGTGGCCCGCGCCGTCTCGGTCGGCGCGCAGGCCGCGCTCGGCCGGATCGCGGTGTCGCTGGAGGCGGCCGCCACCGAGCGGGACGCCGCCCAGCAGCGGCGGTCGGTCCACGAGGGCGAGGCGATCGCCCTCCGGAGCCGTACCCGGGAGCTCAAGGGGGAGCTCGACCGCCTCACCGACGCCGTGCACCGCGACGAGGTGGCGCGCACCGAGCAGCGGATGCGGATCACCCAGCTGGAGGGCAAGGCGGCCGACGACTTCGGCGTCGACGTCGAGACGCTGCTGGCCGAGTACGGCCCGTCGGTGCTCGTCCCGCCGTCGCTCGCCGAGGTCGCGAAGGCCGAGTCCGAGGACAAGCCGGCGCCCGAGCCCGCGCCGTACGAGCGCGCGGTGCAGGAGAAGCGCGCCGCCCGCGCCGAGCGGGACCTGGCGCTGCTGGGCAAGGTGAACCCGCTGGCGCTGGAGGAGTTCGCGGCGCTCGAGGAGCGCCACCAGTTCCTCTCCACCCAGCTCGAGGATCTCAAGAACACCCGCCGCGATCTGATGACCGTGGTGCGCGAGGTCGACGAGCGGATCCTCGAGGTCTTCTCCAGCGCGTACGAGGACGTCGCGCGGGAGTTCGAGATCGTGTTCAAGGTGCTGTTCCCGGGTGGCGACGGCCGGTTGGTGCTCACCGACCCGTCCGACATGCTCGCGACCGGCATCGAGGTCGAGGCCCGCCCGCCCGGCAAGAAGGTGAAGCGGCTCTCGCTGCTGTCCGGTGGTGAGCGCTCGCTGACCGCGGTGGCGCTGCTGGTCGCGATCTTCCGTGCCCGCCCCTCGCCGTTCTACGTGATGGACGAGGTCGAGGCGGCGCTCGACGACGTGAACCTGGGCCGGCTGCTGACCCTGATCGAGCAGCTGCGGGACAGCTCGCAGCTCATCGTCATCACGCACCAGAAGCGGACGATGGAGATCGGCGACGCGCTGTACGGCGTGAGCATGCGCGGCGACGGCATCACGCAGGTGATCAGCCAGCGGCTCCGGGAGCACGAGCCGGCCTGACTCCTTCGTGAGCACCACCGCTTTTGCGGCGCCATAGCCCCGAAAGAGCGGTGGTGATCACCGAGAAGTCAGATCCGGACGGCGTCCTCGTCGGAGCTGCGCTGGGCCAGCGGGAGCTGCCGCACGGTCTCCAGGTACGGGCGACCGGCGCGGTCGGCCCGGGCCTGCTCCAGCGTCAGCCGGGCCGCGCGCCCGTCGAGCTGGAGCGTCGCGAGGGAGTTCCCGTAGTACGGCCCGGCGGTCTTGCGCCAGGTCACCGGTGTGGACGGCACCTTCGCCCAGCGGCTCAGCAGCCGGGCGAACGCCTCGGCCGGCCGGGTCCAGCTCGCGTCGAAGCCGACCCGCACCCCCGCCGGCACCGTGTTGTGGATCGGTGAGCAGGTGATCTGGTGGACCCGCGAGATCACGTCCTCGCCGAGGTCCGCCCGCGCCGCGTAGACGTGGTGGACGTCGCCGGACAGCACGCTGATCGACGCGGGCGCGCGCTCGGAGCGTTCCCCGCGCCCGACCGCGCCGAGCAGCCCGGCCAGCCGGTCGAACGACTCCCGCATCGCCGCCCAGTGCTCCAGGTCGGCCTTCCGGCGCAGCCACTCGGACCACTTCGCGATCCGCGGCCCGCGGCTGCCCGCGGCCAGCGCCTCGTTCCAGCCCTCGACCTCGTGGAGCGCGCGGGGGAGGAGCCACGGCAGCGACGAGCCGATCAGCAGGTGGTCGGGACTCCCGTCGAGCTGGTCGGCGATCCACTGCCACTCGGCCTCGCTGACCATCGACCGCGCGCCCTCGTCCAGCACCCGGCCGCACCGGCTGTCGATCACGAGCAGGCGGGCGGGGCCCATGTCGAGCCGGTAGCTCCACAGGTACCCGGGGCCGCCGTCGGCCTCCCGGTCCGCGCGGCCGGCGAGCTCGGCGAGGATCGGCCACGCGTCCTCGCCGCGGTCGGCCGCCGCCCGTACCCGGCGCCAGACGACGTCGTCGGCAAGCCGCTCGGGGGAGAGGTTCCCGAGGTGCTGGTACACCCAGTACGACGCGAGCCCGCCGACGATGCGGTCCTGCCACCACGAGGTGGCCTGCGCGTCGTCCCGCCACGACGCCGAGGTGTTCCAGTCGTCGTGGATGTCGTGGTCGTCGAAGATCATCGCGCTGGGCACGGTGGAGAACAGCCAGCGCGTCTCCTCCTCGCCCCAGGACTCCGAGTACAGCCAGGTGTACTCCTCGAAGTCCGCGACCTGCTCGCCCGGCTCGTCGGCGACGGTGCGGCGGTCCCGGATGCGGTGCTTGGTGCGCGGCGACGTCTCGTCGGCGTACACCTGGTCGCCGAGCAGGAGCAGCAGGTCGGGCCAGCGCGCCTCGTCGGTATCGCGCAGGCGCCGGGAGTACGCCTCCAGCGCGTCCGGGTCGTACGAGGCGGGGTTGCCGAGGGCCTCCGGGGTGGAGTGCCGGCACGAGCCGAACACCACCCGGAAGCGGCCCTCGCCGGCGAGCGTGCGGATGCGGCTCGGGTGGGTCGCGCCGGGCAACGGCCACACCTGGTCGTCGTCGAGATACACGCCGTACTCGGTGGACGAACCGGGTTCGAGGCCGGTCACCACCACGAGCGCGTAGTGGTGGCCATGGACGGTGAACGTGCGGGCGGTGGCGCCGAGGATCGTGACCTCGCACGGGGCATCGGTCTCGACCCAGAGGGTCGCCGACCGTTCCCCGATGTGGCGCAGCACCGGACCGAGAAGGAGCGACGCCATGCGGAGTTGTCTATCAGACGCCCTGTTCAGGCCGCAGGTGGATGCCACCGGTCGGCCACCGGGCGCCGGTCTGGGAGGATCGTCGGCATGGAGTACGTCCTCTACGCGGTGGTTCTGCTCGTCGTCCTGCTCGTGGGGGCCGCGGCCTATGTCGTACCGTCCCGGTCCCGACGCCGGGGGGAGGTCACGCCGCCACCCGCGCCCGACCGGCTGCCCGGTGTCGGCGACGACGCCGAGGAGCCGCGGGACACGCCGCGCGCGACGCTCACCGACATCGAGCTCCCGCCCGCCGAGGCGGCCCCACGCCTGGACGTGCCGGAGCCCACGGCCGGGCGGATGGTGCGGCTGCGGAGCCGGCTGGCGCGGTCGCAGGGCACCCTCGGCAAGGGGCTGCTGTCCGTGCTGTCCCGGGACCGCCTCGACGAGGAGGCCTGGGAGGAGCTGGAGGACACCCTCCTCACCGCGGACGTCGGCGTGAGCGCCACCCAGGAGGTCGTCACCCGGCTGCGCGAGCGGACCCGGGTGCTCGGTACCCGGTCGGTCGGCGAGCTGCGGGCGCTGCTGGCCGAGGAGCTGGTGCAGGCGATGGGCCCGGACACCGACCGTTCGCTGCGCACGCTGCCCCACGAGGGCCGCCCCGCGGTCCTGCTCGTGGTGGGCGTCAACGGCACCGGCAAGACCACGACCTGCGGCAAGCTCGCCCGCGTGCTCGTCGCGGACGGGCGGTCGGTGGTGCTGGGCGCGGCGGACACGTTCCGCGCCGCGGCCGCCGACCAGCTGGAGACCTGGGGCAGCCGGGTCGGTGCCGAGGTGGTCCGGGGCCCGGAGGGCGGCGACCCCGCGTCGGTGGCGTTCGACGCGGTACGCCGGGGAATCGAGGCCGGCGTCGACACGGTGCTCGTGGACACCGCCGGCCGGCTGCAGAACAAGACCGGGCTGATGGACGAGCTCGGCAAGGTCAAGCGGGTCGTGGAGAAGCATGGTCCCGTGGACGAGACGCTGCTCGTCCTGGACGCGACCACCGGCCAGAACGGGCTCGTCCAGGCCCGGGTGTTCACCGAGGTCGTGGACGTGACCGGCGTCGTGCTGACCAAGCTCGACGGGACAGCGAAGGGCGGCATCGTGATCGCCGTGCAGCGCGAGCTGGGCATCCCGGTGAAGCTCGTCGGGCTCGGTGAGGGCCCGGACGACCTGGCGCCGTTCGACCCGGAGGAGTTCGTGGACGCGCTGCTGGGGGAGCCGGCGTGACCCACCCCGACGAGGAGGTACCCCTCCTCGGCGGGAACGTGAGCACGGTCGTCCGGGTCGGCGCGACGGTACGCCGCAGCGCCGGGCCGTGGACGCCCGCCGTGCACGCGCTGCTGGGCCACCTGGCGGCGGCCGGGTTCACCGGGTCGCCGCGGGTGCTCGGCCTGGACCACCGCGGCCGCGAGGTGCTGTCCTACCTGGACGGCGAGTGCGGGAACTACCCGCTCGGCCGGCACTGGGCCACCGACGAGGCGCTCACCGCGGTCGGGGCGATGCTGCGGATGTTCCACGACGCGCAGGCCGGGTTCGTGCCGCCGCCGGGAGCGACCTGGCGGGCGTTCGGTCCACCGCCGGCGGACACCGAGGTGATCTGCCACCACGACGTCGCGCCCCACAACGTCGTCTGGCGCCCGGACGGGACGCTGGCGATGATCGACTTCGACCTCGCCAGCCCCGGTGCGCGGGTCTACGACGTGGCGTACTCGGCCTGGACCTGGGTGCCGCTGTTCACCGACCGCGACTCGCGGACGCTCGGCTGGCGGAACCCGGACCGGCCCCGCCGGCTGCGCCTGTTCGCCGATGCCTACGGCGTGAGCCCCGCGGACCGGGCCCGGCTCGTGTCCGTGGTCCGGACGCGGATCGTGGACCACATGGAGGGCATCCGGCGGATGGCGGACGCGGGTGACCCGGCGTTCGTGCAGATCGTCGAGCGCGGTCACCTGGAGCGGCCGCTCCGCGACCTGGCGCTGCTCGACGACGAGGGCCGCTACTGGGAGCGCGCGCTCCTCGCCTGACCCGGTGTGTCCTCTTCGTCACGGTCGCCGGTTCACGGTGGGCAGAGTTCACCGGTCCGAAACATGGCGGAACGTTGCCGAAACGACGGCGAACCCGAGCGGTAACAGCCTCCCCCGACTCTGCTGGGGACAGGGAAGGAGGCCCCTTGAAGATCGACAGTGGCGATACCGCCTGGCTCCTCGCGAGCTCCGCACTGGTCCTGCTCATGACGCCGGGCCTGGCGTTCTTCTACGGCGGAATGGTCCGCGTGAAGAGCGTCCTCAACATGCTCATGATGAGCTTCGGCACGATCGGCCTGGTCACCGTCCTGTGGGTGCTCTACGGGTACTCGTTCGCGTTCGGCGGGGACTCGTTCCACGGGCTCATCGGGAACCTCTCCCACCTCGGCCTCGCGGACACCATCACGAGCACCAGCGGCACCCTGCCGATGCTGGTCTTCGTCGCGTTCCAGCTCATGTTCGCCATCATCACGCCGGCACTGATCTCGGGGGCCATCGCCGACCGGGCCAAGTTCGGGGCGTGGATGGTGTTCGTCGGCGTCTGGGCGACCGTCGTGTACTTCCCGGTCGCGCACTGGGTGTTCTTCTTCGACGGCGGCAACGGCGGCTGGATCGGCGACCGGCTGGGCGCGCTGGACTTCGCGGGTGGTACCGCAGTCCACATCAACGCCGGTGCGGCCGGCCTCGCGCTGGCCCTGGTCCTCGGCAAGCGGCACGGCTGGCCGAAGGAGCAGTTCAAGCCCCACAACCTGCCGCTGGTGCTGCTCGGCGCCGGGCTGCTGTGGTTCGGCTGGTTCGGGTTCAACGCCGGCTCGGCCCTGGCCGCGAACGGCCAGGCCGCCGTCGCGTTCGTCAACACGCAGGTCGCCACGGCGGCCGCGCTGCTCGCCTGGCTCGTCGTGGAGAAGCTCCGGGACGGTCACGCGACGACCCTCGGCGCGGCGTCGGGTGCGGTCGCCGGCCTGGTGGCGATCACCCCGGCCTGTGCCTCGGTCAATGCGCTCGGCGCCATCGGTGTCGGTGTCGCGGCCGGTGCGCTGTGCGCCCTGGCGGTCGGCCTGAAGTACCGGCTCGGGTTCGACGACTCCCTCGACGTGGTGGCGGTCCACCTCGTCGGCGGCATCGTCGGTTCGCTGATCATCGGCTTCCTCGCGACGCCGACGGTCACGGGCATCCTCTCCGGTGACGGCCCGGCGGGCCTGTTCTACGGCGGCGGACTGGCCCTGCTGGGCAAGCAGACGATCGCGGTCGTCGCGGTGTGCTCGTACTCCTTCCTCATGACGTGGCTCATCGGTAAGGCCATCGACAAGACGATGGGCTTCCGGATCCCGGTCGAGGACGAGGTCACCGGCATCGACACCACCACGCACGCCGAGTCGGCGTACGACTTCGTCGGTGGTGGTGGAGGATCGTTCTCACCGTCGGACCGCGCGATCGCGGCCGAGGCCAGTGCCGTGGGCGCAGGGAAGGGGCAGTGATGAAGCTCGTCACCGCGATCATCAAGCCGTTCAAGCTCGACGACGCCAAGGAGGCCCTCGCGGCACTCGGCATCGCGGGTCTGACGGTCACCGAGGTGCAGGGGTACGGCCGGCAGAAGGGCCACACCGAGGTGTACCGCGGGGCGGAGTACACGGTCGACTTCGTGCCGAAGGTGCGCATCGAGGTGCTCGTGGAGGACTTCGACACCGACAAGGTCGTCGAGGCCGTCGTCGCCGCGGCGCGGACCGGCAAGATCGGGGACGGGAAGGTGTGGGTGACCACGGTCGACCAGGTCGTCCGGGTCCGCACCGGCGAGCGTGACCTGGATGCCGTCTAGCCCTGCCGGCGGCTCTCCGCCGGGGCCGATGGGGGGCGGCGTGCCGGGTTCCACCCGGCGCGCCGCCCTCGCGGACGAGCGTGACGCCTGGCTCGCCTCCCTGCTCCCCGAGGTGCCGGGCGTCGCGCTGGTGGCGGTCGGGAGCCTCGGCCGCCGCGACTGCGTCGAGAGGAGCGACGTCGACGTCGTACTCGTCCACAGTGGACTGAAGAACGTGGGGGAGGTCGCCGAGAAGGTCTGGTACCCGATCTGGGACGCCGGGATGGGGCTGGACCACTCCGTCCGCACCGTCGCGGAGGCCGGCCGGGTGGCGCGGGACGACGTGAAGGCCGCGCTCGGGATGCTCGACGGCCGGTACATCGCGGGCGACCGGGCCCTGGCCGACGGGTTCGTCCGGGAGATGCGCCAGGCGTGGCGCACCGACGCGGCGCGGCAGCTCGCCGCGCTGCACGACCTCACCGACCAGCGGTGGCAGACCCACGGCGAGCTCGCGTTCCTGCTGGAGGGCGACCTCAAGGAGACGCGCGGGGGACTGCGGGACTTCCTCGGGCTGCGCGGCATCGCCTACGCCCAGGTGGGTGACGTGCCCGGCGCACCGCTGCGGGCGGCGTACGAGCGGATGCTCGACGTCCGCGACGCGCTGCACCGGGCCAGTGGCCGGGCCACGGACCGCCTCCTGCTGCACGAGCAGGACGCCGTCGCCGAGCTCCTCGGTCTCGGCGACGCGGATCACCTGCTGCGCCAGGTGGCGAACGACGCACGGGCGATCGCGTACGCCGCCGACACCGGCTTCGTGCAGGTGGAGCGGTGGATCGCGGCGCGCCGTCGCCGGTGGACGCCCCGCCGCGGCGGCGCGGCCCGCCGGCCCCTCGCCGACGGGGTGGTGGAGCAGGACGGCGAGATCGTGCTCGCCCGCGACGCCGACCCCGCCGAGGACCCGGCGCTCGCGCTGCGGGTGGCGGCGGCCGCCGCGACCGCGGACCTGCCGATCGGGCCGTACACGCTGAGCCGGCTCGCGAACCGCGGTGCCCCGCTGCCGGCGGTGTGGCCGGAGGCGGCGCGCCGCACGTTCGTGACGCTGCTCGGCGCCGGGCCGGGACTCGTTCCGGTGTGGGAGGCGTTCGACCAGTACGGGATCGTCGACACGTGGCTGCCGGAGTGGGCGCGCATCCGGTCGCTGCCCCAGCGCAACGCCGTGCACCGCTTCACCGTCGACCGGCACCTGGTGGAGACCTCGGCCCGGGCCGGGACGTACACGCGCCGCGTCGCCCGCCCCGACCTGCTCCTACTGTCGGCGCTGCTGCACGACATCGGCAAGGGACTGCCCGGTGACCACAGCGAGAACGGAGCGCTGGTCGCGGGGCCGATCCTGCAGCGGCTCGGGCTCCCCGCGGGGGACGCCGCGGTCGTCGTCGCGGCGATCCGGCACCACCTGCTGCTGCCCAACACGGCCACCCGCCGGGACCTCGACGACCCGAAGACGATCCGCGCGGTCGCCGAGGCCGTGGAGGACGACCCGGCGACGCTCGACCTGCTGCACGTGCTCACCGAGGCCGACGCGGGTGCCACCGGTCCGGCAGCGTGGAGCGACTGGAAGGCCGCGCTCGTCGCCGAGCTGGTCCGCCGTACCCGCGTGCTCATCGGCGAGGGCACGCCGCCCCCGGTGCGGCCGCCCAGCCCCGAGCTGGCGGCGCTCGTCGGGGTCGGCGAGGTCGCCGTCCGCATCACGCCCGACGGGGTGGCCGTGGTGGCCCCCGATTCGCGCGGGCTGCTGGCCAACGCGGCGGGGGTGCTCAGCCTGCACCGGCTGGACGTGCTGTCCGCGGACGCCTCCACGATGGACGGGATGGCGGTCGTGGTGCTCCGCGCCAAGCCGCGGTTCGGCACGCCCCCGGACGCGGTGCTGCTCGCCGCGGACCTCCGACGGGCGGTGGTGGGGGAGCTGGACGTCGCGGGCAAGCTCTCGGCGCGCGACCGGGCGTACAGCCCGGCGGCCTCCGGGCACGCCGCGCCGCCGCGGGTGCTCTGGCTGGAGGACACCGCCACCGACGCCGTCGTGCTCGAACTGCGCTCCGCGGACGCGCCGGGACTGTTGCACCGGGTCACCGCGGCGCTGGAGCGGGCGGGGGCGCACGTGTACCGCGCCAGGGTGTCCACCATGGGCGCGGACGTGGTCGACGCGTTCTACCTGCGGGGCGTGGACCGGCCGGGCAAGCGGGCGGCCTGCGAGGAGGCGGTCCTGGTCGCGGCCACGCCGCGGACGCGGTGAGGATCTACCGGCTACCCTCGGAGTTCACTGCTCCCGAATCCTGAGGACGTCACCGACCGTGTTCGACACGCTCTCCGACCGGCTCTCCGCCGTCTTCTCGTCCCTGCGGTCCAAGGGGCGCCTCACCGATGCCGACATCGACGCCACCGCGCGGGAGATCCGCATCGCGCTGCTGGAGGCCGACGTCGCGCTGCCCGTGGTGAAGGCGTTCATCGCGAACGTGAAGGAGCGGGCCCGCGGGGCGGAGGTCCACCAGGCCCTCAACCCGGCGCAGCAGGTCATCAAGATCGTGCACGAGGAGCTCGTCGGGATCCTCGGCGGGGAGACCCGGCGGCTCCGGTACGCCAAGAACCCGCCGACCGTGATCATGCTCGCCGGCCTCCAGGGGGCCGGTAAGACCACGCTCGCGGGCAAGCTGTCGCTGTGGCTCCGCAAGCAGGGGCACCAGCCGCTGCTCGTCGCCGCCGACCTCCAGCGCCCGAACGCCGTGCAGCAGCTCCAGGTGGTCGGCCGGCAGGCCGAGGTGGACGTGTTCGCCCCCGAACCGGGCAGCGGCGTCGGTGACCCGGTGGACGTGGCCCGGCGCTCGCTGGAGCACGCCGAGCGGAACCTGCACGACATCGTCATCGTGGACACCGCGGGCCGGCTCGGCATCGACACCGAGATGATGGCCCAGGCGGTGGCGATCCGGGACGCGGTGCAGCCGCAGGAGACCCTGTTCGTGGTGGACGCGATGATCGGCCAGGACGCGGTCAACACGGCGGAGGCGTTCCGCGACGGCGTGGGCTTCACCGGCGTCGTGCTCACCAAGCTCGACGGCGACGCCCGCGGTGGTGCCGCGCTGTCGGTCCGGCACGTCACCGGGCAGCCGATCATGTTCGCGTCGACGGGGGAGAAGCTCGCCGACTTCGACGTCTTCCACCCCGACCGGATGGCCTCCCGCATCCTCGGCATGGGTGACGTGCTGACGCTGATCGAGCAGGCGCAGACCGCGTTCGACGACGATCAGCAGCAGCGCATGACCGAGAAGCTCATGGGCGGCGGGGGCGACTTCACGCTGGAGGACTTCCTCGAGCAGATGCTGTCCGTGCAGAAGATGGGCCCCATCGCCAACGTGCTGGGCATGCTGCCCGGCGCGGGGCAGATGAAGGAGCAGCTCGCCCAGATCGACGACAAGCACCTCGACCGGGTCGCCGCGATCATCCGGTCGATGACGCCCGCCGAGCGGGACGACCCGAAGATCATCAACGGCTCGCGCCGGCTGCGGATCGCCAACGGCTCCGGCGTCCAGGTCAGCGACGTGAACCAGCTGGTGGACCGGTTCTTCGAGGCCCGCAAGATGATGAAGCAGATGAGCGGCATCATGGGGATGCCCGGGATGCGGCGCAAGGCCACCAAGTCGCCGAAGAACAAGCGCAAGGGCAAGAAGGGCGGCGGCCGACCGGCGCAGCCGCGGATGCCGATGGGCTTCCCCGGCGCGGACGGCGGCGGCGCTCCCGGTGGCCCGCCGGCTGGTCTGCCGGGTGGTCTGCCCGGTGGCGGGCTGCCGCCGGGCTTCTCGATGCCGAACATCGACTTCTCCAAGCTCCGCAAGCCCAAGGACTGAGGTCGGCGGTACGCCGGTCCGGGGCGTACGCAGGCCGAGCACCGGACCTCGGCGGTACGCCGGGACGGTGGGCAAGGAGCCGCCACGGGGCCGGTGTGACGGCACGGCGGTGGCGGCTGGGCGCGGGACACACCGGCGTACCGGCGCCCCGGGGCATCGCGCCGCGCGTGGGCACCGCGCCCGCCCGGTCGCCCGGGGTCACGCCGGGCCGGCCTGTGGGGCGTGCGCGCAGGGGCACGGTCCCGTCACGCCGGCCCGCTCGCGGCTTGTCGGCGCCCGTCTCGGCGTCTCGGTGAGGTCTGCCGTATCGCCCGGAAAGCGCCCCCTAGGATGCCCGGCATGGCTCTCCATGTGCGCGCCGTCTGCCTGCCCGACGACGCCGAGCGCGATCTGTACATCGTCGACGGACGGCTGACGTTCGAGCCGGTCGCCGGCGCCGAGACGATCGCCACCGGGGGATTTGCCCTCCCCGGGCTGGTCGACGCGCACTGCCATCTCGGCATCGATCCGGGCGGCCCCGTCAGCGACGTCGAGGTGGCGCGCAAGCTCGCGCGCATCGACCGGGACGCGGGTGTGCTGACGATCCGGGACGCCGGTTCGCCGCTGTCGTACCCGGAACTGGACGACGACCCGGAGATGCCCCGGCTGTTCCGGGCGGGACGGCACATCGCCCCGCCGCGGCGCTACCTCCCCGGCGTGGCCGTCGAGACGACCGCCGACCGGCTGGCGGCCACCGCGGCCGAGCAGGCCCGCGCCGGCAACGGCTGGGTGAAGCTCGTCGGCGACTGGATCGACCGCGAGACCGGCGACCTCGGGCCGACGTACGACCCCGCCGCCCTCGCCGCGGCCGTCGCCGCCGCGCACGACGTGGGGGCCCGGGTGACCGTGCACACGTTCAGCGAGGCGGCGCTGCCGGGACTGCTGGCGGCGGGCCTGGACTGCCTCGAGCACGGCACCGGGCTGTCCGAGGACCTGATCGACGACATGGCCCGCCGCGGGACGGCGCTGGTGCCGACGATGATCAACATCGAGACGTTCGACGCGATCGCCGACCGGGCGTCGAAGTTCCCCGCGTACGCCGAGCACATGCGCTCGCTGAAGCGGACGTTCCCGTCCGTGGTCCGCAACGCCTATGAGGCGGGAGTGCCGATCTACGTGGGCACCGACGCGGGCGGCGGCATCGCCCACGGCCTCGCCGCGGAGGAGATGCTGCGCCTGCACGCGGCCGGGATGTCCACAGTGGACGTCCTGCGGGCGGGGTCGTGGGGCGCCCGGGAGTGGCTGGGCCTGCCGGGGCTGGCCGAGGGGGCACCGGCCGACCTCGTGGTGTACGCCCGGGACCCGCGGGAGGACCTCACGACGCTGCGCGAGCCGGCGCGGATCGTGCTGCGGGGGAGGGTCGTGAGCTGACCCCCGGGGCCGCTTAGGATCGGCGGCATGGCCAAGCCCGGAGTGCTCACCCCGCAGTCGACCGACTTCCCCCGCTGGTACCAGGACGTCGTGGCGAAGGCGGAACTCGCCGACAACGGCCCCGTCCGCGGCACCATGGTGATCCGGCCGACGGGGTACGCGCTGTGGGAGCGGATGCAGCGCGACCTCGACGACCGCATCAAGGAGGCGGGCGCGGAGAACGCGTACTTCCCGCTGTTCATCCCGGAGTCCTACCTGCGCCGCGAGGCCGAGCACGTCGAGGGCTTCGCGCCGGAGCTGGCGGTGGTCACGCACGCGGGCGGCAAGCAGCTGGAGGAGCCGCTGGTCGTCCGGCCCACGTCCGAGACGATCATCAACGAGTTCTTCTCCAAGTGGGTCCAGAGCTACCGCGACCTGCCCCTGAAGGTGAACAACTGGGCGAACGTCGTCCGCTGGGAGATGCGCCCCCGGCTGTTCCTGCGCACCACGGAGTTCCTCTGGCAGGAGGGCCACACCTGCCACACGACGCACGACGACGCCCGGGACCACGCCCGGGAGATCCTGCACGACGTGTACGGCGACTTCATGACCGACGTGCTCGCCATCCCCGTCGTCAAGGGCCGCAAGACGCCGCGGGAGCGCTTCGCCGGCGCCATCAACACGATGACGCTCGAGGCGATGATGCGGGACGGCAAGGCCCTGCAGATGGGCACGAGCCACGAGCTGGGGCAGAACTTCGCCAAGGCGTTCGACGTGCAGTTCACGTCCGACTCCGGCGGCCGCGAGTACGCCTGGCAGACCTCCTGGGGCGTGTCCACCCGCATGGTCGGCGGGCTGATCATGTGCCACGGCGACGACAACGGCCTCCGGGTGCCGCCGCGGCTCGCGCCGGTGCAGGTCCTGGTGATCGTGGTCAAGGACGGCGACGGCGTCGGCGAGGCGGCGACTCGGCTCGTCGGGGAGCTGCGCGCGGCCGGCGTGCGGGTGAAGCTGGACGACCGGACCGACACCCCGTTCGGCCGCCGGGCCGTGGACGCCGAGCTCAAGGGCATCCCGATCCGCCTGGAGGTGGGTCCGCGCGACCTCGCCGACGGCAAGGTCACCGTCGCGCGGCGCATCCCCGGCACCAAGGACCCCGTCGCGCTCGGTGCGGTCGTCGGCGAGGTCACCGCGGCGCTGGAGACCGACCAGCAGGCGCTGTACGACGAGGCGCTCGCGCGGCGCGAGGCCAACACCACCGACGTGACGACCATCGACGCGGCCGCCGCCGCGGCGGCCACCGGCTGGGCCCGCATCCCGTGGGCGACGCTGGGTGACGCGGGCGAGGCGAAGCTCGCCGAGCAGGCCGTGAGCGTCCGCTGCCTCACCCGCCCGGACGGGTCCGTGCCCGACGCCGGGGACGAGCCGGACCTCCTCGCGTGGATCGGCCGGGCGTACTGATCGACGCTGGTTTCGGTCCGCGCGGGTTCGTCTGGCAGAATGACCGGCTGAACCGGTCGCGTCCGGTCCCTCTCAACCGGCACGGCCAGTCCACCGGGTCTCTGCGCGTCACACCCCACGTGACATCGCACGCCCACCCACGCTGACATCAGGAGCACCCACAACCGTGGCTACCAAGATCAAGCTCATGCGACTCGGCAAGATGCGAGCCCCGTACTACCGCATCGTCGTCGCGGACGCCCGCACCAAGCGGGACGGCCGGTCGATCGAGACCATCGGCAAGTACCACCCCAAGGAGGACCCCTCCTTCATCGAGGTGGACGCCGACCGCGTCGCCTACTGGCTCGGCGTCGGCGCCCAGCCGACCGAGGCCGTCGCCGCCATCCTCCGGGTCACCGGTGACTGGCAGAAGTTCAAGGGCGAGCCGGCCCCGGCCCCGATGCTGGTCAAGGCGCCGAAGGTCGACAAGAAGATCGCGTTCGAGGAGGCCGCTCGCGCGTCCGCCGCCGAGCCGACCGCCGCCGCGACCACGCCGAAGCAGAAGAAGTCGCCGAAGAAGGATGCGGCGCCCGCCGAGGCCGCCGCGCCCGCCGAGGGCGACGCCACCACCCCGGAGGCGTAGGTGCTCGAGGAGGCCCTCGAGCACCTGGTCCGCGGCATCGTCGACAACCCCGACGATGTCCGGGTCGAGATGGTCGAGAACCGGCGCGGTCGCACCCTCGAGATCCGGGTACATCCCGACGATCTCGGCAAGGTGATCGGCCGCGGCGGTCGGACGGCGCGGGCACTCCGCCAGGTGATGGGTGGCATCGGCGGGCGCAACGTGCGCGTCGACGTCATCGACACCGACCGGCACTGAGTACGAGGTAGACCGTGCAGCTTGTCGTGGGCAGGATCGGCCGTGCGCACGGTATCCGGGGTGATGTGTTCGTCGCCGTACGGACCGACGACCCCGAGGCCCGCTTCGCTGCCGGGTCGGTGCTCGCCACCGACCCGGCAGAGGTGGGTCCGCTCACCGTGACGGAGGCCCGGAACCACTCCGGCAAGCTCGTCGTCTCCTTCGCCGGATACACCGACCGCAGCGCCGCCGAGACCCTCAGCGGCGTGCGGTTGGTGATCGACTCCGCCGACCTCCCGCCGAGCGACGACCCCGAGGAGTTCCACGACCACGAGCTGGTCGGGCTCGCGGCGGTGCTCGGCGACGGGACGCCCCTGGGTTCGGTGACCGAGGTCGTCCACGGCCCGGCGGGAGACCTCCTCGCGATCGCCCGGGAGGGCGGCGGCGAGGTGCTCGTCCCGTTCATCCTCGAGTTCGTGCCCGAGGTCGACGTCGCGGGCGGCCGGGTGGTCCTCACTCCGCCCGAGGGCCTGCTGGACCTGTGACCGGCTCACGGTGACCGCGATGCGCATCGACGTCGTCACGATCTTCCCCGGGTACCTGGCACCGCTGCGGGAGTCCCTGCTGGGCAAGGCCGTCGACCGCGGGCTGCTGGCCCTCGGCGTCCACGACCTGCGGGACTGGACCCACGACCGGCATCGCACGGTCGACGACACCCCGTACGGCGGCGGAGCCGGCATGGTGATGCGGCCGGAGCCGTGGGGCGAGGCGCTCGACACCCTGGCGCCCCCGGACGGCCCCCAGCCTCGGCTGATCGTCCCCACCCCGGGCGGCCAGGTGTTCACCCAGCGGCTCGCGGAGGAGCTGTCCGCCGAGCCGTGGCTGATGTTCGCCTGCGGGCGGTACGAGGGCATCGACTCCCGGGTGGTCACGGCGGCCGCGGGCCGGATGCGGGTGACCGAGGTCTCCCTCGGCGACTACGTACTCAACGGCGGCGAGGTGGCCGCGCTCGCGGTGATCGAGGCCGTGGCCCGGCTGGTGCCCGGGTTCGTCGGCAACCCCGCCTCGCTGGGCGAGGAGTCCCACGCCGACGGGCTGCTGGAGTACCCGGTCTACACGAAGCCGGCCTCGTGGCGTGACCTCGACGTCCCGGACGTGCTGCTGTCCGGCCACCACGGGGCGATCGCGCGCTGGCGGAGGGACCAGTCCCTGCTCCGGACCGCCGAACGGCGCCCCGACCTGCTCGCCGCGCTGCCGCCCGACGCGCTCGACGACGCCGACCGCCGGACACTCCGAGAGGCCGGGTTTCTCCTTCCGCCGCCCGGTGTGGCACCATAGGGCAGTTGCCGCGGTGCCGAATGTGCCCCGCAAGCCCCGCAGAGTCGACTCGGTCGATCCTGTGCGCCCCGAAGACGCGGCGCGCGTCGCACCACAGCGCGCGCCCAGAACACAGAGGAAGCCGAGACCGCGATGAACACCCTGGACGCCCTGGACGCCGCATCGCTGCGTTCCGACATCCCGGACTTCCGCCCCGGCGACACGCTGAAGGTGAACGTCCGGGTCGTGGAGGGCAACCGCTCCCGCGTCCAGCTGTTCCAGGGCGTGGTCATCCGCCGCCAGGGCGACGGAGTGCGGGAGACCTTCACCGTCCGCAAGATGAGCTTCGGCGTCGGCGTGGAGCGCACCTTCCCGGTGCACACCCCGACGATCGAGTCGATCGAGCTGCTGACCCGCGGTGACGTCCGCCGGGCCAAGCTGTACTACCTCCGTGAGCTGCGCGGCAAGAAGGCCAAGATCAAGGAGAAGCGGGAGCGGACCGCGGGCTGACCGCGTCCTGCCCGTTACCGGCCACACGGTGTCCGGGATGACCATCGCTCCCGGGCCGCGGCGGCCGGTCCCGATGCGATGACGCCCGTCGGCGACAGGGAACCCGAGAACGGTCCCGCTACCCGTGCACGTGGCGTGTACCGGGTGCCGTCCGCTGCCGCCGTCTCCGCGCCGCCCGACTCCGCCGGTTCGCATCCCGAACCGGCCGAGCCGGGCGGCGCGTTGGTTCCGGTGGGCCGCCGGGACGCTTCCCGGGCCGCTCCCCGGTCCACGCAGGGCACCGCTCGGCGCATCGAGACCCCGGCCCGGCCCCCCGCGACGCCGGGCGGGCGCCCGGAAGCCCCGGCCACGGGCGCGGAGCCCCCGGCCCGCGGCGCGCACGGGCCGTCCCGCAGCGACCGGCGCCGCGGCGCCGATGAGCGCTCCCGCGGTGGCCGGGCCCCCGACCGGATCCGGCCCCGGCACCGCGCCATCCGGACCCGGCGACCGATGCCGTTCTGGCAGGAGCTGCCGCTGCTGCTCCTCATCGCCCTGTGCCTCGCGCTGCTGATCAAGACGTTCCTCGTGCAGGCCTTCTTCATCCCGTCCGGGTCGATGGAGAACACGCTCCGGATCCGCGACCGCGTCCTCGTCAACAAGCTCGTGTACGACGTGCGGGACCCCGTGCGCGGTGAGGTGATCGTGTTCCGGGGCACCGACTCGTGGGACCCCGAGCCGGGCACCGTGCAGGCGCCGAGCGGGATGTTCGGCCGGCTCACCCACGGCCTCGGCGAGCTCGTCGGAGTCGCCCAGCCCGACGAGCGCGACTTCGTCAAACGGGTGATCGGCCTTCCCGGCGACACCGTGAGGTGCTGCGACTCCCGGGGTCGCATCACCGTGAACGACGTGCCGCTCGACGAGCCGTACGTCTTCGACAACACCCCGGCCGAGCAGCGTCCGTTCGGGCCGGTCAACGTCCCCGCCGGCCGCCTGTTCGTGATGGGTGACCATCGGCACGTCTCCGCCGACTCCCGGCAGTACCTGCAGGACCGGTGGCAGGGCACGGTGCCGGTCGACCAGGTCATCGGCCGGGCGTTCGTGAAGGTGTGGCCGACGGAGCACTGGGGACTGCTGCCGGTGCCGGCCACGTTCGAGGCGGTGCCCACGGCGCTCGCACCCCGGGAGCGGCCGGCGAGCCCGGAGCCGCCCGGCGTCCCGGCGCTGTTCGTGGCGCCGCTGCTCGTCGCGTCGGCGGGGGGCTCCCGTACCGGCCGGGGGCTCACCCGGTCGCCGCGTCGGTCCGGGTCGGCCGGGACCTCGTCCGGGTATCCGCCCCGTAGGCTGTGGAAGTGACGAGGGAGAGCGCGGCCGACGCAAAGACCACACATCGTTCCTTCTGGCGTGAGCTCCCGGTCCTGGTGATCGTGGCCGTGCTGGTGGCGGTCCTGGTCCGGACGTTCGTGGTCCAGACGTTCTGGATCCCGTCCGGCTCGATGGAGCAGACCCTCCGCGTGGACGACCGGGTCCTGGTGAACAAGCTGGTGTACGACTTCCGCGACCCCCGCCGCGGCGAGATCGTCGTGTTCGTGGCGCCGGACTCCTGGCGTACCAACCCGAACGAGAAGGACTTCATCAAGCGTGTCATCGGCACCCCCGGTGACCACGTGGTGTGCTGCGACTCGCAGGGGCGGGTCACCGTCAACGGGCGCTCGCTGGACGAGCCCTACGTGTACCCCGGCAACGCGCACGGGACGCCGTTCGACGTGGTGGTCCCGAAGGGGCGGCTGTTCGTGATGGGGGACCACCGCGAGATCAGCGGGGACTCCACCAAACACCTCGAGGACAACTCCGGCACCATCCCGGAGTCCAGTGTGGTGGGACGCGCCTTCCTGATCTTCTGGCCGGTGGACCGCATCCGGATCCTGTCGGTGCCGCCCACGTTCGAGAACGTCCCGGCACCCTCGGGCGGCTGAGCGGTCGTCCGGGCGGGGACTCGTCGCCGGCTCCGCGGCGGCTGTCCCCGTCGTCCCGGTGGAGCCGTAGGCTGGGGCGCGTCATGGCTACCTCCGAGGTGATCCACCGGCCCGGTGCCCGCGTGCTGCTGCTCGACGGCGCCGGGCGGATCCTGCTGTTCCGGGGACACGATCCCGCCCGCCCGGACGTCGCGCCGTACTGGTTCACCGTCGGCGGGGGGCTCCGGCCCGGTGAGGCGGCGCGCGACGGCGCGATCCGGGAGCTCGCGGAGGAGACCGGGCTCCGGCTCCGTCCCGGTGACCTGACCGGGCCCGTGTGGCACGAGGTCGCCGAGTACTCGTTCGAGAACGCGGCGTACCGGCAGACGCAGGACTTCTTCCTCGCGCGGCTGCCGGAGGCCTGCGCGGTGGACACGTCCGGGTTCGACGACGTCGAGCTGCGCAGCGTCGACCGGTACCGCTGGTGGACCGTGGCCGACCTCCGGGGGACCGTCGAGACCGTGTACCCGCGGTGTCTCCCGGAGCTCCTCGACGGGCCGCTCGCGGGCCGGGACATCCGGGCGGTGAGCTGATGTTCGCACCACCCCGGGCCGTGGTCCGGCGGGAGGCGGGGCTGTACGCACTGGAACGCACCCTGCGGCGCCGCGGCTTCACCACGGTCGCCGGCGCGGACGAGGCCGGCCGCGGGGCCTGCGCCGGGCCGCTGGTCATCGCGGCCGCGGTGCTGCCGCCGGGACGCCGCGGCGAGGTGCCCGAGCTCGCCGACTCCAAGCTGCTCACCGCCGCCGCCCGGGACCGGGTCTACGCGGAGGTCGTCGCGCGCGCCTCGGCCTATGCGGTCGTGGTCGTGCCCGCGGACGAGGTCGACCGCCGTGGGCTCCACCGGTCCAATCTCGACGGGATGCGGCGGGCGCTCGCGGCGCTCGACCCGGCGCCCACGTACGCGCTGACCGACGGTTTCCGGGTGGACGGGCTCGGGGTCCCGGGCCTGGCGGTGCCCAAGGGCGACCGGGTGGCGGCCTGTATCGCGGCGGCGTCCGTGCTGGCCAAGGTCACCCGGGACCGGATGATGACCGAGCTGCACGACCGGTTCCCCGAGTACGACTTCGCCCGCCACAAGGGTTACTGCACGGAGGCGCACACGGAGGCGCTACGCCGGTACGGTCCGTGCCCGGAGCACCGCCTGTCGTACGCGAACGTCGCGGCGGCCCTCGCCGGCCGGCCCGACGTGATGGTGGTGCCCGACGCCGGGTCCGAAGAGGTGTTCGACGAGGCGGTGCCGGTGCCGCCGGACCCGTTCGACGCGCCGTGATCGCCCCGGAGGCGTGCACGGGTTACGTCGTGAGGGAGAATCACCGGGTGTGGGAGGACGTGACGTATGAGCGCTGAGGATCTCGAGAAGTACGAGACCGAGATGGAGCTCCAGCTCTATCGCGAGTACCGCGACATCGTGCGGCAGTTCTCGTATGTGGTGGAGACCGAGCGCCGGTTCTACCTTGCGAACTCTGTCGACCTGCAGGTGCGGAACGCCGACGGCGAGGTGTACTTCGAGGTCGAGATGTCCGACGCGTGGGTGTGGGACATGTATCGTCCGGCACGGTTCGTCAAGAATGTCCGCGTCGTGACGTTCAAGGACGTCAACGTCGAGGAGCTCGAGAAGCCCGACATCTCGCTGCCGGACGGCGGTACGGCGTTCGGCAGCGGCTGAGCCCCCAGGGGGAACGGTGACATCGCACGGCACCGACCCGGCCGACTCGAGGGTCGGCCCCGAGGACGTCGTTCCGCACCTGCACGCCGACGAGACGCGCGCGGGCAGCCCGCCGGCCGACGTCGACCCCGGCGCGGTGAGCGCCCCCGGTACGTCCGAGGAGGCCGAGCCGGTGCGGGGCCTGCACGTCCCCGATCTCGACGAGGACGGGCCGATCGCGCCCGGCCGGTACCGCGCCGAGCCCGTCGAGCGGCCGACCGACACCTGACGCGCCGCGCCCGTGGCCGTTTCCCACCCGGCCGGGGTGCATACCCGCCGTGGGAGCTGCCCGCGCTGCCTGACGATCCCGGGTGCCCCGCACGGCGGCGTCCCGCGTTCCGGCGCGGACACGCCGAACCCCGTCCCGCGGCTGTCACCGCGCCGCCCGGGGCCGTTTCCGCACCGCCGCCCGGCGGCGTCCCCGCGTTCCGGCGCGGACACGCCGAACCCCGTCCCG
>JAVEDU010000031.1 GCA_030840805.1 Actinomycetota bacterium
TGCCACGGCAGCGACACCCCGCTTTCCGCTTTTCCGGCTCCCCCGGTGCGCCGTAGGGGTGAACTACCTAACGAATTGGTACCGCTACCTTCCGCATTCGCTATGCCCAAAAAGCCCTGATCTACCCGTGAGTAACAGGTACTTCTCACGTTGCGTAATCGAGCGACAGCTTAGGGTGATTCATCCCTTTGAACTACATTGTCGAGGCAACTTTCCATCTGGCCCAACCCCTCTTACGGTCTGCGAGGAGAGAAAAGGGGAGGACCCGACGTGACCCAGGCACCGGCCGAGGCACCGGCCGGCGAGGACGCCTTCGACCGGCTGTTGCGTGAGCGATCCGGCGCGCTGCTGCGCACCGCGTACCTGCTCACCGGTGACCGCCAGCTCGCG
The DNA here is from genome assembly GCA_030840805.1 of Actinomycetota bacterium. Taxonomy (GTDB): domain Bacteria; phylum Actinomycetota; class Actinomycetes; order Mycobacteriales; family HKI-0501; genus JAVEDU01. The sequence goes on from JAVEDU010000031.1 coordinate 391, forward strand.
GAGGACCTCCTGCAGACGGCGCTGACCAAGACCTACCTCCGGTGGGGTCGGCTCCGGGACGTGCAGGCCGGCGAGGCGTACGTCCGCCGCGTCATGGCCACGACGTACAGCTCGTGGTGGCGGCGACGGTGGAACGACGAGCACCCGACCGGCACTCCGCCCGAGGAGGTCGCACCGGATGCCTACGGGGCGGCCGACGACCGGGACGTGCTCCGGCGCGCCCTGGCCGGACTGTCGAAGCGGCAGCGCGCGATGGTGGTCATGCGGTTCTACGGCGATCTGTCGGAGACCGAGACCGCCGACGCGATGGGGGTGAGCGTGGGCACGGTGAAGAGCACCGTCGCCCGGGCGCTCGCTCGTCTCCGGGAGACCGCGCCGCCGTCACTCTTCTCGCGCCCGACCGTTGTTCGAATCGACGAGCCTGTGACGCAGAGGACGGCCACCCCGTGAGCATTCGCCCCGACGACGACCCGACCATCGCCGACGGTCTGGTGATCGACGGCGAGGTCATCGACAGCACGATCGTCGACGCCCCCTCCGCCGACGACGAGATGACCGCCCGCCTGCACGCCCTGTCGATGGAGATCGACGACTCGCCGGCCGAGCTGGGCGAGCAGACCACCGCGACGCTGCACGCGCTCGCCGCGGAGGCCGGCGACCCGCCCGCCGACCTGCACGACGTCGTGCTCGCCGGCGCGCAGCGGACCCGGCGCCGCCGGTACGCGATGACCGGCATGACCGCGCTCGCCGTGCTCGCGATCTCCGGGACCGTGGTGGCGCAGGTCGGCCGGGCGAGCGACCAGGGCACCGACCGGCTCGTCGCCGCGGCGCCCCGGTCGCCCGCGCCGCTCCCCACCACCGACTCGATCACCGCGCCGCCCGCCGCCACGCCGTCCCGCGTCAGGCCGGCGAGCCCCGCGGCGTCGGCCTCGATCGCCGGGATTCCCGGCATCGTCCCGGCCCCCGCCCGTCCCGCGCCCGCACCGGGCACCACGAAGCCGCAGGGCCCGCCGCCCGCGCCGCTGTCGGTCACCATCAGGGTCTCCGACATGAGCCCTCGCGTCGGCGACGACGTGACGTTCACGTTCGAGTGGCACGACGCGGACGGCCGGTTGCTGGGCACCAGCGCCGACTGGGGCAACGCGTCCGGCGGGAGCGGTGACGCGGCGATGGAGCGTCCGTGCAAGGCGACCGGCTCCGGCACGACGGCACTGACGCACCACTGGGACAAGGCCGGCACCTACCAGGTCACGCTGGACCTCTCGACGTACGACTGCACCCGCTTCGGCACCGAGACGATCAGCCGGACGGTCACGATCGTCGTGTCGGACGCGCCGTCCCCGTCCCCGACGCCGACCACGCCGTCGCCCACGGACACGACCCCGCCCTCGGGCGTCGGCTGATCCCGGGCGGGGAATGATCCCGCCGGGGATCGCGCTGGCATCTGACATGACCTCCGTACAGAGCGATCGTCCGGCCGCGGCGAGCGGCACCCTCACGATCGGCGGGGACCTCCCCGTCACCCGGCTCGGCTTCGGCGCCATGCGGATCACCGGCAAGGGGATCTGGGGCCCGCCCGCCGACCCCGACGAGTCGGTCCGGGTGCTGCGCCGTGCCGTGGACCTCGGTGTCGACCTCATCGACACCGCGGACTCGTACGGCCCCTATTTCTCCGAGGACCTGATCCGCGACGCCCTGCACCCCTACGACGGGGTGACCATCGCGACGAAGGGCGGCCTCACCCGCTCCGGCCCCGACGAGTGGGCGCCGGTCGGCCGTCCGGAGTACCTCCGTCAGTGTGTGGAGATGAGCCTGCGCCGCCTCGGCGTCGAGCGGATCGACCTGTACCAGCTCCACCGCATCGACCCTGCCGTCCCGCTCGCCGACCAGCTCGGCGTGCTCAAGGACATGCAGGGCGAGGGCAAGATCCGGCACCTCGGGCTGTCCGAGGTCACCGTCGAGCAGCTCGACGAGGCCCGGCAGCTCATCGAGGTGGTGAGCGTGCAGAACCTGTACAACCTCGTCAACCGGACCCACGAGGCCGTCGTGGACTACTGCGAGGCGGCGGGTATCGCGTTCATCCCGTGGTTCCCGCTGGCCGCCGCGGAGCTGGCCCGGCCCGGTTCGGTGCTGGACGAGGCGGCGCGGCGGCACGAGGCGTCGCCGTCCCAGCTGGCGCTCGCGTGGCTGCTGCGCCGGTCGCCGGTGATCCTGCCGATCCCCGGTACCGGCAGCGTCGCGCACCTGGAGGAGAACGTGGCGGCCGCCGAGCTGTCGCTCACCGACGAGGAGTTCGCCGCGCTGACCGCGCTGGCCTGAGCCGGTCGGCGGGTGCTCAGGAGGGGCGCGGGGCCAGCAGCATCCGGCGTCCCAGCAGCATCAGCCCGGCCGACACGACCATGATCGCCGCCGCGGAGAGCCACGCGGTCGGGTACGAGGTGGCGTGCACCAGCGTGCCGAACGCCAGCGGGCCCGCCGCGCCCCCGGCGTACACCCCGGTCTGGGTGATGCTGGTGGCGGCGGCCGGGGCGCTCGGCTCCAGCCGGACCACGGCGAAGTTGAGCAGTCCCGGCCACGCCCACCCGAGCCCGAACCCGGCGAGCGTCCCGATCAGCATCGGGACGATCCCGGGCGCGGCCAGCAGCGCGAGGCCCCCGGACCCGAGCGCCAGCATCGCGGTGACCACGAGCAGGTGCCCGCCCGTCCGCCGGTCCGCGAGCCAGCCCGCGCCGACCCGGCCCACGATGCCGAGCGCACTGCCGGCGGCGAGGACCAGACCTGCGGTGCCCTCGGCGATGCCCTTGTCCACGGCGGCCGACACCAGGAACGCGCCGAGCGCGTTCGCCGTCCCGGACGCCAGCATGCCCGCGACGCCGACGACCACCAGCGCCCGCGTGCGGGAGCTCCGCTGGGCAGGCCCGCTGCGCCGGACGTGGCCGCGCTCCGGCGGGACGACGAGCAGCGCGGCGAGCGACATCGCGGCGGCGAGCCCGAACGCCCAGCGCCAGCCGAGCGTGAGGCCGATCGCGGGGACGGCGATACCGGCGAGCAGCGTCGAGATCGGGATCGCGGCCTGCTTCACCCCGAACGACAGGCCCATCCGGTGCGGCGGGACCGACCGGGTCAGCGAGAGGTTCGACCCCAGTTGGGCGAGCGCGTTGGCCGCACCGGCCAGCGCCAGGATCGCGAGCAGCGAGCCGTACGACCGCGCCGCGACGGCGATCAGCAGCAGCGACACCGCGGCGAGCACGATGCCCGCCCGGGTGGTGCGCTGCGCGCCGTACCGCTCGACCAGGTACCCGGTCGGCACCGAGCACAGCGCGCACACCGCGAAGTACACCGAGACGAGGATGCCGAGCCCCGCCACCGAGAAGCGCAGGTCCCGGGCGATGAGCACGGACAGCCCGCCGAGCAGGAACACCGGCACGACCACCACCACGGTGGCGGTCACCGCGCCCGCGGCCGCCCGGACCGCGGCGGCGCCGGTCGGCACGGCGGCGGGCGTGGCCGGGACGAACGCCTCGGGCGGCAGGGCGCCGGGGCCGCCGGTGGCGCGGGTGTCGGAGTCGGTCATGACCTCAGACGGTAAGCCGCCGGGGACCCGATGCCGGTGTGAATTGGCCCTCACCGGTACGGCAGTATCCCCGGCATGAGTGAGACCGCCGAATCCCTGGTCGCGGCCCATGACGAGCTGTGGCCGGAGATCGCCGGGCACCCGTTCGTCCTCGCGACCGGCTCCGGTGACCTGCCGGGGGAGGCGTTCGGCCGGTGGCTGGTCGCCGAGCACTGGCTTCTCGCGGGCACCCGCCGGTTGCTCGGCGGGCTGGTGCTGGCCGCCCCGGACGAGTACGCCCGCGATGTCGTCGCCTCGGCGTTCGACCCCGTCCAGGTCGCGCTGGACCTGTTCCGGCACGAGGCCGCGATCCGGGCGCTCGACCTCGACGACGAGCCCGGCCCGGTGACGCTCGGCTACACGGCCTACCTGCTGTCCACGCTGCACGACGGGTTCGAGGTGGCGCTCAGCGCGCTGTACGCGGCGGAGAAGGCCCGGCTCGACGCCTGGACCGCCGTCCGCAAGCAGGCGGACGCCACGTCGCCGTACCGGCACTTCATCGACGCGTGGTCCTCGCCGGCCTACAAGGCCTGGGTCGCCACCCTCGACGACCTGCTCGGCCGGGTCGCGGTGAGCGGTCCCTCCGGCGGGATGTACTCGGCGTTCGGCCGGGTGACGCGCTTCGAGATCGACCTCTGGGACGCCGTCCACACCGGCGAGGGCTGGTAGCCGCCGGGCGTCCGCCGGGGCAGACTGTCCGCGTGCCGGAGCTCCCCGAGGTCGAAGCGCTCGCCGCGTACCTGCGCGACCGGGCCGTCGGCCGGGTCGTCGCACGGGTCGACACCCCCTCCATCGCCGCGCTGAAGACGTTCGACCCGCCGCCCGCCTCGCTCGCGGGGCTGACGCTCACCGGCGTGGCCCGGCACGGGAAGTTCCTCGACCTGGACGTGGACGGCCTGCACCTCGTCGTCCACCTCGCCCGGGCCGGCTGGCTCCACTACCGCGAGGAGCTGTCCGAGGCCGCCCCGAAGCCCGGCAAGGGGCCCATCGCGCTGCGGGTGCACCTCGACGACGGTTCCGGGTTCGATCTCACCGAGGCCGGCACCAAGAAGGGCCTCGCGGTGTACGTGGTGCGCGACCCGGCCGAGGTGCCGGGCGTCGCGCGGCTCGGCCCCGATGCGCTGTCGCTGTCCGCCACGGACCTGGCCACCCTGCTGAGCGGCCAGCGCGGCCAGCTCAAGGGCGTCCTCACCGACCAGTCCGTGCTGGCCGGTATCGGCAACGCGTACAGCGACGAGATCCTGCACGTGGCGGGGCTCAGCCCGTTCGCCATCGCGGCCCGGCTCGGGGCGGCCGAGGTGGACCGGCTGCACGAGGCCGTCGTGGCCGTCCTGCGGGACGCCGTCGATCGCAGCGTCGGACAGGCGTCGGCCACCCTCAAAGGCGAGAAGCGGTCGGGACTGCGGGTCCACGCGCGGACCGGGCTGCCGTGTCCGGTGTGCGGGGACACCGTGCGCGAGGTGTCCTTCGCGGACAAATCCCTCCAGTACTGCCCCACCTGCCAGACCGGCGGCAAGCTCCTCGCCGACCGGCGTATGTCGAAGCTGCTCCGCTGAGCACCGACCACGTTGTACCTTGCTCCGGTCCCGGGTCGGCATCGACAGCGTGAGAGCGGACGGAACCGGCGTGACGACCACCCTGGTGCTGATGGCGGCGGTCGCCGTGGTGATCGCCGCGGCGCTCGTCGCCCTCGTCCGGCTGCGCGCCCGGCGCCTGATCGCCACCCCGGCCCAGCGCGCGACCTACGAGGTCCTGCACACGGCCAGCCTGGCCGCGCCGCCGCTCCGGGACGGGCTGACCCGCGCCGGTGCCGGCAAGGCCGTCCGGCACCTGCACTCCCTGCTCGGTACGCCGGCGATCGCGCTCGTGGCGGGTTCGGAGGTGCTCGCCTGGGAGGGGCCCGGCGAGGGGAACCACGCGGTACAGGTCGCGGCGCTCGCCGCCGCGGCCGCCCGCACCGAACGGCCGCTGCTCCTGCGCGCCGCCGACCTGCCGTGCGCAACGCTGGACTGCGCGCTGCGGGGCGGTGTCGCGGTCCCGCTGGACAGCGGTGGCCGGGTGGTGGGCGTCCTGGTGGCCCTGGCCGGGTCCGAACCGCCGCCCGGCCTGCTGCGCGCCGCCCTGGAGACCGGCCGGTGGGTGTCGACGCAGCTGGAGCTCGCCGACGCGGACGTCCAGCGTGACGCCCTGGCGCGGGCCGAGGTCCGGGCGCTGCGGGCCCAGATCAGCCCGCACTTCATCTACAACGCGCTGTCCGCGATCGGCTCGCTCATCCGCACCGACCCCGAGCGGGCGCGCGAGCTGATCGCCGAGTTCGCCGAGTTCACCCGGTACAGCTTCCGCTCGCACGGCGAGTTCACGACGCTCGCCGAGGAGCTGCGGTCGATCGACCGGTACCTGCTGCTGGAGCGGGCCCGGTTCGGCGACCGGCTCCAGGTCCGGCTCCAGGTGGCGCCCGAGGTGTTGCCGGTCGTGGTGCCGTTCCTGTGTCTGCAACCCCTCGTGGAGAATGCGGTACGCCACGGCCTCGCCCCCAAGCCCGGCGGCGGGACGATCAGCATCGTCGCCGCCGACGCGGGGGCCGAGTGCCACATCACCGTCGACGACGACGGTGTCGGCATGGACCCGGCGCTGCTGCAGCGCCGGAGTGCCGGTGGCGCGGAGGCGGACGTACCGAGCGAGGACGGGGGGCACCATGTCGGGCTGGGCAATGTGGACGACCGGCTGCGCTCGGTCTTCGGCGACGGGTTCGGGCTGGTCGTGGAGACGGCGCTCGGGGCGGGGACGAAGGTGAGCATGCGGGTCCCGAAGTTCCAGCCCGGCGTGCGCCCGTCCGCGCCGGTGGTCCCGTGACCGAGCCGACGGCCCTCCGCGTCCTCGCGGTCGACGACGAGGCGCCCCAGCTGGACGAGCTCGCGTACCTGCTCAGGGCGGACGACCGGGTGGCGTCGGTGGCGACCGCATCGGACGCGACCGAGGCCCTGCGGGTCCTGCGGGACGGCGGCACCGACGTGGTGTTCCTGGACATCCGGATGCCGGGACTGGACGGCCTGGAGCTGGCGCGGGTGCTGCGGCGGTTCGCCGAGCCGCCGTCGGTCGTGTTCGTGACCGCGCACGAGGACCGCGCCGTGGACGCGTTCGAGCTGGGCGCGGTGGACTACGTGCTCAAGCCGCTGCGCGAAGACCGGCTGGCCGAGTCGTTGCGCCGGGTCGTCGCGGCCCGCGTCGCCGCCCCCGCACCGGCCCCGGTCCCGGCCGCGGGCGACGACGACGAGGTGATCCCGATCGAGCTGGCCGGGACCACGCGGCTGCTGCCCCGGTCGCAGGTCCGGTGGGTCGAGGCGCAGGGTGACTACGCGCGGCTGCACACCGCGGACGGATCACATCTGATCCGCGCGGCGCTGACGGCGCTCGCGGACCGCTGGGCGGACGCCGGATTCGTGCGGATCCACCGGTCGTACCTGGTGGCGGTGCGGCGGATCAGCGAGCTGCGCCTCACCGGGTCGGGGTACGTGGTGGTCGTGGACGGCCGGGAACTGCCGGTGAGCCGCCGTCACACGCGGGAGCTGAAGGAACGACTGGTCCGGGTCGCGAAGACCGGCTGGACCCGCTAGCCCTGTGGACAACGGCGGGAGGGGCGTTCAGGGCCCCTACGCTCGCGGGGGTGACCCGGGGCAGGCGACCGCAGGAGCCGCCGTCGCCGCCGGGCCTGTCCCGGCGCGAAAGGCGCACCCTCGAAGTCCCGTCGGGTGACGCCGAGCGGATCGTCGATCGAACGCACGTGGACGACTCCGAGCGTTCCCGCAGGTGCATCGCCATCCCCACGTCGGCTACCTCGTCACCCGGGATGCCGACGGGGAGCTGTGCTTCGTGGCGGTGGAGCCGGCCCGCACGGTGCCCGACGCGGCGGAGTCCCCCCTGCCGGGCGACACCACGGTGGCGGACCTGCTCGCGTGTCTCCGGCAGTCCGGCGTCCCGGTGCGGTGGCGCTCGGGCGAGCTGGACGTGACCCTGCACCTCGTCGAGATCCCGGTCGCCGTTCGCCCCCGGTAGCCTCGCTCGGGTGACCAGCACGGAACGCCCCCCACCGCAGCGGGTCCGCGTCGTGCTCGCCGACGGCCGGGCCCGTCGCCGCCCCGTCCGCACCCCTGCCCGGCAGGAGCTCGAGGACGAGACCGGCGTCGGGGACGCGCTCGTCCGCGGCCTGGTCCGCACCCAGCTCGCCCTCGCCCTGCGGCTGTCGGTGATCGTCGGGCTGGGCCTGGGGCTGCTGCCGCTGCTGTTCGCGCTGATCCCCGGGCTCGCCGAGGTCAGGGTCTTCGGGGTCACGCTGCCGTGGCTGCTGCTCGGCGTCCTCGCGTACCCGTTCCTGCTCGCCGTCGGCTGGTTCCACGTTCGCGTCGCGGAACGGAACGAACGCGACTTCGCCGAGCTCGTCGAGCGGTCCTAGCGGCGTGGGCAACTCGCCGTACGCCCTGCCGGCCGTCGTCATCGTCAGCCTCGTCACGGTGGCGATCGGCGCGTACGGGGTACGCCTGGCGCGCACCACCGGGGACTTCCTGGTCGCCAGCCGCAGCGTGAGCCCCCGTTGGAACGCGGCGGCGATCGGCGGCGAGTACCTGTCGGCGGCGTCGTTCCTCGGCGTCGCCGGCCTGGTGATGAAGTACGGCGTCGACATGCTCTGGTACCCGGTCGGGTTCGCCGCCGGGTACCTGGCGCTCCAGCTGTTCGTCGCCGCGCCGCTGCGGCGGTCCGGCGCCTTCACGCTCCCGGACTTCACCGAGGCCCGGCTGGGGTCGCGGGCGCTCCGGCGGCTCGCGGCGGCGTTCGTCGTGTTCATCGGCTGGCTGTACCTCGTACCGCAGCTCCAGGGTGCCGGTCTCACCCTCGGCACCGTGATCGGTGCGCCCTACTGGGTGGGGGCGGTGGTGGTCGGCGCGGTCGTCACGGTGAACGTGGCCTCCGGCGGCATGCGGTCCATCACGTTCGTCCAGGCGTTCCAGTACTGGCTGAAGCTGACCGCGATCTCGTTCCCGGTGGCGTTCCTGCTCCTCGCCTGGCAGCACGACGGGCGACCGGAGCTGAGCCCGCCGGACCGGCCGGCGTTCGCGGCGCAGACGACCGTCGAGATCGACACCGCGGTACGGGCCACCGTTGTCGAGCCCACCGTCGTGACGATCGCCGGGACGCTCGACGGCGTCGCCCGGGACGGGCAGGAGACGCTGACCGCCGGTACGCACGAGTTCGGGGCCGGTACCCGGGTGACGCTGCCCGCGGGGGCCGCCGTGCCGCATGTCGAGGGGCCCGCGCCGCCGGACGGTCTGCGCTGGCTGAGGCCCGGCAGCGGCGACGGGCAGCACGAGCTGTTCGGGGTGTACTCGCTGATCCTCGCGACGTTCCTCGGCACGATGGGACTACCGCACGTCCTCGTGCGCTTCTACACGAACCCCGACGGCCGGGCCGCGCGCCGGACCACGCTGGTCGTGCTGGCGCTGCTCGGCGCGTTCTACCTGTTCCCCACGGTCTACGGCGCCCTCGGTCGGGTGTACGCCCCCGAGCTGCTGATGACCGGCCGCACCGACGCGGTCGTGCTGGTGCTGCCGGGCGCGGCGATCGGCGGCGTCACCGGGCAGGTCCTCGCCGGACTGGTCGCGGCGGGGGCCTTCGCCGCGTTCCTGTCCACCTCCTCCGGACTGCTGGTGAGCGTCGCCGGGGTGCTGTCGACCGACGTGCTGGGCCGCGGTTCGATGCGGGCGGTCCGGGACTTCCGGATCGCCGCGCTGGTGGCCGGCCTGGTCCCGCTGTTCCTCGCCCTCCAGGTGAACGGGCTCGACGTGTCCCAGGTGGTCGGCCTGGCCTTCGCGGTGGCGGCGTCGAGCTTCTGCCCGCTGCTGGTGCTCGGTATCTGGTGGCGGGGCCTGACCTGGGCGGGTGCGGCGGCCGGACTGGTCGTCGGCGGCGGATCGGCGGCGGCCGCGGTGCTCGTCGCCGTCCTGGGCCCGCCGCTGGAGGGCTGGGCCGCCGCGCTTGTCGCGCAGCCCGCGGCGTGGACCGTGCCGCTCGCCTTCGCCGTGATGATCGGCGTCTCGCTGGCGACCCGGAACCGCGTCCCGGCGGACGTCGGCCGCACCATGCTGCGGCTGCACGCGCCCGACAGCCTGCTGCTGCGGGGTCGCTCGCCGATGTGACGGCCGTCACTCGGCGCACCCCACCTGCCGTTCGTCGCAGCGGCCGACCGGCAGCTCGCCGCCGGGGGCCCCGGCTTCCTACCGTGCCCTGAATCACATCGCACCCGGCACGGAAGGCGGCACATGACCACAGATGCCCAACCGGAGACCGCCCGCGTCGCGGCGAGCCCGGAGCGCTACTCCGCCATGGCGGCGAGCCCGGAGTTCGACGGGCTGCGCCGCTCGCTGCGGTCGTTCGTCTTCCCGATGACGGTGGCGTTCCTGGCCTGGTACCTGCTGTACGTCCTGCTCTCGGCGTACGCCCGCGGCTTCATGGGTACGAAGGTTCTCGGCAACATCAACGTCGCCTTCGTCTTCGGGATCCTCCAGTTCGTCTCCACCTTCGTCATCGCGTGGATGTACTCCCGGTACGCCGACGCCAAGATCGACCCCGTGGCGGACAGGCTCCGCGCCGAGCTGGAGGCAGAGGCCGCGTGAACCGCACCCTCACGATCGTGCTGTTCCTCGTCTTCGTCGCGATCACCCTCGGGATCACGGTCTGGGCGAGCCGGCAGACCAAGACGGCGAGTGACTTCTACGCCGGTGGCCGGTCGTTCTCCGGCTTCCAGAACGGGCTGGCGATCGGCGGCGACTACATGTCGGCCGCGTCGTTCCTCGGAATCGCCGGCATCATCGCGCTGTTCGGCTACGACGGCTTCCTGTACTCGATCGGGTTCCTCGTCGCCTGGCTGGTGGCCCTGCTGCTGGTCGCCGAGCTCATGCGGAACTCCGGCAAGTACACGATGGCGGACGTGCTGTCGTACCGGATGCGCCAGCGGCCGGTACGCACCGCGGCGGCGGTCTCCACGATCACCGTCTCGATCTTCTACCTGCTCGCCCAGATGGTCGGCGCGGGCGCGCTGGTGGCGCTGCTGCTCGGCATCAAGCCCGGCGCGACGGTCCTCGGCATGAACGCCGACCAGGCCAAGGTCGCGACGATCATCTTCGTCGGCGTGCTGATGATCGTGTACGTGACGGTGGGCGGCATGAAGGGCACGACGTACGTCCAGATCGTCAAGGCGGGCCTGCTGATGATCGGCGCCGGGCTGATGACCGTCCTGGTGCTGGCGAAGTTCGGCTTCAACATCTCGGACATGCTCGGCTCGGCCGCCGAGAAGTCCGGCAAGGGCGCGGCGTTCCTCGAACCGGGCCTGCGGTACGGCAAGGACATCCCCGGGGATGCCATGGCCACCCTGTGGAGCAAGCTCGACCTGATCAGCCTGGGTCTCGCGCTCGTGCTGGGCACGGCGGGCCTGCCGCACATCCTGATCCGGTTCTACACGGTGCCGACCGCCCGGGCGGCGCGGAAGTCCGTGCTGTGGGCGATCGGGCTGATCGGCACGTTCTACCTGATGACGCTCGCGCTCGGCTTCGGCGCGGCCGCGCTGGTGGGCCGGGACGCGATCGTGGCTCAGGACCCGGCCGGCAACACCGCCGCCCCGCAGCTCGCGGAGCAACTCGGCAAGGACTTCTTCGGTGACACCGGCGGGGCCCTGATGCTGGCGGTCATCGCGGCGGTCGCCTTCGCGACGATCCTCGCCGTGGTCGCGGGTCTGACCCTCGCCTCGTCGTCCTCGCTGGCGCACGACTTCTACGCCAACGTGATCAAGCGGGGGAACACCACCGAGCGGCAGGAGGTCGTGGTCGCCAAGGTGTCGGCGTTCGTCATCGGCGGCATCTCGATCCTGCTGAGCATCTTCGCCACCAAGCTGAACGTCGCGTTCCTGGTCGCCCTGGCCTTCGCGATCGCGGCGTCGGCGAACCTGCCGGCGATCCTGTTCTCGCTGTTCTGGCGGCGGTTCAACACCGCGGGCGCGGTGGCCGGCATCTACGGCGGCCTGTTCTCGGCCGTGGTGCTGGTGTTCTTCTCGCCGGTCGTGTCGGGCAAGGTCGACGCGGTCACCGGCAAGAGCGCGTCGCTGTTCGGCCTGGGCACCGACTTCGCCTGGTTCCCGCTGGAGAACCCGGGCCTGGTGTCCATCCCGTTCGGCTTCCTGTGCGCCTACCTCGGCACGGTGCTGAGCAAGGAGCACGACGAGGCCAAGTACGCGGAGCTGGAGGTGCGCTCCCTCACCGGGGCCGGTGCGCACTGACCGGTCGGATACGCCGGCGCC
>JAVEDU010000035.1 GCA_030840805.1 Actinomycetota bacterium
ACCCCATGATCGACTCGGGGTGGGGGCGGCGTGGCCCGGTGGTGGCGCCCGAATCCTCACGGAATCCGAACGATGCGCCCTTCAGTCGCGCTCTCGCGCCGCCGATGACATCGACGTGACCCTGCCCGACCAGGACCTCAGTCCGTGCGTGCCCGGCGCCAGCCCTTCACGCCCAGCACACCGACCGTGGTCCCGATCGCGAGCGCGGACACGATCAGCACGGCGTGGACCCACAGGAAGCCCGTCGGGCTCCCGCCGTCCCACGCCCGCGGATCGTCCCAGATCGCCTTGGCGAACCGGGGCCACACGGCCCAGCTCCACACGGCGACAGCAACGAGGAAAGCCGACCAGCGGCGAGTGAGGAACACAGTGACGATTATTCTCCGCAGGCGCACGTCGCGGTCAGGCGGCCTCGGACGAGGCCGCCTCCGCCGCGCGGCTCTGCTCGTCACCGCCGCCTGCTGCGCCCTCGGCGCGGTCGCGGTCGGCGTGGCGCCCGGCGCGACCGCCGCCACCCCGACCCCGATCGGCGGCAAGGCGATGGGCACCAGCGGCACGCTGCGCACCAGCGGCAGCCCGGCGATCCCCGCCTCGGTCAAGTCCCGGGCGTTCGTCGTCGCGGACCTCACGACCGGCACCGTGCTGGCGGCCCGCAAGCCCCACTACAAGCTGGCCCCGGCGAGCACCCTGAAGACGCTCACCGCGCTGACGATCCTGCGGAACGTGCCCCTGGACCGGAAGGTGCGGATGACCCGCACGGTGCCGGTCCCGGAGTGCGCGTGTGTCGGGCTGACGCGCTGGAGGTACTACCGGGTGGACGCCCTCCTGAACGCCCTGATCATGCGCTCGGGCAACGACGTCGCCGAGCTGCTGGCGACGTCCACCGGCAGCCGCGCGCGCACGATGACGCTGATGAACAACACGCTCCGCGACCTCCGGGCCGGGGACAGCCGCGCGGTGACCCCGTCCGGGCTGGACGGCCGCGGCCAGAGCCTGAGCGCGTACGACCTGGCACTGGTCAACCGTGCCGCGTTCGCCGACGCGCGGTTCCGGAAGATCATGGCGACGAAGACGTTCCGGTTCGGCCCGGTCGGCGGCCCCACCCGCACCCTGGTCGCCCAGAACGAGCTGTGGCACATGGGCTACGCCGGTCAGCTCGGCTCGAAGAACGGGTGGACCCGCAAGGCGCAGCAGACGTTCGTGGCGGTGGCCCGCCGCGGCAGCCGGACGCTGGTCGTCACGCTGCTCTACAACGACCGGGGCATCGCCAAGCAGGCCGCGACGCTGCTCGACTGGGGCTTCCGGCTGCCGGCCGCGGCGAAGGGCATCGGCGCCCTGGTCCCGGCGCGCTCGGCGCCCACGCCGACCCCGAAGCCCACCGTCACCCCGGCGCCGACGGCCACCCCGACCGCCGGCGCCGCCACCACCACCGCCGTCCGGAAGGCGGCTGTCGCCCCCACCCGCACCGCCGGTCCGGCGGTCCCGCCGACCGCGACAGCCACCCCCACCCCGTCCCCCGTCGGCACGCTCCCGATGCAGGCCTCGCTGTCGCTCGGGGCGATCGGGTTCGCCGGGCTGGCGCTCCTGCCCGGCCGCCGCCCGGGCAGGAGAAACGGGACACGCCGACGCGCCAGTGATCAACGCGGGGGTATCACCCGGTAACGTCCGGTCCCGATGGGACCGAACCTCGCGCGCATCCTGGTCGCCACCGCCGTCCTCTCCGCCGTCGCCGGTACCGCGACGCCGGCCGCGGCCGCCGTGACCGCCACGCCGCACACCGCCACGCCGCACACCGTCCTGCCCGCGGCCGTCCCGGCGGCGCTGCCGTGCCGGGGCGGAGGGGCGGCGGCGGACGCCGACCCGCTCGACTCCACCGGGCTGGTGGTCCCGCCGGAGGCGAAGCCGCTCCCGACCGGCCTCACGGCGAACTCGTGGGTCGTCGCGGACGTCACCAGTGGCGACGTCCTCGCCGCCTGCGGCGCCCACGTGGAGCACCTGCCGGCGAGCACGCTGAAGCTGCTCACCGCGGTCACCGTGCTGCCGAGGCTCGACCCCTCGCAGACGATCACCGTGCTGCCCCAGGACCTCGACTTCGAGCCCGGCAGCAGCGCCGTCGGGCTGGTCGCCGGCGGCCGGTACACGACCGAGACACTGCTCCTCGGGCTGCTCCTCGTGTCGGGCAACGACGCGGCGAACGTCCTCGCCCGGGTCGCCGGGGGCGAGGAGGGCCGCCCCGGCACGATCCGCGCGATGAACGCCGAGGCGGCGCGGCTCGGCGCCCGCGACACCGTCGCCGTCAACCCGCACGGGCTCGACGCCCCGGGCCAGCACACCTCGGCGTACGACCTGGCGGTGATCGCGCGGGCGGCGTTCGCGCGCACGGACTTCCGGCGGATCGCGGCGACGCCCACCGCCCAGATCCCGAGCGAGACCGTCACGCTGCCGGGCGGCGCCGGCAAGACCTACCCCGGCTACCAGATCCAGAACGACAACAAGCTGCTCACCACCTACCGCGGCACGCTCGGCGGCAAGACCGGGTTCACCGACAGCGCCCGCCACACGTACGTGGGGGTCGCCGAGCGCGGTGGCCGGAGCCTCGTCGTCACGCTGATGCGCGGCGAGCAGGCGCCGCTGCGGATGCGGGAGCAGGCCGCCGCGCTGCTCGACTGGGGCTTTGCGCTGCCGGCCGGTACGGCGCCGGTGGGCCGCCTCGCCGAGCCGAAGCCGGCCCAGCCCAGTCCCCGTGTCCTCGCCGAGGCCCGGATCCGGCGCCCCGGTGCCGGGGTGCCCGGGGCGGCAGCCGGGGCCGGGGCCGGAGCCGGGACCGTGACGCTGATGGTCCTCGCCGGCCTCGCCGCGGTGGTGGCCGGCCTGCGCCTGCGGGTCAGGCTCCGGCTCGCCCGCCGCCGCCCGGTGCGGACAGCGCGGACGGCTCCGCCGTCTCGCCGTCCGCAGACTCTCCAGCAGCGCCAGAGCCGGGCTCCGGAACGTCGGCCTGGCTCCGGTCCGTCGGGTCCAGGCGATCGCCGCCCGTACCGAGATCCACCGCGGCCTCCCGCGAGTCGGTCGCGGTGAGCGCGGCGCAGTAGATCAGCAGCTGGTGCAGCCAGTACAGGAACACCAGCAGCCCGACCGCGACCGCGACCGCCTTGTACGCCGGGTTCGTCTGCGTACGGCTGATGTACAGCGTCCCGGCCGTCTTGAGGGCCTCCAGCCCGACCGCCGACACCACGGCCGGCCAGAGCAGCCGGCGGAACGGCTGCCGGATCCGCGGCACGGCGGTGAACAGAGCCAGGAACAGCACCACGTCCACCGCGAGCGAGAGCGCCAGCCCGAGCACGCCGAGCCCGAACCGGCCGCCGACGGTGTCGTCCACGCCGATCAGGTCGAGGGCCCACCTCGTACCGCCGGTCGCGGCGGCGGACACCGCCAGCGACAGTCCGGCGATCAGGCCGAGGCCGAGGAGCACGCCGGCGTCGATGGCCTTGCGGACGACGAGATTGCCGGGGGCCTCCTCGCGTTTCCAGATGGTGCGCAGTGAGGTCCGCAGGACGTCGACCCAGCCCAGCCCCGCGAAGTAGAACCCGACGAGGCCGAGGAGCCCGGCGGTGTTCTTCGCGCCCTCGATGTCGCCGACGGCCAGCACCGGGAAGTTCTTCGCGAGCGAGTCGGCCACGGCCGTCGTCACGTCCGGGTTGCCGCGGAACAGGAACCCCAGCACCGCGAACGCCAGCAGCGCGAGCGGGAAGATCGCCAGGAACCCGAAGTAGCTGCAGGCCGCGGCGAGGCGGCCACCGTTCAGGTCGGTGTAGAGCGTTCCCGCCCGGGCCGCGTGGTCGAACCAGCCCCAGCGCCGCCGCAGCCGCTCCACCAGGCCCGCCATACCGACCGCCTCTCACGCACCGCCGAAGGGAAACTCCTGTTCCGGGCGCCACCGTCCGTCGCGCCCGTGCTCGAACAGGGTGAAGCCCCGGACCGTGAACCGCGCGTCGAAATCTGACAGACCGTCGTACGCGCCGTCCAGTGCGGCCGGGCCCACGTCGTGCGCGACGGTGACGTGCGGGTGGTACGGGAACCGCAGCTCACGCCCGAGCGGGCCGCGCCGGATGTCCGCCTCCAGCAGCTCGCACTCGCTGATCCCGGTCGCCACGGCGACGAACACCACGTCGGTGATCGGCCGGAACGTCCCGGTCCCCCGCAGGTGCAGCTCGAACGGCCGGTGCCGCGACGCCGCCTCCCGCAGATGCTGCTCCACCGCGCGGCGGTCGGCGTCCGGGACCTCGGTGGGCGGCAGGAGCGTGATGTGGGACGGCACGGAGGCGGCGAGCGGGTCGCCCGCCTCGTGTCGGGCCCGGTTCAGCTGGGTGGCCCACGGCTCGGGGATGCCGACCGCGACACCGATGGTGCGGCTCACCTGGCCTCACCCAGCGGAAGGAAGCCGATCCGGTCGTACATCGTCGCGAGCGTCGCACCGGCGATGGCACGGGCCTTCTCGGCCCCGGCCGCCAGCACCCGGTCCAACGTCGCGGGATCGTCCAGATAGGCCGCGGTGCGCTCCTGGATCGGGGTGACGAACTCGACCACCACCTCGGCGAGATCCTTCTTCAGGTCGCCGTAGCCACGGCCCGCGTACTCGTTCTCCAGGTCGGCGATCGCCCGCCCGGACAGTGCACTGTGGATGGTCAGCAAATTGGAGACGCCCGGCTTCGTCTCCGGGTCGAAACGCACCACCGCCTCCGAGTCGGTGACCGCGGACCGGATCTTCTTGGCGCTGCGCTTCGGGTCCTCCAGCAGGTCGATGATGCCGGCCGGCGACGAGGCCGACTTGCTCATCTTGCTGGTCGGGTCCTGGAGGTCGGTGATCTTCGCCGTGTCCTTCACGATGTGCGGCGCCGGGATCCGGAACGTCTCGCCGAACCGCGAGTTGAACCGCTGGGCGAGGTCACGGGAGAGCTCCAGGTGCTGGCGCTGGTCCTCGCCCACCGGCACCGCGTCCGGCTGGTACAGCAGGATGTCGGCGGCCTGGAGGATCGGGTACGTGAACAGGCCGACCGAGGCCTGCCCCTCCCCCTGCTTCGCCGACTTGTCCTTGAACTGGGTCATCCGGCGGGCCTCGCCGAACCCGGTGATGCAGCTGAGCACCCAGGCGGCCTGGGCGTGCTCGGGCGCGTGGCTCTGCACGAACAGGGTGGACCGCTCCGGGTCGACCCCGAGCGCCAGCAGCTGGGCCGCGGAGACCCGGGTCCGGTGGCGGAGCACCGCCGGGTCGTGGCCGGCGGTGATCGCGTGCAGGTCCACGATGGAGTACACGCACTCGTGGGTGTCCTGCATGCTCACCCAGTGCCGGAGGGCGCCCAGGTAGTTGCCGAAATGGAAGGAATCCGCGGTCGGCTGGATGCCGGAGAGCACGCGGGGACGCCGGTCGGACATGGCTGGCATTGTGTCAGGACTCCACGGGGAGGGATGCGCCGGTCACGGCGGGGGCGGGCGGGATCACCCGAACGCGGGACGCCCGGCGGCCGTCGAGCTCGGTGACGGTGAGCCGCCATCCCTCGACCTCCACCTCGGCGCCGAGGATGGGCAGGGTGCCCAGGCCGGCCATCACGAAGCCGGCGAGCGTCTCGTACGGGCCGTCGGGCAGCTCCAGACCGGTGGACTCGCGGACCTCGTCGAGGTTGCACAGGCCGTCGAGCTCGTTCGGCCTGGCCTCGCCGGGGGCGGGCGGGGTGTCGTACTCGTCGCGGATCTCGCCGATGACCTCCTCGATGAGGTCCTCCAGCGTCACGATGCCGTCGGTGCCGCCGTACTCGTCCACGACGATCGCCAGGTGGTGGCCCTCGCGCCGCATCTCCGACAGCGCGGCGAGCACCCGCTTGGTACCGGGCAGCCGCTTCACCTCGCGGGCCACCGCGGACACGGTGGTGGACCGGTCGCCGTCCGGGCGGATCAGCAGGTCGCGCAGGTGGACGAAGCCGACCACGTCGTCGGAGGACTCCCCCACCACCGGGTACCGGGAGTGGGGCGACGCCCCGGCGATCCGCGCGGCCCGGCCGACGGTCATCGCGCCGTCGAGGAACTCCACCTCGGTGCGCGGCAGCATCACCTCGCGCACCTGCCGGTCGCCGGCGGAGAACACGTCGTCGATCAGCGCGCGCTCGTCCCGGCCCAGCGACTCGTGCGCGGCGACGAGGTCCCGCAGCTCCTCGCCGGAGATCGTCTCCCGGTTCGCGGTGGGGTCGCCGCCGAGCAGCCGGACGAGCGCGTCGCCGGTCACCGACAGCAGCCAGATCACCGGCCGGAACGCCGTGGCCAGCCGGTCCAGCGGGGAGGCGACCACCATCGCGATGCCCTCGGACCGCTGGAGCGCGAGGCGCTTGGGCACCAGCTCCCCGAGGACCAGGGACACGTAGCTGATGACCGCGGTCACCCCGACGAAGGCCACCGGGCCCGAGAACCGCTCGTCCAGCCCGACCGACTCCAGCCCGGCGGCGGCGCGCGCGGACAGCGTCGCGGCACCGAACGCCGCCGACAGGAACCCGGCGAGCGTGACGCCGATCTGGACGGCGGCGAGGAAGCGGTTGGGGTCCGCGACGAGCTTCGCGACCCGCCGGCCGCGCCGCCCCCGCTCGGCCAGCGCCTTGACCTGGCCCTCCCGCAGGGACACCAGTGCGATCTCGGCAGCGGCGAACAGCCCCCCGATCAGCACGAACAGGAGGACGATCGCAATGTCTAGCAGCACGGCGCAGTCACGCGACGAGTTTACGTGGGCCCGGAAAGCACCGCTCCGAGCCGTGCCTGGATGCTGTCATCAACGACATCCCGCCGGAGCGGGCCACCGACATGCCGAGGGATGCCACATCGTGAAACTGCTCGTCACCGGCGGCGCCGGGTACATCGGCGGCATCGTCACCACGATGCTGCTCGACGCCGGGCACGACGTCACCGTGGTGGACGACCTGTCCACCAGCCCGGCCGACGGCGTACCGCCGCGGGCCACGTTCATCGAGTGCGGCCTGGCCGACGTGGCCACCGTGCTGACCCGCGAGGCGGGCTTCGACGCGGTGCTGCACTTCGCCGGGCTCATCGCGGCGGGCGAGAGCATGCAGCAGCCCGGCCGGTACTGGCACGTGAACACCGGCGGCTCGCTCGCGCTGCTCACGGCCATGCGGGACGCGGGCGTGGACCGGATCGTGTTCTCGTCCACGGCCGCGGTGTACGGCGACCCGGAGTCCGTGCCGATCCCGGAGACGGCGCGCCTGAAGCCCACCAACGTGTACGGCGACACCAAGCTCGCCGTCGACCTGATGCTCGCCGGGGAGGCGGCCGCACGCGGCCTCGCCGCCGTGAGCCTGCGGTACTTCAACGTCGTCGGCTCCTACCGCGGGCAGGGCGAGCGGCACACCCCGGAGACCCACCTCATCCCGCTCGCGCTGGAGGCGGCGCAGGGGAAGCGGGACCAGATCGCCGTGTTCGGCACCGACTACCCGACCCCGGACGGCACCGCGATCCGCGACTACATCCACGTCGAGGACCTGGCCCGCGCGCACCTGCTGGCACTGGCGGCCCTCGCACCCGGCGAGCACAAGGTCTACAACCTGGGCAACGGCAGTGGGTTCAGCGTCCGCGAGGTGCTGGCGGTCGTCGAGCAGGTCACCGGCACGACGCTGCCCGTGGTGGAGCGGCCCCGCCGCGCCGGTGACCCCGTGGAGCTCGTCGCGTCGAGCAAGCGCGCCCGCGCCGAGCTCGGCTGGACACCGGCGAAGCCGACGCTGGCGGCGATGGTGGGTGACGCGTGGGAGTTCCTCCAGCGCTGAGCGGGACCTGGGCCGCACCGGGGCGGGTGAACCTGATCGGCGAGCACACCGACTACAACGACGGGTTCGTCCTCCCGTTCGCGCTGCCCCGCCGGACGGTGGTCACCGCGGCGGCGACCGGTGAGCCGGGCTGGACGGTCCGGTCCCGCGGCGAGGAGGTGTCGTTCGGTCCGGCGGACCTGCGCCCCGGGGCGGTCGAGGGCTGGGCCGGGTACGTCGCGGGCGTGGCCTGGGCCCTGCGGGACGCCGGCCACGAGGTGCCGGGGGCGCGCCTGGAGCTCATCTCCGACGTTCCGGTAGGGGCGGGGCTGTCCTCGTCCGCCGCGCTGGAATGTGCCGTCCTGGCGGCCCTCACCGGCCTCGCCGGGGTGGAGCTGGCGGGCATGGACCGCGCCCGGCTGGCCCGCCGGGCGGAGAACGACTACGTCGGGGTGCCCTGCGGGATCATGGACCAGGCCGCGTCGACGCTGGCCCGGGACGGGCACGCGCTGTTCCTCGACTGCCGTACCGGCGAGACCGAGCAGGTCCCGCTGCCCCTCGCCGACGCCGGCCTCGCGATGCTCGTGCTCGACTCCAAGGCCCCGCACCGGCTCGCCGACGGGGCGTACGCCGAGCGGCTGGCGGCCTGCCGTACCGGTGCTGACCTGCTCGGCGTCCCCGCACTGCGGGACGCGACCCCGGCCGACGTGGACCGGATCGACGACGCGGTGATCCGGCGGCGGGTACGCCACGTCGTGACCGAGAACGACCGCGTCCTCGCCACCGTCGACCGCCTCCGGACCGGGGACCTGCGCGGCATCGGGGAACTGCTCACGGCCTCGCACGCGTCGATGCGGGACGACTTCGAGATCACCGTGCCGGAGGTGGACACCGCGGTGGAGGCGGCGCTCGCGGCGGGGGCGTACGGGGCGCGGATGACCGGCGGGGGGTTCGGCGGCTGCGTGATCGCGCTCACCGACGCCGACCGCCTCGACGCCGTACGGGAGGCGGTCGAACGGGCGTACGCGGAGCGGGGCTTCACCCCGCCGGAGTCGTTCGCCGCGCTGCCGTCGCCGGGAGCCCAGCGGCTCGCGTAGGCGACACCCCACCCCGCGTTGATCATGGAGTTTGCAACAGACACGCCGGCGTGTCGTGCTGCAAAGTCCATGATCAACGCGAGAGGGGCGCGACCATCAGAGCCGGACGGTGCCCTCGGTGGTGGTGAAGTCCACGGCGACGATGCCGCGCGGTCCGTCGACCCAGGAGACCTCGTGGTCGTCCAGCGGGTGGTCGCTCGGCTCGCCGAGCCACTCGGCGAGGGACTCCGGGTCACCGGCCAGCGTCAGCTTGCCCAGCGACAGCTCACCGCCCTTGGCCGCGGGACGCTCGGCCTCGTCGACCTCCCACTGGATGAAGAACGGGAGGAGCGGGTCGTTGATCAGACCGTTCACGCCGAGCTGCTTCCAGCGCAGGTCGAGACCGTCGGGGCGGCGGCGGTTGCCCTGCACCGCCTGGCGGCCGAGCCGCTCCTCCACGGGGCGGATGTCGTCCACCGACACGACCCAGCCGAGCCAGCCACCGCCGGCCTCGACGCGCCGCTTCACGGCCCGGCCGAACGGGGCCTTCTCCGCGGCGGGGTGGTCGAGGACGTCGACGACCTCCAGGTACTCCCCGCCGGCCAGTGGGAGGATCGCGTTCCGGGTCCCGAACCGGGGGTGGATGCCACCCTCCGTGATCGGGGTGCCGAGGTGGAAGGAGAGCTCCTCCACGGTGGCGGCGAGCCCCTCGGGGCGGGCGGCGAAAATCACGTGATCCAAACGCATGGCGACATTGTGGGGCAAGTGTCCGAGGCGCCCGGCAGGCACCCCCGGATCAGTCGCCGTAGTCGACGACGACGGCCGAGTGGTCGCTCCACCGGGTGTCGTAGCTCGCGGCCCGGTCGACCACCGCGCACCGGGCCCGACCGGCCAGGTCCGGGGTGGCGACGTGGTGGTCGATCCGCCAGCCGGCGTCGTTGTCGAACGCCCGCCCGCGGTAGGACCACCACGTGTACGGCCCCGCGCTGTCCGGGTGCCGGGCGCGGACCACGTCCACGAAGTCCGTGAACACCTCGCCCAGCCACGCCCGCTCTTCCGGCAGGAAGCCGCTGCTCTTGAGGTTCGTCTTCCAGCTCTTGATGTCGGCCTCGGTGTGGGCGATGTTCCAGTCGCCGCAGACGAGCAGCTCCCGGCCCCGGTCCCTGGCCTCCTTGAGATAGGCCGCGAACTCCGTCATGAACCGGTACTTGGCGTCCTGCCGCGGCGTGCCGACCCCGCCCTTGGGCAGGTACAGGCTGCCGACGGTGACCCCGGCGAGATCGACCTCGACGTACCGGCCCTCGGGGTCGAACTCCGCCGACCCGAACCCGACGCGGACCGCCGTCGGCCGCTCGCGGGTCAGCACGGAGACGCCGCAGCGGCCCTTGGTCACCGACTCGGCGTGCGCGCCGTGCCAGCCGTCGAACAGCCCGGCCGGGATCTCCGAGCCGATCGCGCGGACCTCCTGGAGGCACACGACATCGAGCCCGCGGGTGGCGAGCCATGCACCGAAGCCCTTCTTGGCGGCGGCGCGGATCCCGTTGACATTGGCGGTGGCGACTCTGAGCACGGACAGGGACGGTACTGCCTCGCCCGCCCGGCGCGGCAACGCCCCCACCTTCGCCTTCCGGTGATCACGGGACGGCGGGGCGCACCGGAGGAGGGTGCGCACGCGAAGGGCCCGCCACCGCATCACACGGTGGCGGGCCCTCGGCCGGGCAGGTACCTCAGACGGCCGGGTTCATGGCCTTCTCGAGGTTGCTCGCCAGCGCCTCGAGGAACTCCTCCGTCGTCAGGTACGGAGCGTCCTTGGAGATGAGCAGCGCCAGGTCCTTCGTCATCTGGCCGCCCTCGACGGTCTCGACGCACACGCGCTCGAGCGTCTCGGCGAACAGCGTGACGGCCGGGGTGCCGTCCAGCTTCCCGCGGTGCTTCAGGCCACCGGTCCAGGCGAAGATCGACGCGATCGGGTTCGTCGACGTCGGCTTGCCCTGCTGGTGCTGGCGGTAGTGGCGCGTGACGGTGCCGTGCGCCGCCTCGGCCTCCACCGTCTCGCCGTCCGGCGTCATGAGGACCGACGTCATCAGGCCGAGCGAGCCGAAGCCCTGGGCCACGGTGTCGGACTGGACGTCGCCGTCGTAGTTCTTGCACGCCCAGACGTAGCCGCCCTCCCACTTCATCGCGGCGGCGACCATGTCGTCGATGAGCCGGTGCTCGTAGGTGATGCCGGCGGCCTCGAACTGGTCCTTGAACTCGGTCTCGTAGACCTCGGCGAACAGGTCCTTGAAGCGACCGTCGTAGGCCTTGAGGATCGTGTTCTTGGTGGAGAGGTACACCGGGTAGTTGCGCGCCAGGCCGTACCGCATCGACGCCCGGGCGAAGTCCCGGATCGAGTCGTCGTAGTTGTACATGCCCATCGTGACGCCGCCGCCGGTGAACTTCGCGACCTCGAGCTCGACCGGCTCGCCGCCGCCGTCCGGGACGTAGGTCAGGGTGACCCTGCCCGGGCCCGGGACGACGTAGTCGGTGGCCTTGTACTGGTCACCGTGGGCGTGACGGCCGATGACGATCGGCTTGGTCCAGCCCGGGACGAGCCGCGGGATGTTGTCGATGATGATCGGCTCGCGGAAGACGACGCCACCGAGGATGTTGCGGATCGTGCCGTTCGGCGACCGCCACATCTTCTTCAGGCCGAACTCCTCCACCCGCGCCTCGTCCGGCGTGATCGTCGCGCACTTGACGCCGACGCCGTGCCGCTTGATGGCCTCGGCGGCGTCGATCGTGACCTGGTCGTCGGTCTCGTCGCGGTGCTGGATCGAGAGGTCGTAGTACTCGAGGTTCACGTCGAGGTACGGGTGGATCAGGCGGTCCTTGATGAACTGCCAGATGATCCGGGTCATCTCGTCGCCGTCGAGCTCGACGACGGTGCCCTCTACCTTGATCTTCGCCATGCGGGGTAGTCCCTTCTCAGCAGTCAGAGGCTGGCGACGTCCGCGGCCTTGGCCTTCACGGCCTCGGCGGCGGTGTGCAGCGCGGCACGCTCGTCGTCGGTCAGCGGGGTCTCGACGATGCGCTTGACGCCCTCGGCGCCGATCTCCGCCTCCACCCCGAGGTAGACACCGGAGATCCCGTGCTCCCCGTCGATCCACGCGCAGACCGGCATGACCACGCCGGAGTCCTCGGCGACGGCCTTCGCCATGCGCGCGGCGGCGGCGGACGGGGCGTAGTACGCGGAACCCGTCTTCAGCAGCGCCACGATCTCGGCACCGCCGTTACGGGTCCGCTCGACGAGCTCGTCGATCTTCTCCTGCGGGAGCAGGTCGGTGAGCGGCTTGCCGTCGACCGTGCACTGCGACGGGACGGGGACCATCGTGTCGCCGTGCGAGCCGAGGGTCAGCGTCTTGACGCTGCCGACCGGGACGCCGAGCTCCTCGGCGACGAAGTTGGTGAACCGGGCGGTGTCGAGCATGCCGGCCTGGCCGAACACCCGGTTCTTCGGGAACCCGGTCGCGAGCTGGGTCAGCGTGGTCATCTCGTCCAGCGGGTTCGAGACGACGATGACGACCGCGTTCGGGGAGGTCTTCGCGATCTGCTCCGAGACGCTGCGGACGATCTTGGCGTTCGTCTCGATGAGGTCCATGCGGCTCATGCCGGGCTTGCGCGGCAGGCCGGCGGTGATGACCACGATGTCGGAGTTCTCGGTGCCCTCGTACGAGCCACCACCGACGCCCACCACCTTGGTCTCGAAACCCTCGACCGGGCGAGACTGGTTCATGTCGAGGGCGATGCCCTCGGGCTTGCCCTCGACGATGTCCGTCAGCACGACGGTGTCGAAGATGTCGTACTCGGCGAGACGCAGCGCGGTGGTGGAGCCGTAGAAACCGGCCCCTACGACGGTGACCTTCTTGCCCACGGTCGGACTCCCTGTGATCGGCGGTCGAGTACCCCTGAGGCTATCCGTACGGTCGTACTGCTGCTTAGCGGGCCCCCTCCGGGACCCGGTCGGCGGCCCGCTCCGCCGCCTCCACGACGTTCGTGAGGAGCATCGCGCGGGTCATCGGCCCGATCCCGCCGGGCATCGGCGCCACGAAGGCCGCCACCTCGTGCACCTCGGGGGCGACGTCGCCGACCAGGCGGGTGCGGCCGTCCTCGGTGGCGACCCGGGTGATGCCGACGTCGAGCACGGCGGCCCCCGGCTTCACCAGGTCGGCGGTGACCATCCCCGCGCTGCCGGCCGCGGCGACGATGATGTCGGCCCGCCGCAGGTGCGCGGCGAGGTCGCGGGTGCCGGTGTGGCAGAGGGTCACGGTGGCGTTCTCGCTGCGCCGGGTGAGGAGCAGGCCCAGCGGCCGGCCCACGGTGACCCCGCGCCCCACCACGACGACCTCGGCGCCGGCCAGCGCCACGTCGTACCGGCGCAGGATCTCGACGATCCCCCGCGGCGTGCACGGCAGCGGGCCGTCGACACCGAGCACGAGGCGCCCCAGGTTGGTGGGGTGCAGGCCGTCGGCGTCCTTGTCCGGGTTCATGCGCTCCAGCACGGCGCCGC
This sequence comes from Actinomycetota bacterium, assembly GCA_030840805.1. Lineage (GTDB taxonomy): Bacteria > Actinomycetota > Actinomycetes > Mycobacteriales > HKI-0501 > JAVEDU01. The sequence continues at coordinate 13,419 of JAVEDU010000035.1, forward strand.
TGTCCAGGCCCCGCGGCAGCGGCAGCTGCACGATGTAACCGGTGCACAGCGGGTCGCTGTTGAGCGTGTCGACCGCGATCTCCACGTCCCGCTGGGTGGCCGACCCCGGCAGCTCCACCTGGATGCTCGCGATGCCCACCTCGGCGCAGTCGCGGTGCTTGCCGGCGACGTAGCTGTGCGATGCGGGGTCGTCACCGACCAGGACGGTCGCCAGTCCCGGCCGGATACCGTCCCGCGCCAGCCTCGTCACCCGCTCCGCGAGCTCCGACTTGATCGCCGCTGCCGTTGCCTTGCCGTCCAGAATCGTTGCCGTCACGCCTGTTGAGTCTGCCAGGTGCGGCGGACGGCGCAGTACGGCGGTACACCCACTCGGCGCAGAGGAGCAGCCAGAGCAGCGCCACGAGCGGCCGGGCACCGGCCGGGTGCAGCAGCACGGTGGCCCCCAGCGCCGTCCACAGCACGGTGGCCACCCAGCCGGAGGCTTTCCCGCTCGGGCACACCGCCTGGTCGGCCACCCAGGACGCCAGGGCCACCGTGAGCGCCGCCACCGGCCACCACGGCACCAGGTCCGGCGGGATCCGTTCGAGGACGTGGTGCGGCAGCACGACCAGCCACCCCGTCGCCGCGAACCACAGCAGCGTGGCCCGGCGGGCGCCGAGCACGAGCAGCGGCGCGACGAGCAGCACGAGGTAGTGCGCCCACACGATGGGCGAGGCCACCAGGCCCACGCCGACGGCTGCCGCGTACAGCAGCCGCTCATCGTGCCCGCGGCGGTATCCCCACCAGGCGCCGCCCAGCAGGGCGGCGGCGAGCGCGACCGTGGCGACGCCGGCGAGGTCGGCGTGCCCCCAGGCGATGAACAGCGCCGTCGGCGACCACCCCTTGTGCGCCTCGCTGGTGCCGAGCTCGCCGAGCAGCTCGCGGTAGTCGCCGAACCCGATCGGGCCGACCAGCAGCCCCAGCACCACCAGCGCGCCGGACAGCACCGCGGCGACGACGGTCGCGCGGTACCGCCGGGACAGCACCAGCCACGCCAGCAGCGGCGCGAGGAACAGCTTGGCGGTCACCAGGACGCCGACCAGCACGCCGAGGGCCCACGGGCGGTCCCGCCAGCGCCAGGCCAGCACCAGGCCGAGCAGGAACAGCGCGTTGAGGCTGCCGATCTGCAGCCCGACGATCGTCACCGAGCCGAGCAGCACGAGCGGCACCGCCAGCGGGTCACGGGCACCCGCCGTCCACACCGCGCCGACCACCGCGGCGATCGAGACGGCGAGGAAGACCAGCGCGGCGGCGGCGAACGGCAGGAGTCCGAACAGGACGAACGGCAGTGCCGCGAGGTACGGGTACACGAGCTGGTGGGTGGTGCCGACGATCTCGGGGTCACCGAGCGGCGGGTACGGGTCGATGCCGCGCGGGATCTCCCACCCGGCCTCCCACAGCATCCCGAAGTCCCAGGGCTCGACCAGGACGGCGAACACCCGCCAGACGATCAGCGCGGCGAGCAGGGCGGCCCCGCACCGGACGATCCGGGGGGCCCAGGCATCTCGGCGGGACAGGGCTGCCATGGGGGCGGAGTCTGCCAGCCGGTCCGCCGGCGCGCGCGCCGCGCGGCCGGCCCGGCCACGCCCCACTCGGTCGGCCCGCGCCCGTGCCATCGTCAGCCCACCCTCGCCCCGTGGGCCGTCGCCACGGCGACCGCCTGCAGCGCGTCGATCCGCACCCCGGTGAGATCGAGGATGCGCAGGTCCACACCCTCGAGCTCGGCGCCCCGCAGGTCGGCACCGGCGAGCCGCACGTGCCGCATCCGGGCGTGACTCAGGTCCGCCTCGCGCAGGTCGGCCCGGCGCAGGTCGGCGTCGGTCAGGTCGGCCTCGGCGAGCTTGAGCCCCCGCAGGTCGGTACGGCCGAGGTCGGCGCCGCGGAGGCTGACGTACCGCCAGTCTCCGCCGTCGACCTCCAGCGGCCGCATCGTGCAGTCCACGAACGTCGAGCCGGACAGCTTGCAGCCGACCAGCCGCGCGGCGAACAGGTTCGTCCGGCGGAAGGTGCACCGCAGGAACGCCGTGTCGGTGTGGCTGCTGGCGTTCAGCCGCGCGGAGGAGAAGTCACACGTGGTGAACACGCACCCCGACGTGACCAGCTCCTCCAGGTCCGCGCCCTCGAACGAGCAGTCGGTGAAGTGCTGCCCGGCCAGGTCGCGGCCGCCCCACTCGGCCCCGTGGAACCGTTCGCCGACCACCTCCTCCATCAGTGGAAGAAGTGGCGGGTGCCCGTGAGGTAGAGCGGGACGCCGGCCTGTTCCGCCGCCGCGATCACCTCGGCGTCGCGCACCGAACCGCCCGGCTGCACCACCGCACGCACCCCGGCCGCGAGCAGCACCTCGAGCCCGTCCGCGAACGGGAAGAACGCGTCGCTGGCCGCCACCGAACCCCGGGCCCGGTCGCCCGCGCGGGAGACCGCGAGCTTCGCCGAGTCGACCCGGTTGACCTGGCCCATCCCGACGCCCACGGTGGCGCCGGCGTCCGCCAGCAGGATCGCGTTGGACTTCACCGCGCGGATGGCCCGCCACGCGAACGCGAGGTCGGCCAGGGTGGCCTCGTCGACCGGCTTGCCCGCGGCGAGCGTCCAGCTCGCCGGGTCGTCGCCGGGCGCGTCGATGCGGTCGGGCATCTGGACGAGCAGGCCACCGGAGACCGGGCGCAGCTCGGCGCCGGAGTCGGCCCGCGGCGGAACGGTGAGGAGCCGGATGTTCTTCTTCTGCCGCAGCACGTCCAGCGCACCGTCCTCATAGGACGGTGCGAGCAGGACCTCGGTGAACACCTCGGCGACCTGCTCGGCCATCGCGACGCTGACCGGCCGGTTCGTCGCGATCACGCCCCCGAACGCCGAGAGCGGGTCACAGGCGTGCGCCTTGCGGTGCGCCTCGGCGATGTCGTCGCCCACCGCGATGCCACACGGGTTCGCGTGCTTGATGATCGCGACGGCCGGGCCGGCGAAGTCGTAGGCCGCGCGGTACGCCGCGTCGGAGTCGACGAAGTTGTTGTACGACATCTCCTTGCCGTGCAGCTGCTCGGCCTGCGCGATGCCGGGCGCGGCGTCGGGGTCGACGTACAGGGCCGCCTCCTGGTGCGGGTTCTCCCCGTACCGCAGGATCTCCGCCCGCTCGTACGTGGCGCCCGCGAATGCCGGCCACCCGTCGTTCTCCGGGTCCAGCGCGGCGGCACACCAGGACGCGACCGCGGAGTCGTACGCGGCGGTGTGCGCAAACGCCTGCGCGGCGAGGCGGCGGCGTGCGGTCAGGTCGAACCCACCGGCCCGCACCGCGGCCAGCACGTCGCCGTACGCGCCCGGGTCCACCACGATCGCGACGTTGGCGTGGTTCTTCGCCGCGGCGCGCACCATGCTCGGGCCGCCGATGTCGATCTGCTCGACGATGTCGTCCTCGGCCGCGCCGGAGGCGACGGTCTCCCGGAACGGGTACAGGTTCCCCACCACCAGCTGGAACGGCGCGATGCCGAGCTCGTCCAGCTGCTGGGCGTGGTCGGGGTTCCGGAGGTCGGCGAGGATGCCGGCGTGGACGTGCGGGTGCAGCGTCTTCACCCGCCCGTCCAGGCACTCCGGGAAGCCGGTCACGTCGCTCACGGCGGTGACGGCGATGCCGAGGGCGCTGATGCGCGCCGCCGTCGACCCGGTGGAGACGATCTCCACACCCGCCTCCGCGAGCCCGCGCGCGAGCTCCTCGAGGCCGGTCTTGTCGTACACACTGACCAGGGCCCGGCGGACCGGGGTACGGGTGCTCACGGGATCGTGACCTTCCTTCCGGTGACGGTCCAACCCTCGCGGGTCAGCCGTCCGACGGTGTCGACCAGCAGCTGCCGCTCGACGGTCTTGATGCGTTCGTGCAGGGACGTCTCGTCGTCCTCGTCGAGCACCGGCACGGCGGCCTGCGCCACGACCACGCCCGTGTCGACGCCGGCGTCCACCAGGAACAGCGTGCAGCCGGTCACCTTCACGCCGTATTCGAGCGCGTCGCGCGGCCCGTGCATGCCCGGGAACGACGGCGACAGCGCGGGATGCGTGTTCACCGTGCGGCCGCCGAAGCGGTCCAGGAACTCGGGACCGGTGAGCTTCATGAAGCCGGCGAGCACCACCAGGTCGGGCTCGTACTCCGCCACCGTCTTCGCCAGTGCGGTGTCCCAGTCGGCGCGCGTCGCGAAGTCCGGGACCCGGTGGACGAACGTCGGGACGCCGGCGCGCTCGGCGCGGGCCAGCCCCTCGATGCCGCCCCGGTCGGCGCCCACCGCCACGACCTCGGCGCCGTACGCCGGATCGCCACAGGCGTCGAGCAGGGCCTGCAGATTCGTCCCGGAGCCCGAGACGAGGACGACGAGTCGGCGGTGCAGGGGGTCCTCCCGGGGCGCGGCGGTCTGGCGCCGACATTACCGTCCCGGCTCCGGCGCTCCGGTCGCGGGACCCGTCGGCGCCCGGCACGCTTCGGGTGACGTGTTCGTGTTCCGCTTGACCCCGGTGGCGCCGTTGGTGACCATGACCCGGCACGGCAACGGGGGGCACCGGCGCGCTCCGGAGTGGACGGCCCAGGCCGAGCCCGCAGTACCCGTGCATTCCATCCGAGGAGGAAGCAGTGACCGCACCCGTACCCCCGCCGCCCCCGCCGCCCCCGCCGGGCGACTACCCGCCAGCCCCGGCCGGCCCGCGCCCCGGGGGCGGAGCGGCTCCCAAGGGTCTCTCGGTCACCGCGATGGTCCTCGGGATCGCCGGACTGGTCCTGGTGGTCTGCGCCTTCTTCTTCCCGTACCTCGGCATGCTCCTCGGCCTCGTCGCGATCGTGGTCGGCCTCGTCGCGAGGGGCAAGGCGAAGCGCGGCGAGGTCTCCGGACCGGGGATGGCGCTCACCGGGGTCATCACCGGGGCCGTCGCGCTGGTGATCGGCATCGCGATCATCGCGGGCGTCGCCGCGTTCCTGAACAGCGACACCGGGGACTGCCTCCAGAAGGCGGGCGGCGACCAGAAGAAGGCCGAGAAGTGCCTCACCGACTGACCTGATCGGCGAGACGGCGGCGCCGGAGCCTCGCGCCCCGGCGCCGCCGCCGCGTTCCGGAGTTGATCTTCGCTAGGCTGCGCGTCGACACAACATCGAGTGACGATCCGCCTACGAGGAGTACATAGAGATGCAGCCTGGTCCGCCGGCCCCGATCAACGGCATCGCGCGCGGGGACCACGCCGGTGCCCAGCAGGCCGCGGCGCAGGCGAGGAAGTTCGGCAAGCTCGGCATCATCATCGGCGTCGTGCCGACGCTGCTGTGCCGCGCGGTGAGCGGCCGCACGGCAGTTCTGGCGGGCTCGGCCACGACGAACGCTTGACGTCCGCGGAGCCGGGACGGCGCCGGGGCCTCGTGCTCCGGCGCCGTCGTCGCACTCCGGGCAGGCTGCTGGCGCGGACCCTTCCCCGATACGCTGACGCCATGCAGCCCGCCCCCTCGGCGCCCGCGCACATCGACAACAACCTCGTACTGTCGGTCGTGGCGATCTTCTTCTTCTGGCCGGTCGCGATCCCCGCCCTGATGAACGCCGTGAAGGTCAACGGCCTCGCCGCGAAGGGCGAGTTCGCGGCGGCGGAGGGCGCGGCGCTCCAGGCCCGGCGGTTCGCGACGGCAGCCCTCGCGATCGGCCTGGTGTTCTGGACCGTCTTCTGTGGTGTGACGGGGTGCGGGCCGCTCGGGCCGCCGCGCTGACCCGGGCTCAGCGCCGCCGGAGTCCTCTGTGGACAGCGGCACCGGCGACCGCGGCCACGGCCACCCAGGCCGCGCAGGCGAGGCCGACCTGCCACGCCGACGGCCCGACCGCGGCGAGCCGCCCGCCGCCGAGCGGACCACCGGCGGCGACCGCGGCAAGGCCGACGAGCAGTCCCGCGACGGGCCCGGTCAGGGCCGCGGCACCGAGCAGCGGGCGCCAGCCCGGCGGACCGGTACGGGCCAGCCGCACCCCGGCCACGATCCCGGCGGCGAACGGCAGGACGAACAGCCACATCAGCCCGCCCGCCAGCGGATCGTCCGGCAGCCCGGCGAGCAGCGGTACCGCGGGCAGCGGGCCGAGGTGCACGCCGAGCGCGGTGACCGAGGTCCCGGTCCCGATCGCGAACCCGGGGCCGACGAGGTACGCCGCGCCCCAGACGGCGGCCGTCGGGGCGTACAGCACGCACAGCACGAGGACGCCGACCGTGCCGACCGGGCCCGCGTTCAGCGCGCGCACCAGCTCGGCCGCGTGGTCGACGGCGAGGACGACCCGGAGCCCGGCGACCAGCGTGCCCGCGCCGAGCACACCGGCGGCCGCGATGGCACCGCCCCGGAGGATCTGCGGTACCCGGTCGTCGCACCGCGCGAGGACCGCCTCACGCACCTCGGCAATCCGCAGCACCCCGGCGGCGGAGGCGAGCGCGGCCAGGACCGCCGTGGACAGCACGGCCCGGGGCAGCGACACGCCCAGCTGACCCGACCCGGCGAAGGAGGCCAGCACCGTCGCCACCACCGTGTACGTCACCGTCACCGCGCCGACGACCCGCAGGCCGAGGCCGAGCCCGTCGGCACCGACCGCGCGTGCGGTGTTCGCGCCGGCCCGGACCAGCTGCCAGACGACCAGCGCGGTCAGGCCGAGCGGGGCGAGGCCGAGGGTCGCGCCGCCGAGGGTCAGCGGGGCACCGTGGGCCAGCAGCCACGCCCCGAGCGCGAACCGGACGGCGTCGGTGGCGCCGCTGCCGCTGGACGCCCCGGCGACCCACACCACGAGGACGACGGCCGCCAGCGGTGCGATCCCGACGACGACGGCCCACAGGCTGGTGGTGAGCGCCCCGGCGAACAGCGGGACCGGACGCGTGTCGCCGTTCTCGGGCTGGGCCGGGGAACGGTCGCGGACGTCGGTCATCTCTCCCCCACTGTCGCAAAGGCCGGGCGCCGGTGCGGCCGCCGACACGCGGCCACCTCGCCACTTCTCGCGTTGATCATGGGGTTTTACGCAGACACGCCGGCGTGTCGTGCGGAAAACCCCATGATCAACGCGGGCTGGGCGGGCGGGCGGGAACGCGAAGGGCGCCGGACCCGCGTGCGGATCCGGCGCCCTCCAGGTGCAGAGCTACAGCCCGGCGATGATGTCCCGCATCAGGCGGGCCGTCTCGCTCGGGGTCTTGCCGACGCGGACGCCGGCGGCCTCGAGGGCCTCCTTCTTCGCCTGCGCGGTGCCGGACGAGCCGGACACGATCGCGCCCGCGTGGCCCATCGTCTTGCCCTCGGGGGCGGTGAAGCCCGCGACGTAGCCGACGACCGGCTTCGTCACGTTGTCCTTGATGTAGGCCGCGGCCCGCTCCTCGGCGTCGCCGCCGATCTCGCCGATCATCACGATCGCGTCGGTCTCCGGGTCGTCCTGGAACGCCTGGAGCGCGTCGATGTGCGTGGTGCCGATGACCGGGTCACCGCCGATGCCGATGGCGGTGGAGAAACCGATGTCCCGCAGCTCGTACATCATCTGGTACGTCAGCGTGCCGGACTTCGACACCAGACCGATGCGGCCGGGGCCGGAGATGTCGGCCGGGATGATGCCCGCGTTGGACTTACCGGGGCTGATGATGCCGGGGCAGTTCGGCCCGATGATCCGGGTCTGCTTGCCCTGCGCGTACGCCCAGAACGCGGTCGAGTCGTGCACCGGGATGCCCTCGGTGATGACCACCGCGAGCGGGATGCCGGCGTCGATCGCCTCGACGACGGCGCCCTTGGCGAACGCCGGCGGCACGAAGATGACCGACACGTCCGCGCCGGTCTCGGCCATCGCGTCGGCCACGGAGCCGAAGACGGGGACGGAGGTGCCGTCGAAGTCGACGGTCTCCCCGGCCTTGCGCGGGTTCACGCCGCCGACGACCCGGGTGCCGGCGGCGAGCATCCGCCGGGTGTGCTTGCTGCCCTCGGAGCCGGTCATGCCCTGGACGATGACCCGGCTCTTCTCGGTCAAGAAGATGGACACGTGATGACTCCCTTTACTTCGCGGCCGCGAGCTCGGCAGCGCGCTGAGCCGCGCCGTCCATGGTGTCCACCTGCTGGACGAGCGGGTGGTTCGCCTCGTCCAGGATGCGCCGCCCCTCGAGGACGTTGTTGCCGTCGAGGCGGACCACGAGGGGCTTGGTGACCTCGTCGCCGCGGTCGGCCATCAGCTGGAGGGCCTGGACGATGCCGTTCGCGACCGCGTCGCAGGCGGTGATGCCGCCGAACACGTTGACGAACACGCTGCGGACCGACGGGTCACCGAGGATGATCTCGAGCCCGTCCGCCATGACCTGCGCGGAGGCGCCGCCACCGATGTCGAGGAAGTTGGCCGGCTTGACGCCGCCGAACTCCTCACCGGCGTACGCGACGACATCGAGCGTGCTCATCACGAGTCCGGCGCCGTTGCCGATGATGCCGACCTCGCCGTCGAGCTTGACGTAGTTCAGGCCCTTGGCCCGCGCCGCCTGCTCGAGCGGGTCGACCGCGCTGGAGTCCTCCAGGGCGGCGTGGTCGGCGTGCCGGAACCCGGCGTTCTCGTCCAGGGTCACCTTGCCGTCGAGCGCGACGACGTCGCCCGCGGCGGTCTTCACCAGCGGGTTGACCTCGACGAGGGTGGCGTCCTCCTTGATGAAGACATCCCAGAGCTTGACCAGCACGTCGGCGACCTGGTCGGCGACCTCGGCCGGGAACTTCGCCTCGGCCACGATCTCGCGGGCCTTCGCCGGGGTCACGCCCTCGTTGGCGTCGACCGGGACCTTCGCGAGGGCCTCGGGCTTGGTGGTCGCGACCTCCTCGATGTCCATGCCGCCCTCGACGCTCGCCATCGCGAGGAAGGTGCGGTTGGTCCGGTCGAGCAGGAAGGAGACGTAGTACTCCTCGGCGATGTCGGCCGTCTCGGCCAGCATCACGCGGTGGACCGTGTGGCCCTTGATGTCCATCCCGAGGATCTGGGCGGCCTTCGCCTCCGCGTCCGCGGGGTCGGTGGCGACCTTGACGCCGCCGGCCTTGCCGCGGCCGCCGACCTTCACCTGGGCCTTGACGACCGCGCGGCCGCCGAAGCTCTCGGCGATCGCCCGCGCCTCGGCCGGCGTCGTGGCGGTCGCGCCACCCAGCACCGGTACACCGTGGGCAGCGAAGATGTCCCTCGCCTGGTACTCGAACAGATCCATGGACGTCCCGTCTCGTGGGTCGGACGTGGGGGTCGGCCACGGACGGGCCGGACACTCCGCGGGCCGGACAGCGTTGTCTGCGTATGCACTCTGCGCCTTCGCACACTAGCGACGCCCGGCGGGGGGTGAGCCGCCTGGATCAAGCCCTGTGGCCCATGTCACCGGGTCCGCGTCACCTCCCGGGCGTTCGTGCGTTGAACACGGTGAGCGACCCTTTCGTAACTCGACCTGTCCGAGGGAGCACCATGGCCCGCCGTTCGCTGCCCGTCGCCGTCGCCGGTCTGGTCGTGGCTGCGGTGGCCGGACCCCTCGCGACCGCCGCCCCCGCCGCCCCGGCCGCGGCGTCCGCCCGGGCCCTCACGATCACCGCCCACGTCGGCGGGCAGACCTGCGACGTGGCCGCGGACCTGTACGTCCCGCCGTCGGCCACCGCCGCCCGCCCCGCCCCGGCGGTGCTCACCACGCACGGCTTCGGCGGCAGCAAGGCGGACCAGGCCACGATCGCCCGGACCCTGGCGGGCCGGGGGTACGTGGTGCTGGCCTACTCCGGCCTCGGGTTCGGCGGCTCGGACTGCAAGATCACGCTCGACCACCGGGACCACGACGGGCAGGCGGCGAGCCAGCTGGTCCGGTTCCTCGGCGGCGACCCCGCGATCGAGGCCGTGGACGCGAACGGGCACCGGGTCCGCGTCACCGAGGTCGCCCGTGACGACGCCCGCAGCGGGCTCCGGTACGACCCCCGGGTCGGCATGGTCGGCGGGTCGTACGGCGGACAGGTGCAGTTCGCCGCGGCCGCCGTCGAGCGGCGCCTCGACACGATCGTCCCCCTGATCACCTGGAACGACCTCTCCTACTCCCTGGCGCCGAACAACGCCCCCGGCCCCGGAGTGCTCAAGCAGGAGTGGGTGGACATCTTCTTCGCCGCGGGGATCGCGCGGGGGGCCGAGCACGCGCCGACCGACCCGGGCCGGGTGGTCGGCTGCCCGAACTTCACCACCGAGGCCTGCCTCGCGAAGGGGCAGCTGGAGGTCGACGGATACCCGTCCGCGCGGACCACCGCGTTCGCCCGGAACGCCTCGGTCGCGTCGTACGTGTCCGCCGTCCGGATCCCGGTGTTCCTCGGCCAGGGTCAGGCCGACACGCTGTTCAACCTCCAGGAGTCGGTGGCGACGTACCGGGCGCTGCGCAGGCAGGGCACCCCGGTGAAGCTCATGTGGCAGTCCTGGGGGCACAGCACCGCCGATCCCGCCCCCGGCGAGCTCGACTGGTCGGCGCCGGAGCGCACCGTCCAGGGCCGGGCGATCCTGGGGTGGTTCGACCACCACCTGGCGGGCACGGGGCCCGAGCCGGCGTATGACTTCTCCTACTTCCGGGACTGGGTGCGGTACTCCGGCGACGCGGCGCCCGCCTACGCCCGCGCGGCGACGTACCCGGTGGGCGCCACCGCGTCGCTGTACCTGTCCGGCCGCGGGTCGCTGGTGGCGTCCCGGCGCGCGGTCCGGGCCGGTACGGCGTCGTGGGTCGGCGTGCCGGGCCCGGGGGCGGTCAGCTACACCGAGACGTCCGGCACCGCGCCGACCGGGCCGCCGACCGATGCGCCGGGCACGTTCGTGCAGTACACGACCGCGCCGCTCACCGGCGACGTGGACGTGGTCGGGGTGCCGCGGGTGAACGTCCGGCTGTCCTCCGACCAGGTGCGGATCACCCAGGCGGCGGGGCCGGGCGGGCGGCTGGTGTTCCACGCGAAGCTGTTCGACCTCGCCCCCGACGGCTCCCGGACCCTGGTGCACCGGCTGATCTCGCCGGTGCGGGTGCCCGACGTGACGAAGCCGGTGCGGCTGGAGCTGCCCGGGATCGTCCACCGGTTCCCCCGCGGCCACCGGCTCGCGCTGGCCCTGGCGGCCACCGACCTCGCCTACGCGAACCGGGCCGCCGTACCGCAGCGGGTGTCCCTGGTGACCTCACCGGCCACCCCGGGGCGGCTGGACCTCCCGGTCGTGGCGGGGGCCCGCGGGCTGCCGACGGCCGCCGGGCCGTCCGCCGCCCCGGTTGCCGGGTCCGCCGGGCCCACCGCGGTGCCGGCCGAGCAGGCCAGGCTCCGGTCCACCGCGGCCGACCGCGGCTCGGCGGCGGTGCAGGGGTTCCAGGTCGCCGGCCTCGCCGCGCTGGGGTTCCTGCTCAGCTACCTGCTGGCCGGGCGGGTACGGCGGGAGTGCCAGCGGCGGCGCGGTACCGGACGGTGAGGGGGCGCGGCGTCAGGAGGTGGCGGGCGCCGCGACGTTGCCCCGGACCCACTCGACGATCTGCTCCATCGTGGCCGAACCCGGCGTGAAGATCTTGGCCACCCCGAGGGTCTCCAGCTCCACGATGTCCGCGTCCGGGACGATGCCGCCGCCGAACAGCACGACGTCGTCGGCGCCGCGCTCCCGCAGCAGCTCCAGCACCTTGGCGAACAGCGTCATGTGCGCGCCGGACAGCACGGACAGGCCGACCGCGTCGGCGTCCTCCTGGATGACGGTCTCGACGATCTGCTCGGGCGTCTGGTGCAGGCCGGTGTAGACGACCTCCATGCCGGCGTCGCGCAACGCCCGCGCCACGACCTTGGCACCACGGTCGTGCCCGTCCAGACCGGGCTTGGCGACGACCACCCGAATCCGTGCGCTCATGGGGAGAGACCTCCGTGTCTGCGGGACTTGCGGTCACCTTAGCGGGACCGCCTGAAGGGTCGTTCAGGTCGGGGCGTCTTTCGGGGGGCGGATGCCGGATTCCGCGGTTACCGTCCGGTATTGCTGAAGCCGGCCCGCTGGCCGGCCGAAGGGGGACGTATGCACGCGATGGTCACCGGCCCCGCCACCCGGGCATGGGGCGCGACCCGCGCCGCCCGGGACACCGCGGGCACGGCCGTCCGCCGTGCCTGTACGCCCTCCACCGTCTGGGGTGTGACCGTCGAGGCCGTCTGGATCGCCGCCCACCTCGCGCTGTACCCCCTCGGGGTCGCCCAGGAGCGCGCCGAGCCCGAGCCGGGAGACTTCTCCCTCCGCGATCTGGACCCGCTCCGCCGCAGCCTGGTCGCCTCGGACGCCGAGGCGGCCGGTACGCCGATCCTGCTGGTCCACGGCATGGTGGACAACCGCTCGATCTTCACGTTCCTGCGCCGGGCCCTGCGCCGGTGGGGCTTCGGCCGGGTCTCCACGCTGAACTACAGCGTCTTCACCTCCGACGTCCGCACCGCCGCCCGCGAGCTCGGCGAGCGAATCGAGGCCCTGTGCGCCGAGACCGGCTACGAGCGGGTCCACGTCGTCGGCCACAGCATGGGCGGCGTGATCGCCCGGTACTACGTGCAGCGCCTCGGCGGCGATCAGCGGGTGCACACCGTCGTGACGATGGGCAGCCCGCACGGCGGCACCGAGGCGGCCCGCCTGCTGCCGACGCGCCTCGCCCGCCAGCTGCGACCGGACTCCGATGTCATCGCCGAGCTGCGGGAGCCGGCGGCGGACTGCCGGACCCGGTTCGTGGCGATCTGGAGCGACCTCGACCAGCTGGTGCTGCCGCCCGACCGGGCCCGGATCGACCACCCGGACCTCGCGGTGCGGAACGTCCCGGTCTCCGATGTGGGGCACATGTCGCTCCCGGTGGACCGGCATGTGATCCGCGAGATCGTCACGACGCTGGCCCGGCTCGACCACGACGGGCACCCGGTCTCCGCCGGCGTGACCTCGCTGGACGAGCGTCGCGCGGTGGCTCGCCAGCCGGCCGGGACGACCGCGGTGCGCAGCGCCGCAGCACCCGCCTGAGCAACGCACCCGTTACACCGCGTGAGCCACATCACAGTGGAAATCACGACACAGGGGATCTTCTGCGCCGATTGGTGCCAGGAACTTGTCATCCCGGTGACACGCTGGCTACGGTTGCTCCGCGTTGTCGGGTCCATGCCCGTCATTCACGTACGGTCCGCCTCCCGTTCACGGGTCTCGGACCGGGTCCAAGGGTCAGCGACGAAGGGCGTTTCGTGCATCACCGGAAGCCTGTCGGACGGCATGTGGGGCGCCATCGCGCTCCGCTGGACGTTCGCAGTCGGTATGCCGTCGTGGTCACGACCGCGGTCGTCGGCGCCGGTGTCGTCGCGTTCGGCGCGAGTTCCGCGCTGCCGACGGTCAATGCCCGTGACGCCGCGGCCCTCGGCGCCGGTGGCGCCGGGTCGCCGCACGGTGCCGCCCTGGCGAACTCCGGTGGCAACCTGACCCAGGCCCGCACCGCGACCTCGGAGCGCGCCTCCCGTGCACAGACCCGCGTCGCCGCTCCCAAGCCGGCGCCGGGCTGGGCCCGCCCCGCGAACAGCCCGCTGAGCTCGACGTTCGGGCCGCGCTGGGGCACGTTCCACTACGGCATCGACTTCGCCGCCGCGTTCGGCTCGGTCGTCCACGCCGCCCACGCCGGCGTCGTCGTGAAGGCGGGCTGGTACGGCGGGTACGGCAACATCGTGATCATCGACCACGGGAACGGCGTCACCACCCGGTACGGGCACAACTCGAAGGTCCTCGTCCGGGTCGGCGAGCGCGTCCGGGCCGGACAGGACATCTCGCTCGTCGGCAGCACCGGCGACTCGACCGGCCCGCACTGCCACTTCGAGGTCCGTATCGACGACGTGGCGATCAACCCGATCCCGTACCTGCTGGTCCGCGGTATCGACCTGCGGCAGAACTACAACCCCACGCTCTAGAGCTTCTGGATCGGCGCGTACCGCAGGAGCAGCCACTTCCGCCCGGTGCCCGCCCCGAAGTCGACCTCGGCCTGCTGCTTCTCGGCGGTGCCGCGCAACCCCACCACGCTGCCCATCCCGAACGTGTCGTGGGTGACCCGGTCTCCCACGTCGAGCACCGGCACGTCCCGGGCCCCGGACACCGAGGCGCGCCGCGACGGGGCGAACGAGGACGAGGTGACCCGCTCCTGCGCGCTGCCGGTACCGCTCCAGCGCGACATCGTCTCCCGGGTCGGCTCCTCGCGTTCCCAGGCCAGCAGCGACCCGGGGATCTCGTCGAGGAACCGCGACGGCGGGTTGTACTGCGGCTGCCCCCAGGCGGCACGGGTGACCGCGCGGGACAGGTAGAGCCGCTCCCGCGCACGGGTGATCCCCACGTACGCCAGCCGACGCTCCTCCTCCAGCTCCTTGGCGTCCCCGAGCGAGCGCAGGTGCGGGAACACCCCGTCCTCCATCCCGGTGAGGAACACGACCGGGAACTCCAGGCCCTTCGCGGTGTGCAGGGTCATCAGCGTGACGACGCCCGCGTCCTCGCCGGACGGGTCCGGGATGCTGTCCGCGTCGGCCACCAGCGCGACCTGCTCCAGGAACGCGGCGAGCGTGGCCGGCTCACCGGTGAGCGCCATCCGCTCCTCGAACTCCCGGGCCACGCTGACCAGTTCCTGCAGGTTCTCCACCCGGCCCTCGTCCTGCGGGTCGGTGCTGGCCTCCAGCTCGGCGACGTACCCGGTGCGGGCCAGCGTCTCCTCCAGCACGGCGCTCGGCGTCTCGGTCTCGGCGAGCTCCCGCAGCGACGCCATCATCGTCGTGAAGTCCCCGATGGACTTGACCGCCCGGGTCCCGATGCCGGGCGCCTCGGCGCAGCGTTCCAGCGCCGCCGCGAACGAGATCCGCTCCCGGCTCGACAGCGCCTCCACGCACGCCTCGGCGCGGTCGCCGATGCCCCGGCGCGGGGTGTTCAGCACCCGCCGCACACTGACCGTGTCGTCGGAGTTCGCGATGGCGCGCAGGTACCCCAGCGCGTCCCGCACCTCCCGGCGCTCGTAGAACCGCACGCCGCCGACCACCTTGTACGGCAGACCGACCCGGATGAAGACCTCCTCGAACACCCGGGACTGTGCGTTGGTGCGGTAGAAGATCGCGACGTCGCCGGGGCGCGCGTCCCTGGTGTCGGTGAGCCGGTCGACCTCACCCGCGACCCAGGCGGCCTCGTCGTGCTCGTTGTCCGCGACGTACGCGTGGATGGGCTCGCCGTCGCCCTGGTCCGACCACAGGTTCTTCGGCTTGCGCTCGGTGTTCCGGGTGATCACCGCGTTCGCGGCCGACAGGATCGTCTGGGTGGAGCGGTAGTTCTGCTCCAGCAGGATCGTGGTGGCGTCCGGGTAGTCCCGCTCGAACTCCAGGATGTTCCGGATCGTCGCGCCGCGGAACGCGTAGATCGACTGGTCGGCATCGCCCACCACGCACAGCTCGCCCGGGGGCACGACGCCGTCGGCGGGGCCGGTCAGCTCCCGCACCAGCGTGTACTGGGCGTGGTTGGTGTCCTGGTACTCGTCCACGAGGACGTGCCGGAACCGCCGCCGGTAGTGCTCCGCCACCGCGGGGAACGCCTGCAGCAGGTGGACGGTCGTCATGATGATGTCGTCGAAGTCCAGCGCGTGCGCCTCGGCGAGCCGGCGCTGGTAGAGCGTGTACGCCTCGGCGAGGATCCGCTGGTTGCCGTCGCTCGCCTGACGGGTGAACGTCTCCGGGTCGATCAGCTCGTTCTTCAGGTTGCTGACCTGGGCGACCAGGCCGCGCGGCGGGAACCGCTTGGGGTCGATGTCCAGCTCGCGGGCGACCAGTGTCATCAGCCGCCGGGAGTCGTCCGCGTCGTAGATCGAGAACGTGCTCTTGAGCCCCGCGGTCTTGGCCTCGGCACGGAGGATCCGCACGCAGGCCGAGTGGAACGTCGACACCCACATCGCCCGGGCCCGGGCGCCGACCAGCGCGGCCACCCGCTCCTTCATCTCGCCCGCGGCCTTGTTGGTGAACGTGATCGCGAGGATCTCGCCGGGCTGCGCGCCGCGCTCGCCCAGCAGGTACGCGATGCGGTGGGTCAGCACCCGCGTCTTGCCCGACCCGGCGCCGGCCACGATGAGCAGCGGCGCCCCGTGGTGGACCACCGCGGCGCGCTGGGAGTCGTTCAGCCCCTCCAGCAGCTGCGCGGGATCGAGGGCGCGCCGCCGCGGCGGTGCGTCGGAGGGGGCGGGCTCGGGCAGCTCGAAAAGGGTGCTCATGGCGAGGAAGAGTCTAGGCCCCGGTCGGACATCTGTTCGACCGCGGATACCGCCTCCTTCCGGTGATCACCACCGCTTTTTCGGCGTCGGAGCACCGAAAGTGCGGTGGTGATCACGAGAGGGGGCCGCGGCGTGGCACACTGAGACCGTGACGCGCCGCTCGTACGAGTTTTTCTACGGTTACCGGTCCCCGGCAACCGTCTGAGCGCGCACCCCTCACCAGACGCCCCGGGCACCGGCCCGGGGCGTTTCGTCGTCTCGGGACCGGGTCGGGGCCAGAGCCCGCAGGAGCACACCATGACCGTCCAGAGCGGCACCGACACGGCAGCCGAACGCGTCGACGCCCTCCGCCGGCGCATCGACGAGGTCGACGCCGCCCTCATCGCGCTGTGGCAGGAACGCGCCGAGCTCAGCGGCGAGGTCGGAAAGGCGCGGATGGCCGCCGGCGGCACGCGGCTCGTGCTCGCCCGCGAGCAGGCGATCCTCGACCGGTACCGCGAGTCCCTCGGCGCGGACGGCACCCGGCTCGCGATGCTGGTCCTGCGGGCGGGACGCGGCTCCCTCTAGCGGGCTCCGTCGCGCGGGCTAGCCTCGGCGTCATGAGCTACCCACCGTCCGTCGCCCCGCTCACCGATGTCGAGCGGGTGCTCGTCGTCGTCGCGCATCCCGACGACATCGACTTCGGGGCGGCCGGGACGATCGCCCGGTGGACCGCCGAGGGCCTCGAGGTCGCGTACCTGCTGGCGACCCGCGGTGAGTCGGGCGGGTTCGACGAGACGCCCCGCGAGCTGATGCCGGCCATCCGCGAGGCGGAGCAGCGGGCCGCGGCGGCCGCGATCGGGGTCAAGGACGTCGAGTTCCTCGACGGGTACACCGACGGCGCGCTGTACGTCACCCACGACCTGCGCCGCGACATCTCCCGGGCGATCCGCCGGTTCCGGCCGGACCGGGTGCTCACGCAGTCCCCGGTGCGCCGGTGGGACCGGATCGGGGTCGGGCATCCCGACCACCTGGCCGCGGGCGAGGCGACGATGTCGGCCGTCTACCCGGACGCGCGGAACCCGTTCGCCCACCCGTCGCTGCTGGCCGACGAGGGGCTCGAGGCCTGGTCGGTGCGCGAGGTGTGGCTGATGGGGAGCCCGACCGCGGACCACGCGGTGGACGTCACCGACACGTTCGGCGCGAAGCTCGACGCGCTGCGGGCCCACGTCTCGCAGACCGCCCACATGGACGACCTCGAGGGGATGCTGCGCGGCTTCCTCCGGGCCAACGCGGAGGCCGCCGGGCTGCCGGCCGGGCGGCTCGCGGAGTCGTTCACGGTGCTCGCCACGGCCTGACCTGCACCCCCCACCCCACCCCGCGTTGATCATGGGGTTTACAACAGACACGCCGGCGTGTCGTGTTGCCAACCCCATGATCAACGCGGGAAAGCGCCTCAGACCAGGCGGCGGTCCACCGCCCAGCGGCTGAGCTCGTACCGGTTCGACATCTGCAGCTTCCGCAGCACGCTCGACGCGTGCGTCTCCACCGTCTTCACCGAGATGAACAGCTCGGCGGCGATCTCCTTGTACGCGTACCCGCGGGCGAGCAGGCGCAGCACCTCCCGCTCCCGGGCGGTGAGCAGGTCCAGCTCGGGGTCGCTGACGGGGGCGGCCGGGTTCTGGGTGAACGCGTCCAGCACGAACCCGGCCAGCCGCGGCGAGAACACCGCGTCGCCCTCGGCCACCCGCCGGACGGCATCCGCGAGCTCCTCGGCGGAGATCGTCTTGGTGACGTAGCCCCGGGCGCCCGCGCGGACCAGCCCGATCACGTCCTCGGCGGCATCGGACACGGACAGGGCCAGGAACCGCACCCCCGGATGGGTTCGCCGGACCGCCTCCAGCACCGCGCGACCACCGCCGTCGGGCATGTGCACGTCCAGGAGGACCACGTCCGGCTCCAGCCGCCCGATCGCGGCGACGGCCTCGGCGACCGTCCCGGCCTCGCCGAGCACCGTCAGGTACCGGCCCAGCTCGGCCCGCACCCCGGCGCGGAACATCGCGTGGTCGTCGACGAGGAACACGGTCGGGTCGGTGCTCATGCCACTCCTCTCGCGGCCCGGGAGATCCGCAGCCGTACCTCGGTGCCCTCGCCCGGGGCGGTACGGATCTGCGCGGTGCCGCCGTGCCGCTCCATCCTGCCGACGATCGAGCCGGACACGCCGTGCCGGTCGCCGTCGACCGTGCCGGCGTCGAACCCGGTCCCGCGGTCGCGCACGAACACGCTGACCGCCTCCGGCTCCACCTCGGCGTACAGCGAGACGGTGGAGACCCCGGCGTGCTTGCCGGCGTTGACCATCGCCTCGCGGGCGGCCTGCACGAGCGCGCCGAGCGGCTCGTCCACCTCGGAGTCCCCGACCACGACGACGTCGACGGTGACCGCGTAGGTGTCCTCGACCTCGGCAGCGGCGGCCTCCAGCGCCGCCGCGAGCCGGTCCGTGGGGGACGCGGTCGGCTTGTACAGCCAGTTGCGCAGTTCGCGTTCCTGGCCGCGGGCGAGGCGGGCGACCTCGCGCGGGTCGTCGGAGTTCCGCTGGATCAGAGCCAGGGTGTGCAGCACCTGGTCGTGGACGACCGCCGCGATGTCGGCGCGGGTCTGCGAGCGGATCCGCTCGGCGCGTTCGGCGCGCAGCTCGGTGACGGTGCGCCAGACCCAGGGGCCGGCCACGACCGCCACCCCGGCGAGCAGCACGCCGCCGAAGAGCAGGCCGTCGCGGGCCGCCCCCAGCTCGCCCGACCAGGCCAGGAACCCCACCAGCCCGATCGCCACCAGGGCGCCCCCCGAGGCCAGCCGGAACAACGTCCGGCCCCGGCTCGTCTCGCCCAGCACGACGGCGGTCCACGGGAAGGCCGGCGCCTGCGACGACCAGCGGAGCCGCTGGGCCGGGTCGGCGCGGTGCCAGATCAGCCCGGCGCCGAGGATCACGATGACGAGCGGCCAGACCATGCCGAGTGGCCCGCTGCCGCCGGTCACGAGCCAGCCGAGCAGCAGGCCACCGAGCGCCAGCGCCCCGAAGGACACGAACTGACCGGCGTCCCGGTCCTTCTCCCGCCGCGCCGTCGGGTCGAGCTGGAGCACGGCCCAGAACGACGCGTACAGCACCGCGCCGAGCCCGCCGAAGGCGGTCAGCACGACGAACGCCAGGCGCACGCGGAGGGACGGCAGACCGAGGTGGTCGGCCAGGCCCGCCGCGACGCCGCCGAAGACGCGGCCGTCCGCCCTGCGGTACAGCCGGCGGTACGGGGTGCTGGCGGTGATCACGACCTCCGGGACGGGCGTTGCGGGTGGGGCACCCGATGGTCACACGCGGCGGCGGTCCGGTACTACGCGGGAGCACCCCGAGTTCTGGCCCCCGGGAAGATCAGGGTTCTCTCAGGGTCGTACCCGATGGTGGCCCGGCCACCCGCCCGCCACGATCGTTGTCATGACCACCGACCCCACGGACAGCGCGCCACCGCCGCCTGCTCCCCCGCCACCCGGACCCCCGCCCCCACCGCCGCCCCCGCCGCCCCCGCCGTCCGGGTCCCCCGGGCCGCACTGGCCGGTCGGCCGGTTCTCCCGGTCCCGCGGGTCCCGCGTGCTCGCCGGGGTGTTCGGCGGCCTCGGCAGGGCCACCGGCACCGACCCCATGCTGTACCGGGTGCTGTTCGGCACCCTGCTCGTGTTCGGCGTGGTGGGCGGCCACTGGACGGTCGCGGCACTGGTCACGTTCCTGTACGGGGGAGCCTGGCTGCTGCTCCCCGAGGAGGGCGACGAGGCCTCGGCCCTGGAGGCGGTGCTCGGCCGCGGCCACTCCAGCGTCTCCAAGACCACGACGGTGGTGGTGCTGGTCGGCGCGGTGATCGCGCTGCTCAGCATGCTGGGCGACGCGGTCGGCCTGCTGGCGCTCCTTGCCGTCGGGGCGCTGGTGTACGTCCTGGTGCGCACGATCTTCGGACCACGTGCCGCGGCGCCCGTCGCCGCCGGGAGCCCGGGACCGGATCCCGCCGCCGCGACGACCGTCCTCTCGGTCAGCTCGCCCGCCGAGGCCTACACGGTGCCGTTCGCGCCGCACGGGCCGTACGCCGAGACCCAGCGGATCCCCGCGACGCCGCCACCTCCTCCGCCACCGGCGCCCCCGCGGCGACGCAAGCCGCCTCGGGAGCGGTCCGCGCTCGGCCGGATCACGTCCAGCCTGGTCCTGCTCGCGCTCGGCGCCGTCGGGCTGGCCGACCTGCTCGTCCACGGCGGGATCCCGGCGAGCACCTACGTCGCCACCGCGCTCGGCGTCGTGGCCCTCGGGTTGCTGGTCGGCACCGTCGTCGGCCGGGCCAGGGGCCTGATCCTCCTCGGCCTGCTGCTCACGATCGCGCTGGCCGCCGGCATGGCCGCCGAACGGATCCACGTCCCGGACGGCACGGACGGGGACGTCGTCTGGCGGCCGACCACCGCGGCGGACCTCGCGCCCAGCTACCAGCACCGCTTCGGCAAGGCGACGCTCGACCTGCGGTCGGTGCCGATCAAGGACCCCTATGCGACGCATGTCGAGCTGGGTGCGGGGACGCTCGTCGTCCTGCTGCCCCCGAAGGCCGACGTGACCGTGGACGCGGAGGCAGGCCTCGCGCAACTGGACATCCTGGGCCGGAGCAAGGGCGGGCCCGGCACGTTGGGGCTGTCCGATGACGGCCCCGACGGCCCCGGCGGCGGATCCGTCTACCTGACCATTCAGATCGGTGCGGGAAACGTGGAGGTGAAGCGGTGAAGCGTCACGAGCTCGATGTCGTCTCGCTGGTGTTCGGCCTGTTCTTCGCGGCCGTCGCGAGCTGGTGGGGGGTGAACCAGCTGGGGAACCTCAACATCCCGCTCGGCTGGCCGCTCGCCGCGGCCCTGCTCGTGGCCGGGCTCGTGGGCCTGATCGGCGCACTGCCCCGCCGGAGCCGCGAGGACCACCGGACCGGCGCCGACGCGATCGGTCTCGACGAGCCGGACGACCCGTCGCCCCGATGACCACCGCCGCGCCGCTGCTGCTGCTCGTCACCGCACTCGCGGCAGTGGCGGCAGTGGCGGCGGGACACGGCCCCCGCGCCCCGCACCGGACCGGGGCGTGCGGGACGCGAGGGGCCGTCGCGGCCTATGCTTCCCGGCGTCACCGTGTCGTCGACGGACAGGCCCGCCCCGTGCTCAGCAGCGTTCATCCCTTCCGCCCGAGGCTGTCCCGGGTGGCCACCGCGACACTGATCGGCGAGATCACCCGCCGCCCCGGCCCGCGCCAGCTCCTGGCCGTCGGTGGCGACGACCGGGCGCTGCGCACCCTCCTCGCCGCCCTGATGCCCGGAGACGTGCTCACGGTCGTCCTGCCGGACGAGACCCGGGCCGCCCGGCTCCGCGACCACCTCGACAACACCCCGGGCCTGCGCCACCTCGGAGGCCGGGTGAAGGTCGCCGACGCACCCGCGACCGGTGCCCGCTTCGACGCCGGCGTGGCGCTCTCCCCCGTCCGCGGCTCCGGTGCCGCGGCGCTGGTCGCCGAGTACCGGCCGATGATCGCCCCGGGTGGCGTTCTCTCGCTGGCCACCCCGCTCGACGCCCGGGCGGCCGAGACGGTCACCGCCGACGCCGTGCGCACCGAGACGGTGCTGCGGAACGCGGTACCGCTGCGGGTCCACCACCTGGTCTTCGGCCCCACCGACCCGGTCGTGGCGGAGACGGTCGCCCCGGCGTACTCGCCGTCCAGCGTCCCGCTGACCCGGGGGATGGCGATCGACTCGAACGGGGTCGCCGCCGGCGCGCTGCTCGGCGGCGCCGCCCTGCTGGCCCGCCGCGCGCGGCCGAACTCCCGGCTCTGGCTGGCGCCCGCCGTCGCGGCGCTCCCCGTCGCCCTGTTCTTCCGCGACCCTCGCCGGCTGGTGCCGGGAGACGAGGGCGCGGTCGTCTCGTCCGCCGACGGCACGGTGCTGAAGGTGCAGCGGCTCACCGACGAGCGGTTCGGCCCCGGCGAATGGCTGCGGATCGCCGTGTTCCTCTCCGTGCTGGACGTGCACGTCAACCGCTCCCCGGTCGCCGGGCGCGTGGTCGACATCATCCGCGAGGAGGGCGGGTACGCGATGGCGCAGAGCGAGAGCGCCGAGCACAACGTCGCCTGCTACACCGTCCTGGAGACGGCGCGGGGCCCGGTCGTGGTCGCGCAGCGGACCGGCCTGATCGCCCGCCGGATCGTGCACCGGGCACCCATCGGGCGGCTGCTGGCCCGGGGTGAGCGGTACGGGCTGATCCGGTTCGGGTCGCGGACCGACGTGTACCTGCCCGGCGACGCCGTGGACGCGCTCGTCGGGCCCGGGGACCGCGTCGTCGGCGGCGAGACGGTGCTCGCCCGCTACCGCTGACCGGAGCTCAGACGACCCGGACGGCGGTGCGCTGGCGGGCCCACAGGAGCGGGCCGGAGAGCAGGTACGCCACCACGGCCAGCGTGAACGTGGTGGGTACGTCCATCAGCGCCCCGGCGGCGGGGACGAGCAACAGCCACGGCGGCAGGCGCAGCACGCGCCCCAGCTTCACGTAGGGGAACTCGCTGACCATGAGCAGCGCCAGCGCCCCGACCAGCAGCGTCATCCAGCCGGCCACCGGATCCGGGTTCAGCAGGACGGACAGCGCCATGATCGCGGCGGCGATCGTGGTGGGCACGCCGGTGAAGTAGTCGCCGTTCTTCGGCGACACGTTGAACCGCGCCAGCCGGACGGCCGCGCAGATTGCGACCAGGGCGCAGGAGAGGCCGACGAGCACGCCGGGGGCGCCGCCCGCGAGCCAGGTGTACGCCACCACGGGCGTCGCGATGCCGAACGAGCACATGTCCGCGAGCGAGTCCATCTGCGCCCCGAACGGGGTCGAGACGCCGAGCCGGCGGGCGAGGCTGCCGTCGAGGCCGTCGAAGATCACGCAACCGACCAGGGCCAACGCCGCGACCCGCATCCGGCCGTCGAACGCCAGGAAGATGGCGCTCATGCCCAGCAGGAGGCTCGCGATCGTGCACGCGTTGACGAGCGCGAACCGGCACCGCCTGGCGCGGGTCCGGGGTCCGGTGAGCAGCGGCACGAGCAGCCCGTCCGGCGCGGCCACGGGGGGCGTCCAGCCCACCGGCGGCCGGACCGTCGCGGCGGCGGGTGCGGACGAGTACATGCGGGTCCCGCCGTAGGTCCCGTGGCCCGGCGGGTCACCGCCGAGGTCGACGGCCGGCGCGCCGGGGCCCTCCGCGGTGACCGGCCGGCGACCGACGAGCACGCGACGGGCGAAGGTTCCGCTGCGGCGCAGACCCCGCCGCCAACGGCGACCGGCCGGACGAGGACTGTCCACGGAGCGCCGCCACCGTCGTGCCCGCACACGTCCTCCAGTCCGAAACCAGCCGTATCGTCGCCCACCTTCCCACACCGCCCGCCGGGATCGCAGCCGTCACCGCGTCTCAGCGGCTCAGTGCCTCGCGGAGCAGAGGGGTCGTGGCCAGCTCGCCGAGCCGGTCCAGGGGATGCCACGCGACCGCCGACGTGGTGCCGCCGAGGTCGACGACCCGGGGCTCGCCGGCGCCGTCCACGCGCACCGCGTACACCAGCCGGAGGCCGTGGAAGTCCTCCAGCACCCCGCTCGGCGCCCGGCCGGTGAAGTGGGTGCTGTAGACGCCGAGGAGGTCCCCCACCCGGGCGACGAGGCCGGTCTCCTCGGCGAACTCCCGCACCAGCGCGCCCGCCGGGTGCTCGCCGTGGTCGACGCCGCCGCCGGGCAGCGTCCAGGCGTCCGGCATGGGCGTGGTGGCGGAGAGCTGGGTGACGAGCAGCCGGTCCCGGTCGTACGCGAGGCCGTACGCGGCGAGCCGCTGGCGCCGCACCACCCCGTCGAGCGCCGCGGCCGTGGCGGCCGGTGGCGCCCCGGTGCGGGCCCGCGGGGGCGGCGGTACGGGCAGGGCCAGTGCCTCGGCCACGAACGGCAGCAGCGGCCGGAGCCGGAGCCGCCCGGGGTCGGCGAACTCCACGGCGTCCGACGTCCCGTCCGGCTCCGGTCGAAGCTCCCCGCCGATCACCTCGGCGTCGTACACCAGCCGGACGGTGTGCTCGTCCACGCCCAGGGCCGGCAGCGGCAGGACGTCGGCGTAGACGCGGGGCAGCCCGTGGACGCGGATGTCCAGGCCGGACTCCTCCCGGGCCTCCCGTACCGCGGCGTCCGCGGGGTGCTCGCCGTGCTCCACACCGCCGCCCGGCAGCGACCACCAGCCACGCACCTCGGAGGCGGCGGAACTGCGGGTCACGAGGACCCGGCCGGCGTCGTCCCGGAGCACGGCGTACGCGGCGACACGCTGCACAGGGGTCACGAACCGTGACGGTAGCCGGGCCGGAGGGAGGCGCCCTGCCCGCCCCGGCTCGCCAGGTACGGGTCACGATCGCCCGCACGGGCGGCGCTCCCCTCGCCGCCGTCGTCGGAGGGCAACCGGAGACCGAGAGCTCGGTCCCGGCCGTGGGCACCGCGCCACCCGAGAAGTGCCGGTTCCCCGCCTCGGTGGCCCACAGCATCACCGCGGCGGCCAGGGCGACCCCCGCGACACCAGGCCCCGCCCGGCGAGGGTCTCCCCGAGCGCTTCGGTGGCCAGCCGGCCGGCGATCTCGCCGGCCGCGTGGCCGCCCATGCCGTCCGCGACGACGCAGATCCCGTCCCGGCGGGCGCGCAGTCCTCGTTGTGCAGGCGGGCGCCGCCGACGTCACCCGCGGATCCCGCCCGGAACGTCAGCATCGGGTCCGATCCGCAGCGGTGCCCATCCGTCCCCGGCCTTCCCGGCCGAGTGCCCTGCCTACGACGCCGGCGGGCGGCTCCGTGGCGGATTCGGCGAGGAAGCGGGGATCACTCCCACTCGATGGTGCCCGGCGGCTTGCTCGTCACGTCCAGTACCACGCGGTTGACGTCCGGGACCTCGTTGGTGATCCGGGTGGAGATCTTCGCCAGCACGTCGTACGGCAGGCGCGTCCAGTCCGCGGTCATCGCGTCCTCGCTGGACACCGGCCGGAGCACGACGGGGTGCCCGTAGGTCCGGCCGTCGCCCTGGACGCCCACCGAGCGCACGTCGGCGAGCAGCACGACCGGGCACTGCCAGATGTCGCGATCCAGCCCGGCGGCGCTGAGCTCCGCGCGCGCGATGGCGTCCGCCCTGCGCAGGAGCTCCAGGCGGTCGGCGGTCACCTCGCCGATGATCCGGATGCCCAGCCCGGGACCCGGGAACGGCTGGCGCCAGACGATCTCCCCCGGCAGTCCCAGCTCGAGGCCGACCTTGCGCACCTCGTCCTTGAACAGCGCCCGCAGCGGCTCGACGAGCGAGAACTGCAGGTCGTCGGGGAGCCCGCCCACGTTGTGGTGGCTCTTGATGTTCGCGGCGCCGGTGCCGCCGCCGGACTCGACGACGTCCGGGTACAGCGTGCCCTGGACCAGGAACTCGACGTCCTCGCCGTGCGCGCCGGCGTCGGCGACGACCTCGCGGGCCGCCGCCTCGAACACCCGGATGAACTCCCGGCCGATGGCCTTGCGCTTGGCCTCCGGGTCGGTGAGCCCGGCGAGCGCGTCGAGGAACCGCCTCTGCGCGTCGACGACCTTGAGCCGGACGCCGGTGGCCGCGACGAAGTCCTCCTCGACCTGCTCGGCCTCGCCGGCGCGCAGCAGGCCGTGGTCCACGAAGACGCAGGTGAGCTGGTCCCCGACCGCCCGCTGCACGAGGGCCGCCGCGACCGCGGAGTCGACGCCGCCGGACAGCCCGCAGATCACCCGCTTGTCGCCGATCTGCGCGCGGATCAGCTCGACCTGCTCCTCCACGATGTTCGCGGTCGTCCATTCCGGACGACAGCCCGCGATCTCGTACAGGAAGTGCTCCAGCACCGCCTGACCGTGCTCGCTGTGCAGCACCTCGGGGTGGAACTGGACGCCGGCGAGGCCGCGCTCCGGCGCCTCGAACGCGGCGACGGGCGCGCCCGCGGTGGTCGCCACCACGGCGAACCCCGCCGGGGCCGCGGACACCGCGTCGCCGTGGCTCATCCACACCGACTGCTCGGCCGGCAGGCCGTGGAACAGCGTCGTGTCGCCCGGCGTCACCTCGAGCACGGTGCGCCCGAACTCCCGCTGCCCCGTGTGCGCCACGGTGCCGCCGAGCGCGGCAGCCATGGCCTGGAAGCCGTAGCAGATGCCGAACACCGGGGTGCCACCGTCGAACAGCGCCGGGTCCACCTGCGGCGCGCCCTCGGCGTACACGCTGGACGGTCCGCCGGACAGGATCACGGCGGCCGGGTTCTTCGCGAGCATCTCGGCGACGGGCATGGTGTGCGGGACGACCTCGCTGTACACCCGCGCTTCCCGGACCCGCCGGGCGATGAGTTGCGCGTACTGGGCGCCGAAGTCGACGACGAGGACGGGGCGGGCGTCGGGCGCGGTGGAGGTCACGGCCCGATTCTATTCGTCACCGGGACAGCACTCCGACGCGGTGACCCTCGGCGCCCCCACCCTGCGGATCGAGGCTCAGTCGGTCACCGTGACCCCGCGCCAGAACGCCACGCGGCCGGCGATCTCGGCCGCGGCGTCCTTCGGCTCCGGGTAGTACCAGGCGGCGTCCGGGTTGACCTCGCCGTCCACGGCCAGGGAGTAGTACCTGGCCGTGCCCTTCCACGGGCACATCGTGGTGCGATCCGACGGCCGGAGGTACTCCGACCGGACCGCGTCCGGCGGGAAGTAGTGGTTCCCCTCCACCATCACGATGTCGTCGCTCGCCGCGATGACGGTGTCGTTCCAGGTTGCCTCGGCCATGCCCCGAACCTAGCGGTCGACGACGAGCTCCACCTTCTGGAACTCCTTGAGGTCGCGGTACCCCGTCTTCGCCATGACCCGCTTGAGCGCACCGAACAGGTTCATCCGGCCGCTCGGGCTGTCCGCCGGGCCGGTGAGCACCTCGGCGAGCGTCCCGAACGGGTAGTCGTCCGGCGCGTCGCCGACCGCACCCCGGGGCAGCTTCGGGTGCGACGCGACGGTGTCCCACCAGACGCCCTGCGCGGGCGACCCGGCGGCGACCCGCAGCGGCTCGCCCAGCATCACGGCGTCCGCGCCGCAGGCGATGGCCTTGGCGATGTCCCCGCTGGTGCCGATGTCCCCGTTCGCGAGCACATGGACGTACCGGCCGCCGGTCTCGTCGAGGTAGTCGCGCCGCGCCTCGGCGGCGTCGGAGATCGCGGTCGCCATCGGCACCCGGATGCCGAGCACCTCGTCCGAGGTGGAGCACCAGTCCGCGCCGGTGCCGACGATCACGCCGGCCGCGCCGGTCCGCATCAGGTGAAGCGCGGTCTTGTAGTCCGCGGCGCCGCCGACGATCACCGGGACGTCGAGGTCCGCGATGAACTCCTTGAGGTTCAGCGGTACGTCCACAGTGGACACGTGCTCGGCCGACACGATGGTCCCCTGGATCACCAGCAGGTCCACCCCGGCCGCGAGCACGGTGGGCGCCAGGTCGAGGGTGTGCTGCGGGGAGATCCGCACCGCGGTGGTGACTCCGGCGTCGCGGATCTCCTTGATACGCCGGGCGATCAGCTCCGGCTTCACCGGCTCGGCGTACACCTGCTGGAGGTGCGCGGTGACGCCCTCCTCGCGGGTCACGATCTGCTCGTACACCGACGTCGGGTCCTCGTACCGCGCCCACAGGCCCTCGGCGTTCAGCACGCCGAGCCCGCCGAGCCGGCCCACCTCGATCACCGTGGTCGGGCTCATCGTCGCGTCCGACGGCTGCGCGACGAACGGCAGCTCGAACCGGAACGCGTCGATCTGCCACGCCGTCGACACCTCGTCGACGTCCCGGGTGCGGCGCGACGGGACGATCGCCACATCGTCGAGATGGTGGGCACGCTGGGCGGTCTTGCCCATGCCGATCTGCACGATGTCACGCACTGGGGAGCTCGATTCTGCTCGGGAGAGCGGTCAGCGACCGGAGTAGTTGGGCGCCTCGACGGTCATCTGGACGTCGTGTGGGTGGGACTCCTTGAGCCCCGCGGGGGTGATCCGGATCATCCGGCCACGCTCGGAGAGCTCCGGCATCGTCCGGGCACCGACGTAGCCCATCGACGCGCGCAGGCCACCGACGAGCTGGTGCGCCACGGCCGCGAGCGGCCCGCGGTACGGCACCTGGCCCTCCACGCCCTCCGGCACGAGCTTGTCCTCGCTGAGCACGTCGTCCTGGAAGTACCGGTCCTTGGAGTACGACCGGGCCTGCCCGCGGGACTGCATCGCGCCGAGCGAGCCCATCCCCCGGTAGGACTTGAACTGCTTGCCGTTGATGAAGATCAGCTCACCGGGGCTCTCCTCGACGCCCGCGAGGAGCGACCCGAGCATGACGGTGTCCGCGCCGGCCACGATCGCCTTCGCGATGTCGCCGGAGTGCTGGAGGCCGCCGTCGCCGATCACCGGAACGCCGGCGGCCTTGGCCGCGCGGGAGGCCTCGTAGATCGCGGTGATCTGCGGCACGCCGACCCCGGCGACGACCCGGGTGGTGCAGATCGAGCCGGGCCCGACGCCGACCTTGATCGCGTCCGCCCCCGCGTCGATCAGCGCCTGCGCGCCGGCGCGGGTGGCGATGTTGCCACCGATCACCTCGATCCGGGTGTCGGCCTTGAGCCGCCGGACCATCTCCACCACGCCGCGCTGGTGCCCGTGCGCGGTGTCCACCACGAGCACGTCCACGCCCGCGTCGACCAGGGTGCGGGCCCGCTTGTACGCGTCCTCACCGACGCCGACCGCCGCGGCGACGACGAGCCGGCCCGACTCGTCCTTGGTGGCGTTCGGGTACTGGTCGCGCTTGACGAAGTCCTTCACCGTGATGAGGCCCTTGAGCCGGCCCCGGCCGTCCACCAGCGGCAGCTTCTCGACCTTGTGCTGCCGCAGCAGCGCCAGCGCCTCGTCCGGGTCCACGCCCACCTGCGCGGTGACCAGCGGCATCGGCGTCATGACCTCGTGCACCCGGCGCGAGTGGTCCGCCTCGAAGCGCATGTCCCGGTTGGTGACGATGCCGACCAGGATCCCGTCCGCGTCCGCCACCGGTACGCCGGAGATCCGGAACCGGCCGCACAGCGCGTCGACGTGGGCCAGCGTGTCGTCCGGCGAGCACGTGACCGGGTCGGTGATCATCCCGGACTCGGACCGCTTGACCAGGTCCACCTGGGCCGCCTGGTCGTCGATCGACAGGTTGCGGTGCAGGACGCCGACACCGCCCTGGCGCGCCATCGCGATCGCCATCCGGGCCTCGGTCACGGTGTCCATCGCGGACGACAGGAGCGGGATGCGGACGCTGATGTTCCGCGTCATGCGCGCGGTCGTGTCGACCTCGCTCGGGATGACGTCGCTCTCGGCAGGCTGCAGCAGCACGTCGTCGTACGTCAGGCCGAGCGGCAGGAAGGGCTCGGGAACGCCGGCGGGCGTGAGGTCCATGGGACTCTTCCGATCGGAGCGGGGCGGGGGTCGGGGGCGCGGATGACCCGGCGCAACCGGTCGGCGCCGAGGGTGCCATCTTACCGGGGACCCGGATCAACCTCCCCGGCACACGGCGTACAGGTGCGCCCCGGGCGGGATACGGTATCGGTGTGCACGACGAGCCCATGGACCCGTTCGCCGGGGACCCCTCCGACCCGGCGTCCGCCCTCGAGGATTCCGACGACGCCGCGCCCGCGGAGCCGCTGACCCAGGCGGAGCGGCAGGACGTCGTCGACGACCTCGCCGACCTGGAGGTCTACGAGGCGCTGCTCGCCCCTCGTGGCGTGCGGGGCCTCGTCGTCGACTGCGACGACTGCCGCGTGTCCCACTACTTCGGCTGGGATCTGCTGCGGGCGAACCTGCGGCATCTCGTCGAGGTCGGCGAGAGCCGGATACACGAGCCGGCGTTCGACCCGGACCCCGCGGACTACGTCACCTGGGAGTACGCGCGGGGCTATGTGGACGGCATCCAGGACGCCGTCGACGAGGGCGACCTGCCGCCGTTCGAGGACGACCCGGAGTCCGACGGCCGCTGAGCCACGGCTCTGGACCAGGCGCTCTGGCCCAGGCGCTCTGGACCAGGCGCTCTGGCCCAGGGGCTCTGGACTAGGGCCGCGCGCTCGGCGTCAGCAGCAGGTGCAGCAGCGCCTTGGCCCCGTCCGACATCCCCGGCTGGGCGGCCGGCGACGCGGTCGGACGCGGTGACGCGGTCTTGCGCGGCGCGGCCGTGTTCCGCGGCTGCGGGTCGCGGCTCGGCTCCCTGGAGGGCGACGGCGCGGTCTTGCTCGGTGTCGGCTCGGACGTGGCCGGATCCGACGGGGCCGGGGTCGGCTGTCCGCTCGTCGTCGGACTCGCCGACGGCGTACCGCTCGGGCTGGGCTCCGGGCTCGCCGACGGCTCCCCGCCGCCCGGCGACTGCAGCCGCAGGCGCAGTCGGGCGGCCTCGTCGCGGAGCTGTGCCCCGCCGTCGTCCTGCCGGACCCGCACGGTGTCCTGCTCGGCCTCGGCGAGGTATCGCTCGGCCGCGTCGCGACGATCCTGTTCCGCCGCCGCGGAGGCGCGGTCCAGCGAGTTGCGCGCGTGGAACGCCGCCTCGCGGGACGGCACCCGGTCCGCGGCGACCACGCGGGTGATCGGCCACAGCGCGCTGTCCGGGCCGGCCTGGGTCGCGGCGGCCGCCACCCCGCCGAGGGAGAGCAGCCCGATCGCGGACGCGACGGCACCCGTCGCAACGCCCCGGCCCACCCGGCCGCGGAGCCGCGCGACGGCCCCGTGACGGAAACCGGCCGGGAACGGCTCGGCCTCCACCTCGCACCGCCACTCGTAGAGCGCGAGCGCGATCGGGTCGTCGGCCGGGCGCTCCCCCGCGCCGAGCGAGTCCAGCAGCGCGTCGTCGCGGGCAATCGCGTCCAGCCGGACCTCCCGGCGGGCCGGCCTCATGCCGACACCTCGCCGAGCCGGCCGGGGCCGATGAGGTCACGGAGACGGGCCAGCGCACGGTGCTGCGTGACGCGTACCGCCCCGGCGGTCATGCCCAGCGACTGTCCGGTCTCCTCGGCGGTGAGCCCGACGGCCACCCGGAGCACCAGCACCTCGCGGTGCGCGGTCGGCAGGGTGCCGAGCAGGTCCTGCATCTGCCGGGACGTCTCGGACGCGAGCGCGGCCAACTCCGGCCCGCGTCCCGGGTCCTCCACGTCGGGCAGCACCTCGACCGGCCGGCTGAGGTCCCGGACGGCACCCCGGTGCGCATCGGTGACCTTGTGCGCGGCGATGCCGAACACGAACGCGCTGAACGGGCGGCCGAGATCGCGGTAGCGGGGCAGGGCGGACAGGACCGCCAGGCAGACCTCCTGCGCGACGTCGTCCGCGGACGTGTACGAACCCCCGCCGGAACGGCCCAGCCGGGCTCGGCAGTACCGCACCACCATCGGACGCACCCTCGCCAGCAGCTGCTCGATCGCGCGGGGTTCGTCGTCGGCGGCACGGGCGGCGAGCGAGTTCAGCTCACCCTCCGGTGCATTCTTCGCCGGCACGCGGCCTCCAGTCGGTCCTCGAGTACGGGATCGACGGTAACGGGGTGGCGCACCGCGGGGGCACACACCCCCTAGGAGTCACTCCTTGTGACGGTCAGGACACCAGTCCGCGGCGGAAGCCGGAGGCCACCGCGTGGGCGCGGTCGTTGACCCCGAGCTTGCGGAACAGCCGCCTCGCGTGCGTCTTCACGGTGTCCTCGGACAGGTACAGCTCGCGTCCGATCTCGCCGTTGCTCTTGCCCTCGCACATGCCGCGGAGCACCTGCATCTCGCGCTCGGTGAGGGCGATGCGGCGACGGGCCTCGGCGTCGCCGGGGTTCCCGGCGCCCGGCAGCTCGCCGGTCAGGGCGTGCGCGAGCGCGATCGCGAGGTCCTCGCGGGACAGGTCGGCGCGGAGGAAGCCACGGGCACCGGCGACCATCGCGGCGGTGACCACGGCGGGGTCGTCGTCGACCCCCACCACGAGGACCGCGGCACCGGGGTCCCGGCCGACGAGCAGCCGGGTGGTCTGGACGCCGTCGGGGTCGGTCAGCGCCGCGTCGACCAGGACGAGGTCGGCGGGCGTCGACGCGTAGCGGGCGAGCGCCTCACGGCCGCTCGCCGCGGTGCCGACGGACGTCACCCCGGCGATGCCGGTGGCGCACAGCGCGAGGCGCTGTCGCACGACAGGTGATGCGATGCAGATCAGCACGGACGGCACGCCGGACCTCCCTCATTCTGTGACGCCGACCGTGTTGTTCTCGGCAGGGAAGGAGACGTACTGGACCCCTGGGTCATGACGAGTTCGCGTGACGTGGGTCTGCGCGGTCGCTCAGCGGAGGCCGAGCGCGGCCAGATCGGGCCGGGCCAGCCAGGCCTCCCGGTCCGCCGGCGGCAGCCCCTCGGCGATCCCGCTCACGGCGGCGCGCGCCGCCCGCAGGCTCGCGGCGGCCCCGTCCGGGTCCGTGGGGGCCACCAGCGCGCCCAGCAGGGCCCGCGCCACCCACAGCAGCGGCAGCGCGCCCAGTCCCTCGGCGAGGGCCACCGACCGCCGCAGCGCATCGGCCGCCTCGTCCGCGCGCCCGCCGGTGGCCCGGAGCTCGCCGATCAGGGACGCGCCGAGGAACAGCAGGCTCTTCGCGACGTGCCGCGGGGCCTGGGCCGTCTCGCTCGTCGTCACCGCCCGCCGCGCCGTGGCCGCGGCCGTGGCCGGGTCGCCGTCGAGGAGGGCGACCTCGGTCGTCACCCAGTCGAGCCGCACGCGGTGCCGCCACGAGGCGGCGGGGACCACCGCGGCGGCCTCCTCGAGGAGCCGGGGCGCGTCCGCGGTGCGGCGCAGCCCGACGGCGTCGGCGGCGAGGCCCAGCCGGGCGTCGAACCGCGCCTCGGCACCGAGCTCGCCCCGGGCCGCCTGGGCCGCGTGACGCAGCGCGCGCCGGTCGAGCTCCTCGGCGTCGGCGTGCCGGCCAAGCTGGCGGTAGATGCTCGCCGCGGTCGAGGCGGCGAGGGACGCGACGTGCGGGACCCGGTCGACCGGGATCGCCGGGCCGCCGGCGGGGGCCAGCAGGTCCAGCGCGGCGCCGTACCGGCCGAGCGCACCGAGCGCGACGCCGGAGAGCCACAGCGCCCTGGCACCGTCCTCGGTGGACGGATCGGCCGCGGCGGCGCGCAGGTCGTCGAGGGCGTCGGCCGGGGCCCGGTGGAAGAGGACGTGCTCACCCCTCCGTACGAGCCCGGCCAACGACGTCAGAGACCTACCCGGACTGTCCACACCGGACACACTAGACACCCGGGAAGGTCAGGGTGCGGCGGCGCGCGACAGCAGCCGCACGGCGTCGGTCAGCGAGCTGGCGTGCCGCACCCGGGCCGGCAGCGCGTCGGTGTCCCAGCCCGGTCCGGCGGTGAGCACGCTGACCGGCGGGCGCGTCACCGGAAGCGACTCCAGGGCGGTGACGTCCGCGGTGGCCGGCACCTGGGACCACACCAGCACCGCACAGGGACCGGTACGCCGGATCGCGGCGGCCAGCGCACCGGCCGGGGTGGCCGGGCCGAGCTGGCGGGCGCCCGCGCCGTGCTCGGCCAGCGCCGCCGCGAGCGCGGAGAGCGGGAGGTGGTGCAGCTCGTTCGGCGCGGAGGCGAGGAGCAGCGGCCGGCCGTGCGACGGCTCGGAGGCGCGGACGGCGTACTGCCGGAAGACCGCGTCCACGGCGTACGAGACGAGGTGCTCGACCTCGATGCCCTCGCCGGTGGACTCCCAGCGCCGGCCGATGGCGGTCAGGACGGGCCGGACCAGCTCGTCCCAGGTCTGGATCGCACCGTGCTCGGCCATCGAATGCTCGACCAGGCGCGCGACGCCGATCGAGTCGAGGGCCATCGCCGCGGCGGCGAGGCCGCGCTGGCCGGGGTGCCCGCCGGGGAGCGCGATGACCCGCCCGCCGGGACCACCGGGCCCCGCCCGCCGGACAGCGGCCGGGGGCTCGTCCACGTCGAGCTGCGCGGTCAGCACGGCGCGCGCGGCGTCGGCGGCCGGCATCCCGGAGAGCGTCAGGCGGCGCATCGCCTGGAGCCGCTGCAGGTCGAAATCGTTGTACCGCCGGTGCGTGCCGGTCACGTGCTCGCTCGGGCCCAGCCCGTACCGCCGGGCCCAGGTCCGCAGCGTGGCGGGGGCGACGCCGAGCCGCCGGGCCACCGCCGCGACCGTCAGCACCAGGTCGGTACTGACGTCGGCGCGATCGGTGTTGTCCACACCGCTCGACATGTCGGCGGTCACGCGCCCATGATGGGTCCCGACACGCTGGCGAAGCAACTTGAACAATTTCCGCAACGAATCACTTGAACAACCTGTGGCGCGCTTGCTAGCGTTCTCCCTGTGCCCACACCGTGGTCACAGGAGAGAGCCGAAGCCTCTGACGACCACCGGTCGCACCAGGGCCGGCGAGTCAGAGGAGGACGACGAGATGGCCGACGTGCGACGCCTTCCCGGACCGAACGCGGATCTCTGGGACTGGCAGCTCCTGGGCAGGTGCCGTGGAGTCGACAGTTCACTGTTCTTCCACCCCGAGGGTGAGCGCGGCCCGTCCCGCGCCCGGCGGGAGGCCGAGGCCAAGGCCATCTGCGCCACCTGCCCGGTGATCAAGCAGTGCGCCGCGCACGCCCTCGAGGTCCGGGAGCCCTACGGCGTGTGGGGCGGGCTCTCCGAGGGTGAGCGCGAGCAGCTCATCTCCACCGGACGTACCCGCATCGTGGCGATGGGCTGAGGCGTACCGCCTCGGCAGTACCCGGTAACACGTACAGGCCCGGTCCCCTCGCGGGGACCGGGCCTGTACGTGTTACCGGGTACTGCGTACCGCCCCGGAGTACTGCCTAGAAGCCCGGGCCGTGGCTGTGCCCGTGACCGTGACCACCGTTGGAGTGGTCGTGCGCCGCCTCGGCCGGCTTCTCCACGATGAGGCTCTCCGTGGTCAGCAGCAGGGCCGCGATCGACGAGGCGTTGGCGGCCGCACTGCGGGTCACCTTCACCGGGTCGACGATGCCGGCGGCGAGCAGGTCCACGAACTCGCCGGTCGACGCGTCCAGGCCCTGCTCCCACGGGAGCTCACGGACCTTCGCGACATCCACGTAACCCTCGCGCCCGGCGTTCTCGCTGATCCACCGGAGCGGCTCGTCGAGCGCCTTGCGGACGATGCCCACGCCGGTGAGCTCGTCACCGGTGAGGCCCAGGTCGCCCAGGGCCGCCGCCGCGTGGACGAGTGCCGCGCCACCGCCGGGCACGATGCCCTCCTCGATGGCCGCGCGGGTCGCCGAGACCGCGTCCTCGAGGCGGTGCTTGCGCTCCTTGAGCTCCACCTCGGTGGCCGCACCGACGCGGATCACCGCGACGCCACCGGCCAGCTTCGCGAGCCGCTCCTGGAGCTTCTCCCGGTCCCAGTCGGAGTCGCTGTTCTCGATCTCGCTGCGGATCTGCCGGACCCGCGCCTCGACGTCCTCGGTGACTCCGCCACCGTCGACGATCGTGGTGGAGTCCTTGGTCACCGTGACCCGACGGGCGCGCCCGAGCACCTCCAGACCCGCCTGGGAGAGCTCCAGGCCGACGTCCTTGGAGATGACCTGGGCACCGGTCAGGATCGCCAGGTCCTGGAGCATCGCCTTGCGGCGGTCTCCGAAGCCGGGCGCCTTCACCGCGACGACCGGCAGGGTCTTGCGGATCGCGTTGACGACCAGCGTGGACAGCGCCTCGCCGTCGACGTCCTCGGAGACGATCAGCAGCGGGAGCTTGCTCTCCAGGACCTTCTCCAGCACCGGCAGCAGGGCCTGGATCGAGGAGATCTTGCCGTCGTCGATGAGCACGTAGGCGTCCTCCAGGACGGCCTCCATGTTCTCCGGGTCGGTGACGAAGTACGGCGAGGTGTAACCCTTGTCGAACTGCATGCCCTCGGTGAGCTCGAGCTCGGTGGAGGCGGTGTTCGACTCCTCCACCGTGATGACGCCGTCCTTGCCGACGGCATCCATCGCCTTGGCGATGAGGTCGCCGATCTCGGCGTCCTGGGCCGAGATGGTCGCCACGTGGGCGATCGCCTCGGTGGACTCGACCGCGACGGCCTTGGACAGCAGGTGGTCCGCCACCGCCTGGACCGCGGCGTCCATGCCGCGCTTGAGCGAGGTCGGGTTCGCACCCGCGGCGACGTTACGCAGGCCCTCGCGGACCATCGCCTGGCCGAGCACGGTCGCCGTCGTCGTGCCGTCGCCGGCCACGTCGTTGGTCTTGGTCGCGATCTCCTTGGCGAGCTGGGCGCCGAGGTTCTCGAACGGGTCGGACAGCTCGACCTCACGGGCGATCGTCACGCCGTCGTTCGTGATGGTCGGGGTGCCGAACTTCTGGTCGAGGACGACGTTGCGCCCACGGGGGCCGAGGGTGACCTTCACGGCGTTCGCGAGCTTGTCGACCCCCCGCTCGAGGTCTTTGCGCGCGTCGTCGGAGAAGCTGAGAATCTTCGCCATCTGTATGGGTCCTTTCATGCAGACCGCCCCGGGCCATACGGCACCGGGGCGATCTGCTGGCGGGCTTACTTCTCGATGACCGCGAGCACGTCGCGGGCGGACAGGACGAGGTACTCCTCGCCCGCGTACTTGACCTCGGTGCCGCCGTACTTGGAGTAGATGACGGTGTCACCCACCTGCACGTCGAGCGGCACGCGGTTGCCGTTGTCGTCGAAGCGGCCGGGGCCCACCGCAACAACGGTGCCCTCCTGGGGCTTCTCCTTGGCGGTGTCGGGAATCACGAGCCCGGATGCCGTGGTGGTCTCGGCCTCGTTGGCCTGGACGACGACACGGTCTTCGAGCGGCTTGATCGTCACCTTGGTCGCGGTGGTCACGGTCGGACCCTCCTGGGTTTCGTTCGTCTGCGAGTCGTGTGAGCCGTAGCGCGGATCCGTCGTCGCGGGATGCCGGACCGCCGCCGCGGGGGTTGGCACCCTCATGGTGAGAGTGCCAATCGCAGGCTAGGGCTGCGGCTGGCACTCCGTCAAGGCGAGTGCCAATCGGGTTCCCCCGAACGGCCGTACCGGGGCCGTGGGAGAGGATCGGTCCGTGCCCCTGACCCCGTCGATCCTCGCCACGCTCCGCACCGGGGCGGGCACCGCCCTCCTCGCCGACGTGGCAACGCGCGGAGTCGCCGACGACCGGGTGCTGACCACCACCACGGGGCTGCGCGCCGCCGGCCACTCCCCCGAGCTGGTCGCCGCCGCGGTGGAGACGGTCCGGCTCCGGACGCGGGCGGCGGCGAAGTTCGGCGCGGACGCCGAGCGGATGTTCTTCACCCCGGCGGGCGTCGAGCAGGCCACGCGGACGAGCGTGGCCGCGCACCGGGCGGCGCGGTTCGCCGGTACGCCCGATGTCGTGGACCTGTGCTGCGGCATCGGCGGCGACCTCGTGGCGTTCGGCCGGGCCGGGATCGCCGTCGAGGGCCTCGACGCGGACCCGCTGACCGCCGCGGTCGCCGCCGCCAACGCGGCCGAGCTTGGGCTCGCCGACCGGGTCACCGTGCGGTGCGCCGACGTGACGACAGCCGACCTGCGGGGCGTACCCGCCGTGTTCTGCGACCCGGCGCGGCGGGCCGGCGGGCGGCGGGTGTTCGACCCGTCCGCGTACTCGCCGCCGTGGGACTTCCTGCTGTCGCTGGCCCGGACGGTGCCGCGGGCGGCGTTCAAGGTCGCACCCGGGATCGACCACGCACTGGTACCGCCCGGCGCCGAGGCCGAGTGGATCTCCGACGGCGGCGACGTGAAGGAGGCCGCGATCTGGTGCGGCGACCTCGCCGGGGTCCCGCGCCGCGCCACGCTGCTGCCGTCCGGCGCGACGCTGACCGGGACGGGCGACGCGCTCGCGCCGGTCGGGGAGGTACGCGACTGGCTGTACGACCCCGACGGCGCCGTCGTCCGCGCGCATCTCGTCGCGGAGCTGGCCGAGACGATCGACGCGACCACGGTGGACCCGACCATCGCGTACCTGACCTCGGCGGAGCTGGCCGAGACGCCGTTCGCCCGGGCGTACCGGGTGGACGAGGTCATGCCGTTCTCGCTGAAGCGGCTGCGCGCCGCGCTACGGGCGCGGGGCGTCGGGCGGGTGGAGATCAAGAAGCGGGGTTCGGCGCTGGACGTCGAGCAGCTGCGGCGGGACCTGCGCCTGAGCGGGGACAACGGGGCGACCGTGGTGCTCACCCGGGTGGCGGGCAAGCCCACGGTGCTCCTGTGCACCCCCGTAGGCCGCCCTCCGAGTTGATCATGGGGTTTGCAACACGACACGCCGGCGTGTCTGTTGGAAACCCCATGTTCAACTCGGGGTAGGTCGCGCACCACCCCGTCGACCCCGGTGTTGCCGTACACGCAGGTCACGCCGCGTACCCGCAGCGCGGGCGAGCGGAGGGCGAGGACCAGCGCGAGCGCATCGTCCACGCCGTGTCGCCGTCGAGCACGACGTCAGCGGTCGACCTCGTGGAAGTCCCAGGAGCGCGCCGGGTGGGCGATCTTGTACCGCGGCGGCGACTCGGGGTCCACCGGGTCACCGCGCCAGCGGCTGACCACGACGACCCGCCCGTCCGTCGAGGTGAGCACCTGGCTGTCGACGTGCAGGGGCCGCACCTCCAGCGCCGGTACGGCGACCTCACACACGAACGACAGCACGTCGCCCTGGGCCTCCGGCTGCGCGATGACCTCCCACATCCGGACGATCACACCCGCACCTCGGACACCGACATCGAGGAGTCCGCCGGAATGTCCAATGTGGACGGCACGGCGCCGGCGGCGACGAGATGCGAGCCGAGCGCCGCGACCATCGCCCCGTTGTCGGTGCAGAGCCCCGGCCGCGGCACGCGCAGCACGATTCCGGCGGCCTCGCAGCGGGACTCGGCGAGCGCGCGCAGCCGGGAGTTCGCCGCGACTCCCCCGCCGACGACGAGCGTGTCCACGCCCTGTTCCCGGCAGGCCGCGACGGCCTTGGCGGTGAGCACGTCGACCACCGCCTCCTGGAACGAGGCGGCGACGTCGGCCACCGGCACCGGCTCGCCGGCCCGCTCCCGGGCCTCCACCCAGCGCGCCACGGCCGTCTTCAGCCCGGAGAACGAGAAGTCGTACCGGTGCCCGGCGAGGTCCCGGGGGCCGGTGAGGCCGCGCGGGAAGGCGATCGCCACCGACGACCCGGACCGCGCCTCGCGGTCGACGTGCGGCCCGCCGGGGAACGGCAGCCCGAGCAGCCGCGCCACCTTGTCGAACGCCTCGCCCGCCGCGTCGTCGATCGTCGCGCCGAGCGGTGTCACCTCGGCGGTGAGGTCGTCGACCCGGAGCAGCGACGAGTGCCCGCCGGACACCAGCAGGGCGATCGCGGGTGCCGGCAGCGGGCCGTGCTCGAGCGTGTCGACGGCGACGTGGGCGGCGAGGTGGTTCACGCCGTACAGCGGCTTGCCGGCGGCGAGCGCGTACGCCTTGGCGGCCGCGACGCCCACCAGCAGCGCGCCGGCGAGCCCCGGCCCGGCGGTCACCGCGATGGCGTCCACGTCGGACAGCTTCACCCCGGCCGTGGCGAGCGCCCGGTGCACGGTCGGCACCATCGCCTCCAGGTGCGCCCGGCTGGCCACCTCAGGCACGACCCCGCCGAACCGCGCATGACTGTCCACACTGGACGCCACCGCGTCGGCGAGCAGGGTGTGACCCCGGACGATGCCGACCCCGGTCTCGTCACACGACGTCTCGATGCCGAGCACCAGCGGCTCGCTCACAGGTCCTCCTTGATCATGACCAGCGCATCGGTGCCGCTGGGCTGGTAGTAGCCGCGCCGCACCCCGGTCACCGCGAAACCCCGGCGCTCGTACAGGTGCCGCGCCACCGGGTTGTCCGCGGCGACCTCCAGGGCGACCTGCGGGGCACCGCGATGCGCGGCCTCGGCGAGCAGCGCGTCCAGCAACCGGGACCCGAGCCCGGTGCCCTGGGCGGAGCGGCGCACGGCGATGTTCTGGACCCACGCCGAGTCCGGATACACGCACAGTCCCGCGTAGCCGAGCAGCTCGTCGCCGTCCAGCGCGACCAGGTACCAGCGGTCGGCCCCGGCCAGCTCGGACCAGAACATCCCGGCCGTCCACCGTTCCGCGCCGAACAGCTCGTCCTCCACCGGGAGCACGTCGTCGATGTGCCACCACCGCATCCGGGTGAGCTCCGTCGTCACCCGAGCACGCTCTTCCGGGCGGCCGGCTCCACCGCGTCCGGGCGGCGCAGGTACAGCGGGGTCAGCGGCTCGGCCGGCGCGCCCGCCGCGACCCGGGCCGCCGCGAGCGACAGCAGCGCCGTGACGTCGGGGTACTCGGGACCGGAGACGGGCAGGCCGAGGACGTCCCCGTACAGCAGGGCACCGGCACCGACCGCGCGGCGGGCCCCGGACGAGGCGGCGAGCGGGCCGACGTCGGCCGGCCGGTTCACCGCGGGCTCGGTCAGCCGGTCGCCCGTACCGCTGTAGACGGCCCAGTAGACCTCGCGCCGCCGGGCGTCGGTCGCCACCAGGAACGGGGCGCCGTCGTCGGCCACCGCGGCGGCGAGCGCGTCCAGCGAGCACACGCCGTACGTCGGGATGCCGAGCGCGTCGCCCAGCGCCGCCGCGGTGACCAGGCCCACCCGCAGACCGGTGAACGGGCCCGGTCCGACATCCGCGGCCACCGCCCCGAGATCCGCCGCCGTCGCGCCCGCGTCCGCGAGGGACCGGGCGATCAGCGGGGCCAGCGCCTCGCCGTGCCTCTTGCCGTCGACGACGGTCTGCTCGGCGCGGACGCGGCACACGCCACCGGAGACGTCACCCACCCCGGCGGTGACGGCGGCGGACGAGGTGTCGAGGAGGAGTACCAGCACGACTCCCGAGACTAGCCGCGCCCGGGAGCGGCGACTGCCCCCGGGCGCGGCCGTACGCCTCAGGACCCGTAGCGCGCCACCAGCTCGCGCTTGAGGACCTTGCCCGAGGGCCCGAGCGGGAACTCGTCGACGAACTCGATCCGGCGCGGGTACTTGTACGCGGCCAGCGCCTCCCGGCTCCACGCGACGATCGCGTCCGCGTCGGACTCGGCGCCCTCGGCGGGGATCACCACGGCGCAGACCTCCTCGCCGAGCCGGTCGTCCGGGACGCCGATGACGGCGACCTGGCCGATCGCGGGGTTCCGGAGCAGCACCTCCTCGACCTCGCGCGGGTACACGTTGTAGCCCCCGCGCAGGACCATGTCCTTCTTGCGGTCCACGATCGTCAGGTAGCCGTCGGCGTCCTTGGTCCCCAGGTCCCCGGTACGGAACCAGCCGTCGACCATGACCTCGGCGGTGTCCTCGGGGCGGTTCAGGTACCCCTTCATCACGTTGTGGCCGCGGACCACCAGCTCGCCCAGCTCACCGGTGGGCAGCAGCTCGATCGTCTTCTCCACCTCGGGCCGCGCGATCTCGACGTCGACGCCCCAGATCGGGCGGCCGATCGTGCCCGGCTTCGGCGGCCAGTCCTGCTGGTTGAAGGTGGCGACCGGCGAGGTCTCGGTGAGGCCGTAGCCCTCGTACACCGGGATGCCGAACGCCGCCTCGAAGTCCTCCAGCACCGTCAGCGGCAGGGACGCGCCGCCGGAGACGCCGAAGCGCAGGCCGGGCCGCAGCTCGGAGCGCCGGGCGGCCGCGAGCAGGGCCACGTACATCGTCGGCACGCCCATGAACAGCGTGCAGCGCTCCTCGACGAGCAGCCGCAGCGCCTCGATCCCGTCGAACCGCGGCAGCATGACCACGGTCGCCCCGACCCGGAACGAGAGGTTCATCGCCACGGTCTGGCCGAAGCTGTGGAACAGCGGCAGGCAGCCCAGCACCCGGTCCTCGCCGTTGATGTCGAACGCGGACAGCGCCAGCGCCTCGACGTTCATCAGCAGGTTCAGATGGGTGAGCTGCGCGCCCTTGGGCCGCCCGGTCGTGCCGGACGTGTACAGGACGACCGCGACGTCCTCGGCCCCGCGCATCACGTACCGCTCGACCGGGGTCGCCGCGGCGGCCTCGGCGTCGATCCGGCGGGCGGCCGTCTCGGCGTCGGCCATGACCGTGAAGAGGTCGACGCCGGCGATCTCGGCGCCCTTGGCGCCCTCGCCGAGCAGCGGACCGGCGCAGACGAGCGCCTTCGAGCCGGAGTCCTCCAGCACGTACGCGATCTCCTCCGCCCGCAGCAGGGCGTGGACGGGGACGGCGGTGGCGCCGAGCGCGAGCACGCCGTAGTAGGCGAGCGGGAAGTGCGGGGTGTTGGGGATCAGCAGGGCGACCCGGTCGCCGGGGCCGATGCCCGCCTCCCGGAGCACCGCGGCGTACTGCCGCGCGCCGTGCCAGAGGTCGCGGTAGGAGATCGAGGTGCCGGCCAAGACGACGGCGGGGTGATCGGGCCGGCGCTCGGCCGACTCGTGGAGGATCGCGGCCAGGGACAGGGACATGGTGTTACTCCTCGGTAAGTACGTGTGCCGGCTCACACAATGGCAGACCGCCGCACGGGCCACACCAGGGTCCCGCGCCTACCGGGGCTGCGCAGCCTCCGCCGGGGTCGGCGGGCGGACGAACGGCCGTGCCCGTTCCTCCACCGCACCGATGTCGGCATAGTTCTGCCGGGCCGCCGTCAGCGACAGCGCGCCGTTCGGACCGCCGCGCACGACGTCCGCGTCCTCGTCGTCCTGCCCGTCGTCCTCCCAGGAACACACCGGACAGAGGTTGAACCCGCCCCGCTCCGGCAGCGTGACGTGCCGGCAGCAGGGGCACGGGTACGGGCCGTCCGCCGGCCCGCGCACCACCGAGAGCCGGTCGAGGCGGTCCACGTAGTCGTCCGCCCACAGCGCGGCGGAGTCGCCGAGCCGCCCGAGCCGGTCCGCCCAGTCACCGCCGTGTGGCACCAGGTCCACGGTGCGGACGTCGGTGTCCGTGCCCCGGGTGATCCGTACCTCGAGGTGGTCCCCGGCCAGCCGGTCCACCACGGCCTCGCCCCACTCGACCGCGGTCACCGCGTCGTCGAGCGTGACGTCCAGGTCGAGCGCGTCGATCTCCCCGGCGAGGTCCGGGGAGTCCCCGAGCCGGTACGCGTCCACGTGCACCAGCGGGACCCGCCCGCCCGGGTGGACGCGCGCGATGACGAACGTGGGGCTGGTGACCGCGCCCCGCACCCCGAGCCCGGTACCGAGACCCTGCGCGAACGCCGTCTTCCCGGCACCGAGGGGCCCGGTCAGCAGCAGCAGGTCACCGGGCCGCAGCAGCCGGGACAGCTGCTCACCGGCCCCGCGGGTGTCCTCCACCGTGGGCAGCTCGGCCGACCATCCGGTCACGGCTCAACCTCCAAGTAGACGGGCGGCGTGGGCGAGATCCTCGCGCAGTGCCGCCATCGGCGCTCCACGGGGACCGAACCGGATCGCCGCCGAGGGATGGTAGGTGGCCAGCACCCGTCGGCCGCCGACCTCGTGCACCACGCCGCGGGACGCCCCCAGCCGGACGCCGCGGCCCAGGAACCAGCCGACCGAGGTGAGCCCGAGCGCCACCACCAGCTCCGGGGCGATCAGGTCGAGCTGCCGGTCCAGCCAGGGGCGGCACCGCTCGATCTCCGGCCGCTTCGGGGCGCGGTTGCCCGGTGGCCGGCACTTCAGCACGTTCACCACGGCCACCGCGTCGCGGTCGAGCCCCGCCTCGGCGAGCAGCACGTCCAGCAGCTGACCGGCCTTGCCGACGAACGGCCGCCCGGCCAGGTCCTCCTGGGCGCCGGGCGCCTCGCCGACCAGCGCCAGCCGGGCGCCGCGCGGGGCCTCGCCGACCACCACGGTGGTCCGCGCGGCGGCCAGCTCCGGGCAGGCCGTGCACCCGGTCATCGCCGAGCCGAGGGCGGTCCAGCTCACGCGGACTTCCTCCGCCGGACGCGGCGCAGCCGCCGCCGCTCGGTGGACCCGGCCTCGTCGGCCTTCTCGGCGCGCTCGGCCCGCGCCTGCCTCCGCCTCGGCGTCTCGGGCGCCCGCTCGCCGGGCAGCGCCCGGGCGGCGCGCTGCAGGAACGCCAGCAGATGCGCGTTCACCACGTCGGCGTGCTCCATCAGCGTCACGTGGCCGCCGTCGGCGATCTCCACGTACTCCGCACCCGGCAGCAGCCGCGCCATCTCCTCGGTGTGCTCGATCGGCGTGAGCAGGTCGTCCTCGCCGCCGATCAACAGGGACTCG
Source organism: Actinomycetota bacterium (assembly GCA_030840805.1). GTDB lineage: Bacteria > Actinomycetota > Actinomycetes > Mycobacteriales > HKI-0501 > JAVEDU01. The sequence continues at coordinate 57,948 of JAVEDU010000035.1, forward strand.
ATGCCGTCGAAGACCTCCAGCGCCGCGTACCGCTCGTGGTCGGACAGCGTGCGCAGGTAGCCGGCGACCACGTCCAGCGGGGTCGCGGAGTTCATCTGCTCGACGTACCGCACGAGCGACGGGCTCACGTCCGCGCCGCCGAACCCGTACCGCCGGGTCAGCAGGTACGCGAGGTCGCTGCCGGCCGCCCGGCCCTTCTCCAGCAGGCCCGGGCGGGCGCGCAGGGCGGCGGCGAACGCCGGGGTGAGCGGGCGGCGGATGCGTCCCACCAGGTCCGCGACGGGCCCCGGCAGGCCGAGCGCGACCGCGTCGAGGTCACCGGCCGAGGTGGAGACCAGCGCGATCCCGACCACCCGGGACTCGAACAGCTCGGGGTGGTGCTCGGCGAGCGCCATGATCGTCATGCCGCCCATCGAGTGGCCGGCGAGCACGAGCGGCCCGGCCGGCGCGACCTGGGCGATCACCGCGGCCAGGTCCTCGCCCAGCTCGTCGATGGAGTAGTCCCCGGACGGCTTGCGGCCGCTGCGGCCGTGCCCGGGCTGGTCGTAGAAGACCGCCCGCACCCGGGGCTTGGGCACCGCGCCCAGGGCCCGGCGCTGGAAGTGCCAGGTGCCCATGTCGAGGGCGAACCCGTGCACGAACACGACCGTCAGCTCCGGTTCGCCCTCGGCCGGCTCGACGACCTCGACGTGCAGGTCGACCCCGTCCTGGCCGGACACGGTGAACTCCGCGTCGCACGGCATCCGGCCGAACGACTCGTCGGCGTACGGGTCGGCGACCCGGTTCCGGGCCCGGCCGACGGCGAACCGCTCGGTCGCGAGGCCCGCGGCCACGCCCGCGGCGGCGACGCCCAGCAGCGCACCGACGAGCCCCGCCCGACGTGGTGCGCTCATCTGCCGTCCCCCCGGTAGGTCCGTGGTACCCGTGCCCCGACGCGGGTCACGATCTCGTAGTTGATCGTGTCCAGCACCTCGGCCCAGTCGTCGACGGTCGGTTCGCCGTCGTCGCCCGGCCCGAACAGCACCGCGTCGTCGCCGGCCCGCACGTCGTCGTCGCCGACGTCCACCACCACCTGGTCCATGCAGACCCGGCCGACGATCACCCGCCGACGGCCGCCGACCAGCACCGGCCCGCGGCTCGACGCGGCCCGCGGGATGCCGTCGGCGTACCCGAGCGGCACCAGCACCAGCGTCGTCTCCCGCTCGGTCGTGTACGTGTGGCCGTACGAGACGCCCTGTCCGGCCGGTACGCGCTTGGCGTTGACCAGGGACGCCCGCAGGGTCATCGCCGGCCGCAGCCCGAACGTGTCACCGGCGATCGGCGACAGCCCGTACAGCGCGATCCCGGGCCGCACGAGGTCGAAGTGCGCGCCGGGCAGGGTGAGCGTGGCGGGAGAGTTCGCCATGTGCCGCAGCTCGGGGCGGATCCCGGCGGACTCGGCGGTCGCCAGCGCCTCGGTGAACACCGCGAGCTGCCGTGCGTTCGCGGGATGCCCCACCTCGTCGGCGCGGGCGAAGTGGCTCCAGACCCCGACGACGTCGACGGTGCCCTCGGCGACGTGCCGGCGGGCCGCGGCCAGCAGGTCCGGCCAGTCGGCGACCGTGGCCCCGTTGCGGCCGAGCCCGGTGTCGACCTTGAGGTGGACGCGGGCGGTCAGGCCGGTCTCCCGGGCGGCGGCGGCCACCTCGTCGAGCCCGGCCACGGTGGCCGCGGACAGGTCGATGTCGGCGCCCACCGCGCCGGCCAGCACCTGGCCCGGCGCGATCAGCCACGCGAACACGGGCGCCGTGATCCCGGCCGCCCGCAGCGCCAGCGCCTCGGGCACCGTGCAGGCGCCCAGCCACGTGGCACCCCCGGCGAGCGCGGCCCGCGCGGTCGGCACCATCCCGTGCCCGTACCCGTCGGCCTTCACGACGGCCATGACCTGCGCGGACGTGCCGGCGGCGAGGCGCTCGGTGTTCGCGCGGACGGCGTCGAGGTCGATGATCGCCTCGGCCTGGGGGACGGACATGCCCGTCAGTCTCCCAGCACGGTGGCGACGGCCGGTCGCAGCCCGTCCACCACCCGACCGGCGCTGACCGGCCCCGCCTCGGCGGCGATCCGCCCGGCCAGCCCGTGCACGAATGCCGCCGCGGCGGCCGCCTCGGCCGCGGGCACCCCGGCGGCCAGGATCGCCGCGCCGATGCCGCTGAGCACGTCGCCGCTGCCGGCGGTCGCGAGCTCCGCGGTGCCGGTCGGGTTCACGTACGCGCCGCCCCGCTCGTCGGCGACGATCGTTCGGTACCCCTTCAGCAGCACGGTGCACCGCAGGTCGGCCGCCGCCGCTCGGGCCGCACCGAGCCGGTCCTCGCCCACCGGCCCGAACAGCCGCCGGAACTCCCCGTCGTGCGGCGTCAGCACGGTCGGGGCGACCCGGTCCCGGACCCACTCGGGGTGCCGGGCGAGCACCGTGAGCGCGTCGGCGTCGATCAGCACCGGCACGTCGGTGGCGAGCACCCTCCGCAGGGTCGCCGCGGCGGGGACGTCCGTGCCGAGTCCCGACCCGACCGCCCACGCCTGGACGCGGCCCGCCTCGGCCACCGAGTCCGTCACGATCACCTCGGGGTAGGCGGCGCGGACCCGGTCGGCCGCATGCCCGGCGTACCGGACCATGCCGGCCGGGCCGGCCAGCGCGGCACCGACGGCGAGCAGTGCGGCACCCGGGTACCGGGCCGAGCCGGCGGCGATGCCCACGACCCCTCGCGAGTACTTGTCGTCGTCGGGCCGCGGCCGGGGCCACCGGCCGGCCACGTCGACGGCATCCGGCACCGCCACATCGGGCTCGGCCAGGTACGGGCCGAGCCCGATGTCCACCAGCTCGACCAGGCCCGCCCGCTCCGCACCGGGCCCGACGACCAGCCCCGGCTTGAGGCAGCCGAACGTCACGGTCAGGTCCGCCCGCACCGCGTCGCCGGGGACCGCGCCGGTGTCGGCCTCGACGCCGCTCGGCACGTCCACGGCGACCGTCGCCGCGCCGGTCAGCGCCGCGGCGGCGACCGCCCGGACCGCGTCCGGGCGCAGGCTCCCGTGGCCGCCGATCCCGACGATGCCGTCGACCACCAGGTCGAGCCGGGCCGGTACCGCGTCGGTGACCCGGCCGCCGGCCGCCCGCAACGCCGCCAGACCCTCCGCATGTGCCCGCTCCTGGCTCAGCAGCAGGGCCCGGACGTGGGCGCCGCGGCGGGCCAGCCGTGCCCCGGCGTACAGCGCGTCCCCGCCGTTGTCCCCGGACCCGACCAGCAGCAGCACCTGCGACCCGTACAGGCCGGCGGACTCCCGCAGCAGGACGGCGCAGCGCCGGGCGAGCCCGGCCGCGGCGCGCTGCATCAGCGCGCCCTCGCCGAGCGTGGCCATGAGCGCGCGCTCGGCCGCCCTGACCTGCGCCACCCGGTACGCCGGCCTCATGGCGTCAACTCTCCGCCACCACCATGGCCGAGGCGATGCCGCCGTCGTGGGACAGCGAGAGGTGCCACCGGACGATGCCCAGCTCGGCGGCGGTCTGCGCCACCGTCCCGGCCACCGTGAGCCACGGCCGTCCGTCGACGTCCGACACGACCTCGCAGTCGTGCCACGCCAGGTGCCCCGGCGCGCCGAGGGCCTTGGCGACGGCCTCCTTCGCGGCGAACCGGGCCGCGAGCGACTCCGCCGACCGCGGGTTCCCGGCCGGGGTCAGCCGCTCGGCGTCGGTGAACAGCCGATCCCGCAGGAGTGGCGTCCGCCTCAGGGCAGCCTCGAACCGCTCGACGAGCACGACATCCATCCCGACGCTGACGATCACCGATTACTCGACGGTGACCGACTTGGCGAGGTTCCGCGGCTGGTCGACATCGTGGCCGCGGGCCGTGGCGATCTCGCAGGCGAGCACCTGCAGCGGCACGGTCGTCACAAGCGGCGCCAGCAGCGTCGGCGTGCGCGGCACCCGGATCAGGTGGTCCGCGTACGGCACGACGTCCTCGTCACCCTCCTCGGCGATGATGATGGTGCGCGCACCCCGGGCCCGTACCTCCTGGATGTTGCTCACCACCTTGCCGTGCAGCGACTCGCGTCCGTGCGGCGACGGCACCACGGCCACGACCGGGGTGCCCTGGTCGATCAGCGCGATCGGGCCGTGCTTGAGCTCACCGGCCGCGAAGCCCTCGGCGTGCATGTACGCCAGCTCCTTGAGCTTCAGCGCACCCTCGAGGGCCACCGGGTAGCCGACGTGCCGGCCGAGGAAGAGCACCTGGCCCGACTTCGCCAGGTCACGGGCGAGCTCCCGGACCGGCTCCATCGTCTTCAGCACCTCGGCGATCGCCTCGGGCATCCGCTGCAGCTGCTCGACGACCGCGCTGACCTCGTCGGCGTACTTGATCCCGCGCACCTGCGCGAGGTACAGCCCGACCAGGTACACGGCCGCGAGCTGCGTCAGGAACGCCTTCGTCGACGCGACGGCGACCTCCGGCCCCGCCCGGGTGTAGAGGACCGCGTCGGACTCGCGCGGGATGGTGGTCCCGTTGGTGTTGCAGATCGCCAGCACGCGGGCCTTCTGCTCCTTGGCGTGCCGGAGCGCCATCAGGGTGTCCATGGTCTCGCCGGACTGGCTGATGGCGATGACCAGCGTCGAGCGGTCCAGCACCGGGTCCCGGTACCGGAACTCGCTCGCGAGCTCCACCTCGCAGGGCACCCGGGTCCAGTGCTCGATCGCGTACTTGGCGATCATGCCCGCGTGGTACGCCGTGCCACAGGCGATGATGAAGACCTTGTCGATGTCGCGCAGGTCCTCGTCGGACAGCCGCATCTCGTCGAGCAGGATCTCGCCGTGCTCGGTGAGCCGGCCGCGCAGCGTGTCGGCCACGGCCTGCGGCTGCTCGGCGATCTCCTTGAGCATGAAGTGGTCGTAGCCGCCCTTCTCGGCGGCGGAGGCGTCCCAGTCGACGTGGTAATCGCGGCCCTCGGCGGCGGCACCGGCGAACGTCGTCACGGTGATGGCGTCCGGGGTGATCTCGACGACCTGGTCCTGGCCGAGCTCGACGGCCTCGCGGGTGTGCTCGATGAACGCCGAGACGTCGGAGGCGAGGAAGTTCTCGCCCTGCCCGCGGCCCGCCACCAACGGGGAGTTCCGGCGGGCGCCCACGACGACGTCGGGCAGATCCCGGTGCACGGCGAGGAGCGTGAACGCGCCCTCCAGCCGGCGGGCCACCCGGCGCATCGCCTCGGCCAGCCGGCTGGTGGTGTCCGCGGGGACCTCGGCGTACGCGCGGGCCAGCAGGTGCGCGGCGCACTCGGTGTCGGTGTCGCTGGCGAACTCGACGCCCGCCGCCTCCAGCTCGGTGCGCAGCTGGGCGAAGTTCTCGATGATCCCGTTGTGGATGACCGCGATCGCGCGGTCCTCCGACAGGTGCGGGTGGGCGTTCCGGTCGTTCGGGGCGCCGTGGGTGGCCCAGCGGGTGTGCCCGATGCCGGTGCTTCCCGCCGCGATCCCGTCCGCGACCGTGTGGCCCGACACGGCCTCGGTCAGATTGGCGAGCTTGCCGGCCTTCTTCTCGGTGGCCAGCTCGCCCTGGTGGACGATCGCCACGCCCGCCGAGTCATACCCGCGGTACTCGAGGCGCCGCAGCCCCTCCAGCACCACGTCCAGCGCACGCTGCCCGCCGACGTATCCCACGATTCCGCACATGGTGTCCGAGAGTAGCCGAGATCGGGGGCCGCCCAGGTACACCGGCGCGGTGACGTATCCGGCAACACAGCACGGGCACGCTCCGGCGGCCCGCCGCCTTGTCCCTGATCACGAGTCCGTTTTCGTACCGGGGCAGCGAAAAGGGACTCGTGATCATGGGGGCGGGAAGGGCTCAGGTGGCGGAACTCACCACGGCGGCGATGCGCTCCGCGACGGTCTGCGCCGCCTCCGCGGTACGCGCCTCGACCATCACCCGGATGACCTGCTCGGTCCCGGACGGGCGCAGCAACACGCGACCGCTGTCGGTCAGCTCGACCTCGGCCTCGGCCACCGCGGCGGCCACCGCGGCGGACTCCGCCACGGCCGCCTTGTTCTTGACCTTCACGTTGATCAGGACCTGGGGCAGCCGGGTCATCACCGCGGCGAGCTTGTGCAGCGGCTCGCCGGTGGACGCCACCCGCGCCATCAGGTGGAGCGCGGTCAGCAGCCCGTCACCGGTGGTGGCGTACTGCGGCATCACCACGTGCCCGCTCTGCTCGCCACCGAGGGCCAGCCGCTGCTCGCGCAGTGCCTCCAGGACGTACCGGTCCCCGACCGCCGTGGTGACCAGCTTCACCCCGTGCTCCCGCATGGCGAGGTGCAGGCCGAGGTTGCTCATCACGGTCGCGACGAGGGTGTCGTCGGTCAGCGTGCCGGCGTCCTTCATGGCGAGCGCGAGGACGGCCATGATCTGGTCGCCGTCCACGATCGTGCCGTCGGAGGCGACCGCCAGGCAGCGGTCCGCGTCGCCGTCGTGGGCGATCCCGAGGTCCGCGCCGTGCTCGACCACGGTCTTGCACAGCTGCTCGATGTGCGTGGAGCCCACGCCGTCGTTGATGTTGAGCCCGTCCGGGTCGCACGCGACCGCGATCACCTCGGCGCCCGCGCGCCGGTACAGCTCCGGGGCGACCGAGGCGGCCGCACCGTGCGCACAGTCCACGACGACCCGGAGGCCGTCGAGGCGGGACGGGAGGCTGCCGGCGAGGTGGCCGAGGTACTGCTCCGCACCGTCGGCGAGGTCGCGCACGCGGCCGACCCCGGCGCCGACCGGACGGGTCCAGTCCCGGGAGGCGTTGTGGGCGAGCGCCGACTCGATCTCGGACTCGACCTCGTCGGGGAGCTTGTGGCCGCCGCGGGCGAACACCTTGATGCCGTTGTCGGGCATCGGGTTGTGGCTGGCGGACAGCATGATGCCGAAATCGGCGCCGGTCTTCGCCGTCAGGTACGCCACCGCGGGCGTCGGCAGGATTCCGACCCGCAGCACGTCGGTCCCCACGGCCGTGGCACCGGCGCACACCGCCGCCTCGAGCATCTCGCCCGAGGCCCGGGGGTCGCGCCCCACCACCATCAGCGGACGCGGGCCCGAGGCGTCGACGGCGAGCACGTGCGCTACCGCCACCGAGACGGCCATGGCCAGCTCGGGGGTCAGGTCGCCGTTCGCCAGGCCGCGGAGACCGTCCGTGCCGAACAGGCGGCCCATCAGGGCCGCCCGTCCGCACACACTCGCGTCGCAGGCATCGACGCCAGCAGCATCAGCGCTTGCTGTACTGCGGAGCCTTACGGGCCTTCTTCAGGCCGTACTTCTTGCGCTCCTTGACCCGCGGGTCACGGGTGAGGAAGCCGGCCTTCTTCAGCGGCGGGCGGTCGTCCGGCTCCAGCAGGATGAGCGCACGGGCGATGGCGAGGCGCAGCGCGCCGGCCTGCCCGGTGATCCCGCCACCGGAGAGGAGACCGATGATGTCGTACTGGTCGGCCTTCTCGAGGGTCACGAACGGCTCACGGATGAGCTGCTGGTGGACCTTGTTCGGGAAGTACTCCTCGAGGGTCCGGCCGTTGAGCTTGAACTGCCCGGTGCCCGGGACGATGCGCACACGGACGATCGCCTCCTTGCGGCGGCCGACGGTCTGCACGGGCTTCTCGGTGGTGGTCACGCTCAGCTACTCCTGGGATTGGGACTGCGGGTGCGCTACTGCGCGACCTGGGTGATCTCGAACGGGACGGGCTGCTGGGCGCTGTGGGGGTGCTCCGGCCCTGCATACACCTTGAGCTTCTTCAGCATCTGCCGGCCGAGGGAGTTCTTCGGCAGCATGCCACGGACCGCCTGCTCGACGGCGCGCTCGGGACGCTTCTCCAGCAGCTCGGAGAACGCGATCCGCCGCAGGCCGCCCGGGTGACCGGAGTGGCGGTACGCCACCTTCTGCTCCCGCTTGTTACCCGTGAGCGCGACCTTGCCCGCGTTCACGATGACGACGAAGTCACCCATGTCGAAGTGCGGCGCGAAGACCGGCTTGTGCTTGCCGCGCAGCAGCGTGGCCGTCTGGGTGGCGAGCCGCCCGAGGACGACGTCGGATGCGTCGATGACGTGCCACTGGCGCTGGACGTCTCCCGGCTTCGGGCTGTACGTACCCACAGGTCTACCTTGCCTCACGTGTAAATGGGCCTCGAGTCATGCGCGCACCGCTGATCCTTCATATTTCGGACCCGCGATGGGCGCGCCAGGATGGCGCACCGCGCAACAGTCCACCACGATACCTCCCGGTGCGCGCAGGGGTCAAAAGCGGTCGGTCACCGCGCGCGGACGACCCGTCCCTCGTCCCACACCGGCTCGCCCGACTCGTACACCCGGCCGTCCGCGCCGAACACCAGGAACCGGTCGAAGCCACGGGCGAACCACCGGTCGTGGGTCACCGCGACCACCGTGCCGGCGAAGGACTCCAGACCCTCCTCCAGCGCCTCCGCGGAGTGGAGGTCGAGGTTGTCGGTGGGCTCGTCGAGCAGGAGCAGCGTGCAGCCGTCGAGCTCCAGCAGCAGGATCTGGAACCGCGCCTGCTGGCCACCCGACAGCGTCCCGAACCGCTGGTCCGCCTGCCCGTGCAGCTCGTACCGGCGCAGCGCGCCCATCGCCCGGCCCCGGTCGAGGCCGGACCGCGCGCCGCTGCCGTGCCACAGCAGGTCGACGAGCGTGCGGTCGTGCCAGTCGGCGTGGTCGTGGGTCTGCGCGAACAGGCCGGGGACCACCCGTGCCCCGAGCCGGTACGCGCCGGTGTGCGGTACCGGGTTGTCCGGGTACAGGCCGGCGCCGAGCAGCCGCAGGAAATGCGACTTGCCGGAGCCGTTCGAGCCGAGCACCGCCACCCGCTCGCCGTAGAAGACCTCCAGGTCGAACGGCCGCATCAGCCCGGTGAGCTCCAGGTCCTGGCAGGTGACCGCGCGGACGCCGGTACGGCCGCCGCGCAGCCGCATGGTGACCTCCTGCTTCTCCGGGCGTTCCGGCGGCGGCCCCGCGTCCTCGAAGCGCTGGAACCGGGTCTGCATCGCCTTGTACCGCGACGCCATGTCCGGGCTGATCGCCGCCTGCTGCTGCAGGGTCCGGACGAGCTCCTTCAGCCGGGCGTGCTCCTCCTCCCAGCGGCGGTGCAGCTCGTCCAGCCGGTCCAGCCGGGCCCGGCGCGCCTCGTGGTAGGTCGCGAAGCCGCCGCCGTGCACCCACCCGCCCCGGCCCTCCAGCGTGACCACCCGGGTGGCCGTGCGGGACAGCAGCTCACGGTCGTGGCTGACGAACAGCACGGTCTTCGGGGTGGCGGCGAGCTGTTCCTCCAGCCACCGCTTGCCGGGTACGTCGAGGTAGTTGTCCGGCTCGTCGAGCAACAGGACCTCGTCGGGGCCGCGGAGCAGCGTCTCGAGCACCAGACGCTTCTGCTCACCGCCGGAGAGGGTACGGACCATGCGGTGCTGGGCGCGGTCCCACGGGGCGCCCAGGGCGGCCACGGAGACCGTGTCCCAGAGCACCTCGGCGTCGTACCCGCCCGCGTCGCCCCATTCGCTCAGCGCCGTCGCGTACCGCAGCTGGGTCGGCTCGTCCTCGGCCTCCATCATCGCCAGCTCGGCGTCCTCCAGGGCCTCCCCCGCCGCCCGCAGCGCCGGCGGGGCAACCGAGACGAGCAGGTCCCGGACCGTGGTGTCGTCGCGGATCGAACCGATGAACTGCCGCATCACGCCGAGGCCGCCCTGCCGCCCGACGGCGCCCGCCACGGGCGGGAGATCGCCGGCCACGATCCGGAGCAGAGTGGTCTTGCCGGTGCCGTTCGCGCCGACGAGGGCGACCTTGGCCCCGTCGCCGACGCGGAACGACACGTCGTGCATCAGCACGCGACCGTCCGGCAGCGTGAAGGAGATTCCGTTGACATCGACGTGGCCCACCCGGGAAGTGTGCCTCGCCGGTGGGGCGCGGGTCACGCGGATTGCGGACCGGAGCCCCCACCCCGGACCACGCGCGTGCCCCCCACCGGAGACCGGGGACCGCTAGCCTTCCCGCTCGTGGTGGACGGAGATCTTGTGCCCCGGGGTGAGGAACGTCCCGAGTCACCGGAGGCGAAGGCCCGCCCCACCGGCGGCAGGCACGCGCGTTCCGAGGATGCCGACCAGCACCGTGAGCCCGACAGGCCGGAACCGGCCGGGGCCTCGGCGCCCGCCACGGCTCCTGACCCCGCTCCGGCCACCGAGCCGGCCCTTGTCCCCGGTCACGAGTCGTCCGACAGCGACTCTCCCGGGGACGGCTCTCCCGACACCGAGCCCACCGTGTCGCTCCCGTCGGTGTCGCTCCCCGCGCCGGACGGCGACACCTGGGTCCCGTTCGCGTCGTCGGACGAGCCCGCGTCCGACAGGGACCGCGTCACCGGGGTCGTCGCGATGGTCGCCGCGGCCGCCGCCGTCGTCGCGCTGTGCGGCGTGGGCGGGCTCCTGACGTTTCCCGCCCGTCCCGACGAGGCCGCACCGCCCGCCGCCGCAGCGACCCGGACCTCCGCTCCGCCCGCGGAGTCGCCGGGGCCTGCACCCACACGCGGTCCCTCGGCGGCACCCACCGGCGGGACTGCCCGCGCGACGCCCTCCGCGCACGCCACCGAGACCCGGGTCGCCACCCCCGCCCGGACACCGGCCACCCGCCCGGCCGCGCCGGCCCGGAGCCGTGCGCCGCTGACGATCCGGGAGGTGTTCGGCTCGGACCGGATCACCGTGCGGGGCCGGGAGTACCGGCTGGCCTACACGGACGACACGGCGGACTGCCCCGCCGGCGCCCGGGGCACCACCGCCACCGAGCTGCGGCGGTCCGGCTGCACCCAGCTGATCCGTGCCCTCGCGACCGACGGCTCCGGCCGGCTCGCGGTCACCGTCGGGGTGGCGAACCTCCCCGACGCCGCGGCCGCCCGACGGGTCGTCGCCGCAGGGCGGGGAGGAGGTGGGTTCGCCGCGATCTGGACGCGCCGGGGCCACCGGGCGGGCGGCGACGGGTACCGCGAGACGGGGGCCGCCGGGCGGTTCGTGGTGTACGGCATCGCCGCCCGCTCCGAGCGGGGCCGGACCGACCGGGCCGCGATGCAGGCGGTCGCCGATCTGAGCGGGGTGATCGCCGGCAGGTTGGCGGCCCGCACCTGAGCCCTCAACCCAGGGTGCGGATGTTCCTCGTGACGTCGGCCCGGGCCGCGAGCTCCGCGTCCGGCGGGTACTGGACCCACATCAGCGTCAGCCCGTGCGGCGGCGCGACCGTGACCTCGTCCGCGCGGGCGGTGCGGCTCAGCAGCGACGCGGGCCACTCCACCGGCCGCCGGCCGTCCCCCACCGCGAGCAGCGCCCCGACCAGGCTGCGCACCATCGAGTGGCAGAACGCGTCCGCCTGCACGTCGACCCGGACCATGCCGCCGGGATCGCGGACGACGGTGAACGCCAGCAGCGCCCGGATCGTCGTCGCGCCCGCGCGGCGCCGGCAGAACGCGGCGAAGTCGTGCTCCCCCAGCAGCAGCTCCGCGGCGGCCGCCATCGCCGGCACGTCGAGCGCCCGCGGCCACGCCAGCGTGTCCTGTCGCCGCAGCGGGTTCGCTCCCCACCGCGCATCGGTCACCCGGTACACGTACCGGCGGCGCAGGGCCGAGAAGCGCGCGTCGAACCCGGGCGGCGCGACCGAGACCGCCGAGACGCGGACGTCCGGCGGCAGGACCCCGGCGAGCCGGCGCACCAGCGAGCCGCCGATCGCCGCCCACATCGCGGCCGGGACGTCGGCATGGACCACCTGACCCGCCGCGTGCACCCCGGCGTCGGTACGCCCGGCCACCGTCAGCGCGACCGGCACCCGCAGCAGCAGCTCCAGGGCCCCGGAGAGGACCCCCTGCACGGTCCGCTGCCCGGGCTGTACCGCCCAGCCCGCGAACTCCGTGCCGTCGTACGCGAGGTCCAGACGCACACGGACGAGCCCGTCGCCCCCGGTGGGGGCGACGGGCTCGGCACCGACGTGCGTCGTGCTCAGGCCTTCTCGCCCTCGGGCTTCGCCTCGGCACCCTCGGCGGGCTCGGCCGTGGCCGCCGCCTCGGTCTGCTCCGACGTGGTGCCCTCGGCAGCCTGGCCACCGGCCTCGGTGGCCTCGGGCGCAGCCGTGGCCTCCTCGGTGGCCGGAGCGGTGTCCGCGGCGAACGTCGTGCCGCGGGCGCGCTCGGCCTCGCCCACCGCCGCCTGGGCGACGGTCAGGGCCTCGACCAGCTCGATGATCGCCATGGGCGCGTTGTCGCCCTTGCGCGGCCCCACCTTGGTGATCCGGGTGTAGCCACCGGGACGCTCCGCGAACCGCGGACCGATCTCGGCGAACAGGTGGTGGACCACCTGCTTGTCGCGCACGACGGTGTGAACCTGTCGACGGGCATGCAGGTCGCCGCGCTTGGCGAACGTGATGAGCCGCTCGGCCAGCGGACGCAGCCGCTTGGCCTTGGTCTCGGTCGTGGTGATCCGGCCGTGCTCGAACAGCGAGGTGGCCAGGTTGGCCAGCATAAGCCGCTCGTGGGCCGGGCTACCGCCGAGGCGGGGACCCTTGGTGGGCGTGGGCATGGTGGATGCTCCTCGAAGCTCTCCGAAACAGCTCTGGGTTAGAGCTGCTCGGTCTCGGCGTAGTCGGTGCCGTCGTCGTAGTTCGCGTCCGAGAACGTGTCCACGACGTTGGCGGGGTCGAACCCGGGCGGGGAGTCCTTGAGCGCGAGGCTCATCCCGGCCAGCTTCATCTTGACCTCGTCGATCGACTTCGCGCCGAAGTTGCGGATGTCGAGAAGGTCGGCCTCGCTGCGCGTCACGAGTTCACCCACGCTGTGGATGCCCTCACGCTTGAGACAGTTGTACGACCGGACGGTGAGGTCCAGCTCCTCGATCGGCAGCGCCAGGTCCGCCGCGAGCGCGGCGTCCGTCGGCGACGGACCGATGTCGATGCCCTCGGCGGTCTCGTCCAGCTCACGGGCGAGACCGAACAGCTCCACCAGGGTGGAACCGGCCGAGGCGAGTGCGGTGCGGGGGGTGAGCGAGTTCTTCGTCTCGACGTCGACGATGAGCTTGTCGAAGTCGGTGCGCTGCTCGACTCGGGTGGCCTCGACCTTGTAGGTCACCTTGAGCACCGGCGAGTAGATCGAGTCGACCGGGATGCGGCCGATCTCGGCGCCGGCGTTCTTGTTCTGCACGGCGGAGACGTAGCCACGGCCACGCTCCACGGTCAGCTCGATCTCGAGCCGGCCCTTGCCGTTGATGTTGGCGATGACCAGGTCGGGGTTGTGCACCTCGACACCGGCCGGCGGCGCGATGTCCGCGGCGGTGACGACACCCGGGCCCTGCTTGCGCAGGTACATGGTGACCGGCTCGTCGCTCTCGGAGCTGACGACCAGCTCCTTGAGGTTCAGGATGAGCTCGGTGACGTCCTCCTTGACGCCCGGCACGGTGGTGAACTCGTGCAGGACGCCGTCGATCTTGATGCTGGTGACCGCGGCACCGGGGATCGACGACAGGAGCGTGCGGCGGAGAGAGTTGCCGAGGGTGTAGCCGAAACCGGGCTCGAGCGGCTCGATGACGAAGCGCGAGCGGTTCTCGGCGAGCTGGTCCTCGGACAGCGTCGGGCGCTGGGTGATGAGCACTGTGTTCCTCCATGAATCGCGGGCGTCCGCCATATGACGCCACGCGGGGCACTGCCCCCGGTGCCGGGCGTCTGGCCCGGCACCGGGTCCTGCCTACTTCGAGTACAGCTCGACGATGAGCTGCTCCTGGACCGGCGTGTCGATGACCTGCCGGGCCGGGAGAGAGTGCACGAGCACGCGGAACTGGCTGGAGATGACCTCGAGCCAGGCCGGCACCGGGCGGGACCCGAACTCGGCCTGCGCGACCACGAACGGGGTCAGGTCGCGGGACTTCTCGCGGATCTCCACGATGTCGTTCTCGCCGACGCGGAACGACGGGATGTCCACCTTGCGGCCGTTCACGATCACGTGACCGTGGCGGACCACCTGGCGGGCCATGTCGCGCGACTTCGCGAAGCCGGCGCGGTAGACCACGTTGTCCAGCCGCGACTCGAGGATCTGCAGCAGGATGTCGCCGGTGCGACCCTGCTTGCGGTTCGCCTCGACGTAGTAACCCGCGAACTGCTTCTCCAGCACGCCGTAGACGCGCTTGGCCTTCTGCTTCTCACGCAGCTGGAGCAGGTACTCGCTGTCCTTGGTACGGCCACGACCGTGCTGACCCGGCGGGTAGGGCCGGATCTCGATCGGGCACTTCGGGGACTCGCACTTGCTGCCCTTGAGGAACAGCTTCATCTTCTCGCGACGGCAACGGCGGCAGTCGGCACCCGTGTAGCGGGCCATTTATCTTCGTCTCCTCAGGGCGTCAGACGCGGCGGCGCTTGGGCGGGCGGCAGCCGTTGTGCGGCATGGGGGTCACGTCCGAGATGGACCCGACCTCGAGGCCGGTGGCCTGGAGGGACCGGATCGCGGTCTCGCGGCCCGAACCCGGGCCCTTCACGAAGACGTCGACCTTGCGCATGCCGTGCTCCTGCGCCTTGCGGGCGGCCGACTCGGCGGCGAGCTGCGCGGCGAAGGGCGTCGACTTGCGCGAGCCCTTGAAGCCGACGTGGCCGGCGGAAGCCCAGGCGATCACGGCGCCCGTCGGGTCCGTGATCGACACGATCGTGTTGTTGAACGTGCTCTTGATGTGAGCATGCCCGTGAGCGATGTTCTTCTTTTCCTTGCGCCGAACCTTCTTTGCGCCGGCGCCCGCGCGGGTCTTCGGGGGCATTGCGTGTCTCCTGATACGTCGAGAGTCGGTCGGAGCCTCGCGGCTCTACTGCTAGCGCGCCTTCTTCTTGCCGGCGACGGTCTTCTTCGGTCCCTTGCGGGTACGCGCGTTGGTGTGCGTGCGCTGTCCGCGGACGGGAAGACCGCGGCGGTGCCGGATGCCCTGGTAGCAACCGATCTCGATCTTGCGACGGATGTCGGATGCGACCTCGCGGCGCAGGTCACCCTCGACGCGGTAGTTCGCGTCGATGAAGTCGCGCAGCTTGACCAGGTCCTCGTCGGACAGGTCCTTCACGCGGACGTCGGGGCTGACCCCGGTACCGGTGAGGGTCTCGTGGGAGCGGGTACGGCCGATGCCGTAGATGTACGTGAGCGCGATCTCCAGCCGCTTCTCGCGGGGGAGGTCGACGCCGGCAAGACGTGCCATCGGTGGGCTGACTCCTTCTTCTCGCGGAGGTCTGCCGCTTCCCGTCCCCCACCAGCCCTGGTGGGGCCCCGGCCTCCGACCGGGGGTGTACCGCGCCGTGCTCTGGCGCGGTCGGGAAGCGTTGTGTGGTGCTGAGCTGTGACTAGCCCTGACGCTGCTTGTGGCGCAGGTTCGTGCAGATGACCATCACGCGGCCGTGGCGGCGGATGACCTTGCACTTGTCACAGATCTTCTTGACGCTGGGCTTGACCTTCACGGCTGTGCCTTCTCCATTCCGAAACCAGCCAGCCGTCGTGCCAGCCAGTGGGTCAGGACTACTTGTAGCGGTAAACGATGCGTCCGCGGGTCAGGTCATACGGCGAGAGCTCCACCACGACCCGGTCCTCGGGGAGGATCCGGATGTAGTGCTGCCGCATCTTGCCGCTGATGTGGGCAAGAACGCGGTGGCCGTTTGCCAGCTCCACGCGGAACATCGCGTTCGGCAACGGCTCGACGACCCGGCCCTCGATCTCGATGGCCCCGTCCTTCTTCGGCATATCCTCCGCAATCGTGACGTGGTGGTGTTACGTGGGGTACTGCATGGTGACATTTGGATCAGCGCTCAGGTCTTCAGCTGCGTCCCGAGATCCATACGAGAACAGACGCTGTGCGCCAACGTGAGAGTCTACGTCGTGCCGGGGCCAATCACCAATTCGCCCTAGCTCGCCTGCCGGGACGTCACGGCGTCCCCCAGTCTGGCCCGGCCCCCGTCGAGCGCGGTGAGCACCCAGGGGCCGTCGTCGGTGAGCACGAACGTGTGCTCGGTGTGAGCGGCCAGTGACCGGTCCCGGGTGACGACGGTCCAGCCGTCCTCCAGCTCGTCCGTCTCCGGCGAGCCGAGGGTGATCATCGGTTCCACGGCCAGCGCCATGCCCTTGATCAGCTTGGGGCCGCGGCCGGGCTTGCCGTAGTTGAGCACGTGCGGGTCCTGGTGCATCTCGGTGCCGATGCCGTGGCCGCCGTAGCCCGTGACGATGCCGTAGTCCCCCGCACTCCGCACGGTCTGCTCGACCGCGTGGCTGATGTCCGAGAGCCGGCCGCCGATGCGCGCGGCGGCGAAGCCGGCCCACATCGCGTCGTCGCAGACCCTCGCCATCTCCGCGTGCCGCGGGTCCACCGAGGGACCGACGCCGACGGTGATCGCCGAGTCGCCGTGCCACCCGTCGAGGATCGCGCCGCAGTCGATGGAGATCAGGTCACCGTCGCGCAGGACCTGACCGGCGGCCGGGATGCCGTGCACGACCTGGTCGTTCACCGACGCGCAGATCGACGCCGGGAACCCGTGGTAGCCCTTGAACGACGGGACCGCGCCCGCGGCCCGGATGGACTCCTCGGCGATCGCGTCGAGATCGGCCGTGCTGACCCCGGGGACCACCGCGGCGCGCAGCTTCTCGAGCGTCTCCGCGACCACGAGACCGGCGGCGCGCATCTTGTCGATCTGCGCGTCGGTCTTGATCTGGATGTGCTGGGTACGGAACACCGCGCTCAGCCCCCGAACGGGTCTAGCGCGTCGGTGGCGCGCTGGGTGACGTCCTCGACCGGTCCGGTCGCGTCGATGCCCACCAGCTTGCCCTGACCGCCGTAGTAGTCCACCAGGGGTGCGGTCTGGTCCGCGTACACGCGCAGTCGCTCCGCGATGGTCTCCGGCTTGTCGTCGTCCCGCTGGAACAGCTCGCCGCCGCACCGGTCGCAGACGCCGTCGCGCTCGGTCGCGTCGAACTCGACGTGCCAGATCTTGCCGCAGCCGCGGCAGGTCCGGCGGCCGGACAGCCGGCGGATGACCTCGTCGTTGTCCACGACGAGCTCCAGCACGACGTCCAGCGCCGTGCCGAGCTCCGCGAGCATCTCGTCCAGGACCTTCGCCTGCGGGACCGTGCGGGGGAACCCGTCGAGCAGGAACCCGTCCGCGGCGTCCGGCTCGGCGAGCCGGTCGCGGACCATGTCGATGGTCACCTCGTCCGGTACGAGCTGCCCGGCGTCCATGTACTTCTTCGCCTGGAGCCCCAGTGGAGTGCCCTGACCGACGTTCGCGCGGAAGATGTCGCCGGTGGAGATCTTGGGCACCGATTGGTTGGCCGCGATGAACTCGGCCTGGGTCCCCTTGCCCGCGCCGGGGGGACCAACGAGTACGAGTCTCACTACCGGAGGAAACCTTCGTAGTTGCGCTGCATCAGCTGGCTCTCGATCTGCTTCACGGTCTCCAGCCCGACGCCGACGATGATGAGCACCGCCGTACCGCCGAACGGGAAGTTCACGGTGTTCTGCTGCCCGCCGGCCAGGTCGATGAACAGGTTCGGCAGGATCGCGATGATGCCGAGGTAGATCGAGCCCGGCAGGGTGATGCGGGACAGCACGTAGTCGAGGTACTCGGCGGTCGGGCGCCCGGGCCGGATGCCCGGCACGAAGCCGCCGTACTTCTTCATGTTGTCCGCGACCTCGGTCGGGTTGAACGTGATCGCCACGTAGAAGTACGTGAAGAAGATGATCAGCCCGAAGTACAGCAGGATGTGGACCCAGTGGCTCGGCGCGGTGACGTACCGCTCGACGAACGTGGCGACCGTGCCCTTGTTGTTCGGATCCCCGAGCTGCAGGAACAGCGTCGGCAGGTACAGCAGCGACGAGGCGAAGATGACCGGGATGACACCGGCCTGGTTCACCTTCAGCGGGATGTACGTGGAGGTGCCGCCGTACATCCGCCGGCCGATCATCCGCTTCGCGTACTGGACCGGGATGCGGCGCTGGGCCTGCTCGATGAACACCACCGCGGTGATGATCATCAAGATCACCACGAGGATGATGCCGAAGACCAGCGGGCCCTGCGTCTTGAAGATCGAGGCGCCCTCGGAGGGCAGCCGGGCCGCGATCGACGTGAAGATCAGGACCGACATGCCGTTGCCGACGCCGCGGTCCGTGATGAGCTCGCCGAGCCACATGATCACCGCGGTACCGGCGGTCATCGTGATGACCAGCGTCGCGAGCGTCAGCCAGAAGGGCTGGGCCCCGGTGTCGGGGATGATGTCCAGGTTGCAGTTCTGGAAGAGCGTGCCCGAGCGCGCCAGGGCGATGAACCCCGTCGACTGCAGGATCGCGAGCCCGATCGTCAGGTACCGCGTGTACTGGGTGATCTTGGCCTGGCCGGACTGGCCTTCCTTCTTCAGCTGCTCCAGCCGCGGGATCACGACCACCAGCAGCTGCAGGATGATGCTCGCCGTGATGTACGGCATGATCCCGAGCGCGAAGACGGTCAGCTGGAGCAGCGCGCCACCGCTGAACAGGTTCAGGAGGGTGAAGACGTCGGCGTTCGCGCCGTTGGCCTCGAAGTTGAGGCACTGCTGGACGTTCGAGTACGAGACGCCCGGCGACGGCAGGGTGGCGCCGAACCGGTAGATCGCGATGATGAAGAGCGTGAAGAGGATCTTCTTGCGCAGGTCGGGCGTCTTGAAAGCCCTACCGAAGGCGGCGAGCACGTGTCCTCCTGCGCGCGGGGCCCGTGGGGCCGTCCCGCTGGTCGGCCGGCTTCGGGGCCGTCGGGCTCCCGGTCGGCGTGTCCTCGGTCTGGTGTACCGGCGACTCTAACAGCCGCTCGTCTGGGGGGTCACCGCGACGGTGTCCGAGCCCCCCGGGGGGCGGGACGCCAGCGCCGCCGGCGCTCGGCCGGCGGCGCTGGTGTCCACGGGTACTGCCTACAGCTCGACGACGCTGCCGCCGGCGGCGGCGATCTTCTCCTTGGCGGAGGTGGAGAACGCGTGCGCCGACACCGTCAGCGTCACGCCCCCGAGATCGCCGTTGCCGAGCACCTTGACCAGGTGGCCCTTGCGGACCGCCCCGGCCTCGACCAGCTCGTCGACCGTGATCTCGCCGCCGTTCGGGAACAGCTCGGCGAGACGGTCCAGGTTGACGACCTGGTACTCGGTACGGAAGCGGTTCTTGAAGCCCTTGAGCTTCGGAAGCCGCATGTGGAGCGGCATCTGACCGCCCTCGAACCGGGCGGGCACCTGGTAACGGGCCTTGGTGCCCTTGGTGCCTCGACCGGCGGTCTTGCCCTTGGACGCCTCACCGCGACCCACTCGGGTCTTCTTGGTGTGCGCGCCCGGAGCCGGGCGCAGGTGGTGAACCTTGAGGGCCATGGCTACTCGACCTCCTCGACCTGCACGAGGTGGGGCACGGTTGCGACCATGCCCCGGATCTCGGGCCGGTCTTCCTTGACTACCACATCGTGGATTCGCTTCAGGCCGAGCGAACGCAGCGTGTCACGCTGGTTCTGCCTGGACCCGATGACGGAACGGACCTGGGTGACCTTCAGACGCGCCATGCCGCTCACTGCCCCGCGCCGGCACGGGCCCGCAGCATCGCGGCGGGAGCCACGTCCTCCAGGGGCAGACCACGGCGAGCCGCGATCTCCTCGGGACGGACGAGGTCACGCAGCGCCTGCACGGTCGCATGCACGATGTTGATGGCGTTCGACGAGCCGAGGCTCTTGCTCAGCACGTCGTGGATGCCGGCGCACTCGAGCACGGCGCGCACCGGACCACCGGCGATGACACCGGTACCGGGGCTGGCGGGCTTGAGGAGCACGACGCCGGCGGCTGCCTCACCCTGCACGGGGTGCGGGATGGTGGCACCGATCCGCGGCACGCGGAAGAAGTTCTTCTTGGCCTCCTCGACACCCTTGGCGATCGCCGCGGGCACCTCCTTGGCCTTGCCGTAGCCGACACCCACCTGGCCGTCGCCGTCACCGACGACGACGAGGGCGGTGAAGCTGAAGCGACGACCGCCCTTGACGACCTTCGCGACGCGGTTGATGGCGACAACCCGCTCGATGTGCGGCGACTTCTCGGGGGCGGCCCCGCCACGGCCGCCATCGCGGCGGTCGCGGCGGTCGTTCCCGCCGGTCCCTCCGCCTCGGCGCTGCTGACCAGGCATCAGGCGTCCCTCTCAGTCTGCTGGTTCATGCGGTTCCCAACGATCATCAGAACTTCAGCCCACCCTCGCGGGCGGCGTCGGCCAGTGCGGCGATCCGGCCGTGGTACTTGTTGCCACCACGGTCGAACACCACCGCGGAGACGCCCGCGGCCTGAGCACGCGAGGCGAGCAGCTCGCCCACCTTGCGCGCCTGAGCCGTCTTGTCGCCGACCCCGGCACCCCGGATCGAGGTGTCGAGCGTCGACGCGGCCGCCAGCGTGTGGCCCTGGGTGTCGTCCACGATCTGCGCCGTGATGTGCCGGCTCGAACGGGTGACGACGAGGCGCGGCTGGGCAGCCGTGCCGGAGACGCGCTTCCGGATGCGGAAGTGGCGGCGGGCACGGCCGACGCGGCGGATCGCGGAGACACCCGCGCCCTTGCTGCGCTGCAGCAGAGTGGCAGCCATCACTTACCAGCCTTTCCGGCCTTGCGGCGCACGATCTCGCCCTGGTACCGCACGCCCTTGCCCTTGTACGGCTCCGGCGGACGGATCTTGCGGATGTTGGCGGCGACCTCGCCGACCTTCTGCTTGTCGATGCCCTCGACCGTGAACAGCGTGGGGCGCTCCACCTTGAAGGTGATGCCCTCCGGTGCGCGGACGACGACCGGGTGGCTGAAGCCGAGCGCGAACTCGAGGTCCGAGCCCTTCGCGGCCACCCGGTAACCGGTACCGACGATCTCGAGCGTCTTGGCGTAGCCGGTGGTCACGCCGGCGATCATGTTGGCGACCAGCGTGCGCGACAGCCCGTGCAGGGCACGGCTGGCGCGCTCGTCGTTAGGCCGCTTCACGAGCAGAGTGCCGTCTTCGCGCTCGACCGTGATCGGCTCGGCGACGGTGTGGTTGAGCTCGCCCTTGGGCCCCTTCACCGTGACGGTGCGGCCCTCGATGGCGACGTCCACCCCGCTCGGGACGGGGATGGGCAGGCGTCCGATTCGAGACATGCTCCGATCCCTCCCTTACCAGACGTAGGCGAGGACTTCCCCGCCCACTCCGCGCTTGTTGGCCTGACGGTCGGTCAGCAGACCGGTCGACGTCGAGATGATCGCCACCCCGAGCCCGCCGAGGACCCTGGGCAGGCCATTGGACTTGGCGTACACACGCAGGCCGGGCTTCGACACTCGGCGAACGCCGGCAATGCTGCGCTCACGGTTCGGCCCGTACTTCAGGTCGATGATGAGCGTCTTGCCGACCTCGGCGTCCTCTACCGTCCACCCCGCGATGTAGCCCTCCTGCTGGAGGATCTGCGCGATGTGCGACTTGAGCTTCGAGTGGGGCATCGACACGCGATCGTGATACGCCGAGTTGGCGTTTCGCAGACGAGTCAGCATGTCTGCGATCGGGTCGGTCATGGTCATGGGGTTCGTGCCTTTCTCGCCGCGGTTCCCTGGGGCCTTCGGCGAAGCAGGTCGACCCGCGGGTAGCGGATCGGAGCGGTGGTGAGCGCGGGGCTTACCAGGAGGACTTGGTGATGCCCGGAAGCTCGCCTCGGTGCGCCATCTCGCGGACGCAGATCCGGCAGAGCCCGAACACGCGGTACACCGCACGCGGCCGGCCGCACCGCTGACAGCGGGTGTAGGCGCGAACAGCGAACTTCGGCTTGCGCTTGGCCTTCTCGACGAGAGCCTTCTTGGCCATCGGTCAGTTCTCCTTGAAGGGGAAGCCCAGGTGCTTCAGCAGCGCCCGGCCCTCCTCATCGGTGGTGGCAGTGGTGACGACGGTGATGTCCATACCGCGCGGCCGATCGATCCGGTCGACATCGATCTCGTGGAACATCGACTGCTCGTTGAGACCGAACGTGTAGTTCCCGTGGCCGTCGAACTGCTTCGGCGACAGGCCGCGGAAGTCGCGGATACGGGGCAGCGCGATCGACAGCAGCCGGTCCAGGAACTCCCACATGCGGTCGTTGCGAAGGGTGACCTTCGCGCCGATCGGCATGCCCTCGCGGAGCTTGAACTGCGCGATGGACTTCGTGGCCCGGCGGACCTGCGGCTTCTGGCCGGTGATGGCCGTGAGGTCGCGGACCGCGCCGTCGATGAGCTTGGCGTCGCGGGCGGCGTCACCGACACCCATGTTGACGACGACCTTGACCACGCCGGGGACCTGCATGACGTTGCCGAAGGAGAACTCCTCCAGCAGCGCCGGCTTGATCTCCGCGCGGTACCGGGCCTTGAGCCGCGGCATGTCGGTGGTGGGGGCAGTCATGATCACAGTTCCTTACCGGAACGGCGGGACACGCGGACCGTGCGGCCGTTCTCGTCCTTGGCTGCGCCGACCCGGGTCGCCTTGCCCTCGGAGTCCACGACCATCACGTTGCTCACGTGGATCGGAGCCTCCTGCGTGACGATGCCGCCGGACTTGGCCCCACGCTGCGTGGTGGACACCCGGGTGTGCTTCTTGATGCGGTTCACGCCCTCGACGAGGATCTTGTTCGTCTCCGGGTAGGCCAGAATGACCTTGCCCTTCGCGCCCTTGTCCTTGCCTGCGACGACGAGGACCGTGTCGCCCTTCTTGATCTTCATGGCCGCCATGGTCAGAGCACCTCCGGTGCCAGCGAGATGATCTTCATGAACTTCTTGTCGCGCAGCTCGCGCCCGACCGGGCCGAAGATGCGCGTACCCCGCGGGTCGCCACCGTCCTTGATGAGGACGGCCGCGTTCTCGTCGAAGCGGATGTAGGAACCGTCCGGTCGACGCTTCTCCTTGACGGTGCGGACCACGACCGCCTTGACGACGTCACCGCGCTTCACGCCCGCGCCGGGGATGGCGTCCTTGACGGTGCCCACGATGATGTCGCCGATGCCGGCGTACCGCCGACCCGAGCCACCGAGAACACGGATGCACAAGATTTCCTTGGCACCGGTGTTGTCGGCGACACGCAGTCGCGACTCCTGCTGGATCACGTCAACTCCTGGTTGTCTCGCCGGTTCTCATCGCTGAGCCTGGCGGAACGGATGGGATCAGGTGTGGGGTCTCCCCCGCCGTCCCAAGGGGCTACTTGGCCTTCTCGAGGATCTCCACGATGCGCCAGCGCTTGGTCGCCGACAGCGGCCGCGTCTCCATCAGGAGAACACGGTCACCGACGCCGGCCGTGTTGGCCTCGTCGTGGGCCTTGAGCTTGCTCGTACGGCGAAGGACCTTGCCGTACAGGCGGTGCTTGACGCGGTCCTCGACCTCGACCACGACCGTCTTGTCCATCTTGTCGCTGACCACGAGGCCCTCGCGAAGCTTGCGGTTCGCGCGCTCGATGGTGTCTGTCTGCTCGCTCATACTCTCGTCCCCACTCAGTCCGAAGTCTCGGTACCGGTCCGCACCAGCCCGAGCTCGCGCTCGCGCATCACGGTGTAGATCCGGGCGATGTCACGACGGACAGCCTGCAGCCGGCGATTGTTGTCCAGCTGCCCGGTGGCGTTCTGGAACCGGAGGTTGAACAACTCCTCCTTGAACTCGCGAACCCGCGTCACGAGCTCCTCGTCGGCAAGCTCACGCAGCTCCGCGACCTTCTGGTTCGGTGCGCTCGCCATCAGATTTCACCCACTTCGCGCTTCACGATGCGGCACTTCATCGGCAGCTTGTGGATCGCGCGCCGCATTGCCTCACGCGCCACCTGCTCACTCGGGTACGCGAGCTCGAAGAGCACACGACCCGGCTTGACGTTGGCCACCCACCACTCGGGAGAACCCTTACCGGAACCCATGCGGGTCTCGGCCGGCTTCTTCGTGAGCGGGCGGTCCGGGTAGATGTTGATCCAGACCTTGCCGCCACGCTTGATGTGGCGGGTCATCGCGATACGCGCCGACTCGATCTGGCGGTTGGTCACGTACGCCGGCTCGAGAGCCTGGATGCCGTACTCACCGAAGGTGACCCTCGTACCGCCCTTGGCCTTGCCGTGGCGGTCCGGGTGGTGCTGCTTGCGGTGCTTGACCCTGCGGGGGATCAGCATGGGTCAGCCCTCCTGCCCTGCATCGGTGGTCTGCGCCGGGGTCTCGACCTGCGCCTCGACGGGCGCGGTCTCGACCTGCGGTGCCTCGACCTGCGGTGCCTCGACGGGTGCCGTCTCGGCCGGTGCCGCCTCGGCGGGTGCGTCGGCGGCCCGGTTGGACCGGCTCGCCTCGGTGCTCGTGGTGGTGCCGGACGAACCCGAACGACGCGGGCGGACCGGACGCTCGCGACGCGCCTGGCGCACGACGGCCTCGGCAGCCTCACGCTCGGCGCGGCTCTGCACGACGTCACCCTTGTAGATCCAGACCTTCACGCCGATGCGGCCGAAGGTGGTCCGCGCCTCGTACAGGCCGTAGTCGATGTTCGCGCGGAGCGTGTGCAGCGGCACCCGGCCCTCGCGGTAGAACTCCGAGCGGCTCATCTCGGCACCGCCGAGACGACCGGAGCACTGGACCCGGATGCCCTTGACGCCCGGGCTCTTCATCGCGGACTGCATCGCCTTGCGCATGGCCCGCCGGAAGGACACCCGGCTGGACAGCTGCTCGGCCACGCCCTGCGCGACCAGCTGGGCGTCCGACTCGGGGTTCTTGACCTCGAGGATGTTCAGCTGGACCTGCTTGGCGGTGAGCTTCTCGAGCTCCGAGCGGATGCGGTCGGCCTCCGCGCCGCGGCGGCCGATGACGATGCCCGGCCGAGCGGTGTGGATGTCGACGCGGACCCGGTCACGGGTGCGCTCGATCTCGACCTTGGAGATGCCGGCCCGCTCCATGCCCTTGGACATCATCTTGCGGATGGCGACGTCCTCGCCCACGTACTCGGAGTACAGCTTGTCCGCGTACCAGCGGGACTTCCAGTCGGTCGTGATACCGAGGCGGAACCCGTGCGGGTTGACCTTCTGACCCATTACTCGGCGCTCCCCTTCACGGCAGCATCTTCAACCGCATTTGCGGCGTTGGCCTTGGTCGCCTTCGCGGCCGAAGCGTTCTTGGCCGGCGCCTTCTTGGCCGGAGCCTTCTTCGCCGCCGTCTTCTTGGCGGGCGCGGTCGACGCCGACTCGGCGGTGTCCTTCGTCGCCGGACGCGCGTCGTCGGCCTTCTTGACGGCCTTCTTCGCGGTCTTCTTCACCGGGCGCGTGGTGGCAACGCTCTCCACCACGACGGTGATGTGACTGGTGCGCTTGCGGATCCGGTACGCCCGGCCCTGCGCACGCGGCCGGAACCGCTTCATCGTCGGGCCCTCGTCCACGTACGCCTGCGAGACAAGCAGGGTGTCCGGGTCGAGCCGCTCGTTGTTCTCGGCGTTCGCCACCGCGGAGGCGAGCACCTTGAACACCGGCTCGCTGGCGGCCTGCGGTGCGAACTGCAGCACCGTCAGGGCCTCCCGGGCGGGCAGGCCGCGGATGAGGTCGACCACACGGCGCGCCTTCATCGGCGTCACGCGCACGTAGCGCGCCCGTGCCATCGCGCCCGGGAGGGTGGGCACGCCACCCTTGGGCTTGGCTTCCATCGGTGTCCCCTTGCTCTCAAGTCTCTAGGTCGTGCGTGGTGTCGGCGCAACCGGATTAGCGGCGGCGGGCCTTGCGGTCGTCCTTCTCGTGACCCTTGAACGTGCGGGTCGGAGCGAACTCGCCGAGCTTGTGCCCGACCATCGCCTCGGTGACGAACACCGGGACATGCTTACGGCCGTCGTGCACGGCGATCGTGTGCCCGAGCATGTCGGGGATGATCGTCGAGCGCCGGGACCAGGTCTTGATGACGTTCTTGGTGCCCTTGTCGTTCTGTACGTCCACCTTCTTGAGCAGGTGGTCGTCGACGAAGGGGCCCTTCTTCAGGCTGCGCGGCATTGGTCAGGCTCCTCAGCGCTTCTTGCCGGTACGGCGGCGGCGGACGATGAGGGCATCGCTCGCCTTGCGGCGGCGGGTACGACCCTCGGGCTTGCCCGCCGGGTTCACCGGGTGGCGACCACCGGAGGTCTTGCCCTCACCACCACCGTGCGGGTGGTCGACCGGGTTCATGGCGACACCACGGACGGTCGGGCGCTTGCCCTTCCACCGCATCCGGCCGGCCTTGCCCCAGTTGATGTTCGACTGCTCGGCGTTGCCGACCTCACCGATCGAGGCGCGGCAGCGGACGTCGACGTTCCGGATCTCGCCCGAGGGCATCCGCAGCTGGGCGTACGGCCCGTCCTTGGCGACGAGCTGGACGCTCGTGCCGGCGGACCGCGCGATCTTCGCGCCGCCGCCGGGCCGGAGCTCGATGGCGTGGATGACCGTACCCACCGGGATGTTGCGCAGCGGCAGGTTGTTACCCGGCTTGATGTCCGCGCCCGCGCCGCACTCGATCCGGTCGCCCTGGCGCAGCTTGTTCGGCGCGATGATGTAGCGCTTCTCGCCGTCCAGGAAGTGCAGCAGCGCGATGCGGGCGGTGCGGTTCGGGTCGTACTCGATGTGCGCGACCTTGGCCGGCACCCCGTCCTTGTCGGCCCGGCGGAAGTCGATCAGCCGGTACGCACGCTTGTGACCACCACCCTGGTGCCGCGTCGTCACACGCCCGTGGACGTTGCGGCCACCCTTGTTGTGGAGCGGGCGGACCAGCGACTTCTCGGGGGTGTCGCGAGTGATCTCGGCGAAGTCAGCCACGCTCGAGCCACGGCGCCCCGGCGTCGTCGGCTTGTACTTGCGGATACCCATGAGATCCGTTCCTCAGCTTCTCTGTCCTTCGGGGGGTCGATCGCCGTCAGGCGACCGGCCCTCCGAAGATCTCGATACGGTCGCCGGGCGCGAGGCTGACGATTGCGCGCTTGCTGTCGCTGCGCTTGCCGAAACCGGCCTTGGTCCGCTTGCGCTTGCCCTGGCGGTTGATCGTGTTGACCGAGGTCACCTTGACGTCGAACACCTTCTCGACGGCGATCTTGATCTGAGTCTTGTTGGAGTCCGGCGCCACGATGAAGGTGTACTTGCCCTCGTCGATCAGGCCGTAGCTCTTCTCCGAGATCACGGGCCGGAGCAGGATGTCCCGCGGGTCGTCGATCTCCATCAGTTCTCGTTCCCCTCGGTGTCGGCCAGCTCGCCGGAGCGCGCCGAGGCCGTGGCGGTGCGGCCCCTGGGCGCGCCGGCCAGGAAGGCGTCCAGCGCACCGGACGTGAAGACCACGTCGTCGCTGACCAGCACGTCGTACGTGTTCAGCTGGTCCGGGTAGAGCAGGTGAACCTGGTCCAGGTTGCGCAGGCTCTTCAGCGTGATCGCGTCCGAGCGCTCCAGCACGACGAGCACGTTCCGCGAGGACGCGATCCGGGCGAGCGCCTGCGCGGCGTCCTTCGTCGAGGGCAGCACGCTGGTGGACAGCGAGCTCACGACGTGGACCCGGCCGTCACGGGCGCGGTCGGACAGCGCACCACGCAGCGCGGCGGCCTTCATCTTCTTCGGGGTCCGCTGGTCGTACGAGCGCGGCTGCGGGCCGTGCACGACACCACCGCCGACGAACTGCGGCGCACGGATCGAGCCCTGGCGGGCGCGACCGGTGCCCTTCTGGCGGTACGGCTTCACGCCACCACCGGACACCTCCGCCCGCGTCTTCGTCTTGGCCGTGCCCTGGCGCGCCGCGGCGAGCTGGGCGACCACGACCTGGTGCATCAGCGGGATGTTGACCTGGACGTCGAAGACCTCGGCGGGGAGGTCTGCCGTGCCCGTCTTGGCGCCCGAGGCGTCGAGAACGTCGATGCTCGTCACTTGGCGACACCACCCTTGCCGAGGTTGGTCTTGGCGGCCGACTTCACGAAGACGAGCCCGCCCTTGGGGCCGGGGATGGCACCCTTGATGAGCAGCAGGCCGTTCGCCGCGTCGACCGCGTGGACGGTGAGGTTCTGCGTCGTCTGGCGCACGTTGCCCATGCGGCCGGCCATGCGCAGACCCTTGAAGACGCGACCCGGGGTCGAGGCCCCACCGATCGAGCCGGGCGAGCGGTGCTTGCGCTGGGTGCCGTGCGAGGCGCCGAGGCCCTTGAAGCCGTGGCGCTTCATCACACCGGCGGTGCCCTTGCCCTTGGTGGTGCCGACGACGTCGACCGAGGTGCCCGCCTCGAACAGCTCGGCGGTGACCTCCTGGCCGAGCGTGTACTCGGTGGCGTCCGTCGTCCGCAGCTCGACGACCGTGCGGCGCGGGGCCACACCGGCCTTCTTGAAGTGACCGGCCTGGGGCCTGGTCACCTTGCGGGGGTCGATCTGGCCGAAGGCCAGCTGCACCGCGGTGTAACCGTCGGTGTCGGGGGTCCGTACCTGGGTCACCACGCAGGGCCCGGCCTTCACGACGGTCACCGGAACGATCCGGTTGTTCTCGTCGAAGACCTGGGTCATGCCGAGCTTCGCGCCCAGGACACCCTTGATCTGCCTGTCCATGTCTGTCGCGTCCCTACAGCTTGATCTCGATGTCGACCCCGGCCGGCAGGTCGAGGCGCATGAGCGAGTCGACCGTCTTCGGCGTCGGGTCGAGGATGTCGATGAGGCGCTTGTGGGTGCGCATCTCGAAGTGCTCCCGCGAGTCCTTGTACTTGTGGGGAGAACGGATGACGCAGTAGACGTTCTTCTCCGTCGGCAGCGGCACCGGGCCCGCAACCTGTGCACCAGTACGCGTCACCGTGTCGACGATCTTGCGCGCCGAGCTGTCGATGACCTCGTGGTCGTAGGCCTTGAGCCGGATGCGGATCTTCTGTCCCGCCATGGCTTCGTCTGATCCTTCTCTGTAATACCGCTGCTGTCAGGTCACCGGCTCCGACCCCCGAGGTCGGGCGTGTCGGATCCCTGCCCAGCCATCGCCCCGGACTTTCGCCCGCGGGTGGTGGTCGGACAGGGTGTGCCGGTCTGGACCGGTACTCGGGCGAAAGCGGTCGGGCTGGTGGAATGCACCCACCCGACCGCCTCGCCGAGCAACCTTGCCAGTATGCCGTACTAGGTACGGCAGTTCAAAATCGCGTCTTACTTCGTGATCTTCGTGACGCGGCCGGCACCGACGGTGCGGCCACCCTCACGGATCGCGAACTTCAGGCCCTCTTCCATGGCGATGGGCTGGATGAGCTCGACGCTCATCTCGGTGTTGTCGCCCGGCATGACCATCTCGGTGCCCTCGGGGAGGGTCACGACGCCGGTCACGTCCGTGGTGCGGAAGTAGAACTGGGGGCGGTAGTTGTTGAAGAACGGCGTGTGACGGCCGCCCTCGTCCTTCGAGAGGATGTAGACGTTCGCCTCGAAGTTGGTGTGCGGGGTGGTCGTCCCGGGCTTGATGACGACCTGGCCGCGCTCGACGTCCTCACGCTTGATGCCACGGAGGAGCAGGCCGACGTTCTCGCCGGCACGCGCCTCGTCGAGCAGCTTGCGGAACATCTCGACACCGGTGACGGTCGTCGTCTGCTTGCCCTCGCGGATACCGACGATGTCGACGGTCTCGTTGACCTTCAGGATGCCCCGCTCGACGCGGCCGGTGACGACCGTGCCACGACCGGTGATCGTGAAGACGTCCTCGACCGGCATGAGGAACGGCAGGTCGACCGCGCGCTCCGGCTCCGGGATCGACTCGTCGACCGCGTCCATGAGCTCGAGGATCTTGGCGCCCCACTCGGCGTCGCCCTCGAGCGCCTTCAGCGCCGAGACCCGCACGATCGGGAGATCGTCGCCCGGGAACTCGTACTGGCTGAGCAGCTCACGGACCTCGAGCTCGACGAGCTCCAGGATCTCCTCGTCGTCCACGACGTCGGCCTTGTTCAGGGCGACGACGATGTACGGGACGCCGACCTGCTTCGCGAGGAGCACGTGCTCCTTGGTCTGCGGCATCGGGCCGTCGGTGGCCGAGACCACCAGGATCGCGCCGTCCATCTGCGCGGCACCCGTGATCATGTTCTTGATGTAGTCAGCGTGACCCGGGCAGTCGACGTGGGCGTAGTGACGCTTTTCGGTCTGGTATTCGACGTGCGCGATCGAGATCGTGATACCGCGCTGCCGCTCCTCCGGCGCCTTGTC
The DNA here is from genome assembly GCA_030840805.1 of Actinomycetota bacterium. Classification (GTDB taxonomy): domain Bacteria; phylum Actinomycetota; class Actinomycetes; order Mycobacteriales; family HKI-0501; genus JAVEDU01. Next base: position 88,138 of record JAVEDU010000035.1, read on the forward strand.
GATCTGGTCGAACGGCGTGAAGGGGTTGATGTCCGGGAACTTGTCGTGCAGGACCTTGGTGATGGCCGCCGTCAGCGTGGTCTTGCCATGGTCGATGTGACCGATGGTGCCGATGTTGACGTGCGGCTTGGTCCGCTCGAACTTGGCCTTCGCCACTGGTGTCCTCCTGTGGACTGGTGTTGGAACGCCGTACGACGTGCCGACTTCGGTCTGGTGAGACCCGGGTTATTCGCCCGTGGCCTTCGCGATGATCTCCTTCGCCACATTTCCGGGTACCTCGGCGTAGGAGTCGAACTGCATGGTGTAGCTCGCGCGGCCCTGGGTCTTGGACCGCAGGTCACCGACGTAGCCGAACATCTCAGAGAGTGGCACGAGCGCCTTGACGGCCCGCAAGCCACCCCGCTCCTCCATCGCCTGGATGGTGCCCCGGCGGGAGTTGAGGTCGCCGATGACGTCACCCATGTTGTCCTCGGGCGTGATCACCTCGACCGCCATCATCGGTTCGAGCAGCGCCGGGTCGGCCTTGCGTGCGGCCTCCTTGAGCGCCATCGAACCGGCGATCTTGAACGCCATCTCCGAGGAGTCGACCTCGTGGTACGCGCCGTCGAGCAGCGTGAGCTTGAGGCCGACCAGCGGGTAGCCCGCGAGGATGCCGTACTGCATCGCGTCCTGGGCGCCGGCGTCCACCGAAGGGATGTACTCCTTCGGGATGCGACCGCCGGAGACCTTGTTCTCGAACTCGTACGTCGCGCCGTCCGCCGTGGAGATCGGCGTCAGGGCGATCTGGATCTTCGCGAACTGGCCGGAGCCACCGGTCTGCTTCTTGTGCGTGAGGTCGTGACGCTCGACGGTCTTGCGGATCGTCTCGCGGTAGGCGACCTGGGGCTTGCCCACGTTCGCCTCGACCTTGAACTCACGGCGCATGCGGTCGACCAGGACCTCGAGGTGGAGCTCGCCCATGCCCTCGATGATGGTCTGGCCGGTCTCCTCGTCGTTGTGGACCTTGAACGTCGGGTCCTCTTCGGCGAGCTTCTGGATGGCCGTGCCCAGCTTTTCCTGGTCGCTCTTGGTCTTCGGCTCGATCGCCACCGAGATGACCGGGTCCGGGAACGTCATCGACTCGAGGATGACCGGGCTCGACGGGTCGGCGAGCGTGTCGCCCGTGGTGGTCTGCTTGAGACCCGCGACGGCGACGATGTCGCCGGCGCCCGCGCTCGACATCTCTTCACGCTTGTTCGCGTGCATCTGGTAGATCTTGCCGATCCGCTCCTTGCGGTCCTTGGTCGAGTTCACGACCGAGGCGCCGTTCTCCAGCACGCCGGAGTAGATGCGGATGAACGTCAACTTGCCGAGGTGCTGGTCGGTCTGGATCTTGAACGCCAGCGCGGACAGCGGCTCGGTCTCGCTCGGCTTACGCACGACCGGGGTCTCGCCGTCCATCGCGACGCCCTCGACGCCACCGACGTCGAGCGGGCTCGGGAGGTACTCGACGACCGCGTCGAGCATGGGCTGGACGCCCTTGTTCTTGAACGCGGAGCCGGTGAGCACGGGGTTGAGCTTCGCCGCGAGCGTCGCGCGCCGGATGGCGGCGTTGATCTCCTCGACGGAGAGCTCCTCGCCCTCGAGGTACTTCTCCATCACCGCGTCGTCGGCCTCGGACAGCGTCTCGAGCATCTTCACGCGCCACTCGGCGGCCAGGTCGGCGAGCTCGGCCGGGATCTCTTCGACCGCGTAGTCCTCACCCTTGGCGGTCTCGCCGCGCCAGGTGAGGGCCCGCATGCCGACGAGGTCCACGACGCCGATGAAGTCGCCCTCGCTGCCGATCGGGATCTGCAGCACGAGCGGCGTCGCGTTCAGGCGGTCGACGATCATCTCGACGCAGCGGAAGAAGTCCGCGCCGGTGCGGTCGAGCTTGTTGACGAAGCACATGCGCGGAACGCTGTACTTGTCGGCCTGCCGCCACACCGTCTCGGACTGCGGCTCCACGACGGCGACACCGTCGAACACGGCCACGGCACCGTCGAGCACGCGCAGCGAACGCTCCACCTCGACGGTGAAGTCGACGTGGCCCGGCGTGTCGATGATGTTGACCGTGTGGCCCTTCCACTCACACCGAGTGGCGGCCGACGTGATCGTGATGCCGCGTTCCTGCTCCTGCTCCATCCAGTCCATGACGGCAGCGCCCTCGTGGACCTCACCGATCTTGTACGTGATGCCGGTGTAGAAGAGGATGCGCTCGGTCGTCGTGGTCTTGCCGGCGTCGATGTGCGCCATGATCCCGATGTTCCGGACCTTGGCGAGGTCGGCTCCCTTAGCCACTGCCTTCTTCTCTCTGAGCTCGTCTTGCGAGGGGGTAGAACCTGGTGGCGAGTTGTGCTCGCGCTACCAGCGGTAGTGCGCGAAGGCCTTGTTGGACTCCGCCATCTTGTGAGTGTCCTCGCGTCGCTTGACGGCCGCACCGAGGCCGTTGCTGGCGTCGAGGAGCTCGTTCATCAGGCGCTCGGTCATCGTCTTCTCGCGGCGCACGCGGCTGTAGGTGATCAGCCAGCGCAGCGCGAGGGTCGTGGCGCGACCCGCGCGGACCTCGATGGGCACCTGGTAGGTGGCGCCACCGACGCGGCGGGACTTCACCTCGAGGGTGGGCTTGACGTTGTCGAGCGCGCGCTTGAGCGTGATCACCGGGTCGGTGCCGGTCTTCTCACGAGCGCCCTCCAGGGCGCCGTAGACGATCCGCTCGGCGGTCGACCGCTTGCCACTGAGGAGAACCTTGTTGATCAGGCTCGTCACCAGCGGGGAGCCGTAGACCGGGTCGACGACGACCGGGTGCTTCGGGGCCGGGCCCTTGCGGGGCATTAGCTCTTCTCCTTCTTCGCGCCGTAGCGACTACGGGCCTGCTTGCGGCCGCGCACACCCTGGGTGTCCAGCGAGCCACGGATGATCTTGTAACGGACGCCGGGAAGGTCCTTCACCCGGCCGCCGCGCACGAGCACGATCGAGTGCTCCTGCAGGTTGTGGCCGACACCGGGGATGTACGCGGTGACCTCGATGCCGCTGGTGAGGCGCACACGCGCCACCTTGCGGAGCGCCGAGTTGGGCTTCTTGGGGGTCGTCGTGTAGACGCGGGTGCACACACCGCGTCGCTGGGGGCTCCCCTTCAGCGCCGGGGTCTTGGTCTTCTCGACCTTGTCCTGGCGGCCCTTTCGGACCAGCTGCTGGATCGTGGGCACCGGGTCTCCGCTTCCTTCTCGCCTAGCTGTGGGTCGTGCTGGAACGCCGGATGACCCGGCCCCTCTCGACCCCCGTGGTCGGGCGTGTCGCCCGGACGGGTTCCCACTCGCCGGTCGAGCCGACGAGTAGGAGAGGGTCTCCACGTCACCTGATCCCGGAGTACTCACTTCCGGAGGCGCGCGTGAGCGCCCGGGTTACCCCAGGCACGAACTGAAAGACTACCTACCGCATGCGCGCAGGTCAAAACCGGGCCGTGCTGCCACGGTCGTCGGCCCGGACTGTAGGCCGGGTCGGGCCCGTGCACACGCTTCGGGGACGTGTCGTCACGGATTCGACCGTGAGGGGCGTCTCGTTCGTTCCGGTCAGAAGGTACCCATGTTGTGGGCCTGCAGCCAGGCCACCGCCGCGAGCGAGGCGATGCAGAGCACCACGCCGATCGCGCCGACGACGATGCCGGCGAGGGCCATCCCCCCGCCGGTCAGCGCGCCACCGGACCGGGTGACGCGGTGGCGCCCGATGATGCCGAACACCACGCCGAGGACGCCGGCGACGATGCCCACCACCGAGCAGCACAGGGCCGACGGCACCGACACGATGCCCGCGACCAGGGCCACGATGCTCAGGGGCTCCGTCCGGGAGCCGGTGGCGCCGGGGTAGCCGTAGCCGGTGGGCGGGACTCCGTAGCCGGGCTGCTGGCCGTACGGGAGCTGAGCGGGCTGCTGGCCGTACTGGAGCTGAGCGGGCTGCGGGCCGTATCCCGGCGGGGGGTAGGCGTCGTACGGCGGCGGCGGCGCGGGAACCGGCTGCGGCGGGGGGTAGGCGTCGTACGGCGGCGGCGGCGGCGCGGGAACCGGCTGCGGCGGTGCGGAGGGGTCGTACGCGGGCGGCGGCACCGGGTTGGCCGCCACGGGGTTGGCCGCCACGGGGTTGGCCGGGGCCGGGTTGGCCGGGGCCGGGTTGGCCGGGGCCGGGGCCGCGGTCGGGTCCGACCACGGGCTCGGCGGTGGCGGCGCGGGCTCGTCGCGGCGCGGGGGCTCGCCGGGCTGGTCGGTCAAGGCGCTACTCCACGCTGTCGGGGTACGTCGGCGACACGGCGGCGTCGCCGACACCGATCAGCCAGAGGGCAACGATCGCGACTGCCGTCGTGACGGCGAGCCAGATCGCGACCCATCCCAGCACACGGCCCGCGGCGACCCACCGCAGCCCCGTCAGCCAGCCCTCGGCGGTGATGATCTCGGCCCGGGCGGAGGACGCCAGCAGGACCGCGAGGACACCGGGGAGGAGTCCCCCGAGCAGCGGGGCGGTGAGGACGCCGACGATCCCCAGCACGACGGACGCGGTGGCGGCGCTGGACGGCCGCGGCACGGCGGCGGGCGGGTACGGCTGCGCCGGCCAGGGGGGAACGGCTCCCCCGCCGTATGCCCCGCCGTACGCCATCTCCGCGCCCCCTCGCCCCTGGTGGGGCCATTCTGCCCGACCACGGTGGGGAGGACCGGTCCCGGGCGGGCACCGACGACGGCGGGGCCGCCCGGTTTCCCGGACGGCCCCGCCGCGTACCGACTACCTCAGCGGTTGTAGCCGCCGTAGTCGTAGTCGTCGAGCGGCACGGCCTGACCGGTGCCCTGCCCGAAGACCGAGTAGTCGTTGTCGTCGTACTGCGACATCGAGTACACCGACGCACGCGCCTCCTCGGTCGGCTCGACCCGGATGTTGCGGTACCGGTTGATGCCGGTACCCGCCGGGATCAGCTTGCCGATGATCACGTTCTCCTTCAGGCCGAGGAGCGAGTCGCTCTTGGCCTGGATCGCCGCGTCGGTGAGGACGCGGGTCGTCTCCTGGAAGGAGGCCGCCGACAGCCACGACTCGGTCGCCAGCGAGGCCTTGGTGATGCCCATGAGCATCGGCCGCGCGGACGCCGGCTCGCCACCCTCGGCGACGACGCGACGGTTCTCGTTCTCGAACCTCGCCCGCTCGATCAGCGCACCGGGCAGGAAGTCGGCCGAGCCCGAGTCGATGATCGTGACCCGCTTCAGCATCTGGCGGACGATCACCTCGATGTGCTTGTCGTGGATCTGCACACCCTGCGACCGGTACACCTCCTGGACCTCCTGGACCAGGTGGAGCTGCACGGCCCGCGGGCCGAGGATCCGGAGCACCTCGTGCGGGTCGACCGCACCCTCGGTGACCTTCTCCCCCACGGTGACGTGGTCACCGTCGGCGACGCGGAGCCGCGAACGACGGGAGATCTTGTCGTACACGATCTCCTCGCTGCCGTCGTCCGGCACGATGATGATCTTCCGCATCTTGTCGCTGTCCTCGATGCGAATGCGGCCCGCGGTCTCGGCGATGGGCGCCTTGCCCTTGGGGACGCGAGCCTCGAAGAGCTCGACGACACGCGGCAGACCCTGCGTGATGTCGTCACCCGCCACACCACCGGTGTGGAAGGTACGCATGGTCAGCTGGGTACCGGGCTCACCGATCGACTGGGCGGCGATGATGCCGACCGCCTCGCCGACGTCCACCAGCTTGCCGGTCGCGAGCGACCGGCCGTAGCAGATGGCACAGGTACCGATGGCCGACTCGCAGGTCAGGACGCAGCGGACCTTGACCTCCTCGACACCGGCGTTGACGAGCGTGTCGATGGTGACGTCACCGAGGTCGGTGCCGCCGGGCGCCACGACCTTGCCGTCGGGGCCGAGCGCGTCCTCGGACAGCGTCCGGGCGTACACGCTGGTCTCGACGTGGACGTCCTTGACCAGCTTGCCGTCCACCATCTCGGCGATCGTCATCTTGACGCCACGGTCGGTGCCGCAGTCGTCCTCGCGGATGATGACGTCCTGCGAGACGTCCACCAGACGCCGGGTCAGGTAACCCGAGTCGGCGGTACGCAGGGCGGTGTCCGCCAGGCCCTTACGGGCACCGTGCGTGGAGATGAAGAACTCCAGGACCGACAGGCCCTCGCGGAAGTTGGCCTTGATCGGGCGCGGGATGATCTCGCCCTTCGGGTTGGCCACCAGACCACGCATACCGGCCAGCTGCCGCACCTGCATCATGTTCCCTCGGGCACCCGAGTGGACCATCATCCAGATGGGGTTGGTCGACGGGAAGTTCTTCTCCATCTCCCGGGAGACCTCGTTCGTGGCCTTGGTCCAGACCTCGATGAGCTCCCCGCGCCGCTCCTCGGCGGTGATGACGCCGCGCTGGTACTGCTTCTCGATCTTGTCGGCGTCAGCCTCGTACCGCTCGAGGATCTCCGGCTTGTTCGGCGGCGTGACGACGTCGTCGATCGCGACCGTGACGCCGGCCCGGGTGGCCCAGCGGAAGCCGGCCTCCTTGAGGGCGTCGAGCGTCGCGGCCACCTGGACCTTCGGGTACCGCTCGGCGAGGTCGTTGACGATCGCCGAGAGCTGCGGCTTCCGCACGTCGTAGTTGACGAAGCGGTAGTCCTCCGGCAGGGCGTCGTTGAACAGCGTCCGGCCGAGCGTGGTCTCCACCCGCAGCGGGGAGCCGGGCTCCCAGCCCTCGGGGGCGACCCACGGCGCCAGGTCCGGGCCGTTGTCCACCGTGGTGATGTCCTTGAGCCGGATCTGCACCCTCGCGCGGAGGTCGAGGACCGCGGCGTCGTACGCCATGATCGCCTCGGCCTCGGTCGCGAACACGCGGCCCTCACCGGTCTTGCCGTCCCGCATCGAGGTGAGGTGGAACAGCCCCAGCACCATCTCGTGGGTCGGCGAGGTGATCGGACGACCCGACGCCGGCGAGAGGATGTTGTTCGAGGACAGCATCAGGATCCGGGCCTCGGCCTGGGCCTCGGCCGACAGCGGCAGGTGCACTGCCATCTGGTCACCGTCGAAGTCCGCGTTGAACGCGGTACAGACGAGCGGGTGGATCTGGATGGCCTTGCCCTCGACCAGCTGCGGCTCGAACGCCTGGATACCCAGACGGTGCAGCGTGGGCGCGCGGTTCAGCAGCACGGGGTGCTCGGTGATGACCTCTTCGAGGACGTCCCACACCACCGGGCGGGCACGCTCGACCATGCGCTTCGCGGACTTGATGTTCTGCGCGTGGTTGAGGTCGACCAGCCGCTTCATCACGAAGGGCTTGAACAGCTCCAGCGCCATCTGCTTGGGCAGACCGCACTGGTGCAGCTTCAGCTGCGGGCCGACGACGATGACCGAACGGCCGGAGTAGTCGACTCGCTTGCCGAGCAGGTTCTGGCGGAACCGGCCCTGCTTGCCCTTGAGCATGTCGGACAGCGACTTGAGCGGGCGGTTGCCCGGCCCGGTCACCGGACGACCGCGGCGGCCGTTGGCGACCTGCGCGTCGTCGGCCTCCTGGAGCATCCGCTTCTCGTTGTTCACGATTATCTCGGGGGCACCGAGGTCCAGCAGGCGCTTCAGCCGGTTGTTGCGGTTGATGACCCGGCGGTACAGGTCGTTCAGGTCGGACGTGGCGAAGCGGCCACCGTCGAGCTGCACCATCGGGCGCAGGTCCGGCGGGATGACCGGCACGCAGTCCAGCACCATGCCCATCGGGCTGTTGCGGGTGTTGAGGAAGCTCGCGACGACCTTGAGCCGCTTCAGGGCACGGATCTTCTTCTGGCCCTTGCCGGAGCGGATGGTCTCGCGGAGCGACTCGCCCTCGGCGTCGAGGTCGAAGTTCTGCAGGAGCTCCTGCAGCGCCTCGGCACCCATGCCGCCCTTGAAGTACTCGCCGAAGCGGTCACGGAGCTCGCGGTACAGCAGCTCGTCCGGGATCAGCTGCTTGACGTCGAGCTTGCGGAACGTGTCCAGAACCTCGTCGAGCCGGTCGAGCTCCCGCTGCGCACGGTCGCGCAGCTGGCGCATCTCGCGCTCGCCGCCCTCCTTGACCTTGCGGCGGACGTCGCTCTTCGCGCCCTCGGCCTCGAGCTCGGCGATGTCCGTCTCGAGCTTCTTGGCGCGGGTGTCGAGGTCGGCGTCGCGCCGCTCCTCGATCCGACGGCGCTCGACCGAGATCTCGTTCTCGATCGTCGGAAGGTCGCGCTGGCGCGCGTCCTTGTCGACCCACGTGATGAGGTAGGCGGCGAAGTAGATGATCTTTTCGAGGTCCTTCGGGGCCAGGTCGAGCAGGTAGCCCAGCCGGCTCGGGACGCCCTTGAAGTACCAGATGTGGGTGACCGGCGCGGCGAGCTCGATGTGGCCCATCCGCTCACGGCGCACCTTCGCGCGGGTCACCTCGACGCCGCAGCGCTCACAGATGATGCCCTTGAACCGGACGCGCTTGTACTTTCCGCAGTAGCACTCCCAGTCCCGGGTCGGACCGAAGATCTTCTCGCAGAAGAGCCCGTCCTTCTCCGGCTTCAGGGTGCGGTAGTTGATCGTTTCGGGCTTCTTGACCTCGCCGTGGGACCACTGGCGGATGTCCTCCGCGGTGGCGAGGCCGATACGCAGCTCGTCGAAGAAGTTGACGTCGAGCACTGGGTTCTTTCCCTACTTCCGGGGTCGTGGTCCGATCATGTGATCCGGGCGATCGGGCCGGCGGTTGCCCGCCGGCCCGATC
>JAVEDU010000092.1 GCA_030840805.1 Actinomycetota bacterium
GCGGGGCGGCGGGGGCCCCCCCACGGCCGGTCGTCGAGGAGATGCGGGGCCCGGCGCCGCGACGCACGCCGGTTCGGCAGCGGCGGAGCGGTGCGGTCCCGCCCCGCCGCGGGTACGTCACCCTCGCGGCAGCTCGGCCCGCTCCACCACGCCGCGGATCCGCTCCCGCTCCGCACCGGAGATCGGCTGGAGCGGCGGGCGGACGTGCGCAGCGTCGATCCGGCCGAGCAGCTCCAGGGCCACCTTCATCCGGTTGTGGCCGTCGAGGAACGGGTCGTCGTAGCAGACGTCGACGACCGGCTGGAGCCGGTCCCAGATCCGCCGCGCCGCCGCGAGGTCCTGCTTCTCGACCGCGCGGAACAGCGACACGTGGAGGTCCGCGACGATGCTCCCGTGCCCGGACAGGATGCCGTCGGCGCCGAGGACCAGCGAGGCCAGGAGCGACCGGCTGAAGCTGGACAGCACCGCGATGTCCTTGTCCAGGCTCTTCAGGGCCCGGTAGTTCCGCTCGTACGCGACGATGTCGTTTGACCACTCCTTGATCGCGACGACGTTGTCGATCTCCGAGCAGATCCGCACCAGCGCGTCGGTGCCGATCCGCAGGCCCGAGGTGGCCGGGTAGACGAACGCGATCATCGGGAGGCGAGTCGCGGCGGCGATCTCCGCGAAGTGGCCGTACGCCATCTCGGGACGCAGCTGCGAGCCGCCCTCGTACACCCCGGACGGGAACACCAGCAGTGCGTCCGCCCCCGCCTCCTCCGCCTGCGCGGCGAGCCGGGCGGCCTTCGCCGAACCGTCCTGGTAGATGCCGGACACGACCGGGACCTGGCCGCCGACCTCGTCGATCACGATGTCGAGCACCCGGCGCTGCTCGTCGGTGGTGAGCGTGGCGACCTCGGACGCGTGCGCGACGGTGGTCATGCCGGTGATGCCCTCCACGTCGAGCAGGCCACGCAGGTGCCGGCGAAGGTTGGGCTCGTCGATCTCCAGATCGGCGGTGAACGGGAGCAGGTGCGCGGGAATCACGCCGGACAGACGCATGGGGTCCTCTTCCTCTGACGGTGTCTACGGTGGACGGCGGATCCTCAGTGCATGATCAGGCCGCCCGTGACGTTGATCGACTGACCCGTCATGTAGTCCGCCTCCTCGCTCGCGAGGAACGCCACCACGCGGGCGATGTCGTCGGGCCTGCCGACGCGGCCCACCGGGATCGCCTTCGCGCGCTCGGTGGCGGTGGACAGGTTCTTCTCGGCGGAGAGCTTGTCGGCGAAGTCCCGCATCCCGGTCTCGAAGATGGTGCCCGGGCAGACCGCGTTGACGTTGACGCCCGCGGACGCGAGCTCCATGGCGAGGGACTGGGTCAGGCCGATGACCGCCGCCTTCGACGCGCTGTACGCCCCGTAGTTCGGCTTGCCCTGCTTCCCGAACCACGACGACAGGTTGATGATCTTCCCGGAGCCCTGGGCCCGCATGCCCGGTACGACTGCCCGGCAGGTGTGGAACACCCCGTCGACGTTGACGGCGAAGACCCGCCGCCAGTCCTCGGAGGTGGTCTCCTCCACTGTGGAGATCGCGATGATCCCGGCGCTGTTGACGAGGATGTCGACCCCGCCGCGCCAGTTCCGCACCTCGGCGAACGCGGCATCCACACTGTCCGGCGAGGACACGTCCACACCGAACGCCCGCGCCTCGACGCCGTGCTCCGCGGCCACGCCGGCCGTCTCGGCGGCACTGTCGGCGTTGACGTCGAACACCGCGACGTCGGCGCCCTCGGCGGCCAGCCGCAGGCAGATGCTCCGGCCGATACCCGACGCACCGCCGGTGACGACCGCCGTCTTGCCCTTCAGGTCGTACATGGGGGTTCCCTTCATCGTGCGACGCCCGTCGCCGGGGCCTTCTCGGATACCGCGGCGGCGGCCGCGAGGCGGCCGGACACGAAGGCCCAGCCGAGGTGGTTGCCGTGCCCGTTGAGGATCAGCCCGCCCTGGCCGTTGGAGCCGGCGGCGTACAGGCCGGGGATCGGCGCGTCGCCGGGCCCCAGCACGCGGAGCGACTCGTCGGTGGCCAGGCCACCGTCGGTCATCACGATCCAGCTCTTCACCGGGCCCAGGGCGATGAACGGCGCCTCCCCGGACGGCACGGCCGCGGCCAGCCGCGCGGGCGGGACGCCGATCTTCGCGGCGAGCTCCTCGACGGTCCGCGCCTCGTGGAAGATGTCCTTCCGGTTGCGGCGGTAGTCGTCGATGAACGCGTACGCCACCCCCGGAGCCGTCGACACGAAGTGGGGCCACTCCCGGAAGTTCCCGGCCACGCGGCTGTCGAGGACGATGTAGCCGACGCCGTCACGCTGGAGCGGCAGGTCGAGCCACGGCTTCTGCGTCTCGTCGGTGAACCGGTCCCCGTCGGCGTTCACCAGCACCGCGCCCGCGTGGTACAGGTCCTGCGTCGGGGCGAGATACGAGGTCGCGAACGCCATGATGAACGGCCTCAGCAGGCCCTCCGGCATGAACCTCAGGGCGAACTGCATGCACGCGGTCAGCGCCTTCACCGGCGGCAGCATCTGGAGCAGGAGCTTGCGCGGGGGTGCGACGAAGCGCATCTCCGGGCCCCACAGCGCCAGGTCCGCGTTGAGCAACCGTCCGCCCATCTCGATCCCGAGCCGCAGCCCGTCTCCCGTGCTGCCGGGGTTGACGCCCTCGACCCGGGCGACGTCGTGACCCATGTGCTCGGTCTTCAGCTCCACACTGGAGCTGAAGTCCCCGGCGGCGAGGACGACAGCCTTGCTCCGGACGGTCACCCGGCGGCCGTCCGCGGCCACGCACTCCGCCCCGACGACGCGGCCGCCCTCGCGGATCAGGTGCTCGACCCGGGTGTCCGTGACGATCCGGACCCCGAGCTTGCGGCCGGCCCGGTGGAGCCGGTGGATGTACGCCCCGGCGTTCGGCAGCACGTTGTGCATCCGCGGGTGGCGGTTCGGTGGCTCCGGCATCGGGCCGAAGAACGCGATGCCGAGGGACTCCAGCCACTCGAGCGTGGTGCCGGTGTTCTCGACGTACAGGCGCCGCAGGGCGAGGTTGTCGCGGTGGACGTTCTCGCCGGCGAGCGTGCCCAGGTCCTCGAAGTGCTCGTCGAGGGAGTCCTGGATCCCCTTTGCCCGCTGGAAGCGGGTCAGGCTCGCGGAGACGGATCCGACGGCGCGGGCCGACGTCCCGCCGAGCTCGTGGTTCTTCTCCACGAGGACCACGTCGGCACCGAGCTCGGCGGCGCGCACGGCGGTGGCGAGGCCGGAACCCCCGCCGCCCACGACGAGCACGTCGGCCTGGAGGCGCGTCACGCGGTCACCTTCTTCGCGTCGTACTCCGCGTCGTACTCCGCGTCGATCTCCTCGAAGGTCCGACCCTTGTTCTCCGGGGCCAGGTACACCGCGACGAGGCTGACGGCACAGGTGATCAGCAGGTAGAGCGAGATCGGTGTCGCCGACCCGGTGGACCGGAAGAGCTGCAGCGCGATGATCGGGGCCAGCGAGCCGGCCAGGATCGACGACAGCTGGTAGGCGATGGACGAGGCCGAGTAGCGCACGGGGGTCGTGAACATCTCGGAGATGAACGCCGCCTCCGGACCGGTCATCGCGCCGTGCAGGACGAGCCCCACGATCATCGCGATGAGCACGTTCATCGTCGCGCCGGTCTCCAGCAACCGGAAGAAGGCGAAGGCCCACACCGCGGTACCCAGCGCGCCGACCGCGAGGACGGGGCGCCGCCCGATCCGGTCGGACAGGGCTCCCCACAGCGGGAGCATCACGACCTGGACGGCCGCGGCGACCAGCACCGCGTTGAGGATGACGCCCCTCGGCAGACCGACGACCTCGGTCGCATAGGTGAGCGAGAACGCGGTGATCACGTAGTAGGTGACGTTCTCGCCGAGGCGCAGACCCATGCCGAGCGCGATCCCGCGGGGGTGCCGGCGCACGGCCTCCAGTCCGGGGGCGCGGCCGAGCTTCTGCTTCTTCTCGTCGGCGCGGCGCTGGGCCTCCAGGAACACCGGCGTCTCCGCCACGCTCTGCCGGATCCAGTACCCGATGAACACGAGGACCGCGGAGAGCAGGAACGGGATCCGCCACCCCCACGCCGCGAAGTCCGCCTCGCTCTGGACCGCGGAGAGCAGCGCCAGGACACCGGCGGCGAGCAGGTTGCCCGCCGGGACGCCGACCTGCGGCCAGCTCGTCCAGAACCCGCGCCGCTTCGCGGTGCCGTACTCGGCGACGAGGAGTACGGCCCCGCCCCACTCGCCGCCGACGGCGAAGCCCTGGACGAGGCGGAGCAGCACCAACAGCAGCGGTGCCCAGATGCCCACCTGGGCGTACGTCGGGAGCAGCCCGATGCCGACCGTGGCCGTGCCCATCATGACGAGGCTGATCATCAGCAGCCTCTTGCGGCCGATCAGGTCACCGAAGTGCCCGAACACGAGGCCGCCGATCGGCCGGGCCACGAAGCCCAGCGCGTACGTTCCGAACGCCAGCATCGTGCCGACGAGCGGATCGGAGGCCGGGAAGAACACCGTGTTGAACACGAGTGCCGCGGCGGCGCCGTACAGGAAGAAGTCGTACCACTCGATGGTCGCGCCGGCGAGGCTCGCCAGGACGACCCGCGGTAGGGACGTCCGGGCCTCGGGCGTCTCGGTGACCGATGGGGCGGTCAGTGTCATGGGCGTGGCTCCTAGATCGTGACCCCTGGGCTTCGGAGTGACCTGGGACACCATCGCCCCGACACATGTGCACAGACAAGAAGCAAACAAGCCCCGGAGTGTGCAAGATTGCACACATGCTCTCGGCGGATGATCTCCAGTACTTCTTGGCCGTCGCGCGTCGCCGACGGTTGACCCAGGCCGCCGCGCAGCTCGGCGTGGACCACACGACCGTCGGCCGCCGGATCGCCGCCCTCGAACGTTCGATCGGTCAGCGGCTGTTCGACCGGACCCCGGGGGGCTGGGAGCTGACCGACGGCGGGCGGCGGCTGCTGGGCCCGGCCGAGCTCGTGGCGACGGCGGTCGCCTCCGCGGAGGAGCAGCTCGGCGAGCGGGGCTCCACCCTCACCGGCGCGGTCCGGATCGTGTGCCCGGACGGCTTCGGCGCCTTTCTGCTCGCCCCGGCGCTCGGGCACCTGCACGACGCCCACCGGGCGCTGACGATCGAGCTCATCACGGCCACCCCGCAGATCGCCCACCGCATCCAGGAGTTCGACGTCGCGGTGATCCAGCACGAGCCGTCCTCGCCGAGGGTGCTGCGCCGGCACCTCACCGACTACAACGTGCGGCTGTACGCGACGCCCGGGTACGTGGACACCCATCCGCCGCTGCGCTCGGCCGACGACCTGCGGGAGCACGTGGTCATCTGGCACGTGGACGACATGCTCGACGTCCCGCCCCTGCGCACGCTCCGCGCGCGGCTGCCCACCCCGGTCAACATCCAGTCGACGAACGTCGTGGCGCACTGGCAGGCGGCGGCGGCAGGGGTGGGGATCGCTCCGCTGCCGCAGTACATCGCCGTCGGAGATCCCCGGCTCGTCCCGGTGCTCCCGGACCTCGTGTTCCGCGGTACGTACTGGCTGGCGCTGCCGCGGGAGCATGCGCGGCTCGCCCGGGTGCGGGCCGTCGAGAAGGTGCTGGACGACCTCGTCGCGGCGCGTCACGACGACCTGCTCGGCGCGGCCGGAGGCTGACGGGGGGTGGGGCGCGGCATCGCCGTTACCTCGGCAGGTACCGCGCGATGCCGCTGTCGGTAGGCCGCGGCAGGAGCCACCGCCCCGTCGCGCCGCACCGTTCGGTCTCGAGGCGGCCCGTCTCGGTGGCCCCTCCGGGGTCGTGGTGGCCGGTGCTGCCGGTCACCGGTCGGCAGGTCGGGCCGAGAGAACCGTGGAGGCGCGTACCGCGAGCTGCGGTGGCAGGCGGCGGGACCGGCCGGGCTTGCCGTCGAGGATGCCGAGCAGCGTCGTGGCGGCGTGCCGCCCCATGTCGAACATCGAGGCATGCACCGAGGTGAGCGGCACGGGCAGCTCGGCCGCCAGCGGTACGTCGTTGTACCCGACCACCGCGACGTCCTCTCCGACGCGGAGCCCGGCGTCGCGGACCGCCCCCATCACGCCGATGGCGGCGAAGTCGTTCACGGCGAAGATCGCGGTGGGCCGCGGGTGCAGTGCCAGGAGCCGCTCGGCCGCGGCCCGGCCGCCCGCGACGTCGAACCGTGAGGCCACCACGTAGCGGTCGTCGACGACGGTGCCCGCCTCCCGGTACGCCGCCAGGAAGCCCGCCGTCCGCTCGATTCCCGTGCTCGCGTACGGCTCGCCGGCGGCGACGCCCACGTGCCGGTGACCGAGGGCGACGAGGTGCTCGCCCGCCAG
This sequence comes from Actinomycetota bacterium, assembly GCA_030840805.1. GTDB lineage: Bacteria > Actinomycetota > Actinomycetes > Mycobacteriales > HKI-0501 > JAVEDU01. The sequence continues at coordinate 6,396 of JAVEDU010000092.1, forward strand.
CCGGCCACCGAGGACGTCGTCGGTCGTGACCGACACCCGGCGCGGCAGCCGGCGGGACACCAGCACGAGCGGAATCCCGCGCGCGGCGAGGTCGGCCGCCAAGGTGGAGTCCGTCCGCGCGTCGCCGAGGATCAGGCCGTCGACGCGGCGCGCGAGGAGAGCGTCGGCCCGCCGCCGCTGGAGGTCCAGGTCGTCGCCGGTGTTCGCGACGACCGTGTGATACCCGGCGGTCGAGGCGGCGGCGTCGATGCCCTCGTAGATCGTGGACAGCACGATGTCGGTGAGCCGGGGGACCAGCACTCCCAGGACATGGGAGCGTCCGGTGCGCAGCGCGGTCCCGGCCGGGTTCGGCTGGTAGCCCAGCTCGGCGGCGAGTGCCTGGATCTGGGCGGCCGTCGCCGCGGCGACGCCGCGTCGTACGGCCTCGTCGGGGCTGAGCGCCCTGGACACAGTGGACACGTGCACGCCCGCCAGCTCGGCGATGGTCGCGAGGGTGGCGGCCGGGCGGGCGGAGCCGCCACCGGGCTGCGGTGCCATCCCGCTCCCCCTCCTGTCGCGGGCCGACGTGTGTCCCGGAGCACAGCGTTCCATGGCGGGGGCGGGAAACCGTCGCCGGGGCACCGGCGGACCCGCGGGCAACCGATCGTTCACACCGATGTCACGGCCGGGCATTGACCAGACCGCAATCGTTTGCTTTGCTCACACCGCAAACGATTGCGGTGATGGAGAGCACATGCCTTTGATTGACCTGGTGGCCACGGGTGGCACCATCGCGAGCCGGTCCGGAGTGGCGGGCCGGCAGGCCACCGTGCGCGCCGACGAGCTGCTCTCGACGCTCGGCTCGGTGCCCCGCGGCGTGGAGGTACGCGCCCGCGACGTGGCGACGAAGGGCAGCTACGCGTTCGGGACGGCCGACCTGCTCGGCCTCGTCCGCGAGGTCCGGAGCGCCCTCGACGGCGACGCCGACGGGATCGTCCTGACGCACGGCACCGACGCGATGGAGGAGACGGCGTTCCTGCTGGACCTCACGCACGACGACGCGCGGCCGGTGGTCCTGACCGGTGCGCAGCGGCCGTTCGACGACGCGGCGCCGGACGGGCCCGCCAACCTCGCGGACGCGGTCGCCGTGGCCGCTGCGCCCGCAGCCCGCGACTGTGGCGTGCTGCTCGCGTTCGACGGTTTCGCGTTCCCGGCCCGGGGGGTGCGCAAGACCGACACGCTGTCGGCCCACGCGTTCGCGGCGCCGGGCCGGGGTCCGGCCTTCCGGATCGCGGCCGGACGGCCGATCGCCCTCGCGCGCCCGCACCGGCCCGCCCCGCTGGCGCTGGACCTCGACCGGCCCGACCTTCCGCGCGTGGACGTCGTGTCCGCCTACCCCGGGGCCGACGGCGTGCACGTGCGCGCCAGCCTGGCGGCGGGCGCGGCGGGACTCGTCGTCGCCGCGCTCGGCGTCGGCAACGCGGGCCCGGCCCTGGTCGAGGCCGTCGCGGACGCCGTCGCCGTCGGCGTCCCGGTCCTGATCTGCTCGCGGGTCCCCGCCGGCCCGGTCGCCCCGCTCTACGCCGGGGGCGGCGCCGCGCTGGAACGGGCCGGCGCGGTCTTCGCCGACGATCTCAGCCCCTGGCAGGCACGGCTCCTGCTCGCCGTCGCCAGTGCCGTACCGGACCGGGACGCGGCCACCGTCGTCCGCTCCTGGCTCGCCGCCTGACCCACCACCCGTCCGTACGCATCACGACGTTCCACAAGAGAGGGAAGACATGGCCAAGGAGATCCTCGTGGCCTTCGGTGTCGACATCGACGCCGTCGGCGGCTGGCTCGGCTCGTACGGGGGCGAGGACTCGCCCGACGACATCTCGCGAGGGATGTTCGCCGGTGAGGTGGGCACGCCCCGGATCCTCGAGCTGTTCAAGCGCCACAACCTGACCCAGACCTTCTTCTGGCCGGGCCACTCGATCGAGACGTTCCCGGAGTCCTTCGACGCGTGCGTCGCCGCCGGGCACGAGATCGGCGTGCACGGGTACTCGCACGAGAACCCGATCGCGATGAGCCGCGAGCAGGAGACCGCCGTCCTCGACAAGTCCATCGAGCTGATCGAGCAGCGGGCGGGCAAGCGCCCGACGGGCTACGTGGCGCCGTGGTGGGAGTTCAGCAACGTCACCAACGAGCTCCTGCTCGAACGCGGCATCAAGTACGACCACTCGCTGATGCACAAGGACTTCGAGCCGTACTACGTCCGGG
>JAVEDU010000109.1 GCA_030840805.1 Actinomycetota bacterium
CCGGGCGTGTCTGCGGAAAACCCCATGATCAATTCGGAGTGGTGGGGTTCTTGTGCTCGGCGTGCAGGGCGCGCAGTCCACGGACCGCGACCAGCGACTGGGCGTGGTCCGTCCGCTGGATGGCCATCAGGGCGACGGTGTCGTCATCCGCGAGGTCGAGTGCGGCCCACGGCGAGCTGTCGTCGAACCGCACGCCGCGGACGACCTCCCAGGGCAGGTCGTACGACGCGAGGACGTTGCGGACCCGCACACCCTTCTCGTCCGCCCAGACCCGCGGGCGGGTGAAGAGCAGCACGCCGAGCGCGATCAGCACGCCGAGGCCGACCATCGCGGCCTGGTCGCCGTTGGCGAACGTCCCGCCGCCGTCGGTCGGACCGGTCAGCGCGGTGGCGACCAACGAGAACACCGCGACGACCGCGACGGCACAGACCCAGGCCACCACCACCAGGCGGTGCGGGCGGGCGGTCACGGCGGTGGGGGTGTCGGCTTCGCTCTGCACGGTCCCAGTGTCCCTCATCGCGCCCGTGTCCTTCACCGGGGCCGGGGCCTGATCCCGGCCACCCCGAACGCGACCACGGTGAGCACCGCGCCGACCGCGAGCGGCGCGGACACCCCGGGACCGCCCGGGACGACCGCGTCGAGCACCAGCGCACCGGCGAGCTGGCCCGCCACCCCGGCGAGGCCCAGCCGCAGCACGCCGAGCACCGGGACGGTCACCACGTTGATGGTCACGAACACCACCCCGGCGGCCCCGCCGAGGTACAGCCACCACTCCGGCGGCAGCGCCGTCGGGTGGACGCCGGTGGTCAGCGCCACCACCGCCACCGCCAGCGCGAGGGCCGTCGTACCGACGGTGAAGTTCACCGTCGTCGCGACGAGCGGGTCCCCGGCGGCCTGGTTCAGCCGGCCGTTCACCGCGGACTGCAGGGACATCAGGAAGCCCGCGAGCATCGCCAGCCCCAGCGCCCACAGCGCCAGGTCGCCGTTCGGCCGTCCGGCGGCGGACACCATCACGGCGACCACACCCAGCCCGGCGCCGGCCAGACGCGGCAGGGTCAGCGGCTGGCGCCCGGACGGCGACAGCGCGAGCCGGTCGGCGACGAGCGCTCCGATGATCTGCCCGGTGACCTGGGCGACCGACATGAGGCCCACGCCGAGCACCGGCACGGTCACCACGGCGACGAGGACGAACACGGCACCGCCGAGGCCGCCGAGGTACTGCCACCACCTCAGGCCGTAGGTCCGCCACCGGGCCAGGGACCGGCGGCCCGCCGGCCGCGCGAGCACGATCGCGAGCACGAGGACGAGGCCGGAGCCGAACGAGATCAGCGCGGCGACGAGCGACGAGGCGATCCGGGCGCCCAGCTCGGCGTTGATCCGGGACTGCCCGGCCGACAGCGCGCCGCCCGAGACGACCACGGCGAGCGCGAGCCCCACGGGCATGGCATGGCGCAGCAGCGGCGCGGGGTTCTCGGTCTGCGTGCGCGTCACAGCCGGCAGGCGTGGATGGAGGTCACCAGGATCCCCCGCGCGCCGAGCTCGTAGAGCTCGTCCATGATCCGGTTCGTCTCGCGGGTCGGGATCATCGCCTGTACGGCCACCCAGCCCTCCCGGTGCAGCGGGGACACGGTCGGCGACTCGATGCCGGGGGTGACCGCCACGGCCGCGTCGAGGATCTCGACCCGGACGTCGTACGAGAGCATCACGTACTGCCGGGCCACCAGGACACCTTGCAGCCGCCGGACGAGCTGCGCGACCGCAGGCTCCGGTGCCGTCGAATCGGCGCCGTCCCGCCGCACCAGGATCGCCTCGGAGCGCAGGATCGGCTCACCGAAGATCTCCAGGCCGGCCTGGCGCAGCGTCGCGCCGGTGGACACCACGTCGGCGATGACGTCCGCCACGCCGAGCTTGACCGCGGTCTCCACGGCGCCGTCGAGCCGGATCACCGTCGCGGCGACGCCGTGCTCGGCGAGGTGACGCTCCAGCAGCCCCGCGTAGGCGGTCGCGACCCGCTTGCCGCCGAGGTCGCCGATCTTCTCGACCGTGCCCGGCCGGGCGGCGAACCGGAACGTGGAGCCCGCGAAGCCCAGCGAGAGCACCTCGGCGGCGGTCGCGCCGGAGTCCAGCAGCAGATCGCGGCCGGTGATGCCGAGGTCGAGCTCCCCGGAGCCGACGTAGGTGGCGATGTCCCGGGGACGCAGGTAGAAGAACTCGACGCCGTTGTCGGCGTCGGTGAGCGTCAGCTCGCGGCTGTCGCTGCGCTGCCGGTAGCCGGCCTCGCGGAGCATCGCGCTCGCCGGCTCGGACAGTGAGCCCTTGTTGGGCACGGCGATGCGCAGGGGGCGAGTCGAGGACTCGGGCATGACGATGGGGCCTCTCTGGACGGCGAGGTGGGTGCGCTCGGTGGGCGCGGCGGGCCCGGGTGGGTGACCGCGCCTACAGATGCGCGTACACGTCGTCGAGGTCGAGACCCCTGGCGAGCATGAGCACCTGGAGGTGGTACAGCAGCTGGGAGATCTCCTCGGCGGCGCGGTCCGCACTCTCGTGCTCGGCCGCCATCCACACCTCGGCCGCCTCCTCCACGATCTTCTTGCCGATCGTGTGCACGCCGGCCTCGAGCGCGACCACGGTGCCCGACGCGGGGTCCCCGTTCGCGGCCTTCGCCGACAACTCGGCGAACAGCTCGTCGAAGCTCTTCATGCCACCGATCTTCCCAGGCGCCGGGAGCCGCTCACTCACGACCCCTGTGCGAAGCCCAGGCCCCGGGCCGGCGACCGCAGCTCCCGCAGCATCAGCGCCGTCTCGACGGCGGCCACCGCGGCGTCGTACCCCTTGTCCTCGTGCGCCCCGGGGCGGCCGGAGCGGTCCAGCGCCTGCCCCTCGGTGTCGCAGGTGAGGATGCCGTTGCCGATCGGCGTGCCCTCGTCCAGCGCGACCCGGGTCAGACCGGCGGTCACCGCGTCGCACACGTACTCGAAGTGCGGCGTGCCGCCCTTGATCACGACCCCGACCGCGACGACCGCGTCGAAGTCCCGGGCGAGCTGCTGGGCGATCACCGGGAGCTCGATCGCGCCCGGGACCCGGATCGTGACCACGTCGGTGACGCCACAGTCGGCCAGCGCCACCTCGGCGCGTTCGAGCAGCGTGTCGGTGATGTGCGGATGCCACCGGGTGGCCACCACGCCGACCCGCAGGCCGGACCCGTCTACCGAACCGGGGATCGGACGTCCGTCGCCGCTCATCGGGCAATCTCCTCGGGAAGCTGGATTTCGTGACCCATCCGGTCGCGCTTGGTGCGCAGGTAGGTGAGGTTCTCCGGGTGCGCGTGGCTGGGCAGCGAGACCCGGCCGACGACCGTCAAACCGTACCCCTCCAGGCCCGCGCGCTTCGCCGGGTTGTTGGTCAGCAGACGCATGGACTGCACGCCGAGGTCGGCGAGGATCTGCGCGCCCGTCCCGTAGTCCCGGGCGTCGGCCGGGAGCCCCAGCTCCAGGTTCGCGTCCACCGTGTCCGCGCCGGCGTCCTGGAGCTCGTACGCCTGGAGCTTGTGCAGCAGCCCGATCCCCCTGCCCTCGTGGCCGCGGACGTACAGCACGATCCCGCGGCCCTCGGCGGCGACGGCCTCCAGCGCGCTGTCGAGCTGCGGGCCGCAGTCGCAGCGCAGCGAGCCGAACACGTCACCGGTGAGGCACTCCGAGTGCACCCGGACCAGCACGTCGCGGCCGTCCCCGAGGTCACCGCGGACCAGCGCCACGTGCTCGCGGTCGTCGTACGTGCTGCGGTACCCGGCGGCGGTGAACTCCCCGTGCCGGGTCGGGATCCGCGCCTCCACGACACGCTCGACCTGACGCTCGTACCGCCGGCGGTACGCGATGAGGTCGGCGATCGTGACGAGCGTCAGCCCGTGCTCGGCGGCGAACACGGTCAGGTCGGGCAGCCGGGCCATCGTGCCGTCCGGCTTGACGATCTCGCAGATCACGCCGGCCGGCGTGAGCCCGGCCATCCGGGCGAGGTCGACGGCGGCCTCGGTGTGGCCGGGCCGGCGGAGCACCCCGCCCTCCTTGGCCCGCAGCGGGAAGACGTGGCCGGGCCGGACGATGTCCTGCGCGACCGTGTCGTCACCGACGAGGAGCTGCACCGTGTGGGCGCGGTCGGCCGCCGAGATACCGGTGGTGACGCCCTCGCGGGCGTCCACCGACACGGTGAAGGCGGTGCCCATCCGGTCGGTGTTCTCCGAGACCATCTGGCCCAGCTGGAGGTGGTCCAGCGCGGAGCCCTCCATCGGGACGCAGAGCAGCCCGCGGCACTCGGTCATCATGAACGCGACGAGCTCCGGGGTGGCCTTCTCCGCGGCGAACACGAGATCGCCCTCGTTCTCGCGGTCCTCGTCGTCGACCACGACGACGGCCCTGCCCGCCGCGATGTCGGCCACTGCCTGCTCGATGGTGCCGAACTGCGTCATGCCCGCTCCAACAGCTTCTCGACGTACTTGGCGACGACGTCGACCTCGAGGTTCACGAGATCACCCGCGTCCTTCTTCCCGAGCGTCGTGACGCCCAGCGTGGTGGGGATGAGGCTCACCGAGAACGACTCCTCGTCCACGGCCGAGACCGTGAGCGAGACACCGTCGACGGTGATCGACCCCTTCTCCACCACGTACCGCGCGAGGGCGGCCGGCAGCGTGAACCGCACGACCTCCCAGTGCTCGTCCGGGATGCGCTCCAGCAGCCTGGCCGTCCCGTCCACGTGCCCCTGGACGAGATGGCCGCCGAGCCGCGTCTGCAGCGTGGCGGCGCGTTCCAGGTTGACCGGGTCACCCGGTCGCAGCGCACCCAGCGAGGAGCGGTCGAGCGTCTCCTTCATCACGTCGGCGGTGAACGCGTCCGCGGTGACCTCGACGACCGTCAGGCAGACGCCGTTGACGGCGATCGAGTCGCCGTGCCGGGCGTCGGACGTCACGAGCGGCCCGCGGACGGTGAACCGCGCCGCCGTCCCGAGGTCGTCGGAGACGACCAGCGCCCCCAGTTCCTCGACGATGCCGGTGAACACGTCAGGCCTCCCTCGGTGCCGCTGCGATGAGCGGTGAAGCGGTGATGCGCACGTCGGTCCCCACCTGGGCGACCTCGCGCACGTCCAGGCGTAGCGCCCGGCCGATGGTGGTGATTCCCGCGCCCGCCAGGGCGGCGGTACCGGCCCCGAGCAGTGCCGGGGCGAGATAGGCGACGACCTCGTCGACGAGCCCCGCCGCGACCAGGGCGCCCGCGAGCGTGGCGCCGCCCTCGACGAACACGTGCCGGCGGCCCTCGGCGTACAGGTGCGTCAGCAGCCCGGCGAGGTCGACCCGGCCGTCCGCACCGGGATGCGCGGCGGCGGTCGCGACGTACGTCGGCGCGTCTCCGGCCCGGACCCGGGCGTCCGCCGGGGTCCGGCCGCGGGAGTCCACCACCACGCGCAGCGGCTGCCGCGCCGCGGGCGTCCCGTCCGGGTGCCGGACGGTGAGCCGCGGGTCGTCGGCGAGGACGGTGCCGACGCCCGCGAGGACGGTGTCCGCGGTCGCCCGGAGCCGGTGGACGTCCGCGCGCGCGTCCGGGCCGGTGATCCAGCGGCTGGTGCCGTCGGCGGCGGCGGTGCGGCCGTCCAGCGTCGCGGCGAACTTCCAGGTGACGTACGGGCGGCCGGTCCGGATGCCGTGCAGCCAGGCCCGCTGGGCGTACGCGGCCTCGGCGGCGAGCAGGCCGAGCTCGACCTCGATGCCCTTGGCCCGGAGCGCGTCGGCTCCCCCCGCGGCCGGCGCGTGGGGGTCCCGGACCGCGACGACGACCCGGTCCACACCGGCCGCGACGAGCGCGTCCACGCACGGCGGCGTCCCGCCGGTGTGGTTGCACGGCTCCAGCGTGACGAACGCGGTGCCGCCGTGGGCACGGTCCCCGGCGGCGGTGAGGGCGACGACCTCGGCATGCGGGCGGCCGCCGTCGGCGGTCCGGCCCTCGCCCACGACCGCACCGGCCGCGTCCAGGACCACACAGCCGACCGAGGGGTTCGGGTAGGTGGCACCCGCGCCGGCGGCGGACAGCGCGACGGCGCGACGCATCGCCGTGGGGTCGTCGATCGTCAACGCCCTGCCCCTCCTCGCCGTCCGTGCTCGCCCCGAGGGGGGCATGGGACGGGGCGCGGGCAGAGGAGTGCCGTGCACGGGGCACGACACCCGCCGGCAGAGCCGGCCGGGCCCGCGCGCTTCCTCCCATCCGGACTTTCACCGTCGGTCCCGGAATTTCACCGGGTCAACCGGCCGCTGGCTGCGGTCGGGTCGCGGACTGTCACCGCCGGTTCGGAGTTACACCGACCCCGGAGCGCGCGTTGCGTGGTACGCCATCAGTCTCGCACGCCGGTGGAGGAAACGTCCGGTGGTGTAGGTCACTCCCCGGCCGTGAGGCTCCGGCGATCCACGGCGACCCGGGAGCCGGCCGTCCCCTTCGCGACCTGCTTCATCTCGGTCGCGACGGCCACGACCTCCCGCGGGTCGGCGAACGTGCGGTGCGTGCTGGACGCCACCCCGACCGACACCGTGACCGGGTCGAACCGCTGGAGCACGCCCTGCCGGTCCCCCAGCTCCAGGTACCCGCGCGCCAGGTCGTCCGGGTCGTACAGCGCCCGGGCCGCCGGCCCGAACAGCGCGATCACCCGGTCGGTGAGCGGGCCGGCCTGGTCGGGCGTGCAGATCACCACGAAGTCGTCCCCGCCGATGTGCCCGAGGAACGGCGCGGGGTCGCCCGCCTCGGCGCACGCGCGGTCCAGCGTCTGCGCCAGCACGGTGATCATCTCGTCGCCGCGGACGAACCCGTACGCGTCGTTGACGCTCTTGAAGTTGTCCATGTCCACGTAGCAGACCGCGTAGTCGCCGTCGCCCGCCACGTGCTCGGAGATGGCGGACAGGATCCGGGTGTTGCCGGGCAGCCCGGTCAGCGGCGACATGCCGCGCACCTCCCGGTTGCGCCGCAGCGTGGACCGCACCCGGGCCACCAGCTCCAGCGTGTCGAACGGCTTGACGATGTAGTCGTCCGCCCCGGCGGTGAGCCCGACGACCTTGTCGGCGGACAGGCCCTTCGCGGTCAGCATGATCACCGGGATACCCGCCGTCAGCGGGTCGGCACGCAGCTGCCGGCAGAGCTCCACGCCGTCGATGCGCGGCATCATCACGTCGAGCAGCACGAGGTCCGGCCGGCGCAGGGCGATCTGCTCGCGGGCGTCGAACCCGTCGTGGGACACGGCCACGTCGAAGCCCTCGAAGGACAGGTTCATCTCGATGAACCGCGCGATGTCCGGATCGTCGTCGACGACGAGGACCAGCCCCCCGGGGTCGGTGGTCACCGCCCAGCCGCTCCGGCGAACGAGGCCCGGGCCCGGTCCCGCAGGGCCCGTACGGCCTCCGCCGGGTCCGCGGCGCCGTACACCGCCGAGCCCGCCACGAAGGTGTCCGCACCGGCCTCCGCCGCCGCGACGATGGTGTCCTCGGTGACGCCGCCGTCGACCTCCACCCGGATGTTCAGGTGACCGGTGTTCACCAGCCGGCGGGCCTCCCGCACCTTCGGGAGCACCTCGGCGATGAACGACTGGCCGCCGAAGCCGGGCTCCACCGTCATCACCAGCAGCGTGTCGAACTCGCGCAGGATCTCCACGTACGGGTCCAGCGGCGTGCCCGGCTTGATCGCCAGCCCGGCGAGCGCTCCCGCGGCGCGCAGGTCACGGGCGACGGCGACCGGGTCCGGCGCGGCCTCGGCGTGGAAGGTGACGTTGTGCGCGCCCGCCTCCGCGTACCCGGGGGCCCAGCGGGCCGGGTCGGCGATCATCAGATGGCAGTCCATCGGGATGTCGGTGACCTTCAGCAGGCTCTGCACGACGGGGAGGCCGAGGGTCAGGTTGGGGACGAAGTGGTTGTCCATCACGTCGACGTGCAACCAGTCCGACCCCTCGACCGCACGGACCTCCTCGGCGAGACGCGCGAAGTCGGCGGACAGGATGCTGGGGGCGATGTAGGGATCCACGGGCGCGAGTTTAGGGCCGACCGCCGTCACCCCGGCAGTGCGGACGAGGGTTGGACCGGACGGCGGAGCAGCGCGACGAACATCGCGTCCGTTCCGTGCCGGTGTGGCCACAACTGCACCGCCGGGCCGGCCCCCAGGTCGGGCATGCCGGCGGGCAGCGCGGCGCGGACGTCCAGCACCTCCGCGCCGGTACGGCGGACCGCGTCGGCCACCTGCACCCTCGTCTCGGCGAGGTGCGGCGAGCAGACGACGTACGCGACGACGCCACCCGGCCGGACGGCTCGCAGGGCGGCCTGGAGCAGCTCGCGCTGGAGCTTGGTCAGCGACGGCACGTCGGCGGGCTGCCGCCGCCACCGCGCCTCGGGGCGGCGCCGGAGGGCGCCCAGGCCGGTGCACGGCGCGTCCACCAGCACGCGGTCGAACCCGCCCTCGGGCAGCGCCGGGTCGGACCCCACGGTCCGGCCGTCGAGCGTGTGCACGGTGACCGGCAGGCCGGACACGGTCCGCCGGACCAGGTCGGCGCGGTGCTCGGACTGCTCCACGGCATCGACCCGGGCCCCGCGTCCGGCGGCCAGCGCGCCGAGCAGGCCGGCCTTCCCGCCGGGTCCCGCGCACAGGTCCAGCCAGCGGACGTCCGCACCGTCCAGCGGCGCCGCGGCGAGGGCGAGCGCGGCCAGCTGGCTGCCCTCGTCCTGCACGGCGGCCCGGTTGTCCCGCACGGCGGCGATGTCGGCCGGGTCTCCGCCGCCGAGATGCACGGCGTACGGCGACCACGGGCCCGGTTCGCCGCCGGTGGAGGCGGCGAGCTCGTCCCGGTCGATCTGCCCGGGACGGGCGATCAGGTGGGTGGTGCCCGGCGCGTCGTCGGCGGCGAGGGCGGCCGCGGTCTCCGCCAGCGCCCCGTCCCGGTCCCCGAGCGCATCGGCGAACGCGCGCACGATCCACTCCGGGTGCGCGTACCGGACCGCGAGGTGCGCGACCGCGTCGCGCTCGCGTGGGGGCGCGACCTCGGCCAGCCACGCCTCCTCGTCCCGCTCGGTGATCCGCCGCAGCACCGCGTTGACGAACTTGGCCTGGCCATCGGACAGCGCCACCCGGGCGACCTCGACGGTGGCCGAGACGCCGGCGTGGGCGGGCACCCGCATGTGCAGCAGTTGGTACGCGCCCATCCGCAGCATGTCGAGCACGCGCGGGTCGATCTCGGCGAGCGGGCGGCTGCTGCACGCGGCGAGGACCGCGTCGAGGGTGCCGCGCCGGCGCAGCGTGCCGTAGGTCAGCTCGGTGGCGAACGCCGCGTCCCGGCCGGTGATGCCGCGGTCGCGCAGCAGTCCGGGCAGGACCAGGTTCGCGTACGCGTCCCGCGCGGACACCGAGGTGAGCGCGTCGAACGCGGCCCGGCGGGCCGGGTCGGGTACCGGCTTCCGGTACGGGCGGGTGGCCTTGCGTGCGGGCCGGGACGGGCCGTGCCCGCTCATGCGGTCTCCCCTTGCTCGTCGAGCGCTTCGCCCTCGGTGGGGCGTACCCCGCGGGCCCAGGCGTCGGCCGCCATCGGCTTCTTGCCCTGCGGCGTCACCTCGCCGAGCACGACCGGGTGGGTGGCCGTGCCGACCAGCACGCGGCGCCGCTCGACCCCGAGCACGCCGGTCGGCAGGGGCGGGGCGTCCGGGTCCGGGGTGACCGGCCCGAGCTTGAGGCGTTCGCCCCGGAACGTCGTCCAGGCCCCCGGCGCGGGGGTGCAGGCCCGGACGCGGCGGTCCACCGCGAGCGCGGGCTCCCGCCAGTCGACCCGGGCGTCCGCGACCTCGATCTTCGGGGCCAGGCTGACGCCCTCGGCGGGCTGCGGGACGGCCACCAGCTCGCCCTTCTCCAGCGCGTCCAACGTGGCGACCAGCAGGCCGGCGCCCGAGGTGGACAGCCGGCCGAGCAGGTCCCCGCTGGTGTCGCGGGGGCGGATCTCCTCGGTCGTCGTGCCGAACACGGGTCCGGTGTCGAGGCCCTCCTCCAGCGCGAACACACTCGCGCCGGTCATCTCGTCACCGCGCCACAGCGCGTGCTGCACGGGGGCCGCCCCCCGCCACGAAGGCAGGAGGCTGAAGTGGAGGTTGAGCCAGCCAAGCCGAGGAATGTCCAAGGCTGTACGTGGGATCAAGGCCCCGTACGCCACCACCGGCGCCACGTCCGGCGCCAGCTCGGCGAGCCGGGCGAGGAACTCGGGCTCGGACGGCCGGTTCGGCTGCAGGACGGTCACCCCGGCCGCATCCGCCAGCTCGGCGACCGGCGAGCGGACGAGCCGGCGGCCCCGGCCGGTGGGCGCGTCGGGCCGGGTGAGGACCGCCACCACCTCGTGCCGGGAGTCGAGCAGGGCCCGGAGCGCGGGGACGGCGGCGACCGGGGTACCGGCGAAGAGGAGTCTCAGTGGAGCTTCCCGAAGATCGGGTGCGGGCTGACCCGCACCTCCGGCGCGGGCTCGTCGTTCCACTCGGCCGCCCGGATCGCCCGCATGGCCTCCTTCTTGGTCTCGGCGTCGAGCCGGTCCACGAAGAGGATGCCGTCGAGGTGGTCGGTCTCGTGCTGGACACAGCGGGCCATCAGCTCGGTGCCGACGATTTGCAGGGGGTCGCCGTACTCGTTGACGCCGCGCGCCACGACGTTGAGCCGGCGCTTGGTGTCGAAGTACAGCCCGGGGATGGACAGGCAGCCCTCCGGGCCCTCCTGCTCCTCGTCGTCCGGGAAGTCGAGCACCGGGTTGACGAGGTGGCCGATCACGTCGTCCACGTCGTAGGTGAACACGCGCAGGCCGACGCCCAGCTGCGGCGCCGCGAGGCCCACGCCGTTCTCGTCGAGCATCGTCTCGGTGAGGTCCTTGACCAGCCGGCGGAGCTCGGCGTCGAAGTCGACCACCGGTTCCGCGGCGGTGCGGAGCACGGGATCGCCGAAGAGGCGGATCGGCTGAACGGCCATCGCTGAAGGGCTCCCGCGGGTGGTGGGTCGTCAGGGTCGGTGGCCAATTCTAGGCCGAGTCGCGCGGTACCCCCGACGCGGCGGTCCCCTCCCTGTTGATCATGGGCTTGGCAACACGACACGCCGGCGTTTCTGTTGCAAGGTCCATGATCAACGCGGGTGTCGGTCAGAGCAGCTCGGTGGGGTCCACCTCGACCCGCACCGGCGCCGTCTCCTTGCGCGCGCTGCGCACCCCGGCCGCGGCGTGCAGCGCCGCGGCGAGGGCCCGCCCGTCCGCCCGCGGTACCCGCAGCAGCATCCGTTCGGCGTCCTCCCCCACCGGCACCGGGCCCAGCGTGTCGGCCGACTCCGGCAGCCGGGCCAGCGCCAGGAAGTCCGCCACCGCCTGCGGCGCCCCGGTGACCGACGCCATCCGGACCGCGGGGGGGAAGCCGAGCTCGGTCCGCTCGGCGAGCTCCCGCTCGGCATACCAGCCCGGGTCGGACCGGATCAGCGCCTGCACGACCGGCACCGCCCCGTCCGCGTGGACGATCACCCGGCCGCCACGGGCGGCGGGCCGGACCAGCGCGACCGCGTTCGACCAGCGGCGCAGCGCCTCCTCGGCGGCGCGCAGGTCGGCCCGGGTGAGCAGGGCCCAGCCGTCGAGCAGAAGCGCGGCGCCGTACCCGCCGTCGGCGACCGGCTCCGCGCCCGGCGTCGCCACGACCAGCGCGGGCCCGGCCGGGACCCGGGACAGCACCTCCTCGCGGCCCGAGGTCCGCACCACGACCCCGGGAAAGGCGCGCCCGAGCTCCTCCGCGGTCCGGCGGGCGCCCACGACGGCCGCCCGCAGGCGCCGGCCCCCGCAGTGCTCGCACGACCAGTCCCCGGCGAGCCGCCCGCACCAGCGGCAGGACGGCACCGCCCGGCCGCCGCTCAGCGCCAGCGGCCCCTGACAGGCCGCGCAGCGCGCCGGGGCCCGGCACCGCTCGCAGTTCAGCGACGGCAGATAGCCCCGCCGGGGCACCTGTACCAGCACCGGGGCGCCCGCGTTGAGCGACTCCCGGGCGGCCCGCCACGCCGCCGTCGGCAGCCGGGCCGAGGCCGCGGCGGCGTCCCGGGCGTTGTCGGTGTCGTCGCCGACCGGGGAGATCCGCGGCGCGGCGGCGCGGACCTCGGCGCGGGGGCCGGCCAGCGGCCGGGCCCACCCGGTGCCGAGCAGCTGCTGGGCCTCCGCCGTCCGGGTGAAGCCGCCCAGCAGCACGGCCGCCCCGGACTGCTGGGCGCGGACCAGCAGCACCTCCCGCGCGTGGCAGTACGGCGCCCGCGGCTCGATGTGCAGGTCGTCGCCGTCGTCCCACACCACGACGAGGCCCAGGTCGGCCACCGGCGCGAACACGGCCGCCCGGGTGCCGATCGCCACCCGCACGTTCCCGCGCCGGACCGCGAGCCAGCGCCGGTACCGCTCCTCCGGGCCGAGCGCAGCGGACAGCGCGACGTGCCGGCCCGGCCCGAGCCGGGCCGCCAGCGCGGCGTCGAGGCGGTCGAGGTCCCGCGCGTCGGGCACCACGACGACCGCTCCCCGCCCGGACGACGCGCAGGCCGCCACCGCGTCGGCGACCCGGGCCGGCCAGTCCTCGCCCGGCAGCGCGGTCCACACCGCCCGCGGGCTCCGGCCCGCGGCGAGCGCGGCCAGGTACGCGGGGCCGGTGTCGTACCGGTCCCAGGCCGGTGACGGCAGGTCCGCGGGAGCGGGACCGGGCTCCGGGGTGGCGGCCTTCTCTGCCCGGGCGTGCCGCGGCGGGACCGCGAGGCGCAGCACGTCGGCGAGCGTGCCCGCCGCCCGGTCGGCGATCTCCCGGGCCAGCCGGCCGATCTCGGCGGACAGCACCGGCTCGGCGGACACGACGCGTTCGAGGAACGCCAGCCGCCCGCCGTGGTCGGAGGCGGCGACGCGCTCCAGCAGGTACCCGTCGACCAGCTGCCCGGCGAACCGCACGCGGACGCGAGCCCCCGGTACCGCGTCGGCATCCGCCGTGGCGGGGACGAGGTAGTCGAACGGCCGGTCCAGGTGCGGCAGCGGCAGGTCGACCGAGACCCGGGCCACCGACAGCGTCTCGGCGGGCTCGACGGCACCCCGCCCGCGCTTGCCCCGGGGGCGGGGCGTCGCCACTCCCCCGAGGCTGAGCTGGTCGTCGGTCACCGCACCGGTCTACCAGACACCACCGACGCGGCGGCGCGGCCGATCAGGCGTTGGCGATCGACTTGAGCGCGTCGGCCCGGTCGGTGCGCTCCCAGGTGAAGTCGGGGAGCTCGCGGCCGAAGTGGCCGTACGCCGACGTCTGCGAGTAGATCGGGCGCAGCAGGTCGAGGTCCCGGATGATCGCGGCCGGCCGGAGGTCGAAGACCTCGGTGATGGCCTGCTGGATCCGGTCGACCGGGACGTTCTCCGTGCCGAACGTCTCGACGAACAGCCCGACCGGGTGCGCCTTGCCGATCGCGTAGGCGATCTGGACCTCACACCGGGACGCCAGGCCCGCGGCGACGACGTTCTTCGCCACCCAGCGCATCGCGTACGCGGCCGAGCGGTCGACCTTCGACGGGTCCTTGCCGCTGAACGCGCCGCCACCGTGCCGGGCCATGCCGCCGTAGGTGTCGACGATGATCTTGCGGCCGGTGAGCCCGGCATCGCCCATCGGGCCGCCGATCTCGAACCGCCCGGTGGGGTTCACCAGCAGCCGGTAGTCCGAGGTGTCGATGCCGATACCCTCGAGCTCCGGCTCGACGACGTGCTCGCGGATGTCGGGGGCCAGCAGCGTCTCCAGCGAGATGTCGGAGGCATGCTGGGTGGAGACGACCACCGTGTCGAGGCGGACCGGGCGGTCGCCCTCGTACTCGATGGTGACCTGGGTCTTGCCGTCCGGCCGCAGGTACGGGACCACGCCGTCCTTGCGGACCTGGCTGAGCCGGCGGGACAGCCGGTGCGCGAGCGCGATCGGGAGCGGCATGAGCTCCGGCGTGTCGTCGCACGCGTAGCCGAACATCAGGCCCTGGTCGCCCGCGCCCTGCTTGTCGAGGTCGTCGACGAACTCCTCGCCGGTCCGCTCCTCGTACGCGGCGTCGACCCCCTGGGCGATGTCCGGCGACTGCGAGCCGATCGACACGCTGACCCCGCAGGAGGCGCCGTCGAAGCCCTTGCGGGACGAGTCGTAGCCGATCTCCAGGATCGTGCTGCGGACGATGGCCGGGATGTCGGCGTAGCCCTCGGTCGTCACCTCGCCGGCGACGTGGACCTGACCGGTCGTGACGAGCGTCTCGACCGCGACCCGGCTGTGCGGGTCCTCGGTGAGCAGCGCATCGAGGATGCCATCGCTGATCGCGTCGGCGATCTTGTCCGGGTGTCCTTCGGTGACTGACTCGGACGTGAACAGGCGGCGACTCACGACGCTCCCAGGGGTGGCGGTGACAGGGACACTGCAGTCTAGTGGGGAAGGGCGAGCCGCTTGACGACCAGATCCCAGATCACGTCGGCAAGGTCGTCCTTCGGACCGAACGGGACCTCGGTGGCCGTGCCGTCGGAGCCGAGGATCACGGCGGCGTTGTCCGCCGTCTCGAAGGCCCGGCCCTCGCCGACCTCGTTGACGACCAGCAGGTCGCAGCGCTTGCGGGCGAGCTTGGCGCGGCCGTGGTCGAGCACCGAGGCGGCGGCGTCGCCGGTCTCGGCGGCGAAGCCCACGACGACCTGACCGGCGCGGGACCGCTCGGCGGCCAGCTCGGCGAGGATGTCGGGGTTCTGGACCAGGACGACGGTGGGAGCCGAGCCGTCGTCGGCCTTCTTGATCTTGTGCTCGGCGAGGCCCGCGGGCCGGAAGTCGGCGGGTGCGGCGGCCATCACGACCGCGTCGGCGTCCGCGGCGGCGGCGCGCACGGCGGTACGCAGCTCGGCGGTCGTCCCGACCCGGACCACGTCGACGCCCGCGGGGGCGTCGAGGACCGTGTTCGCGGCGACCAGCGTGACCCGGGCGCCGCGGGCGGCGGCGGTGCGGGCGAGGGCGTAGCCCTGCCGGCCGGAGGACCGGTTGCCGAGGAAGCGCACCGGGTCCAGGTACTCCCGGGTACCGCCGGCGGAGACGACGACGTGACGACCGGCGAGGTCCGGCGTGGCCTCGGCACCGCGGCGCAGCACCCGGTGGACGACGGCGGAGATCTCGGCGGGGTCCGGGAGCCGGCCCTTGCCGCTGTCGGCGCCGGTGAGCCGGCCGACGGCGGGCTCGATCACGATCGCGCCCCGGCGCCGCAGGGTGGCGACGTTCTCCCGGGTGGCGGGGTGCTCCCACATCTCGGTGTGCATCGCCGGCGCGAACACGACCGGACAGCGCGCGGTGAGCAGCGTGTTGGTCAGCAGGTCGTCGGCCAGGCCGTGCGCGGCCCTGGCCAGCAGGTCCGCGGTCGCGGGGGCCACCACGACGACATCGGCCTCCTGGCCGAGCCGGACGTGCGGCACCTCGTGCACCGCCGACCACACCTCGGTGGCCACCGGCTGCCCGGACAGGGCGGCCCAGGTCGGCTCGCCGACGAACTTCAGCGCGCTGGCGGTGGGGACGACCCGCACCGACAGCCCGGATTCGGTCAGGCGCCGGAGCAGGTCCGCCGCCTTGTACGCCGCGATGCCCCCGGAGACGCCGAGGACGACCCTCCGGGAGCCCGCCATCGAGTCCGTCAGGACTCTTCGACCTGCTCGTGCGTGAGCAGGTTCCCGTTGATCTCGCGGAGCGCGATCGAGAGCGGCTTCTCCTGCGGGCTCGTCTCCACCAGCGGGCCGACGTACTCCAGCAGGCCCTCGCCGAGCTGGGAGTAGTACGCGTTGATCTGGCGGGCACGCTTGGCCGCGTAGATCACGAGCGCGTACTTGGAGCTGGTCTTGTCGAGCAGCTCGTCGATCGGCGGGTTGGTGATGCCCTCGGGGGCGGCGACAGTTCCGGACACGCAGATCAGCCTCAGACGGGTGGGGAATGGGTCAACCGAGCAACTGTACCAATTCCTCCGCGGCGTGGGTCACGGTGTCGTTGACCAGCACGACATCGAACTCCCGCGCGGCGGCCAGCTCGACCTCCGCGACGCCGAGCCGCTCGGCGATCGCCGCCTCGTCCTCGGTGCCCCGGCCCACCAGCCGCCGGGCGAGCTCCTCGCGGGACGGCGGGGCCAGGAAGACCAGTCGCGCCTCCGGCATCGCCCGCCGCACCTGCCGGGCACCCTGCAACTCGATCTCCAGCAGCGCGTACGTCCCGGCGGCGAGCCGCTCCTCCACGGGACCTCGCGGGGTCCCGTAGAGGTTGCCGGCGTACTCCGCCCACTCGAGCATCTCCCCCGCGGCCACCATGCGCTCGAACCCGGCGCGGTCGACGAAGTGGTACTGCACTCCGTCGACCTCGCCGGGCCGTGGTGTGCGGGTCGTCGCGGAGACGGAGAGCCACACCTCGGGGTGACTCCGGCGGATCTCCGCCACGACGCTGCCCTTGCCGACACCGGAGGGGCCGGACAGGACCGTCAGCCGAGACGGTTCCGGTACGGCGGCGTCGGGATGGTCAGCGTCCACCGGAGGGCGAGGAGAACTCCTCGAGCAGCGCGCGCCGCTGGTTGTCTCCGAGGCCACGGAGACGGCGGCTGTCGGCGATCTTGAACTTGTCCATCATCTGGACCGCCCGCACCTTGCCGATGCCGGGCAGGGCCTCCAGAACGGACACGACCTTCATCTTGCCCACGACCTCGTCGGAGTCCGCAGCGTCGAGCACTTCGGCGAGCGTCGTACCGCCGTGCTTCAGCTTGTCCTTCAACTCCGCCCGCGCCTTGCGGGCAGCGGCCGCCTTCTCGAGAGCAGCGGCACGCTGCTCGGGGCTCAGCGACGGGAGGGCCACGCGGTCACCTCGGTGCATCTCGGGGAACTTTCCAGCGCGGTGAACCTAGCGAGAGGTGGTGGGCTGGGGCAACGCCGGGGTGGTCCCGGAGCCGGATCCGGCCGGAAAACCGGTCAGGCGGGCACGGCGAGACACTGGTCGCCGCACGCCGGCCTCCGGTGATCATGAGCGGTTCCACGTCGCCCGAGCACGAGTAACCGCTGATGATCACGAGAGTGGGCGGGCGGCGGGCGGCGGGCGGCGGCGGGCGGCGGGCGGCGGGCGGCGGGCGGCGGGCGGGGGGCGGCCGGCGGCGGGCGGGGGGCGGCGGGCGGCGGGCGGCGGGCGGGCGGCGGGCGG
>JAVEDU010000036.1 GCA_030840805.1 Actinomycetota bacterium
TGTGCTGGGCATACCGTCGGCACGCGGACCCGCGACGGTGACGCACGGGCAACCGGTCCCCCGGCCGGTCAGTGGATGACCGAGCGGGCCTCGCTGTCCCGTGCGGCCATCCGCTCCCGCTGCGGGATGACCGTGTACTTCGGATCCCTGGCGCTGGCCATGCCGGCGTCGAAGACGCCGAAGCGGGTGAGCAGCGAACCGGCCGCGAGAAGCGTTCCTGACGCGACCGCCCCGAGGCGGGTGCGCCCGGTGAGGACCGTCAGCGCCGCACCCGTCCCGGTGCACGCCCGGGCCGCGCGCATGAACTTCCCGGCCCGCCCGACGTGGTACGGCTCCGACACGATGCTCGGGTCGTTCTCCACCTGGCTCACCACGGCGAGCTCGACCGCCGCTCCGGCCACGGCCATCTTCCGGGCCGGGCCGGCCTCCTCCACCGGCGTGAAGACCATGGCGATCCCGCCGCCGGCGGCCATGGCAGAACCGGCGAACACGAACGGCAGCTTCTCGCGGTACGCGTGCCATGAGGGGACGGCGGTGTTGGCCAGCAGCACCGCCGTATAGGTGGCCATCGGCCCGCCGAAGACGGCGGCGCCCATCCCCGACAGCCGCCGCAGCCGCGGGAACCACCCCAGCAGCTCCGCCGCCGCGGTCGCCGCCGTCAGCGCGCTGAACGGCGACAGGATGTACGTGCCCACCGACAGAGCCGACGTCGGCTTGAACACCCGCAGCATGTGCAGGAACCGTTCCGGCCGGCCCAGGTCGTGGATCAGGAAGGCCACCGACGCCAGTGCCCCGCCACCGGCGGTGATCCGGGTGACCTTGGTCAGTGTCGGCCGGCCACTGAGATCGGCGAACGTCCCCAGCACCGACGAGGTGCCGGCCGCTCCCCCGAGGAACAGGTACAGCGGCACGTCCGGCGTCTTCCACACCGGCGCCTTGATGATCGGGCGCCCGTAATACGAGGTGAACTCGACGTCGTCCACCATCGGCACCTCGCCGGCGTTGCGCGCGCCGGGACGGAAGCCGCCCCGACGGCGACGCCTCCGGTTACCCGCCGCAGGCCCCTCGGCCCGTCGCCACCCGGCACCCGGCGTCGTGACTCCCTCGGTCACCGACTCACCCCTTCCGCGAGCTCAGGACGGCGGACAGCGCGGCCCCGACGATCATCGCGGCACCCGTGGCGGCGGCCCTCCACATCGCCGGCAGGTCGCGGGCGGGCACGACCGGGTCCGGCGGCAGGCCGTAGACCTCCGGCTCGTCGAGCAGCAGGAAGAAGGCCCCGTTGCCACCGACGCCGTCGTTCTCGTCGCGCCCGTACAGGCGCGCGGTCTCCACGCCCTGCGACTGGAGCGTCGCGAGCCGTGCGTCGGCCCGGGCCTGGAGCTCGTCGAGGTCACCGAACTGGATCGACTGGGTAGGGCACGCCGTCGCGCAGGCCGGCATCAGCCCGTCGGTCAACCGGTCGTAGCACAGCGTGCACTTGAAGACCCGGCCGTCGCTCTTGCGCTGGTCGATCACCCCGTACGGGCACGACGGCACGCAGTAGCCACAGCCGTTGCAGATGTCCTCCTGGACGACGACCGTGCCGAACTCGGTGCGGAACAGCGCCCCGGTCGGGCACGCGTCCAGGCAGCCGGCGTGCGTGCAGTGCTTGCAGACGTCCGAGGACATCAGCCACCGGATCTCCCGGTCCCCGGACTGCGTGGTCTGCGGGTCGAATTCCTCGAGCGCCTCGGCGTTCAGCACGCTGGCCTGCGCCTTCGCCAGGCTGTCGGCATCACGCAGGTCGACGGCGGGCTCGGAGGTGTCCTGGCGCGCGGCGGGAGCACCCACGGTCGGCATCGGCAAGTCCACGGTCCGGGCCTGCTCGATGAAGGCGACGTGCCGCCAGCTGTTCGCACTCAGCTGGCCGGTGTTGTCGTAGGACATCCCGGACAGACCGATGACGCCCTCGCGCCCGTCGTAGTCGTCCATCGGGAGCGTGTTCCACTCCTTGCACGCCACCTCGCACGCCTTGCAGCCGATGCAGACCGACGTGTCGGTGAAGAAACCGACCCGCGGCGGGTGGTCCGGCTCGTAGCCGTCCGCCTTCTGGACGTCCGGCAGCGGCCCGAACAGCCGGTTCTCCGGATCCTTGCCCGTCAAGGCTGGGCTCGCCGAGCTCACGAACGTCATTCCGGCTCCTCCGTCACGTCCTCCGCCGGCGCGCGGCCGCCGACCGGGACCAGACCGGACGCGATGCCGGCCCGTCGTCGGTAGTCCTCGAGGAACGCCACCAGCTCCGGCCCGCGCGGGCGCCGTCCCGGCCGGATGTCGCAGGTGGCGGCCTTGCTCTCCTGGATGTGGGTGTTGGGATCCAGCACCGCTCCCACCAGGTCGTTCCCCGAGTCGCCAGTCGAAATGCCCCGCTCACCCCAGTGGTACGGGACGCCGATCTGATGCACGATCCGCCCGTCCTTGAGCCGCAGCGGACGCATCCGCTCGGTCACCAGCACCCGCGCCTCCACCGCCGACCGGGCGCTGATCACCGTCGCCCAGCCCGCGTGCTCCAGGCCCCGTTCCTCCGCAAGCTGCGGACTCACCTCCACGAAGAACTCCGGCTGCAGCTCCGCCAGGTAGGGCAGCGTGCGGCTCATCGCGCCGGCCGTGTGGTGCTCGGTGAGCCGATAGGTGGTGAAGGCGTAGGGGAAGACGTCGCTGCGCTGCGGATGGAGCCGGTTCCACGGCGCCCGGATCTCCTCCCTGGTCGGATTCGACTGGATGCCGTAGAGCGGGTTCTCCATCGGCGATTCCGCCGGCTCGTAGTGCGCGGGCATGGGCCCGTCGACGACTCCCTTGGGGGCGAACAGCCAGGCCTTGCCGTCGCTCTGCATCACGAACGGGTCGGCACCGCCGATGGCGTCCTGCGCCCTCGCGTCGTCCGGCGGCACGTAGTCCGGCCGCTTCGTGGCCTCGAAGTCCGGTACGTCCTCACCCGTCCAGCGGCCGGCCTCCTCGTCCCACCAGACGTACTTCTTCCGCTCGCTCCACGGCTTGCCGTCCGGGTCGGCCGAGGCACGGTTGTAGAGGATCCGGCGGTTCAGCGGCCACGCCCAGCCCCACTCGGGCGCCACCTCGTTCTGCTCCTGGCGCGGCTTGCGCCGGCGGGCCTGGTTGACCTCGTCGGCGTAGACGCCGCAGTAGATCCAGCAGCCGCCCGTCGTCGAGCCGTCGTCCTTCATCTCCATGTAGCTCGACAGCGCCCGGCCGTCGGGCCCGGTGCCGTTGATCTCGCGGAGGACCGCCTCGGCGTCCGGGTCCGCGGTCGGGCCGTGGGTCGGGTAGTCCCAGGTGAGGTCCAGCAGCGGACGGTCGCGCGGGTCGGTGGAATCCTTCAGCCGCTCCCGCAGGATCCGGCCCAGGTGGTAGTAGAACCACAGGTCGCTGCGGGCGTCGCCCGGCGGCTCGACGGCCTTGTCCCGCCACTGCAGCATCCGCTGCGTCTGGGTGAAGGTGCCCTCCTTCTCCACGTGCGAGGCGGCCGGCATGAGGAAGACCTCGGTGGCGATCTGGTCGGTGACCAGCTCGCCGGTCTCGATCTCCGGCG
>JAVEDU010000002.1 GCA_030840805.1 Actinomycetota bacterium
GCCCAGGAGAGCTTCCGGCCGTACTTCTGCTTGATCGGCAGCAGCAGGCGGCGGGCCTTGTCGAGGTTGGCGTTGTCGGGCCAGCTGTTGAGCGGGGCGAAGCGCTGGCCGCCCTGGCCGCCGCCGCCGCGTCCGTCGGCGATGCGGTAGGTGCCGGACGCGTGCCAGGACATGCGGATGAACAGCGGGCCGTAGTGGCCCCAGTCCGCCGGCCACCAGTCCTGCGACGTGCGCATCACCTGAACGAGGTCGCGCTTGAGCTCCTCGACATCGAGCTTCGCGAACTCGGCCATGTAGTCGAAGTCGTCGCCGAGCGGGTCGGAGTCCTTCGAGGGCTTGTTGAGCACGCTCAGGTCGACCTGGTTCGGCCACCAGTCCTGGGCGCTGCGCGGCCGGCCGTCGGTGACCTGGGTCGGCGACGGGATCGCCGGGTTCTCGCTCTCACTGGTGCTGTTCGTGTGGTTCTTGTCGACCTCGTTCGTCACGACTTACCTCTCTGTACGGTCGAATCGGGGAAGGGGGCGGGACGGCTGTCCGTGCAGGACGGGCAGCGTCCCCAGAAGACGATCTCCGCCTCGTCGATGGCGAACCCGGCGTCGCCGGACGGGGTCAGACACGGGGCGGCGCCGATCGTGCAGTCGACGTCGACGATCGTGCCGCAGTCGCGGCAGACCAGGTGGTGATGGTTGTCACCGACCCGCGCCTCATAGCGCGCGACCGAGCCCTGCGGCTGGATGCGTCGCACCAGGCCGCTGTCGGTGAGGACGCGCAGCACGTCGTACACCGCCTGGTGCGACACCGCACCCACCCGGGCGCGAGTGGCGCCGATCAGGGCCTCGGTGTCGAGGTGTGGCTGAGCGTGGACGGCGTCCAGCACCGCCACGCGCGGCCGGGTAACTCGCAGTCCCACGGCGCGCAGGAGACGTTCGAGGTCTGCGGTGTCCGGCACAGCCGCATCCTGACGCCTTCACTGGAACTAGTCAAGAAACGGCGGGCCTTGGCCCAGCGCCGGACGTGGGCCTCCTCGACGTCGGCGACGGTCATGTCCCCGCCGACGATGGGCCGAAGTTGCTCGTCGGGTGCAAGGACCTGCCGGTCGGAGGGGTGCCAGGTGGTCGGGGTGATGCCGGTCAGGTCGCGCACCTAGCTAGGTGAGGGCCTGAGTTGAGGGCTCGGTGAGGGCTCGAGCCTCAAAGCGAAGGGCCTCTGACTGCGTTTCCCGCAGGTCAGAGGCCTTGTGATGGTGTCCGGAGGGGGACTTGAAACCGCTGGACGCACGCCGCCGACCTGCGGTTACGACGCTAGCGCAGCTCAGCGCCGGTGTCCTGGTCCGGGTTACTCCGGGTTGTGGGGTGTACTTCCGGATCGGTTAGGCCGCGGGCCTAACCGATGATCTTCGGCGATGGGCCGGGGGAGGACTGTCAGAACCCCCATCGGGTCGGCCGCGGACGGCGCGGCCCCGTTTCCGCTGCTCCCATCGCGGCGGAGCCGCTGGCCTTGCCCCGACGTGGCTGGACCACTGCACTCAGGGTGAGGATTCTCGTACAACTGCCTCCACGAGTGGTACACGGACAACAGCTGGCGGCAGAAAACGTGTTCGCCGACGTCATCGACCAGCTGGCTGCCCTGGCCGCGGCCCAGCCGCTGCTCGATGGACGTGCGCGGACAGGACGATCCCCGCGCCGTGGTCCTCGACTTCTGGGAGAGCGCGTACGAGGCGGGCACCCGGCTCGCCGGGTGGGACGCCCCGCGCTAACGCCTCTCCGGGCGGCGTCACCGATCCTGTCCACGGTGGATGAGAGGGAGTCCCGTGTACCGCAAGGTGTTCGTGATCCTGTCGCTGGTTCTCGCGCTGGTCGCACCGACGGCTCCCGCGGCGGCCGCCGGGCCCGGCCGGGGAGCGGCGCTGCAGGCTCTCCTCGAGGCGGAGCACGCGCGGACCTGAACCACTTCTATCGCGCCCTGCTCACCGGCAAGCTGCTGTCACCGGGCCTGCTGGCGCAGATGAAGACCACCGTGCCGCCCGCTCCGGCCACCCCCGAGGCCGGCGGGTACGGGCTGGGGCTGTTCTGGCTGCCGATGCCGTGCGGGCGGGCCTGGGGTCACAACGGCGGCGTCATCGGGCGGCCTCGGTGTGCTGCACAGTCCCGACGGCAGTCGCCAGGTGAGTCTCGCGGAGAACCTCACCTGCTATCCCGTGCCGAGCCAGATCGACGCGCGTAACGCCTTCCTGACCGAGGCACTGTGCGGCCCCGGAGCCGCTCGGACGGCGCGGGTTCCGGGGCCGGAGTTCTCCACCGGGCCGTTGCGCTGAAAAAAGACGCTCCGCAGCCGGGGCGGGTCTCCGGCATGATCACCGGATGGCACTGAGACTGAAGACCGTCGTGCTGGGCGTGGACGACATGGCGCGTGCGGTCTCGTTCTGGACGGCGGCGCTCGGATATGTACCCGAGACGGGCGAGGACGCGGACTGGTGGACGACGCTGCGGCCCACCGATGGCCACGGCCCGCGCCTCGGTCTGCAACTGAGCGAGACGCCCGTGCAGGAGCGGCCGCGCGTGCACGTCGACCTGTTCGCGCCGGACACCGCGGCGCAGGTGGATGAGGTCGAGCGGTTGGTGGGTCTCGGCGCGGTGCGGGTGAGGTGGGACCTCTATCCGGACGACCCGGACTTCATCGTGCTCGCGGACCCGGAGGGCAACCTCTTCTGCGTCATCGACGAGAGCCACGGCTGACGAGAAGCTCGTCGAAGGCCGCGAAGGCCACCGGCGCTACGGGGCCTCATGTCGCGACACTGCCCTGCCGGACGTCACTCGGGTGAGTCGCTCCGATGTTTTGTCGCACCCGTCAGGTAGACAACTCGGGTGCTCCACGTCCACCGGGCCGAACGAACGGCGCGTCTCGTTGACGGGCTGGCGGCCGTCCTCGGGACGCCGCTCGCCGACCCCTTCGCGTCCGAAGTCGTCGCAGTGCCGGCGAAGGGCGTGGAGCGGTGGCTTGCCCAGCGGCTGTCGACCGTGCTGGGCGCGGGGTCCGCGGGTGACGGGATCTGCTCCGGGATCGTCTTCCCGTCGGCCGGCCGGCTGGTCGACGAGGCACTGGCCGCCGCCCGCGGCGCCGACCCGCGCGACGACCCCTGGGCGGACCCGGTGTGGCCATTGCTCGAGGTGGTCGACGAGCACCTCGGCGAGCCGTGGTGCCGGGTGCTCGCGCACCACCTCGGGTACGGCGCCGACGACCACCGCCGCGGCCGCCGGTGGTCCGCCGCGGCCCGCCTCGCAGGGCTCTTCCGCTCCTACGGAGCGCACCGGCCGCAGATGCTGCGGGACTGGGCCGACGGTCGCGACACCGATGGGCACGAGCCGTTGCCCGCTGACCTGACCTGGCAGGCGGAGCTATGGCGGCGGCTTCGCGACCGGCTGGGCCCCAGCCCGGCCGAGCGGCTCGAGGTCGAGTGCGCCGCACTGCGCGCCGATCCGAGGCTGTCCGACCTACCCGAGCGGATCAGTATCTTCGGGCCGACCCGGCTGCACGCCGACGCGCTCGCGGTGCTGAGCGCGCTCGCCGAGCACCGCGCTGTCCACCTGTGGCTGCCGCACCCGAGCCCGGTGGTGTGACGACACGGCGACGCTGCCCGAGCATCCACTGCTGCGCAGCCTCGCCCGCGACGTCCGCGAGCTTCAGCTCCGGCTCCCGCCGCACGACGACGAGCACCACGAGGACACGGTCCGGCCCGCGACCCTGCTCGGCCGCCTCCAGGCGGATCTTCGGGACGACGTTCCCCCGAGCGCCGCCGAGCTCGACGAAACCCTGCAGGTGCATGCCTGCCACGGTCCGGGTCGGCAAGTGGAGGTGCTGCGCGAGCTGCTGCTGCGCCTGTTCGAGGACGACTCGACTCTCGAGCCGCGCGACGTCCTGGTCATGTGTCCCGAGGTCGAGACGTTCGCGCCGCTGATCTCGGCCGCGTTCGGTCTCGGTCCGAGACTGCCTCACCCCGGTGGCGCCCTGCGCGTGCGGCTGGCCGACCGCAGCTTGCGCCGTACAAACCCGCTGCTGGACACCGTGGCGGCGCTGTTCGACCTCGCGCAGAGTCGGGTCACCGCCAGCCAGGTGCTGGACCTGGCGGCCACCCCGGGTGTGCGGCGCCGCTTCGGCTTCACCGATGACGAGCTCGAGCGCATCCGAAGCTGGGTCGCGCGGTCAGGGGTTCGGTGGGGCATCGACCCCGCCACTCGGCGTCCGTTCGGATTGGACTCGGTCGCGCAGAACACCTGGCAGGCCGGACTCGACCGGGTCCTGCTCGGGGTGACGACGTCCGAGGATGAGCCGGTGTGGCTCGACCGCGCGCTGCCGCTCGACGACGTCGACAGCAGCGACATCGACCTCGCGGGGCGGCTCGCCGAGCTCCTCGACCGGCTGGAGGACGTGCTGACGGCGCTGAGCGGCGAGCGCCCGGTCGGGCACTGGATCGACACGTTGGCCCGCGGCCTCGACCTGCTCACCGAGACCGATCCCGCGGACGCCTGGCAGCTCGCGCAGGCCCGGCGCGAGCTGGCCGAGGCCGGCGAGGGTGGCGCTGCCTCCATCCGGCTCGCCGACGTGCGTGCGCTGATGGCGGATCGCCTTGGCGGGCGGCCGACCCGCGCCAACTTCCGCACCGGCAATCTGACCGTCTGCACGCTGGTGCCGATGCGATCGGTCCCGCACCGCGTCGTCGTGCTGCTGGGGCTCGACGACGGCGTCTTCCCGCGCACCGCGGGCATTGACGGCGATGACGTGCTGGCGCGCGACCCGTGCGTGGGGGAGCGGGATGTCCGTAGCGAGGATCGCCAGCTGCTGCTCGATGCGCTGATGGCGGCCGGTGAGCGGGTGGTCGTGCTCTACACCGGCGCCGACCCGGTCGGTGGCGCGCTTCGGCCGCCCGCCGTCCCGCTAGGGGAGCTGCTCGACGTGGTCGACGCGATGGTGCCCGGCGCGCGCGACGACGTGGTCACGCGGCACCCGCTGCAGCCCTACGACGTCCGCTCCTTCACCGGCACGCCGCCGCCGAGCTTCGACCCGGTGAGCCTGGCCGGCGCGCGTCGCTCGGTACAGCCCCGCGAGCCCGAGCCGGAGCGCCGCCCGCTCGGGCCGCTGACCGGGCCGGTCGCGCTGGAGGATCTGGTCGCTTTCGTCGAGCACCCGGTCAAGGCCTACCTGCGCCAGCGGCTGCGGATCACCCTGCCGGGGGAGGACGACGAGATCGCGGACGCGCTCGCTGTCACCCTCGACGGCCTGCAGGAGTGGGCGGTCGGCGAGCGCCTGCTCGCCGCCGGTCTCCGCGGCAGCCGCCCCGAGGACGCCCGGCTGGCCGAGTGGCTGCGCGGCACGCTGCCGCCCCGCGGGCTGGGCGCGCAGGTGCTTCAGCGGGTCGGCGGCCGCGTCGACGCGCTCCTCCTGGCGGGCCGCGCCGCCATCGCCGTGCAGCCCCGGGCGGTTGACGTCCGGCTCGACCTGGGCGGCCGGGCCTGACCCACCGCTCGGGGCGGGATGCCGCTCTGCTGGGCGACCCTGAGGGCGTGCAGGACGGCCTCGCGCCGGGATTCCCGCTCGGTGCCGGAGATCCCCATCTGGTCCGCCGCGTGCCGCGGCTCATGGCCGCCGGCCGCCAGCTGGGCGGTGACGGCCGTTGGTGGCGCGGGCTCGGGCCGGCCCAGCAGCAGCACGTCCTTGCAGGTACTGATTACCGTCCACCCGCTGATGCGGTGCCCGGGAAACAGGGGCAGCAGTTGCATCAGCTGCGACCACACCGACGGCTCGAGCGCCTCGGCGTCGGCGCGGCTGAGCCCGCCCTGGGTCAGGACCGACCGCACCAGCGGCGTGTACCGGCCCACCAGCCTGCTCCGGGTTTCGTCGTGGTCGCCGACCGCCGGCGCGTACCGGTCGTCCCGGACGTTGCCGCCGCCGACCGCGGCCGGGGACCGGTCCGGGCCGGCGCTGCGGTGGTCCACCGGCCGCTCGAACACCCACGCGGCCGCCTCGAACAGATCGTCGATCTGCGGTCCGGTCGCGAGCACCGTCGCCGCCTCGCGGGCCGCGGTCAGGACATGCTCAGCCTGCTCCCGGGCCGTGGCTACGATCTCGGCCGCCCGGTCTTGCGCTCACGAGCCGGGGCTCTGCTCGCGCACCTCCTTCACGGCGACGCTGATCTCGTCGACGTCGAGGACGTCGACCATCAGACCGACCTGCTCCTCGAACACCTCCTCGGGGATCGCCGCCCGTGGCTCGTCCTCCAACACGTGGTACACGTCGAGGCCCAACTGGACCCCCGCCAACGGTCCCGCCCAGCTCGGGTCACCGAGCACCACGGTCTCGGCCGCGATCCCGGCACTCTCGCCGTCGGGCGAGCCCAGCAGCACGAGCAGCGAGCCGGCACCGTGCTGGTCGGCGAGCCGCTTGATCGTCTCCTGGGTGGACAGGTCCATGGCTCCGGCCGAGGTTCAAACGAAGCACTCGGTGGCCATGAACGCCACCGACCCGCCCGCGGCCACGACACATGCCGCGATCGCCGGACCGGCGATCCCGTCCCGCTCGCCGATCACGATCACCTGCTTACCGTCGAACATCACTGCTCCCTTCCGTGCTGGGTGTCCAGCTGCGTCGCGAGCCAGGCGTCGAGCCGGCCCGGGGTCATGCTCGTGCCGGTGATCCGGGCGACCTCCGCGCCGTCCCGGAACAGCAGGAACGTGGGCAGCCCGCGCACCTCATGGGCCATGCACAGCCGCCGGGCCTTGGCGGCGTCGAGCTTGACGACCGTGAGTTCGGCGACGGCGGCGGCGATCTCCTCGACCCTCGGTGCCAGGGCCACGCACGGCCGGCACGACTCCGCCCACACGTCCACCAGCACGAGCCCGGACGAGACCAAGTCGTCGAAGGTCTCCTTCGTGGCGTCCACCACAGACCCCATCACCACCTCCTACCCGCCGGCCGGGCGCCGGCTTCAGCGTCGGTTGCTCTCCAGCAGCACGCTCATCCCGTCGGAGCGTTGGCTCATCCGGCCGAGGAACAAACTGCCCTTGGCCATCAGCAGGACCCGCTGGACGGTGCCCGCGCGCAACTCGGCCAGCGCGTGCGGCAGGTAGCACAGCGCCGACGCGATGTGCCCCTGGGTCGGCGCGAAGCCGGGCATGCCGTGCCGGGTCACGAACGCGTCGATGCTGTCCTTGTCGATCTCCCCGCGGCGTGCCGCGAGCGCGGCGATCGTGCGGTAGTTGCGGGCAGCGACGTCGCCGGAGCCCTGTGGCTCGGTGATCTCCGGGTTGTGGAGCTCGGTGGCATAGGTGTCGACGTCCGACATGGCCAGCCCCACCGCCTCCAGGGGCCGCACCGCGAGGTCGTGCAGGATCTGGGCGCCTGCGCCGCCGGAGGACACCCGGTGCCGGCCCACCGCGTCCAGCCGGATCCGCGGCGAGACGCCGTCGTCACCGGTGACGAGCACGGCGGCGCCGGCGATCACGTCTTCGAGGACAGGCAGCCGGTGCTTCAGGTGTCCCTCGAACTTCATGCCCAGTTTGGGCAGCGATCCGCCGGCGACCACCGCGACCTGCTCGAAGACGCCGGCCACCACCAGGCTGGCGGCCATCACCAGCGCCGGGATCGGGGCCGCGCAGAAGTCCTTGACGTCCGCGCCCGAGGACTCCGCAAGCCCGGCCGCCGAGGCGATTGCCTTGGCCATGTTGCCGCCGCCGCGCTGGTAGCGGTCACCGACCGCCTCCTCGGAGCAGGAGATCGTGTACTGCACCGCGGCCGGGTCCAGGCCGTGATCGTGCATCAGGTGCAACAGGGCCAACGTGCCGGTGGCCTTGCACGCCAGGTTCTCCAGCAGCACCGGCGCGGTGAGCGCCTCGTCCTGCTCATGGCCGCCGCGCAGCCCGGCGGCGAGCACACCCGCAGCGTCGTACAGGGGCAGTGCACCGGACCGGACGGCGCCGGCCGCGTCGCCGGTGGCGGCCGAGAGGCGGCTCAGGTCCAGGTGCGAAGCGGCCAAAGGGTGCGCGGCCAGCCGCTTCGCGGCGCGCTCGGCGATCTCGGGACCCAGCGTGAGGAGGTCGAACTCGTCGACCGCCGCCAGCAGCCCGAGCAGCTCGTCCTCGGGCATCAGCTCGCCGAACGGGGCGAACCGGCCCGCACCGGGCAGCTGGGTCCCCGCCCAGGGGCGGGGCGGCAGCTCGCGCGGATGGCAGCCGCCGAGGTAGGCCTGGTGCGGCGGGTAGCCCACGGCGTCGGGGAACGTGCGCAACGAGTCGCGGAAGCTCGCCTGCAGCGCCGGGTCGGCCGGCAGCGTGCGGGCCGGCTTGGAGCCGTGCCTGGCCAGTCCCGGTGCGTGCGCGAGCACCATCGACGCGGCGCGGACCACTGCTGCGTCAGGCACGCGCTGCCTCCGTCGCTTCGGGCTTGTTCGTCGTGGGTACCTCGAAGACGGTGGGCCGCTCGACCGGGGTGGCCACCACGTCGAGGGCGCGCTGGACCAGGCGCCGCCGCCAGGCCCGTTCGGCATCCGGCTTGAGCTCGGGATCGCCGGCCGGGTATGGGATCCCGCCGCCTCGGACGATGCGCGGCGCGCCGACCTGCTCGGCGATCGACACCAGGTTGGTGATCACGGCGGTGGGGATGCCCGCGCGCTCCACCTCCTTCGCAAGCGTTGACCCGCAACGCGTTCCGGTCCCTCAAGTGGCGGTGAGGATCGCGGCCTGCACCTGCGCCTTGCGCAGCCGCGCCCCCCACTCGATGCCGAACCGGCGCGCGGTCGCCACCGTGGTCCCGTTGCCCACCGTCACCAGTACCTCGCCGTGCAGCCGGCCCAGGTACCCCTCGCGTTCCAGCGCGCGGGCGGCGTCGAGGGGCACGAGCCGGTTCGGGTCGGCGTTGGCCGCGGTGGTGGCGAAGCCCCCGTCCACCGACTCCCACTCCCCGCCGGCCAGGGTGTCCAGCCCGGCGACGTCATAGCGCAGCCAGCGGGTGGCGCGAGCCGACTCGAGCCGATCCGGGTTGCCCGCCGGAACCAGGGCGCCTTCGGTCAGCAGCGCCACCAGAGCACCGGCCGGTGTGTCCACCGGGGCGGCCGGGTCGACCGCGTCGAACCCACCGAGCGGGATCTCGGTCACGTCCGTCTCGCCGGCGAAACGGCGCAGGACCAGCGCGACGGCCCGCTCCGCACCGGTGCGCTCCACGATCCGGCCGAGCCGGACGGTGCGGCTCACCCGGCCGTCGGACCCGGTGAGCTCCTCGCCCGCGGCGAGCCTGACCGCCGCGGCCGCCAGGCGCGCCACGGTAGGCCGCATCTCCCGGGCCGAGGCTCCCGCCGCGACGACCGGTGCCCGGCCGGCCTCGCCGAGACCAGGATTGTCCGGGTGCATCGCCGCGATCGACGGCAACCCGGCCGCCGTCCCCGCCGCGGCCAGTCGAGCGCAGGCCAGCCCGTACCGGCCGGAGCCGAAGGCCGGACCGGCCAGCAGCAGCTCGGCGCCCTGTTCGCGGACCAGCTCCAGCAGCCGCTCGGTGACTCCGGCCGTCGCGGCGGCGTGGTCGTCGCCGCACACCACGGTGGCCGCGATGCGGTGCGCGCCGCCGGACAGCTCGCCGAGCAGCTGGTCGAGCAGCCGTCCCGGACCGACCGGCCCGGCCACGACTCGGGGCTCCAAGGAGGCCGCTTCTTCTCCGCCGAGGCCGGCGTAGAACTGGTTCAGGTAGTGCACGACACGCATCACGCCGCGCCTTCCCGACGGTCCGCCGGCTCGATGTCCGCACAGCTGAACCGGCCGGCGCCGATCGGGCTCAACGCGCTCAGGATCGCCGCCACCGGCACCTCCACCGCCGCCTCCGCCGGGGCGTCGGCGATCCCCAGCCGCGCCCCGCCCAGCGCCCGCTCGACCGCCGGCAACGCCACCCGCTGGTCGTAGTTGCCGGTGCTGACCAGCGACCCCTTCCGCGGCCCGGCAACCAGTGGCGGGCCGGTGCCGTCCGGCCCGGACATCTCCGCGTACAACGCCACGACCGGCACCCCGGCGGCTTCCAGCGCGTCGGCCTTGAGCGCCAGGTCGTTGTCCGCGTTGCCGGCGCCCTCCTTGGTGACGATCACGGCGTCCATCCCGGCGGCGCGGCACAGCCACGCCGCGTGCTCGGACACGAGCTCCTTGCTCGCCTGGTCCACCGGCTCCGGGCACAGCACGAGCCCGCCGAACCGCAGGTCGGTGCCGTCCCGGGCGGCGAGGGCGGCGATCACCGGGTGGTTCTGGTGCAGGTAGGTCGGGTTGCGCAGGGCGGGGTGCCCGTACTGCCCGCTGACCACCGCGCCGTCCTCGACCTCGGCGGGATCGATCAGGGTTGGCAGGCTGCCGGCCATGCTCCGCCCGTACACGAAGACGTCCTTGAACGCGCCCTGCGTCTGGAGATTCGTGATCACCCCGACCCGGGGCAGCCCGCCGGTGGGTTCGCCGGCGGGGTGCGGCCCAACCACCTGCTCGACGGCGTCGGCCGGCGCACCCGCCGCCGCGTTGGCCAGGTGGACCGCGAGCCGCAGCAGCCCGCGACGCACCGCGGCGTCCACGTCGGCCCAGGAGGCGCCGGAGGCGGGGTCGAACTCCACGACCACGTTGTGTGTGCGCGCGAACGGGGACAGCTCCGCCGCCGGACCCGACATGTCGACCAGACCCTCCTGGTTGCGCGGCAGGAACCCCGCGGCGAGCACGGCCGCCCCGCGGAGCACGTGCGTCCGCCCCCCGCGCGGGCGATTGACCGGCACCAGCCAGCCGGGGAACGTGCCGCCCTCCGGGCCCCGCGAGCGCGGCTCGACGACGTCCAGGGGCTTGACGATGCGCACCCGGTCTCCGGGCGAGGCGGCGTGCGGGCGGACCGTGGCCAGGGCGGGGTCGGCGAACGCGTCGGTGACGTCGTCCCGGCCGACGACCAGCCGCTGCCGCCGGTAGCGGGTGGTCTCGCCGATCTCGACCGCGTCCACGTGGTGGACGAAACGCTCCAGATCAGGCACTGAGGTCTCCTACGTCGCGAGCGGCAGGGTCGTTCGCAAGATCGTAGGAACCCGGTGTGGTCCGGGGCCTCCCTCGCGCGGGGGGTCAGGGGGGCCAGCGGTGAAGCGGTGGCTGCTGGAGGCCACGGCATCACCCGGTCTCGGCGAGGGGCGGGTCAGGAGGCGCCGAACGCCGCGCGCTCGCGTGCCGCCAGTTCGCGCTTGAGCACTTTGCCGGCGGCCGAGACGGGAATCGCGTCGACGAACTCGACGCCGCGCAGCCGCTTGTACGGCACGACCCGCTCGTTGACCGCCGTCATCAGCGACCCGGCGGTGAGCGCCGCGCCGGCGTCGTCGCCCGTGCGGACGACGTAGGCGACCGGCAGCTCTCCCGCCTCCTCGTCGGGCCGTCCGACCACCGCGGCCCCGGCCACGCCCGGCACGGAGAACAGGATCTCCTCCAGCTCCCGCGGGAACACGTTGTAGCCCTTGTAGAGCAACATGTCCTTCGTCCGGTCGACGATCGAGAGATAGCCGTCCCGGTCGAGGATCCCGACGTCCCCGGAGTGGAACCAGCCGCCGGCGTCGATCGCCTCGGCGGTCGCCTCCGGTCGGTTCGCATAGCCGCGCATCACCTGCGGGCCGCGGATGCACACCTCGCCACGCTCGCCCGGCGGCAGGGGCGCACCGCCGCCCCGCGGTGAGGAGGCATCGCGGCCCAACGGCTGGATGCTGATCTCGGTGTCGAACACCGGCACGCCGACGGTGCCGGGCTTGCGGGTGCCGGAGACGAACGAGGGGTTGCCGGTGGCGATCATGGTGACCTCGGTGAGGCCGTACCCCTCGCCGACGGCCACACCCGGGAGCAGCGCCTTCAGCTTCTCGATGAGCGGCACCGGCAGCGGTGCCGCGCCGCTGGCGATGTTGCGGACGCTGGACAGGTCCGCCGACTCGATGCCGGGCACCCGCAGCAGCGCCACGAAGACAGGTGGTGCGCCACCGATGGTGGTGACCCGGTGCCTGACTGCGTCGGCGAGGTAGCCGGCGGGATTGAACCGGTCGTGGACGACCACGGTGGTCCCGGTCATGACCGGGACGTTCAGGTAGCCGATGGCGCCCATGGCGTGGAACCACGGGGTGAGGTTGATCAGCGTCGCCGTGCCGAGCCGGGTCGGGTACTCCTGCTCGCCGCAGATCTGCTCGAGCGTCAGGTTGCCGCGGTCGTCGAGCGCGGGGAGCGAGCCCGAGCTCAGGCAGGCCGACTGGAGCACGTTGGTGACCACGTTCCGGTGCGGCAGCTCCACGCCCTTGCTCACGCCGGTCGTGCCGCCGGTGTAGGCCAGGTGCGCGAGGTCGGCGCCGACGTCGACGCCCGCGTCAAGCCGCCGGTCGGCGTCCTCGGCGGCCAGCAGGTCGGCCAGGTCGACCTCGCCCTCCGCGAGGTCGA
Organism: Actinomycetota bacterium; assembly: GCA_030840805.1. Lineage (GTDB taxonomy): Bacteria > Actinomycetota > Actinomycetes > Mycobacteriales > HKI-0501 > JAVEDU01. Next base: position 12,453 of record JAVEDU010000002.1, read on the forward strand.
GCCGCGCCGCGAAGTCGACGACCTGCGCCGGACCGGTCACCACGACCGTCTCGACCTTCGTCGCCGGGAGCGCAGCGCGGACGACGGGCAGCACCTGTTCCCACGTGACCAGCAGCCGCGCTCCGGCGTCGGCAAGCTGCGCAGCGAGCCCGGCGGGCGGCAGCAGGGGATTGGTCGGCGAGAAGGTGGCGCCGGAGAGCAGCACACCGTAGTAGACGGCCGGGTACTGCCGGCAGTTGGGCAGGTGGACCGCGACGACGTCCCCCCGGCCGATGCCGTGGTCCGCGAGCCAGTTCGCGACCGCGTGCGCGCGGCGTCCCAGCTCGGTGAACGTGAGCGGGACGTCGTGGTGGACGAACGCCGTCCGCTCACCCCAGCGATGTACCGCCGCCCGGAGGATCGATCCCGCGGGGACCTTCGGGTACTCGAGCGACCGGGGCAGCCCCGGGGGCCAGTCGGCGACGGCGGGGGAGGGCTCGGTCACGGTCATCGGCGCCCTTCCGGTAGGGGTCCACGGGGACCGTTGTCCGGGTCGTACGGCAGTGTGCGCTCCCAGGGCCCACGCTGGCCGGCTGGCGGAGGAGCACACGGTAGGGACCGCGCGCGGGGTTGAGCAAGCGTGCGGCCGCGGCCCTCACGACTGCAGGCACCGGTTCACCAGGGCACATCCGAGGATCCCCAGCTCCTCCGACCCTGGGCAGGCCGAAGATCACGACGAAGGGGACGACAGTCCCCGTCCACACGAGCGCCGCGAGGTTGCGTTCCACGTCGGGCAGCGCGCCCGGGTCTTCTGACACAGCAGGCAGCAGGCCCGGGGAGCGGCCCTCGGCCGGGCGACGATCCCGTCATCGTCACGGGCCCCGCACCCACGAGCCCGGACCGTCCACCGGGTGAAAGACCCTTGCGGACCCCAGACACCGGCGTGCTCGTCGCACACGGGGTGCGTGAGCTCGTGAGGTCGGCAGCGCCGCGGCAGACCGACAGGACAGCGTGAGCGTGGTGCGCTCGGTGCCGCGGTGTGCGGACAGGCTGTTCCGACTGGGACTCGCCCTTCACCCCGGTACGCGCGGTGTTCCCCGACCCCGCTCCCAGACGCACCACCACGCGCTTCCCGGCGGGTGGGCCGAGCTGCCCTTCGCAGACTTCCTGTCCCAACGCCGCAAGCTCATGGCGGGCGTGGTGCGAGAAGCATTCGAGCGCATGTCGCGCTCGGGGTACGACCCCCACTACCCTCACGTCCAGTCCACTGCCGACGCCCTCGCGGCAGCCGTGGACGCCTCCGAGGGAGACGGCTCGCGGATCCGGATTCTCGACCTCGTCACCGCGGGCCTCCTCGAGGCCGGGACAGTACTCGTCGCCCGCAGAGAGGGCGTCGACGAGGTAGCGGAGATCGACGAATCTGGACACATCATCGTGCGCGACGTGCCCTACGACACCCCCTCGGGTGCTGCTGGCGCGGTCTGCGCAACCGCCAGCAACGGCTGGCGCTTCTGGCTCGCGGACACGCCCACCGGTCAACGCTCCTTGCACGACCTTCGCGCAGAGTACCAGGCCGTCGAAGGTGCCGATCAGGCTTCCGACTCCGCGGAAGGGTGATGGTCGCCCGAGATCCGCTCGCCCCCGCGGACTCGCGCGCATGCTCGAACGAAAGGGGCGCGAGCCGGAAGCCCAGCAAGTGTGGCGTGGTGTTGTGGCCGCGGTGAGCTCCGCGCCGTCGACGAGCTCGCTGCTCTGCTCGACCGACAGGGCCGCGGGCCGGAGGCCGACCAGGTGCGGCAGGGAATCCAGACGTAAAGCGCGATCCGAGTGATCCGTTGACACCACGGGCGCCCGTCCAACGCCCAGACTCGAAGGGCCGGGCGGCGTCCGCTGTGGACCGCTAAACGATTTTTGCCGCGAGTTTGGCCACGAACCCAGGTACATCCGTGCCTCTGGAGTGCCCGCCACTGCCTGCCGTGCGCCAGTGACCTGCCTAAAGGCCTCGTGTACAGGTCAGCGCGGTCACTGCTGGTCAAGGTGCTACTTCGCAACGCGAAGGAGAGAGGTTCCTCCGTCTCGTCGGGCGAACATCGGCGGCTCAGAGGCGGGGATGTGATGCCGCTCGATCGTCGTCGGCCGATGGTGTCCAGGTGTTCGGGGGTGCGGCACCTATCGGTAGGTACCGGTGTGCCGCCAGGGCACCAGCGCCGCGATCGGACCGTGTCGGGCGGGGTGCGGTGAGGGGGTGATGTCGTGGACGGGGATCCAACAGTCGCTCAGGTGCGAGCGGCGGTTCCACGCTCGCCTTGCCAGGTCGGCCCGATGTCGTCGGCGGCCGCGGATGTTCGGGCGAAACGACCGTGCGGCTGCTGACGATCGCGGAGGCGGCTACGTATCTGAATGTGCCGCGGTCGTGGTTGCGAGACCGGGTCAGCACTCATCAGGTTCCGCACACGCGGCTGGGGCGTCATGTGCGGTTCTCCCCGGAGCACCTCGCGCAGATCGTCAGCGACGGCGAACAGCCGATCGCGGCGCCTCGGGCGAGTGCACTCACATCGCGGCCGCGGCGTCGCGCCTGACCTGGAAGTTCACGGCTCGCCGGTGATGTCGTCGCCTTCGTCTCCGAGCCCGGCGTCGAGTACCGGGTCGTAGGTGACGTCCTGGTCGGCGGCCGCCACGACCGTGCCTGTGGTCCCCACCGGTGCCGGCGGCGGGATCGGCCGTCCGGCGAGCGCGGCGTCGATGGCCGCGTCGGCGACCTCGTGGGCCTGCAGGAGCAGCCCGCCGTAGGTGTCCACGGTGGTGGTGATCGACTCGTGTCCCAGCCGTTGTTGGATGACCGGCAGCGGGACGCCGGCGCTGATCAGCCAGGCGGCGTGGGTGTGCCGCAGGTCGTGGAACCGTGGTGCGACGGTGAGTCCCCGTTCCGCGGCCAGGGCGAGCGCGATCTGCCAGCGGTCCTCGTACCAGGTCGCCTGGTTCAGCGCGCGCCCTGCGGGGCGGTGAACACGAGGCCGCCGGGTGCCTTGCCTTTCACCGCCCGGCGCAGCACTGCCACGACGGCCGGTGACAGGGTGATCCGGCGACGGGACTTCTTGGACTTGGGCTTGCCGAGGTAGAACGCCCCGGCTCCCAGGACAGTGAATTCGCCCAGGGGGTTGCGTTTCCACGCGCGCTTGACCGACAGGCGGGCCACCGGTGCGTCGAGTTCGAGGTCTTGGACCTGCAGGGCGGTGAGCTCCGACCAGCGCAGCCCGGTGCCGACCGCGGCCTCGACCAGCCACCGGTCCTCGACCGTCCCGGCGTGCTTTCCGGCGGCACTCCGGGGTCTGCGCCCGGGACGGCCTCTGCCTGCCACAGGGCAGTCGCTGGTGGGGAACATTGCCCGCGCGACCAGTGCGAACTGGGTTTCGGTGAGGAAGACTGCGTCGCGGTCGCCGGTCGCGTCGGGGGAGTAGCGGTCCGGGAGTCGGGTGCCCGCGCAGGGATTGCCGGGACGCAGGCCGGCCCGGACCGCCGCGGCGAGGATCATGTAGAGCAGGCCGTGGTAGTTGGCGATGGTCTTGGGGCGGGCCCCGGCGGCCTCGCGGGCGTTGACCCAGCGGCGGACGTGGATCTCCTCGACGTTGGCGACGGCCAGGTCTTCGCCGACGATGGGCCGGAGTTGCTGCGCGAGGGCGAGGACCTGCCGGTCGTACCGGTGCCGGGTGGCCGGGGTGATGCCGGTCAGGTCGCGCACGTAGGCCCGCGCGTAGGGAAGGAATGGAACCTCGGTGACGGGCTCCGGGTGGGCGGTCACGTAGCCGACGCCCTTGACCCAGATGTCCGGCCAGTGCTGGCCCGCGGCGTCGACGTCGCGGCGGAACCCGGTGGCCTCGGTCTTGTGCCGGAACGTCTCGGACTCCCAGCCGCCGGCGCGGGTGCCGCCCTCCCTCCACACCACCCGGTGGGAGCGTGTGCCGTCCCTCTGGATCCTGGTCTTGATCGTTGCCACGATGTCTCCGCCTGCTCGGTCCGTCAGGCCATGCAGGTCGGTTAGGCCACGACGGGATGCCCGTTGTGGGCATCTCTCGTCGGTCGGTCAGGCCACGGTTAGGCCATAGCCGGGAACGACGAAGGCCTCCGACCTGTTTTCGCAGGTCAGAGGCCTTGTGATGGTGTCCGGAGGGGGACTTGAACCCCCACGCCCTTTCGGGCACTAGCACCTCAAGCTAGCGCGTCTGCCATTCCGCCACCCGGACAGGTGGTCTCACGCCGGTCACCCGGTGTGCGACTGCACGAGAATACCGAACGCCCACCCGAGGACCCAAACCGCCCCCGCCGGTCAGCCGTCGACGGCCGCCACGGCGGCGTCACAGAGCCGCACCAGGTCCTCGCCCTCGTCGGCGTCCAGCACGGCCAGGGCCAGTCCGAACGCCGAGTCCGTGTCCCGCTCCGCCGCCGCCCAGCGGTCCGCGAGGTCGCCGAGCCGCTCGACCCTGACCCGGATGGCCTCGAGATCGGCGTCCCGCCACCCGAACGCCTTGAGCCGCGCCTCGCCGGCGCTCGGCTCCGCGAGGATCGCCATCGGTACGTCGAGCCCCTGGGCGCGTACGGCGGCGAGATGGATCGCGCCCCGGTGCTCCCGCAGCAGGTGCAGCACCAACGCTGCCCGCGCGGGGGCGTCGTCCGGCCGGGGCACGGCACGCCAGCCGGCGATCAGCGGCAGCGCGGACAGCTCGGCGGAGTCGACGACCTTCTCGCCGAGCTCCGCGAGCCGGGCCAGGTCCTCGGCCGGAACGCCGGACAGGTTGTCGCGGCCCCACTGCAGGCACGCCTCGGTGCACGCCTCGGCGGCCCGGGCCGCGGTCAGCTCCGCGGTGCGCTCGAACGTCCGCCGCACGAGCCCGGCCGGCATGATCGCGAGCAGTGCCGTGGCGGCCTCGGGCGTGAGCGCCCCGGCGGGCGCGACGCGGCCGCGGATGTACAGCATGTGACCCGGCACGCCGACGGCCTCCGCGGCCGCCGCCATCTGCGGTGCGATCATGAACCTGCCGCCGAGGCCGGTGACGGCCGTGCGGGTGCGGCGGGCGAGGTCGGTACCGCTCAACGTCGTCATGTCAGGGATCCTGGCAGACCCGATCGAGTGGGCCGCCGTGGCCCGCGCTGGTAGGAAGGTCGTCATGACAACCGCCGAGGACGAGGTCGTCGACCTGTGCCGTGACCTGATCCGCATCGACACGACCAACACGGGCGACACCGCGACGAGCAAGGGCGAGCGTGTCGCCGCCGAGTACGTCGCGGAGAAACTGTCCGAGGTCGGACTGGACGTGTTCCTCACCGAGAGCGAGCCGGGGCGGGCGAGTCTGGTGACCCGGATCGAGGGCGCCGACCGCGACCGGCCGGCCCTGCTGCTCCACGGCCACCTCGACGTCGTGCCGGCGGACCGTTCCGAGTGGACGGTCGACCCGTTCGCCGGCGAGATCCGCGACGGCTACCTGTGGGGCCGCGGCGCGGTGGACATGAAGGACATGGACGCGATGATCCTCGCGCTCGTCCGGCAGTGGCAGCGCACCGGTACCAAGCCGCCCCGCGACATCGTGGTGGCCTTCCTCGCCGACGAGGAGGCGGGCGGCCTGCTCGGCGCGCACCACCTGGTCGACAACCACCCCGAGCTGTTCGAGGGCGTCACGGAGGGCGTCAGCGAGGTCGGCGGGTTCAGCGTCAGCATCGGCGAGTCCGACCGGCTGTACCTGATCGAAACCGCCCAGAAGGGCCTCGGCTGGATGAAGCTGACCGCGAAGGGCCGGGCGGGGCACGGCTCGATGGTGGCCGGCGACAACGCCGTCACCGCCCTCGCCGAGTCGGTCGCCGCCATCGGCCGGTACGAGTTCCCGCTGGTCATGACCGACACGGTGGCCTCGTTCCTCACCGAGGCGGGTCGGGTCCTGGGCATCGAGGTGGACCTCGCCGACCCGGAGCGGACCATCGCCAAGCTCGGCCCCGTGGCCCGCCTCCTCAGCGCGACCACGCGGAACACGGCGAACCCCACCATGCTCCAGGGCGGGTACAAGGCGAACGTCATCCCCGGCAGCGCCCATGCCGTGGTCGACGGCCGGTTCCTGCCGGGGCAGCAGGAGGCGTTCGAGGAGGTCATCGACGGGCTGCTGGCCGACGGCGTGACCCGGGAGTGGATCACCTGCCAGCCCGCGCTGGAGACGACGTTCGACGGTGACCTGGTCGCCGCGATGTCGGACGCGCTCCGCGCCGAGGATCCCGGCGCGCACCCGGTTCCGTACATGCTCTCCGCCGGGACGGACGCCAAGGCGTTCGCGAAACTCGGCATCCGCGGGTTCGGGTTCGCGCCGCTGATGCTGCCGGCCGATCTGGACTTCGCCGGGCTGTTCCACGGGGTGGACGAGCGGGTACCGCTCGACGCACTACGGTTCGGGGTCCGTGTCCTCGACCGGTTCGTATCGAACGCCTGACTTACGGAGGACCCCCGTGACCGACCCCACCGATCTCGGCGCCGACGAGCTCGACGCCGCGCTCGCCCGCGCGTTCGAGGCCGCACGCGCCCATCTCACCGCGGTGCGGGGCGGTGCCGACGACGAGGTGGTGGAAGCCGCGTACCGCGTCTTCAACAACGCCTCGGCGGCGTACGACGAGCTGCTGTTCGAGACCTACGACGAGGTGACGCCCTGGCAGGTCGACACCCTCGACGACACCGACTTCGCCGAGTCCGAGCTCAGCGGCGACGGCATGACGATCGCCGTGCGTCAGCGCCGGGACTACCTCGTGCCGGACGTGTCGGCGCTCATCGCCGCGGGTACCGCCGCGCGGCGCGCGCAGGGACTCACCGGGAACCACGAGGTCGAGGGCATCGAGACCGACCACGAGGTCACCGAGGTGGGCGAGGCGGTGTACGAGCTGCTGCAGGCCGCGGGTGGCTCGATGTCCGGCCTGGACGTGCCCGAGCTCGAGCTGCGCAACGGCGTGCTCATGGTGAACAGCGTGGCGTTGCCGCTGGAGTTCAGCGACGACCCGGGGCCGGGCGAGGCCGACCTGCCGTTCGTGTGCGTCCCGGACAGCCGGATGCTCCTCCGGATCGACGAGGAGATGATCTCCGACGACGGGGACGAGGCCGAGGACGACACCGACGGGACGTGACCCGGGCGTACCGCCGTCCCCGGTAGGGTCGCCCGCATGCGAGAACTCCACGGCGCTGCCGTGCTGATCACCGGTGGGGCGAGCGGGATCGGGGCGGCGTTCGCCCGCGCGGTCACCGCTCGCGGGGCGCGCGTCGTCCTGGCGGACCTCGACGAGGCCGCGGGGGAGACCGTCGCCGCCGAGCTGGGCGGACGGTTCGTGCGCACCGATGTGCGGCGCCCGGAGGACCTGGCGGCCGCCGTGGCGGCCACCGAAGAGGCGTACGGCCGGCTGGACCTCGTCCACCTCAACGCCGGGCTCGGCAGCGGCATGACGCTCGGGGAGGACTTCGACCCCGAGCGGTACCGGCTGCTGGTCGACGCGAACGTGCACGGCGTCGTCTTCGGCGTCCACGCCGCGCTGCCGGCCCTGCGCCGCGCGGGCGGCGGCGCGATCGTCGCGACGGCGTCGCTGTCGGGGCTGACCCCGTTCCCGGGGGATCCGCTGTACGCCGCGAGCAAGCACGCCGTCGTCGGCCTGGTCCGCTCGCTCGCCGAGTCCCTGGCCGCGGACGGCATCACGATCACCGCGCTGTGCCCCGGATTCACCGACACGCCGCTCGTGGCGCCGTTCGCGGGCGCGTTCCGCGCGGCCGGGTTCCCGCTGCTGACCGCCGAGGAGGTCGCGGACGCGGCGCTCGCGGCGGTCGACGGCGGCGGTTCCGGCGAGGCGTGGGTGGTCCAGCCGGGCCGGACCGCGGAGCCGTACCGGTTCCGCGGCGTACCGGGTCCGGCCGAGCACCAGGCCCCGCCCGAGTCGGTCCGCAGCGGCGACGGGGTCCGGTGACCGCGCTCGGCACGCACCCGGTGACGATGCGAGCGTGGCGCATCCACGAGCACGGTCCCGCCCCCGAGGTGCTCCGGCTCGACGAGGTCGACGTCCCCGACCCCGGGCCGGGCGAGGTGCTGGTCCGGGTCGAGGCCGCCGCGCTGAACTTCCCGGACCTGCTGCTGGCCACCGGGCAGTACCAGGAGCGCCCGCCGCTGCCGTTCACGCCGGGCCTGGAGATCGCCGGTGAGGTCGTGGCCGCGGGCGAGGGCGCGCAGGCACGGCCGGGCGACCGCGTCCTCGGCGCGCCGACGCTGCCGCGCGGCGGGCTGGCGGACTTCGCGGTCCTGCCGGCGGGCGGCGCGTTCGGCATCCCGGCCGGGATGACGGCCGAGGAGGCCGCGGCACTGTTCATCACGTACCAGACCGCCCATGTCGGCCTGCACCGCCGCGCGGGTCTGCGGCCGGGGGAGACCCTGCTGGTCCACGCCGGTGCGTCCGGCACCGGGTCGGCCGCCGTCCAGCTCGGCAAGGCCGCCGGTGCGCGGGTCATCGCCACCGCGGGCGGCCCGGAGAAGACGGCGCTGTGCCTGGAGCTGGGCGCCGACGCGGCGATCGACTACATCGCGGCAGACCTCGTCACGGCGGTCCGGGAGGCCACCGACGGGCGCGGCGCGGACGTCATCTGGGACCCGGTGGGTGGCGACGTCTTCGACGCCTCGCGCCGGGTCGTCGCGTTCGAGGGGCGGATCGTGGTGGTGGGCTTCGCGGCGGGGCGCATCCCGGCCGCTCCCGCGAACCACCTGCTGGTGAAGAACTACTCCGTCGTCGGGCTGCACTGGGGTCTGTACCGGCGGTACGAGCCGGCGGTCGTCGCCGCCACCCACACCGAGCTCTGCCGGCTGTACGCCGAGGGCGCCGTGAAGCCACTGATCGGGTCCCGCCGGCCGCTGGCCGAGGCTCCGGAGGCGCTCGCGGACCTGGCGGCGCGCCGCCTGGTGGGGAAGAGTGTGCTGATCCCGTAGGTCAGATGCTGAGCCCCGGCTGCAGCGGATGCGTCCGGCGCCGCCTCAGCACGACCTTGCGGCTGCCGTCGGAGTAGAGCCGCAGGTTCGCCAGCTCCCAGCCGGAGAACTCGGCCTGCACCGCCAGCCGAGCCTGCGTCGTCGCACGGTCCTCCCCGGGCGGGATCCGCAACGGGGCGTACTCGTACTCGGGGGACACGCGGACGATTGTGCCTCGCCGGACGCGCGCCGTACACGGCGCGACATGTGACTCCGCTCCTACCGAGCGTGACGAGTGTCAGCTCCCGCCGCGGAGCAGGTCCGGCAGGCGGGTACGCCGCGGCCGGGCGCCGGTCTCGCGGACGGCCCGCACGAGCACCGGACCGGCGGCGTGGACGATCGACAGATGCCGGGTCGCCCGCGTGAACATCGCGTACACCAGTGGCCGGGACAGCACCCCGCACGCCTCCGGCGGCAGCACCGCGACGACCCCGGGCCAGGTCCGGCCCATCGCCGCGCGGGCCGTGAACGCCGGCAGCCCGGCCGCCCGCAGCGCGTCGACGCCGCCGGGACCGCGCCGCAGCGGGGACACCACGGCCACGTCGTCGCCGCTCAGGCCCAGCGCCCGCGGGAGCGAGTCGGTGACGAGCTGACCGGCGCGGTGGGCCGCCTCGGCGCCGTCGGCGGCCCGCACGACCACGACCTCCCGGGTCGGGTCGTCGACCGGCGCGAGGGTGCCGGCGCGCACCGCCCCGCACAGCGCGGTGATCACCGCACCGACCGTGCCGCCGCCGCTCGCGGTCTCGACCCGCAGCCCGATCTCCGGTGCGACGGCGAGCAGGTCGGCGACGAGCTGGCCCGGACCGCCCGGTGCCGGCAGCCCGGAGTCGCCGAGGAGTACGACCCGGCTCGCGTCGGCGGCCCGTTCCAGCAGCACCGCGGCGGCCACCACGTCGGCGTTCCGCAGGTCCACGGCCCCCGCCGGCACGGTGGCCCCGTGCGGCACGTCCGCGAACACCACCTCGGCCGTGGCGAGCAGCGACAGCAGCCCCTCGGCGACGGCCTCCTCGGCCATGCCGATCTCGGCGAGCGACAGCAGCGGTTCCGGCGCACGGCGGGCCTCGGCCTCGGCGTCGGCGTCGGCGTCGGCGTCGGGATGGTCGTCCCCGGACTCCTCGGCGCCGAACGCCAGCACGTGCCCCAGGTCCACGGCGCCCGCGATCGCCGCCGCGGACTGCTCGGCGGAGGCGCCCTGACCGACCAGCATCTCGGTCAGCAGTCCGAGCGGGAGGACCGTGTGCCCGTCGGCCCCGGCCCGGGCCAGGCAGCGGACCACCGCGGCGACCTGAGCGGTCTCGTGTTCCGCGGCGTCGAGGGCGTGCAGCAGTGTGGCAGTGCCGGGGGTCTGCTCACCCCCCGCGAGGGCGAGCACTTCGCGGACGCTGTCGCTCGTCAGGGCAGGCACCGGACGACCCTAGCGAGCCCGGAGCCCGGACACTCCGTCGCGCGGTACGGGACCGAGCCTGTGTGCTGGGCCGGTCGGGGGGTGGCGCCGGACCGGGAGGGGGTTGCCCGGCCGCGTCGGCGTCGCCCGTCGGCGGGGTTCGTCCCCGACCGACCGCACGCAGACGCCGGCTCTGTGTGCCGAGGGCCGTCGCCACCGCACGGCGACGAGGTGACGCGGGGTGCCGGCGGGTCGGAGGAGACAGCCGAGTGCGTCCGGGGAGGTGCGCCGACGGGCGGTGGTCAGCGTCGGGCGGATCTCCTCGCCGAGCGGCGTCTTTCCGTCGCGGCCGGGTGCGTACTGCTGGCGGTCGTGGTCGTCACCGGCGGCCGGAGCGGCCTGCCGCCGGTGGGGCTGGCCGCGCTGGAACGCCGGATCGGCCTGGATCTCGCCGGGGGAGCTACTCCGCGCTCGTCGGGGAGCTGAGGGAACTGCTCGCCGAGCATCCGCGCTGCACCAGGGCCTGACGCGCCGGCCGATGCTCGCCCTGTACGGCGCGGGCGGGCCCGCCGACACCCTGGCGGCGGACCTCGCGGCTCGACAACCCGCACGGCACCGCCACGGTCCTGTCCGGCCTCGGCAGGGGCCGGGTCCTGGCCGGACAGCCGCACCGGGCACGCCGGGCCCCGGCCCTCTTCACCGAACTCGGCGCGCCGCACGCGGCCGACGTGCGGACCCGCCTGGAGCGGCTGGACAGGTTCGCGCGGTCCGCCACCCCGTGGGCCGTGCTCAGCTGCCGGAGCGCTCCGGGTAGCCGGCGTCGGGCTCGGACACGTCGTCCAGCGCCTTGACGATGGAGTCCGGCAGGGTCAGGTCCTCGATCTGCAGGGAGCCGAGCAGCTGCCCGACCGTCCGGGCGCCGACGACCGGCGCGGTCACGCCCGGCCGGTCCCGCACCCAGGCGAGCGACACCGCGAGCGGGGACACCCCCAGTCCGTCCGCGGCAATCGCGACCGCCTCGACGATGCCGGCGGACCGCTCGTCCAGGAACCGTCCGACGAACCGCTCGAAATGCGGCGACGCGCCGCGTGAGTCCGCCGGCGTGCCGCCCCGGTACTTGCCGGTCAGGACGCCCCGGCCCAGCGGCGACCACGGCAGGATCCCGATGCCGGCGTCCAGGCAGGCCGGCAGGACCTCGCGCTCGATGCCGCGTTCCAGGAGCGAGTACTCCATCTGCGTCGCGGTGATCCGCGCGCGGCCGGGCCAGGCGGCCTGCCACGCCGCCGCCTTCGCCGTCTGCCAGCCCGAGTAGTTCGAGACGCCCGCGTACCGCGCCCGGCCGGACGAGACCGCCGTGTCGAGCGCGGACAGCGTCTCCTCCAGGGGGGTCCGCGGATCCCAGGCGTGCAGCTGCCACAGGTCGACGTGGTCGGTGCCGAGCCGTCGCAGCGACGCGTCGAGGGCGTCGAGCAGGTGGCCGCGCGAGGCGTCCCGGCGCCGGGGATGGTCCGGCCGGACCACCGCCTTGGTCGCGACCACGACCTCGTCGCGGGGCACCACGTCGCCGAGCAGCTCGCCGAGGAGCCGTTCGCTGTCGCCGCCGGAGTACACGTCGGCGGTGTCGACGAGGGTGCCGCCCGCGGCCACGAAGGCCTTGAGCTGGGCGGCAGCGTCGTCCGAGTCGGTGTCGCGGCCCCACGTCATCGTGCCGAGGGCGAGGCGGGACACCATCAGGCCGCTGCGGCCCAGAGCGCGCTGCTCCATGCGCCGGACCGTACCGTCACCGGCACGCCGAGACCGGCACCGACCCACCACCCGGACGTCGCTACTCTCCGGTACGACACCCGATCGGACCGGACGATCGGGGACAGGACCGGGTCATCCGGTCACGCGGAGGACAGATGCGGCTCGGAGTGAACCTGGGTTACTGGGGCGCCGGCAATGACGCCGACAACCTGGAGCTGGCGCGCGAGGCGGACCGCCTCGGGTACGCGGTCGTCTGGGCGGCGGAGGCCTACGGCTCCGACTCGCCGACGGTGCTCGCGTGGATCGCCGCGCAGACCGAACGGATCGACGTCGGCAGCGCCGTCATGCAGATCCCGGCGCGCACGCCCGCCATGACCGCGATGACGGCGGCGACGCTGGACACGCTGTCCGGCGGCCGGTTCCGGCTGGGGCTCGGCGTCTCGGGCCCGCAGGTGTCGGAGGGCTGGCACGGCGTCCGCTTCGACAAGCCCCTCGGCCGGACGCGCGAGTACATCGACATCGTCCGGATGGCGCTCGACCGCAAGAAGCTCTCCTACCAGGGGCAGCACTACACGCTGCCGCTGCCGGACGGCCCGGGGAAGTCGATCCAGCTCACCGTGCACGGCGCCCGTACCGACATCCCCATCTACGTCGCCGCGGTCGGCCCGAAGAACCTGGAGCTCGCGGGGGAGAAGGCCGACGGCTGGCTGGCGATCTTCCCGTCCGCGCAGTACCTGCCGGAGCAGCTCGCGCACATCGCGGCCGGCCGGGAGAAGGTCGGCAAGACCCTCGACGGCTTCGACGTGGTCCCGACCGTCCCGGTGGTCGTCGGTGACGACGTCGCCGCCTGCGCCGACCCGGTCCGCGCCTACGCCGCGCTGTACATCGGCGGCATGGGCAGCCGGGAGAAGAACTTCTACAACCAGCTCGCGACCCGGATGGGCTACGAGGCGGAGGCGGCGGAGATCCAGGACCGCTTCCTCGGCAAGCAGTACCGCGAGGCCGCGGCCGCCGTGCCGTTCGATTTCATCGACCAGACGTCGCTGCTCGGCCCGGTGGACCGGATCGCCGAGGGGCTCCAGCGGTACGCGGGGGCAGGCGTCACCACGCTGTCCGTGGCCACCTACGCCGGCACGCTGGACGAGCGCGTCGCCACCCTCCGCACCATGGTCGAGGCCCTCGACAAGTCGGGGGTCGGCGAGTGAGCTGGTGGCACGCGGTCCTCCTCGGCATCGTCGAGGGGCTCACCGAGTTCCTTCCCGTCTCCAGCACCGGGCACGTCACGATCGTGTCCAAGCTGCTCGGCTACACCATCGACGATCCGGACGTCACCGCGTTCACCGCGATCATCCAGATCGGGGCGATCGCGGCGTCGATCGTGTACTTCTGGAACGACATCGTCGGCATGGTCACCGGGTTCGCCCGGGGCCTGGTCAGCCCGGCGGCGCGCCGGCGGTTCGAGTGGCGGCTGGCCTGCGCGGTCATCGCGGGCTCGATCCCGATCGGCATCGTGGCCCTGCTGTTCAAGGACACGATCGAGGGGACGCTGCGGAGCCTCTGGGTGGTGGCGGTGGCGCTGATCCTCTGGAGCCCCGTGATGGTGGCGGCGGAGCGGTTCCACCGGCGGCTCGTGGAGCGGAAGCCGTCGCGGCACAGCACCGAGTCGGCGGGCCCCGGGGTACGGCACGAGCGGGACCTGACCGTCCGCGACGCGCTGGTGGTCGGGCTGGTGCAGTGCCTGGCCCTGATCCCCGGGGTGTCCCGGTCCGGGGCGACGATCTCCGCCGGCCTGTTCCGGGGGCTGGACCGGGTGACGGCGACCAGGCTCGCCTTCTTCCTGGCCATGCCCGCGCTGTCCGCGGCGGCTGCGATGCAGGCCGTCTCGGCGCGGGACGCGATCTCCGGCGGCGTGGGGTGGAGCAGCACCCTGATCGGCATCGTGGCGTCGTTCGTGGTGGGGTATGCCGCGATCGCCTGGCTCCTGCGCTTCGTCGCGCACCACCCGATCACCGTGTTCGTCTGGTACCGGGTGGCGGTCGGCCTGGCGCTCCTGGGCGCCTTGGCGGCGGGCTGGATCACCGCGACCTGAGCGACCCTCTCCCACGTTGATCATGGGGTTTGCAGCCGACACGCCCGCGTGTCGTGCTGCAAAC
>JAVEDU010000010.1 GCA_030840805.1 Actinomycetota bacterium
GCGCTCGAGCTCGGCCCGTTCGGGATCAACGTCAACGCCGTCGCCCCGGGCTTCATCGTCACCGACATGACCGACGCCACCGCCCGCCGGGTCGGCATGGAGCCGGAGGCCTACCGCGAGGCCGCCGCCGCGGCCACCCCGGTGCGCCGGGTCGGCCACCCGGAGGACATCGCCGCCACCGCCGCGTTCCTCTGCAGCGACGAGGCGTCCTTCATCACCGGTCAGACGCTGTACGTCGACGGCGGTGCCCGCGTCTGAGTCGCCGCGGGTGAGCACCCGCCAGCAGCCCGCGCACGACCCGCCCGGGCGGGGTCGCGGGCCGCGGCCCTCCGCTGGGTCACACTGGGGAGCATGAGCGGCAACCCCTCCCGTCCCGATGCACGTACTCGACTTTGGCCGTTGCCTCGCGCGCAGGCGCTGGTGGCGCTGGCGCTCACCGGCGCGGTCGGTCTGGCCGGCTGCAGCAAGGAGCCGGCGGACGTGAACGGGGACGGTCGCCCGGACGGGCAGTCGACGGCGGCCGGGCTCACGGTGGCGGGCACCTGGCCGCTGACCGGCCTCCCCGCGGACGGCGAGGCCCCGGGTCACCCGGTGATGGCCGTCAAGATCGACAACACCGACAGCAGCAGCCCCCAGCTCGGGCTGGGGCGGGCCGACCTGGTGACCGAGGAGCTCGTCGAGGGCGGCGTCACCAGGCTGGCGGTCTTCTACTACCAGCGGCTGCCGCGGCTCGTCGGACCGGTCCGGTCCATGCGGGCCACCGAAATCGGCTTCGTCAAGCCGGCCAAGGCCGTCCTGGTGGCCAGCGGCGGCGCGCCGCCGACGGTGCGCCGGATCCGGTCCGCGGGCATCACGACGTTCCTCGAGGGCTCGAAGGGGGCGACCGGCTTCCGCCGCGACAACGCCCGCCGGGCGCCGTACAACCTCTTCATGGAGCTGACCCGGCTGGCGAGGACGGTCCGGGCCAAGGACACCGTCGAGAGCTACCTGCCGTTCGGCTCGGCCAAGAGCCTGCCCCAGGGCCAGCCGGCGAAGCGCTTCGCCGCGGTGTTCTCGCCCCGGCACACCACCCGCTGGTCCTACGCCGGCGGCGCGTACACGAACGAGAACAGCTTCGCCGCCGACGGGGACCGCTTCCGTCCCGACAACGTGCTGGTGCTGCGGGTGCGCGTCGGTGACGCGGGCTACCGCGACCCGGCCGGCAACGCCGTGCCGGAGACCAAGTTCACCGGCTCCGGCAGCGCGATGCTGTTCTCCGGCGGGCGGGTGGTGCGCGGGACGTGGAAGAAGTCGCTGGACTCGACGATCAGGTTGAGCACGCGGGCGGGGAAGCTGGAGGTGCCGGCCGGCCACACCTGGATCGAGCTGGTGCCCACCGGCGCCGGCGGCGGCGTCTCGATCGGCTGACCGTCCCTCAGTCCGCGCCGCCCGGGCGGTCGGACCCCGGGCCGGGAAGCGGGGCGCCGGACTCGGCCAGCGTGCGGAGCCCGGCGAGGATGTAGGCCATCGCCGCCTCGACCTCCTCGCCCGCCCGGCGGGGGTCCTCCGCCGTGGACACCGCGGCGCCGGCCGCGGACATCGCGCCGAAGAACACCCGGCTGAAGGTCTCCACCATGCTCGGCGCGAGGTCGTAGGCCGACAGGACCGAGGCGACGATCTCCTGGACGATGCCGAACGTGGTCCGCTCCTCCTGCTCGCGGTAGCGCTCGTAGCCCAGGACCGCGGGGCCGTCGGCGATCACGATCCGCCGGTACTGCGGCGCCTGCAGCACCTCGAGGAAGGCCCGGAGCCCGTTCAGGGCCTTGTCCCACGGGTCGGTGGCGCCGCGGACGGCCTTGTGGATGTCGCGCGCCGCGCGCTCCTCGACCTTCTCGAACACCGACTCGAACAGTGCCTGCTTGCCGCTGAAGTGGTGGTAGAGCGCTCCCTTGGTGACCCGGGCCCCGGCGACGATGTCGTCCAGGCTGGAGCCGGCGTACCCGCGGTCGGTGAACAGCTCGGTGGCGACCTCGACCAGGGCCCGGCGGGTGGAGGCGGAGTACTCCTGCCTCCGCGAGGTGCCCGACACCGCGTGCAGCGCGCCCGTGGCGACGCCGCGGGCCGCTTTCCTGGGCGCCTTGGTCATGGATCGAGCATAGGGCCGGCGGCTGTGCCGCAGGTCACCGTGACCGCGTCGCATACCGACGGTATGTGGGGATACCGTGAGTACATACCGAGAGTATGTGAAAGGAGGCGCCCCATGACCTGGACCGCCACCCACCGACGCGACGAGGTGCTCCGCGCCGTCGTCGCCGAGACCGGGCAGCGCCGCGACGGCGTGCTGCCGCTCGAGCTCCCCGGCGTCGCCGAGACCTTCGGCGGCGCGTTCGAGCTCGTCACCGCCCTGCAGCTGCGCTGGCACACCCGCCTGGCCGGCCACGTCGAGCGGGCCCTGTCCGAGCTCCCGTCCGACCTCGAGGCCGCGGTCGTCGGTGCCTGGCGCGACGCCGCGACCGAGATGCCCGGCGTGCGCCTCGTCCTGGACGCCCAGGCGAGCGAGCCCGCCGACCGCGCGACCGCCGAGGCGCTGGCCGTCGCCCGGGACAAGGACGCGGCGCTGCTGGCGGCGATTGCCCGGGTCGCCCCCGGGGCCGGCGCAGGGGCGGTCCGTGCGGGCGAGCGGATCGAGCGGCGGGCCCGCGACGGGTTCGACCCCGGCGCCGCACCGCGGCACCGCCAGCAGGACGCCACCGGACGGCCCGGCTCGCTGCTCGGACGCCTCCGGGCGCACCTCGCCGCCTGACCGGTCGGTCTCCCGCCCGCCCCTCCGCCCGTGGGACACTGACGCGGTGGACACCGAAACGCACACGGACGCCGTGGCCGGTCCCCCCGCGGGACAGCCGAGCATCTCCTACTCGATCACCGTCCGGCTCGAGCTGCCCGCCGGAGGCGCCGCGATCAGCAGCCTGACCTCGCGGGTGGAGGGGGCCGGCGGCATCGTCACCGCCCTCGACGTCACCGCCTCGGGGCACGACAAGCTGCGCATCGACGTGACCTGCGCCGCGGCGGACACCGCGCACGCGGACCGGATCGTGGTGGCGCTGCGCGGCATCGAGGGGGTCGCGGTCCACAAGGTGTCGGACCGGACCTTCCTGATGCACCTGGGCGGCACCATCGAGATGGCCTCCAAGCACCCGATCCGCAACCGCGACGACCTCTCGATGGTCTACACGCCCGGTGTGGCGCGGGTGTGCGAGGCGATCGCGGCCAACCCTGAGGACGCCCGCCGGCTGACGGTGAAGCGCAACTCGGTCGCGGTCGTCACCGACGGCTCAGCGGTGCTCGGCCTCGGCAACATCGGGCCCGCGGCCGCGCTCCCGGTGATGGAGGGCAAGTCCGCGCTGTT
>JAVEDU010000041.1 GCA_030840805.1 Actinomycetota bacterium
GGCGTCCTCGCCCAGCGGCAGCTCGGCCGGGCAGCCGAGATCCCCCTCGGACAGTCCCCCGGCGGCGAGCACCGCGCGCACCCGATCGGTGTGGATCGGTTCACCGGAGTGGCTGGACGCCGCCAGCGCCAGGTCCGGGCCACCCAGCCGGAGACCGGCACGGAGCATCCCGACCACCTGCAGCGGCTTGTTGCTGGAGCGCGGGAACATCGGCTCGGCCACCGGGCCCGCCGCGGCGAGCACCTCGCCGGCCGCGTCCAACACCACGACCGCACCCTGATGGCGCCCCTCGACGAACCCGGACCGCACTACTTCGGCGAGCGGGACGCCCGTCAGCGGTTCTCCCCCGGGAGCAGGTCCGCCACGGCGGCCTCGCCGTCCCGGTACCGCCGGGCCACCTCGGCGCCGAAGGCGTCCATCACCTGCTGGACCTTGGACCGGAGCGCGCTGACCGCACGCTCCTCGCCGGCGAACGCGTTCATCGCCCGGGTGAGCTCGGCGTCGTTCAGCCGCGTCACGTCGGAGAGGTCCACGTCCGAGACGAGCGCCTCGACCCGGCGCCGGTGCTCCCCGGCGCGCGACGGCTCCAGGCTGCTGTGCCGGCCCATGCCGTGCTGCTCGCCGCGCCCGTCGGCGAGGATGTCGGTCAGCTTCTCGATCACCGTGGCGCCGTCGTCGCCGTGGCGACGCTCCTCCTCCGCGCCGAGGATGTCGATCCGGCCCTGGAGTAGCCTCCGGAGGTAAGACAGGTCTACCTCCTCCTGCTCCGCATCGTGCCGGCGCGAACGCAGCTCGGTCATCGCCAGGTCGGTGAGGCCCGAGGCAAAGTCCGGTGCCAGCACCCGGTCGATCCTCCGGAGCCCGCCCGGTTGCACGTCGGTCATCTGTTCCCCTTGGTCTCGTCGTCGACCCACGGTAACGCCCGGCGTCACCGCGTGAGGGCTGCAGCGGAATCGTCCCGGATGCCGAGCAGCGCCCGCACCTCCGCCACGGCCATCGGCGGCCGCTGCGCGACCCGCGCCAGCCCGGCCGCGCGGGCCACCAGCTCGGTGTTGTTCCGCACCGGGCGACCCGGTGCGTAACTGAGCGAGTCCTCCATGCCGACCCGCAGATGTCCGCCGGTCGACAGCGCGGCCAGTGCCACCGGCAGGGTGGACCGCCCGACGCCGGTCGCCGAGAACGTGGCACCCACGGGCAGCTCCGCCACCGCGGCCACCATCGCCGCGGCCGTACCCGGCATGCCGCCGGGGACGCCCATCACCAGGTCGACGTGCACGTGCCCGCCGTACGGCAGGCCGTGGCGGTCGAGCAACCGGTGCAGCGAGGCGACGTGCCCCAGGTCGAAGAGCTCGTACTCGGGCACGATCCGCCGGTCTCGCATCCGGGTGTGCAGCTCGACGATAAAGTCCCAGCGGTTGCAGAACACGTCGCGGCCGAAGTTGACGGTGCCCATCGTGCAGGAGGCCATGTCGGGTTCGGCGTCGAGCACGGCGAGCCGATCGGCCTCGCCGTCCGTCACCGCGCCACCGGTCGAGAGCTGAACGATCAGGTCGGTCTCGGCGCGGAGTGCCGCGACCGTCTCCCGCAACCGGCCGAGGGCGAGCGTCGGGCGGGCCTCGTCGTCCCGGATGTGGACGTGCACCACGGACGCGCCGACCGCGGCGCAGTCCCGGGCCGTCGTGACCAGCTCCGCCAGCGTCACCGGGAGCGCCGGGACGTCCGCCTTGCTCGACTCCGCCCCGGTCGGCGCGACGGTGATCACGGTGCGGTCCATGTGGTGATCCTGGCACGCCGCGACGGCCCGGCGAGCACGCGCGGGCTTTCCTCAAGGTCGACCCGCTCCTGCCGATAGACGCTGTGACGAAGTCCGACGTGAGGGAGGTGGAGCCGACGTGCCGCACGGAGAGCTCGCCGACATGCCCCTCACCGCACTGCTCCCCGCGCTCGCCGGCACCCGGACGACCGGCCTGCTGACGGTCCGCGACCCGGCCGCCGGCTCGGTCCGGCTGTGGTTGCGCGGCGGCGAGGTGGTGCTCGGCGAGCGGCGGGACCCCGACGGGACGCTGCGCCCCGACCTGCTGCAGCGGCTCCTCACCGCCGGGCTGATGGACACCCGGCAGGCCGCCACGGCCCGGGAGGCGGGCGGCGTCGACCAGCTCGTCGCCGCGGGCGTGGTGCCCACCCGGCGACTGGCCGCGCATGTCACCGAACTGCTGCTCGACGCGTTCACCACCGCCGCAGCCTGGTCCGCCGGGACCTGGGAGCTCGACCCCGCGGCGCCCGTCCCGGCGCTCGGGTCCGTCCCGGCCGGGGTGGTACCGGCCAGGGCCGCCGAGCGGACCGCCGGGCTCGGCGATCCGGCCGCCTACGCGGCGGCGACCGCCGCCGTACCGCGGCTCGAACCGTGCCGCTCCTACGCCGGCCAGGACCTCGCCCCGGAGGCGTGGGCCGTCCTCGCGGTCACGGACGGCTCCCGCACCACCGCGCAGGTCGCCGCCGCGTGCGGCCTCACCGTCGCCGAGGCCGTCCACGTCGTCTCCGCGCTTGTCGACGAGGGCCTGCTCCGCACGCTCGCCGAGCGGGCGACGCCACCCGTCGTGCTGCCCGCGCCCCGGCCCGCCCTCGCGGCCGCCCCGGCCCCCGCTCCGGTGGACGACCTCCAGGTCATCCGGGAACCGGAGACCGTGGCGGACACGGACACCGCCGCCTTCCTCCGCGAGCTCAGCGGCCTGACCGGTGTGGCCGGCGCCGAGCCCGCGGCGACCGCACCGCGGTCCGTCACCACGCCACCGCCCCCCGAGGCCGACAAGGCCGCGCGGCGGCGGATCTTCGGGCGCTGACGGTTCAGGCCGACGGCATCGCACAGAACGCGAGCGAGTCGCGGACCTTGCCGTGGAACATCCGTCCATCGCTGCCGACCCACAGGCCCGCGGGACTCGACGTCACGTACAGCACCTTCGCGCCCACCCCGCGGGTCTTGCCCGGGTTCCACGAGATCGCCTTCCCGGTCGTCGCATCGATGGCGCCGATCCCCGGCCTCGGCTGGGCACCGCGTCCGGCGGAGTCCCGGCCCAGCGGGTTGTCCAGCCAGCGCTGGTGGCCGCCGACGTAGACGACCGGGCCGGTGACCGCGATCGAGTGCAGCGTGTCGCCACCGGTGTAGTTGATCCAGCGCGGCCGGTTGCTGCCCGGGTCGTACAGCGCCGCGGCGTCGCAGATGCTCAGCCCGAGGTCCCCCGCCTTCGAGACGAAGCCGGTGCTGGCGAGCCCGAACGTCGCGCCGTCCGGCGACCAGTCCACGTCCCGCAGGTACGCCGGGAGGATGGACGCCGAGCACTGCTTGGCGAGGTTGGGGTCATACCACGAGCTCATCGTGGCCTGGCTCGCGCCGAGGTCGGCCATGAAGGCCTGCCGCCGCGCCAGGCCGCCCACCGAGGTGAAGTTGCCGATCCCGACGAGCCGCGTCCCGGCCGGGTTGACGGCAAAGCGGTAGACCCGGGTCGCCCCGGCGTTCGAGGCGACGGTGCCGGTGACGGGCAGCCGGATGTAGCCGGTGTCCGCACCGGTCCCCGGGTTCAGGGCGAGCAGCCGGGCCGGGAAGCTGCCCGAGACGATCAACAGGCCGCGCACCAGCTGGGCATCGGTCACGCCACCACTGCGCATCCCGGCACCGGTGAACCCGGTGTCGAGCACCCCGCCGGAGGACACCCTGGCCAGCCCGCGCCGGGCCACCCCGTTCACGCCGGTGAACGAGCCGCCGAGGACCAGCGACCCGTCACCCTGCGGGACGATCGCCCACACGGCGCCGTTGACGGCCGGTGCGAACCCGAGCACGTCGCCGGTGCTCACCCGGAACGCGAAGACGTTGCTCCGCGCGTACGTCACGGTGCGGGCCGCATTCTGCACGTTCCCGATCACGCCGCCGACGTACATCACGTCGCCGACCTGGGCGAACACCAGCACGTTGTTGTTCACCCCGTTGGTGTCGACGACCTGGGGTGTCCGCGCCGACGCCTCGACGGCGACCACGCGGGGGAGGCCGAGGGACGCGTGGGCCGGTGTCAGCGACAGCGCGAGGAACGCGGCTGTGGCGATCCCCAGGACGGTGGTGCCGATGCTCCGCGGTGGCGCCATGGCCAGTCCCCCCGGGTCGGTTGAAACACCCGAGCCGCCGATCCTGTCACTCGTCCGGCCGCACCGACACCCGCCGTCGGGTCACAGATCGGCATCGATCCGGGCCAGCACCTCACCCACGGCCAGCGACGCGTCGTCCGGCACGGAACGCTTGACCAGCGCGAGCGCGATCTGCCCGAGCTCGTGGTGGCGTACCGCCGTGGTCACGAACCCGATCTCCCGGCCGTCGACCGTGATCGGCGCCCCGGTCGGCGGCAGGTGCTCGCTCGACCCGTCCAGGTGCATCAGCACCAGCCGCCGCGGCGGGCGGCCGAGGTTCTGCACCCGGGCCACCGTCTCCTGGCCGCGGTAGCACCCCTTGCTCAGGTGCACGGCCGACGGGATCCAGCCGGGCTCCTGCACGATCGTGCGGTGGTCCGTCTCGAACCGCAGCCGGGGGTGGCGTCCCTCCACCCGGAGCGCCTCGTACGCCCAGGAGCCGCACAGCGGGGCTCCGGACCGGGCGACGACGCCGGCCACCTCGGCGCGCGGCACCAGCAGGTCGGCGGCGTCGACACCGGGCCACGGCATCCGCCGGACCCAGCCCCCGCCCGGCAGCGGACGCACGTCGTACGGTGCCGGCGGCACCGCGGCGCCCAGCCCGGCGAGCGCCTGCGGGGTGTCCGGGCCGACCAGGGAGAGCACCGCCCAGTCGGCGGTGACCTCGGCCGGCTCGACGCGGAGCAGGAAGCGCATCCGGGTCAGGAACGCCAGCAGGTCGTCCTGGGTGCCGGGCTCCACGTCCAGCCAGGTCGTCTCGCCGTCCTCGGCGACGAGGACGTGGTGCTCGACGTGGCCGTGCGGGGAGAGCACGAGCGTCTCGGCGCCCTGGTTCGGCCGGAGATCGCTGAGGTGCTGGGTGGTGAGGCTGTGCAGCCACGACAGGCGGTCCGCGCCGGGTACCGCGAGCACCCCGCGGTGGCTGCGGTCCACCAGGCCGACCGACTCGGCCAGCGTCCGCTGCTCACGGAACGGGTCGCCGTAGTGCGCGGCCACGCCGGCGTCGTGGCCGTCGGCGGCGACGGCGCCCGGGGAGTCCAGCAGTGCGGTGGTCATGTACCGAGTATCCACCCCCGCGGCGGCACTCCCTCGTTCGCGTTGATCATGGACCTTGCAACACGACACGCGGGCGTGTCTGTTGCATGGACCATGATCAACCGGGCGGGATGGCGCAGTTCGCGCAGACGCCGAACAGCGCCAGGTGC
>JAVEDU010000058.1 GCA_030840805.1 Actinomycetota bacterium
GGAGGCGATCGCGGAGATCAGCGCGATCATCGGGCGGATCAACGACTTCCAGCTCACCATCGCCTCCGCGGTGGAGGAGCAGTCCGCGACGACGAACGAGATGAACCGCAACGTCGCCGAGGCCGCCGCCGGCGCCGGGGAGATCGCGTCCAACATCACCGGCGTCGCGACCTCCGCGCAGGTCACCACCGAGAGCGTCACGGAGGCGCAGGCCGCCGCCACCGATCTCGCCCGGATGAGCGGCGAGCTGCAGGCCCTGGTGGGGCGGTTCCGCTACTGAGCCGGGTCCACTATGGACCGACAATGGAGCTCCGGCCACGGACTGCGGTCCATCCGTACCCTCGCGCGGACGCCTTGCGCACAGGTAGACGCGGTCACTACGGATCAAGGACGTTGCAGGTTCGAGTCCTGCCGAGCGCACGCAAGGTCGAGACAGTCCAGAGGCCGTTTCCCGCTGGGGAGGCGGCCTCTGGCTTGCCCCTGAAGCTTCCCCTCGCCCCGGTCACGTGACTTCCTGACGGGGCTCGCGCCGCTGCCGGTCCCGCGACGGCAAACCCGATGTCAGCGGAGCGCATCCCGTTGACGGTCGAGGAGGCGCGTACGGCTCAGGGGCGTTCGCCCGCGTGCAGCCAGGCCCCGGTCGGTGGGGGCCGACCCGGAGGGTGAATCTCCGCGGCACGACGGGTACGACTACCGCGCCCGTGCGTGTCCTCCCCGAGCTACGGGAACCGTCGGCCGGCGCGCGACGTCATATCCCCGACGAAGAACCCGCTTCCCGAGAGGGGAGGCGCAGTTGTCCTGGATGCCGACGACCCGAGGTGGCGCCGTCCTCCGATCCGCCGTTCTCGTCCTCGTGCTGGGGGCGGTGTGCTCGGCCGGTGCAGGCCCTACCGTGGGAGCGTGGAGCTCCACGGCGGAGGGGGGCGATGGGATGGAACGGGCCGCGACCCTCGCCTGTGGAGAGCGGATCGAGGCCCTGCTGGGCGGGGCGGGCCCGTTGGCGATGACCGGCAAGTTCCCGGCACGGGTCCACGGTGGCGATGGGACGTTCACCGGCACGGTGACGGTCACCAACACCGGGCACCGGGTTTCGGGCGTCACGTCACCGGAGGCGGACGTCTTCGTCGCCCAGGCGGGGAAGGTCGTCTCCACGCCCCTGCCCAAGGACCTGATCGCGCGGCAGATCAACCTCGGTCCCGGCGACAGCCAGGTGTTCAGTGCCAGAGGGGGCATCCGTCAATGCGCCGCGGGTGGGTCCGGCGTCGGCGAGATGCTGCCGTCCGGGCGGTACGCCGTGGTCGCCGTGATCGTGATCACCCGGGACGACGGGCCCGCGGTCGTCGCGACCGGCGGCCCGTGGTCGCTCGAGGTGACATGACGAGCCAGGGGGCGGATCTTCTTCGCCCCCTGGCCACGTCGGTCGGTGATGAGATCGTGCTCAGGGCGCGATCGACACGCCGAACCGGGCGGAGATCCGGCTCCACATCTCGGCGTACGCGGTGCCGCCCCCGACGGCGATGACGATTCCGCGCATGTGCTCGTTGGGACCGCTTACACTCTTGGCATAGAACGGCGATCCCGAGTCGCCACCCTGGGGAAGGTTACCGCCGGTGAAGGCGATGACCGGCGACTTGCAGCCGCTCGACGTGCACACCTGAGCGGTGACGCTGGTGACCGTGTGGCCACAGTTCTCGCCGGTTGTCCGTCCGCTGTGGCAGTAGTCGTTGAAGCCGACCACCGGGTCCGCCGCCGCGACCACGGGATTGCCGACGGAGCTGTCGACGCCGCCGACGTAGATCGAGGTGCCGTAGGAACCCCCGCCGATGAGCTCCATGTCGTGGGACGGAAGGCCGTTGCCGCTCACGCTTCCCATGCCGGCCCCGCCGTTCTCGGTGACGACGTTCGTGCCGTTGCCGAAGCAGTGTCCCGCGGTGACCATGAATCGGGTGCCGGCCGCGTTCTTGACGGTGAAGCCGGTCGAACACCAGGGGACGTTGACCGTCGCGGTGACGCCCGCGCCACCCCAGAAGGGGGCGACGTCGGACCTGCGGCTGAATCGGTCGGACACAGCCGCACGGCGGACCTCGACCATCCCCCTGGCGGACGTGCCGACCACCGAGGAGACCACGCGGGCCGGCGCGTCGGTTTCGATGACGACCTTGCCGCTGGCGGGGTCGACGTAACTGCCGAAGGAGTGCTCGGTCCCGTCGGTCCGGACGAAGGCGGCGATCCGGGACTGGATCGCCGTCAGGGCCCGGTTGGCGGCCGGGTTCACCCGGGCAGCCCTGCCCGCTGCCGCCTCTGCCTGGAGCAGACGCTGGTCGCCGGCCCCCAGGTGCGCTCGGACCTGGGGTTTGGCGTCGGACTTGACGTCACTGACGGCAGCCTGGCCCTGGGCTGGGGCGACGCCCAGCATCATGGCAAGGCAGGACACGACGACCGAGGTCAGCATCGTTTTCTTGAGGCGCATGGCGCTTCCTCTCGTGAGTGGGGGGCTCGTGACCGGAGAGGGGCCCCTCGCCGTTCCTCGCGGGAGCAAGAGCACCGACGCGTCCGCACAGATACGCCGGCGGCACGGAAAGTTGTCCCCGGGCAGGGTGGCTGCCTCCGAACACCGGCCGGTGGGCGCCTCGGCTGGGCGGGCGCGGTGTGGCGTGGCGTGGCCTGGTTCGAACGTGTCGAGATCCGCGCCGGCCGTGACGAGCTCCTGGTAGGCGACAACCTCGGCGTCGAGCTGCCGGCGACACGCGTCGCTGTACTCCAGGCTGTAGTCGCTCCCGGCCAGCACGGTGGGCGCTCCGCGTCGGTGGAACTGCGCCGGACGTCACGTCACTCCGGCACGCAACGGTGACGGCGCGCTGTCTTCCGGGATCGCTCGTCGCGGAGGGCGTTCCGCGTCGGCCGGTCCGTGCCACCCTCGGACCATGACCCAAGGGCGCAATGGAGGGCATGCCCGGCGTCGTGCGGCCGAGGCGGCCGGACGACTTCGATGCCCTCTACGCCGTGACGCCCCCGTGGGACATCGGCCGCCCGCAGCCGGCGCTCCAGGCGGTCGCGGACTCGGGGCAGGTCCGGGGCGAGGTGCTCGATGTGGGCTGCGGGACCGGCGAGCACGCGCTCATGTCCGCGGCGCTCGGGCTCGACGCGACCGGGGTCGACGCGGCTCCGGTCGCCATCGAGCGGGCCGAGGTCAAGGCCGCGGAACGCGGGCTGACCGCGCGGTTCATCGTCGGGAACGTCCTCGACCTGCCGTCGCTCGGCCGGCAGTTCGACACCGTCCTCGACAGTGCGATGTTCCACGTCCTCGAGGACACCGACCGCGGGCCCTATGTCGAGAGCCTGCACTC
This sequence comes from Actinomycetota bacterium, assembly GCA_030840805.1. Taxonomy (GTDB): domain Bacteria; phylum Actinomycetota; class Actinomycetes; order Mycobacteriales; family HKI-0501; genus JAVEDU01. The sequence goes on from JAVEDU010000058.1 coordinate 3,348, forward strand.
GGTGCTCCGGCCCGGCGGGCGCTACGTCATGCTGTGTTTCAGCGAACGGCAGCCGGGTGACTGGGGCCCCCGCCGGATCACCCAGGACGAGATCCGGCAGAGCTTCGCCACCGGCTGGCGGGTGGACTCGATCGAGCCGGCCGAGCTGGACCTCACCGCCGAGCCGTTCCACGCCCGGGCCTGGCCCGCGGCCCTCACCCGGATGTGACGCCCCGGGGGCGGCGCTAACGTCGGCACGTGGACACCGACCGCGTCTGGTACGCGTCCTACGGCTCGAACATGTACGCGGGACGGCTGCACCACTACCTGTGCGGCGGGCGTCCCCCGGGCGGCCGCCGGACCTACCCGGGCTGCCGGAACTCCGCGCTCCCCGAGCGCAGCGTGCCGCTGATGCTGCCGGGCGGGGTGTATTTCGCGCTGGAGTCACCGGCCTGGACGGGAGGCATGGCGCTGTACGACCCGGCGCTACCGGGCAGCGCGGCCGCGCGGGCTCACCTGATCACCGCGGAGCAGTTCGCCGACATCGCGGCCCAGGAGATGTACCGCCCGCCGCCCGCCGAGTTCGACCTGGCCGCGGCGGTCGCCGCCGGACGCCACCAGTTCGGCGCGGGGCGGTACGAGACGCTGGTGTGCCCCGGCGAGCTCGACGGGTTCCCGATCGTCACGTTCACGGCACCGTGGCAGGCCGCCGACGTGGAGTGGCGCAGGCCGGCCCCGGCCTACGTCGCCTACCTCGCGGGCGGCCTCCGCGAGGCGCACGGATGGCCGGCCGAGCGGATCACCGCCTACCTCGGGGACCTGCCGGGCATCTTCGGCGAGTGGGACCCCGCCGAGCTCGCCACCCTGGTGGCGGGTGTCAGATCGCCCGGGTCACCGTGATCGTCGCGTTTCCGCATCCGTCCGCATACCGGGTGAGGGCCGACTTCTCCGCGCTGTCCACGGTGAGCCGCCAGCGCAGCTTCACCGCCACCCACTCGCCCACGTACCGGCAGGTCGCCGAGGCGAAGGGCGGCATCCACTCGGCCGGGTCCCGGTCGCTCTTCGCCTGGTTCACGTTGTCGGTCACGGCGACGAGGTCGCGGTCGTCGCCGAGGTCGTTGGCGTAGGTCTCCCGCTGGTTGGCCGTCCAACTCGACGCTCCGGAGTCCCATGCCTCCGCGAGCGGTACGAGGTGGTCGATGTCGACGTCGGCAGGCGCCGTCCAGTACGCGTCGTCGTAGTACGAGTACCAGCGTCCGCCGGTGAGCGTGCAGCCCGAGCCGACCTTCGGGGCGGTGACAGCCTCGGCGATGAGGACCTCGTACCGCGTGTTGCAGCCGTCGCCGTCCGCGTCCGTCCACAGCGTGAACAGGCTCCGGCTGTATCCGGTGCGGTCCTCGGCAGCGACCGGGAGGTCCTTCACGGCGGTACGGAGTGGGGTGGACACCGAGGCCGCGGCCGCGGGGGGCGCATACAGGGCGGCCCCGGCGAGCACGGCGACGAGCAACGGGCCTGCGGGGTTCCAGCGGACGAAGCGCACGGTGGCCTCCTGCGATGAAGGTGGACACCGCTCATTCACGCTGAAGCAAGCACTTGATCGCTACGGCAGATACCGAAACAAAGAATGAACTACCGGACCTGCCGAACGGCACTCAACGTCGCGTCGCTGATGCCGATAGACAAATCATGGGGAATAACGGGGGATCGACTCGCAGTCTTCAGATGGGCCATCGCCTGCTCGCGCTCGGCGTCGGCGGTGTTGTGCTCACCGCGACCGTCCTGGTCGGGGTGGGTGCGTGGCAGACCAGTACGTTCGCGGGTGCGGCGAGCAAGGGCGTCCGGGAGATGTCCCACTCCGACGCGGCCAACGTCAGCACCGGCGTGACCCGGCTGACCAGCACCGTCGGCGATTCCGTGCAGGGCACCGTCAACCGCGCCATGACGGTCGCCAAGGTGGAGCTGTCGCAGCGCGGCGGGCTGGACCCGGCCGCCGCCGAGATCCGCTGGACCGCGACGAACCAGGTCACCAAGCAGGCCCGGGCGATCTCGCTGCCGCGGGTCACGGTCGGCGGTGTCTGGCTGGGCCAGAACAAGAACCAGAAGGCGCGTACGCCGCTGGTCGACGACATCCGCGTGATGACGGGCGCGACCGTCACGGTGTTCCAGCGGATGAACCCGGCCGGTGACCTGCTCCGGGTGGCGACCAACGCCCCGAACGCCGAGGGCAACCGCGCCATCGGCACGTACATCCCCGCGATCGCGGACGGCGCGCCCAACGCCGTCGCCGCCTCGATCCGGGACGGGAAGCCGTACCGGGGCGTCGCCAAGGTGGTCGACACCTGGTACGTCTCCGCGTACGACCCGATCAAGGACAGCCGTGGCCGCGTCATCGGCGCGCTGTACGTCGGCCTGCCGCAGGCCGAGGCCATCGCCGGGCTGACCAAGGCGCTCGCCGCCACGAAGGTCGGCGCCAACGGCGGCGTGACCGTGTACAGCACCGCGGACGCCGACAAGGGCCGCGTGATCGCGGCCACCGCGCAGGGCCTGGTCGGCAAGACCGAGCTCGACGCCGCCGACGCCAAGGGCGCCAGGTACGTCGAGGACATCGTCACGAAGGCACCCGCGCTGGGCGCCGGTGACGTGTATGACGCGACCTACCGGCTGCCCGGCGTCACCGGGGCCGAGGCGGCGGACACCCGGGTCAGCGTCAGCTACTACGCCCCGTACAAGTGGGCCATCGCGGTCGCCGCGTACGCCCCCGACACCGACGCCGCCGTGGCGCAGCTGTGGTCGGGCCGGCGTTCGATGATCACGATGTTCGTGGTCGTCGGCCTCCTGCTCTCGGCCTTGGGCGCCTTCGTCTCGATCGTCTGGGCCCGCCGGATCTCCTCGCGGCTCGGCCGGCTCACCGGCGCGCTGACCGGCCTCGCCGCCGGTGACCTCCGCGTCACCGTGCCGGTCGACGGCGCGGACGAGATCGGCCGGATGAGCGCCGCCCTCACCACCGCCGTCGGGCAGCTCCGTGAGCTGGTCTCCGGGATCACCGGCGCCTCCCGCGGAGTGTCCGACGCGTCGGGCCGGATGTCGGAGGTCGCCGGGCGGCTCACGTCCTCGGCGGACAGCGCCTCCGACCAGGCCGGGAGCGCCGCGATGTCCGCCGGCCAGGTGTCGCGGAACATCCACACGGTGGCGGCGAGCTCGGAGGAGATGGGCTCGTCGATCTCCGAGATCTCGCGGAACGCCCAGGCGGCGGCGCGTGCCACCGGCAGCAGCGTGGAACTGGCCGCCGACGCCACCGCGGTCATCGGCAAGCTCGGCGAGTCCAGCGCGCAGATCACCGAGGTCGTCAAGGTGATCACCTCGATCGCCGAGCAGACCAACCTGCTCGCGCTCAACGCGACCATCGAGGCGGCCCGGGCCGGCGAGGCGGGCAAGGGCTTCGCCGTCGTGGCCAGCGAGGTCAAGGACCTGGCGCAGGCCACCGCGCGGGCCACCGAGGAGGTCACGACGCGGGTTGCCGCGATCGGGGCCGACACCCGCAGCGCGATCGAGGCGATCAGCGGGATCACCGCGTCGATCGCCCGCGTGGACGACTTCCAGTCGGCGATCGCCGCGGCCGTGGAGGAGCAGTCGGCCACCACGGCGGAGACCGCGCGGAACGTCAGCGAGGCGGCCTCCGGCAGCGCGGAGATCGCGAACAGCCTGAACGTCGTGTCGCAGTCGGTGGACAGCACGCGCAGCGCGGTACACGACTCGCAGGAGGCCGTGGCCGAGCTCGACGCGACGGCCCGTCAGCTCACCGCGCTGGTCGATCGCTTCAGCGTCTGACCTTCCGGGCGGGAAACCCGACATGATCTTGTGCGCTGGATCACACTCGGGGCGGATGCCCATCGTGGAGGTTCGGTCATGGGTCTCGTGCCGGTCACCAGCCGTCGCACCGCCGGTCTCGCCGCCGGGGTGCTCCTCGTGGGGGCGGGACTGCTCGCGGCGCCGGGCGCCGAGGCGCAGGCCGCCCCCACCGCTGCCCGCGTGGTCGCCGTCTTCCCCACCGACGCACTGACCGTGCGCGACCGCTCCCAGCTCACCGGCCGGCGAATCGCGCTGCCGAGGCCCGACTGCACGGCGCTGCCGTCGAAGTGCGAGGCCGTCGACCTGCTCGACCAGCTCGACGGCTTCGACCTCGACCCCCGGATCGCGCTGCGCTTCGACCGGCCCGTCGATCCGGCCCGCGTCGCGGCGGCCACCACGATCGACGACGGCCGGCACCATACCGGCGTGGAGCGCATCGTCTACGACCCGGCGACGCACACCGTGTACGCCCACCCGGACCGCCAGCTGTGGCCGGCGACGACCTACCGGCTGCGCACCGGGAGCGCCACCTCGACGTTCACGACCATGAGCGCCCCGGCGGGCCTCGCCGCGATGCGGCGACAGCTCGACTCCGGCCTCGCGTACGCCCTTGCCGGGATCCCCGCCCCGGCCCGGGGCCTGCGCGTCGAGCACGTCGCGCCCGCCGCCGGGACCACCGTGACCTACACCGCCGATCGCGGCACCGAGCTGGCGACCTACCCGGCCCCCGGCGTCCCGGTCCCGGGTGCCGGGTCGTACGTCTTCGGTTCGTACCTGGCGCCGAACTGGCTCACCGCCGACCGGATCATCCCGCAGGCGCCGACGCGGGGCCCCGGCCCGCCGGTCCGGGGCCAGGCGCGGCTGCCGTTCGTGCTCGTGCTGCCCGCCGGGACCGCGCCGCGCGGCGGGTGGCCGGTCGCCGTGTTCGGCCACGGGTTCACGGGTCTCGTGTCCGACGTGTTCCGCGCGGCGGCCGCCAACGCGGGCCGGGGGATCGCCACGATCGCCACCGACGCGGTGGGGCACGGCTCCGGCCCGCGGGGCGCCTGGACCGTGACCACGAACGGCGTGAGGACCACCGTCCCCGCGTACCCCCGCGGGGTGGACCTGAACGGGGACGGCGAGATCGGCGCGTACGAGGGCCTCGGCACCCTGCCGGGGGCCTACGCCGCGGTGAACTTCCGCGACGGTCTGCGGCAGACCACCGCCGACCTGATGACGCTGGTGCGGGCGGTCGAACGGGGCGCGGACGTCGACGGTGACCACGATACCGACGTGCGGCGCACCGACGTGACGTACTTCGGGCAGAGTCTCGGTGGCATCTACGGCACGATGCTCGGCGGCGCCGACCCGCGCGTCCGGGTGCTCGTGCTCAACGTCGCGGGCGGTCCGATCGCCGAGGTGGCGCGGCTGGCCCCGGAGCTGCGGCCGCTGGTCACCCAGGGCCTCGCGCAGAACCGCCCGTCCCTGCTGAACGGTGGGGTGGCCTCCTTCACCGAGTCGATGCCGTTGCGCGGCGACCCGCCGGTGACCGATCCCGCACCGGGTGCGCTGGCGATCCAGGACTTCCTCGCCGACGGTGCCTGGCTGAACCGGCCCGGCAGCCCGGAGACGTTCGCGCCGCTGCTGCGGGCCAAGCGGGTCCTGTTCCAGCACGTCGTGGGCGACCAGACCGTCCCGAACCCCACCTCGTACACGCTGCTCACCGCCGGGGGCCTGTTCGGCCGGGACAGCCTCTACCGCAACGACCTGACGCCGCAGCACGCCGCGAACCCGCACTCGTTCCTGTTCGATCTCCGGTTCACCGCGGGCGCGTTGCCCGGGCAACGGCAGCTCGCGGAGTTCCTTGCCGGCGGGGGCCGGACCGTGATCGACCCGGACGGTGCCGGCGCGGTGTGGGAGGTGCCGATCCGGCACCCGGCGGTGCTGCTGAACCTGAACTTCCCCAACCCACTCCACCCCTGACCCGGCCGGTACGGTGCACCCCATCGCACCGAGCACAGTGGTTGGAGGCGCCGTGACCGAGCCGATCGTGCCCGTCCTCATCGCCCAGTGGGCCGTGCTCGACGAGCTGCTCACCGCGCTGGACGATGCCGACTGGGAGACCGAGACGGGCCTGCCAGGCTGGCGGGTCCGGGACGTCGTGGCGCACGTCATCGGCACGGAGGCTCAGCTCTGCGGCGACGCGGCACCGGAGCCCACTGTGGATGTCCGCGCGCTCCCGTACGTTCACAACGACCTCGCCGCGGCGAACGAGCTGTGGGTCCAGGCTCTGCGCCCCGACTCTCCCGTGGCGGTGCTGGCGCGGTTCCGTGACGTCACCCGGCGGCGCGCGAAGGACCTCGAGGCCATGACCGAGGCCGACTTCGACGCTCCATCGTGGACACCGGCGGGACAGGGCACGTACCGGCGGCTCCTGGAGTTCCGGGTGTTCGACTGCTGGTGCCACGACCAGGACATCCGCGACGCCGTCGGCCGACCGGGGCACGAGACGGGTCCGTCGGCCGAGCGCGCGATCGACCAGATCGTGGGCGCCCTCGGCTACCTCGTCGGCAAGCGCGCGGGGGTCCCGGCGGGCAGCGCGATCACCGTCGAGCTCACCGGGCCGGTGCGCCGCACGCTCCACGTCGTGGTCGACGGCCGGGCCCGGCTGGTGGGCGAGCTGGACCGACCCGCCACCACCACGGTCAGCCTCTCGTCCGGCCTGTTCGTCCGGCTCGCCGGTGGCCGCGTCGACCCGGCGGGGCATCTCCCGGAGATCGGCATCGCCGGCGACGCCGAGCTGGGCCGCCGGCTGGTCGAGAACCTCAACTTCACCCCGTGACGGGCTGCCGGTAGAGCACCTGCGGGAAGCCCTTCCGGACGAAATCCCGCTCGTACTCCAGCCCGAGCTTCTCCATCACCCGGCGGGAAGCCAGGTTGTCCGGCCGGGTGAACGAGACGATCCCGGTCAGGGCGTGGGTGTCCCGGGCGTCGCGGAGGTGAGCGGCCCCGGCCTCGGTCGCGAGCCCCTGCCCCCAGCGCTGGGGTGCCACGGCCCAGCCGACCTCGACCTCGGGCCGGCCGTCGACCTCGGTACGCCAGATCCCGCCGCGTCCGACGAACTCACCCGTCTCCCGGTCCAGCCATGCCGACCAGCCGAAGCCGTTCCGCTCCCAGTCCGCCGCCTGCTGCGCCAGCATCGCGTCGATCCGGGCTTCGTCGGGGATGCCACCGAGCGTCGCGGCGACCCGCGGGTCCCGGACCAGCGCGCGGTACGGCCCGCGGTGGTCCGGCCCGAGCGGTTCGAGCCGGAGCCGCGGCGTCAGGAGCGTGCGGTCCACGCCAGTAGCTCCTCGACCGGCCAGGTGTTGACGATGGACTCCACCGGGGTGCCGCAGGCGGCGGCGCGCTCGCAGCCGAACGGCAACCAGTCCAGCTGACCGGGCGCGTGCGCGTCGGTGTCGATCGACACGTGGCAGCCGGCCTCCACGGCGAGCCGGAGCAGCCGCTTCGGCGGGTCCAGGCGCTCCGGCCGGGAGTTCACCTCGACCGCCACGCCGTGCTCGGCGCAGGCCGCGAACACGGCGTCCGCGTCGAACTCCGACTCGGGCCGGGTCTTCCCCCCGCGCCCCTGGGACGTCACGTTCCGTCCGGTGCAGTGGCCGAGGATGTCGGTGTGCGGGTTCCGCACCGCCGCCACCATGCGCCGGGTCATCTCGGCGCGGGGCATCCGCAGCTTGGAGTGGACCGACGCGACGACCACGTCGAGGCGGCCCAGCAGCTCGTCGGTCTGGTCCAGGGAACCGTCGTCCAGGATGTCGACCTCGATCCCGGTCAGGATGCGGAACGGGGCCAGCTCCGCGTTCAGCTCCGCCACCACGTCGAGCTGCTCGTCGAGCCGCTCGGGCGACAGCCCGTTGGCCACGGTGAGGCGTGGGGAGTGGTCGGTGAGCGCGAGGTAGGAGTGGCCGAGGTCGCGGGCGGTCTCGGCCATCTCCCGGATCGGCGAACCGCCGTCGGACCAGTCGCTGTGCGTGTGCAGGTCACCCCGTAGGGCCGCGCGGAGCGCCGCCCCGCCCTCGGCGACGGGCGTGCCGCCGGTGGCCTCGAGGCGCCGCAGGTACACCGGCTCCTCGCCGGTGAGCGACTCGACGACGCAGCGCGCGGTCACGTCCCCGACGCCCTTGACGTCGGTGAGCGTGCCGGCCGCGGTCCGTGCCGCGATCGTGTCGGCGTCGAGCCGGCCCAGCGCCGCGGCGGCGCCCCGGAACGCCCGCACCCGGTACGACGACTCGTGGGCGCGTTCGAGCAGGAACGCGATCCGGCGCAGATCCGCGACGGCGTCACGCCGCGGGGTGCCGCTCATCCGAGCGTCAGGTCCCGCGCGTCGGCACCTCCCGTGGCGAGCAGGGCGACGGCCGCGGTGTGGAGGTCCTCCGCCAGCGACAGGTCCTCGAGCTGGTAGTAACCGCCCGTCACCGTGTACCAGTCCTCGCCGCCGGTGTCGCTCACCGAGAGCACCGCTTGGCCATCGGGTCTCACCGCGGTGTGCAGCGTGAGCTCACCGGTCAGCGCCCCGGCCTCGTCGGTCAGCACCCCGCCCGCGCCGGGGGTGAATCCGGTGACGAAGTTGTACCCGTCGACCGGCGGGATCTCGTCCATGCCGGTGCCGTTCGTCTGATCCCAGCGTGGCCGGCCGTCGTCGCTCCGCATCTCGACAGGATGCCGCACGGGGCCGGCTTTCCGCTCGCCGTCCCCGTCCAACGACCCCGCGTTGATCATGGAGCTTGCAACAGACACGCCGGCGTGTCCTGTTG
>JAVEDU010000059.1 GCA_030840805.1 Actinomycetota bacterium
GGTGCGGGGGTATGGGCCCGCACCGGCGCGTCGGTCGTCGCAGTGGACGAGGTCACTTGCCGGCCCACTCGTACCACTTCTTGCTCATCTCGGTGAGGTTCGTCCCCCACCACTTCTCGTCCATCCCGCCGATCGACTTCTCCAGCGCCTCGGGTGAGGTGGACAGCCACGGCGCGACGTCCGGCTTCACCAGCGGGAGGGCCGCCTTGAGGGTGGGAGCGAAGCCGGCCGCGTGGGCGAGGTCCGCCTGGTACTGCGGCGTATTGCCGACCTTGATCCACTCCAGCGTGGCCTTGGTGTGCGCGGAGTTCTTCGGCACCGTGTGGACGCCGTAGGTGCGCAGGTTGTCCTGCCACTCGATGCCCACCGCGACACCGGACTGGGCGAGGTAGCCGATCCGGTTGTTCCAGGTGACGACGAAGTCGGCGCCCTTGTTCACCAGGAACTGCTGCGCCTCCGCCGCGCTGTTCCAGAAGATCAGGTGGTCGCGGATCGAGTCGTACTTGCGGAAGGCGCGCTCGTAGTCCAGCGGGTAGAGCTTGTCGCGCGGGACCCCGTCCGCGAGCAGGGCGATCTCGAGCATCCCGTACGGCCAGTTGTAGACGCACCGCTTGCCGGGGATCGCCTTGACGTCGAAGAACTCCTCCCAGTTGTGCGGGCGCTTGTTCTCGGACTCCTTGCGGTAGCCGATGGCCCACGAGGTCAGGTAGTTCACCAGCGACTTGGGGGTGTACAGGGTGGACTCCCCGGGCACCTCGATCAGGTCGGACTGCTTGACCCCGATGTAGTCGTAGTCGATGTCCTCGAACAGATCCTCCGCGCCCCACGGGAAGAAGCCCTCGGAGTCGAACCAGTCCCACACGACCTTCTTGGTCTTGTGCTGCGTCTTGTACTTGCCGTAGTCGATCGGGGCGATCGCCCGCACCGGGATCCCGGTCTGCTTGGTGAACGGCTTGCCCCAGGCCTGGAGGAACCCGGCCTCACTCGTGCCGCCCCAGGTGGCGATGGTGAACCGGTCGATGTTGCCGAGGCCGGCCGACTTGGCGCCCGTGGACGACGTGCCCCCGCACGACGCCAGCAGCCCGCCGCCGAGCGCGAGCCCCGCCACCCCGGCCGCGCCGCTGAGGAACGTCCGGCGCGACACACCGCCGGGGCGGGTACTGCGGTTGAGCTCGAACATCGTTCCTCCGGTCGGCTGCGGGTGCACTTCGGGGGTCACTTCTGGACGACGAACGGGTCGTTGGTGGGCGTGTCGGAGAGGTTCGCCCAGACGCTCTTGAGGCGGGAGTACTCGAGCAGGCTCTCCATGCCGCCCTCCTTGCCGTGCCCGCTGGCCTTGAAGCCGCCGAAGGGCACGATCGGGCTCAGCGCGCGGTAGGTGTTGATCCAGACGGTCCCGGCGTCGAGCCGGTGCGCCATCCGGTGGGCCCGGGAGATGTCCCGGGTCCACACCCCGGCGGCCAGGCCGAACTCGGTGTCGTTGGCGTAACCGAGGACCTCCTCCTCGGTCTCGAACGGGATCACCGAGAGCACCGGGCCGAAGATCTCCTCGCGGGCGATCCGCATGTCCTGCCGGACCCCCTCGAAGATCGTGGGCTCCACGAAGTACCCACGGGCCAGGTCACCGGCGGTACGGCGGGCCCCACCGAGCCGCAGCGTCGCGCCCTCCTCCTGACCGAGCCGCACGTAGTCCAGGATCCGGTCCATGTGCGCCTCGTAGGCGACCGGCCCGATCTCGGTGTCGTCGAGCATCGGGTCCCCGAGCCGGATCCGCCCGGCCCGCTCCACCACCCTGTCGAGCACCTCGTCGTAGATGTCGCGGTGCAGGTACGCCCGTGACCCCGCGGTGCAGGCCTGTCCCGCGGCGGCGAAGATCCCGGCGATGAGCCCGTTGGCCGCGTTGGCCACGTCGGCGTCGCCGAAGACGATGTTCGGGGACTTGCCGCCCAGCTCCATCAGGCAGCGGACGTGCCGCTCGGCCGCCCGGTGCGCGATCGCCCGGCCCGCGTCGGTGCCGCCGGTGAACGTGATGAGGTCGACCCCGGGGTGGCTCACCAGCGCGTCACCGGCGGTCGCGCCGCGGCCGGTGACGATGTTGACCACGCCCGGCGGCAGGCCGGCGGACTCCAGCACCTCGACGAACTCGAGAATCGACGCCGAGGTGATCTCCGACGGCTTGAGGACCACCGTGTTGCCCATCGCCAGCGCGGCGGCGAGCTTGTGGCTCGCGAGGGTGAGCGGGGCGTTCCACGGGACGATCGCGGCCACCACCCCGACCGGCTCACGCTTGAGGTAGTTCAGCGTGGTGTCGGCGGTGGGGACGAGGTTGCCGTGGATCTTGTCGGTCCAGCCGGCGAAGTACTCCCAGATCATCGGGACCGTCGCGTAGGTGGCCCGCGTGTCCCGGATCAGCTTGCCGTTGTCCTGCGTCTCGACGAGCGCGATCCGGTCGCCGAACGCAGCGGCGGCGTCGGCCACCCGGCGGAGCAGCTTGCCCCGCGCCGTCGGCGTCAGCCCGGCCCAGCGCGGGTCGTGCAGCGCCTTGCGGGCGGCCCGGACCGCGGCGTCGACATCGGCGGCGCTCGCGTCGGGCACCTGGTACCACTGCTCGCCGTTGACCGGGTTGACGCTGCCGAGGTACTTCTCGGTGCGCGGCTCGACGAACTTGCCGTCGATGTACATCTGGTAGGTGCGTTCGCTGGTTCCAGCCGTCACGTGCCTGCTCCTTCTGGGGGTCAAGCCTGGTCGTTCCCGTGCGGACGGGGCCGCTCGAGCGCGACGATGCTTCTCGGAGCGTGCGAGTCAAACGCTAGGGAGAGCCCCCGCCCTCCGATATGGACAGACGTAGAAACAGCAGGGGCAGCCGTTCGCCGAAGAGACCGGGATCACCCCGTCCCGGCCGGGCCGGGGACCGGGAGCCCGGTCGGTGACCCGGCCCGGCGGTGCAGCTCCAGCGCGAGGGTGAACTCCAGCAGGTGCTCGCCGTCCCGCGGGTCCCGGCCCGTGATCGTCGCGATCCGGTCCAGGCGGTAAGCCAGCGTGTGCCGGTGGACGAACAGCTGAGCCGCCGCGGGTCCCGGCTTGCAGCCGTGCCGGAGGAACACCGACAGGCTCTCCACCAGCCGGGACCCCTCGGTCAGATCGTGCTCGATCAGCGGTCCGAGCACGCGGGAGACGACCAGCTCGCCGAGCTCACCCTGCGGGCCACCGAGCAGCGACACGACGTCGAGATCCTCCACGTCGTAGACGCCCGCACCCCCCGGAGCCCGGCGCGCCGCGGCGAAGCACTCCCGGAACGCCGTCGCGAGACCGTCCGGCCCGCGGTGCGGGCGGCTGCGCCCCACCAGCGCGCGCCAGCCACGCCGCCGCATCGCCGCCTGGGCGGGGTCCGCGGCATCGGAGTGCTCCGCCGCGACGACCGCGTACACGGCGTCCTCGAAGACCCCCACCGCCGGGCGGGCCGCCGCGAGCGTGTCCTCCAGCAGCCGGCACACCTCGGTCGGGTCCTGGGCGGCGGCCAGCGGGACACAGAGCATCCGGAACTCGCGGGAGCCGTCGATGGCGACCTTGCGCATCCGTTCGGCGAGAACCTGCTGGCTGATCTGGTTCGTCGCGACGCCCTCGATCAGCTCGCCGACGAGCGCGCGGTAGGTCTGGCGGAGCGAGAGCTCCCGGGTGAGGGTCATCGTGATGCCCGCGATGACCTGCTCGAGCAGCAGCTCCTCGTGGTCGTCGACCGCTCGCGGCGCGGCCGTGACCAGGAACGCCTCGGCCTCACCGCAGATCCGGACGCACGCGGCGGTGGTGATCACGCCCGCCTCGGACCGGTCGTACCGGTCCCCGCTGACCATCGCCCGCTCGCCGCTCGCGCGGAGCTCCTCGGGGTCGGACCCGGCCAGGTACCCCTCGGGATCGTGCTGGGCGAGCACGGCACCGTAGTAGTCCAGCAGCACCATCCCCCGGCCCGGCATCTCGCGGCCCGCGGCGCCCAGAATGGCCGGGATGCCGGAGTTCTGGGTCACCGCCGCCAGGACCCGGCGGTGCAGGCTGAGCGCCGAGCGCAGCGCCGAGTAGTGGTCGTCGAGGATCGACCGGGTGACGAACATCGTGATGTCGATCAGCGGCACCTGAAACGGGATCGCGAACAGCGGCAGCCCGACCCGCTCGGCCGCCTCCACCATGGCCGGCGGCGTCGCTCCACCGTCGTGGGCGCTGTACCCGAGGGCCACGCAGTCCCGGGCCGCGACCCGCTCCACGAAGGTGCGCTGGAGCTCCTCGGACCCGGCGAGGCCGTGCCCCGTCGTGAGGATCAGCTCGCCGCCCTCGAGCCACTGGGTGGGGTCCGGAATGTCGCAGATGTGCACCCCGCGGCAGGGCCGCCGGGAGCGCACCCGGTCGCCCGCCGCCAGCACCTCGACGCCGAACTCTCCGGAGTCAAGCAGTTGCTCAAGCATTGACTTCACGGCCTGAACTTAGACTCAAGAGTGACGCTCCGGAGTGGGATTCCCACTCTGTAACGGCGACGTAACGAGGTCAGGACGGCGCCACCGCCGGAATGCGGCCAAACGACATCAACTGGTCGGCCATGATGCGCACGGAGTCGCCGACGGAGGGCTCCAGCACGGAGCCGTCCTCGGCGAAGACCCCCGGGCCGGCCATGTTGAGCGCGATGCCCAGCGGAGTCGGCCACCCCCGGAGCGAGTGGGCGAGCACCCGCAGGGTCCCCAGCGTGTTCACCGCCGCCTGCCAGCCGTACGCGGTCGCGACGCAGCCGATCGGGATGCCGTCGAGGTAGCACCGCGACCCGCCCCGCAGCTCCTCCAGATGGTCGATCGCGTTCTTGACCAGCCCGGACACCGTGCCGTGGTAGCCGGGTGACCCGAGTACGACGGCATCGGCGGCCTCGATCGCCGCCAGCATGTGCCGGCCCCGGGCGTCGACCGCGCCCGGCTCGTACGGCGGGAGCAGCAGGTCCGGACCGCTGAACAGCGTCGTCTCGGCACCCCGTTCGGCGGCCGCGGCGAGCACCGCCCGCAGCGCGAGCTCGGTGCTGGACCGGGGGCGGACGGAACCGCCGATCGCGACGATCTTCATCGGCTGGGCTGAGCTCATGAGTGCACCGTTCTCCTGGACAACTCGTCGGTGGGGGACGCGGCCGCTGCGCCGGTCACGCGCAGGCCGCGGGCGATCAGCGCCGCGGCGAGCGACGCCGCGCTCGGCATCGGCTCGACCGAGGCCGTCCCGTCCGCGGCGACGACCGCGGCCAGCACGGCCCGCTCGTAGGGGTCACAGCGTTCCGCCGCGACCGCCGGACAGGGTCCCTGTCGGGACTGCCAGAGCAGGAGTCCTCCGGTGCTCACGAGCTCCCCGCGGTCGGCATCGAGCCGGGCCCGGCAGTCGCACGTCGCCGAACCCAGCACGTGGCCCTCCAGGCAGCCGAGCGCGAGGGCGAGCGGCACCGGCCCGTCCGCGCGGGTCCCGTAGCGCACGGCCACGTACTCCCGGCCGCGGACGTGGTCGGCGTACCGGCGGACGCGGGCCAGCTCGGCACCGGCCCAGAACGCCGACTCCCCGAGCGGTCGGACCAGCTCGTCGGTCCGGAGCCGGTGAGAGACGACGTCGGCGACCGTGAGCACGCCGATCCCGTGCCGGCGGCCGAACTCCAGCAGGTCCGGCACCCGGGCGAGGGAACCGTCGGGGTTGATCACCGAGGCGGCCACCCCGGCCGGGTACAGCCCCGCGAGCCGCGGCAGGTCGACGTACGCCTCGGTCCGGCCGGCCCGTTCCAGGGTGCCGTCCGGCGCGGCGCGCAACGGGAAGATATGGCCCGGCCGCCGGATGTCCGCCGCCGTGCTCTCCGGCGCGATCGCGACCTGGATCGTCCGGGCCCGGTCCGCCGCGGAGATACCCGTCGTCACGCCGTGCCGGGCCTCGATCGCGACGGTGAACGCGCTCTGGAACGAGCCCGGCGAGGTCCCGGCGACCATCTGTGGCAGGTCGAGCTGGTTGCAGCGCTCGTCGGTCAGCCCCAGGTACAGCACACCCCGGGTCTCCCGGATCAGGAAGTTCGCGCGCTCGGCGGTCACATGGCTCGCGGCGAACAGCACGTCACCGGTGGCGGCGGCGTCCAGGCTGTCCACGACGATCACGAAGCCGCCGCCGGCCAGGGTGGCGAGCGCGTCCGGCACGGTGACGCACGGCCACTCGGGCCCCGCCGTCACGGTCCCACCCGCCGGGTGACGGGCGGCGCCGCACCCTCCCGGGAGTACACCAGCCGGCCGCCGATCAGCACGTGGTCCACCCGCACGTCGGGCAGCTCGTCGATCTCGCACCTCGCCGGGTCCCGGTCCAGGACCACCAGATCGGCCGCCTTGCCGCGCTCGACGGAGCCGTAGGTGTCCCCGAGACCGAGCGCCTCGGCCGCGTTGAGCGTGTGCATCCGCAGCGCCTCGTCCAGCGTCACGGCCTGCTCCGGCTCCACGATCTCGCCCAGGAACGTCCGGCGGCGCAGGCAGCACCAGATGCCGAAGAACGGGTTGGTCTGCCGATCCTCCGCCCCGGTGTACACGTCCGAGCTGGCGGCGACCGTGAAGCCCTCGTCGTGCAGCAGCCGGAAGGGGAACCGGCCCCGCTCGGCCACCGGCCCGAGGTAGGTCGGGAAGAAGTCCCCGAAGTTGTAGAGGAAGACGGGCTGCGGAACCGGGAGGATGCCCGCCGCGCGCCACCCCGCCAGCGCCTCGGGGCGGGTGAGCAGGTTCCCGGCATGCTCGACGCGGGTCGTCGGGGCATCGGGCAGCTGCGCGCGGACCTGCGCCGCCGCGGCACACACCACCTCCTGCGCGCGCTCGCCGTTCGCGTGGACCGCGAGCTGGAGACCCGCCTCCGCGGCGCGCCGGATCATGCTGGCGAGCTGCCGCCGGTCGAGGTTCACGCGCCCGCGGGACCCGGGCCGCAGCGCGTGCGGCGCCCGGTACGGGGTGTGGACGGCGGCGTTCTTCGAGGAGTAGCCGCCGTCGGCGAAGACCTTGATGCCGTGCGCGGCGATCCGCCGCGCCCCGGCCGGGATGAGGTCGCCCGGCTTCAGCGCGGTGTCGAAGTCCACCGTGCCCGGCGCGCAGACGAACACCTCGAACCGCTGCGGCACCCGGCCGGAGGCGACGAGGTCGACCAGCTGCCGGACCCCCTCCGCCGTACCCGAGATGTCTCCGACCACGGTGACGCCGAAGCGGGTGAACAGCTCCCGCGCTCCGTCCTCGAGGACCCCGGCCAGGTCGAGCGAGGCCGGATCCTGGATCGGCAGCAGGCTGTCGACCTCGCTGACCACCCCGGTCGGCAGGCCGTTCGGGTCGAGCTCGACCACCGCCCCGCCCATCGCCCCCTTCGTACGGTCGGAGAACCGGCCGAGGTCCGCGGCCTCGATCGCGACCGTGTTGAGCAGCGTGGTGTGCCCGCCCGCGTGTACCGCGATCGGGACCGTGTCGCTCACCGAGTCGAGCTCGGCGCGGGTGGGGTAGCGCTTGTCGGCGAGCTTCTGGTTGAAGAACAGGTTCGCCTGGGCACGGAGCCAGCCGCCGTCGTGGCGGCCGGTCCGGATGCCGTCGGCGAGCGCGTCCAGCACGTCGGCGACCGTGCCGCAGCGCGGTACCCGCACGTCCACCATGGTGGCCATCCCGCGGGCGCTCACCTCGAGGTGTGCGTGCGGATCGACGAACCCGGGCTGGATCGTCCGGTCACCGAAGTCGAGCAGCTCGTACGGTCCCGCCGCCGGCGCCCGGTCCTGCCGGATCTCGGCGAGGACGCCGCCGGAGATCCGCACCGAGCTCGCCTGCTGCACCCCGTGACGGGCCAGCGTCACGACGCGGCCCTCGACCACCGTGTCCACCGGTCAACCCCCCGTTACCGACGACCGTCGCGTCCCGGACCGCGTCACGCCGGCTCGCCGTGGCGGGCCCGGAACGGCTCGATGACCTCCTTGGCGAAGACCTCCATCGCCTCGAGGACCTCCTCGTGGGTCGGTCCGAAGTCGAACTGGATCATCAGCTGGTCGACGCCGAGCCGGTGGTACTCCTCGACCTTCTCCAGGCAGATCGCCGGGTCGCCGAAGATGAGGTTCTCCCGGACGTCCTGCGGGGTCGGCTCCTTCTCCAGCGGATCGGGGCTGACATAGCCGGACGGGTCCGCGTTCTGCGTGAAGTAGTGCAGCCGCTGGTTGATCCGGTGGTTGATCAGGGCCTGCTCCACCCGGGCGTCGAGCTCCGCCGTGCTCTTGGTGGGGAACCCGGACCGCAGCACGGTCAGCCGCTGCTCGCCACGCTTGCCACCGGCCGCCTCCCGCGCCGCGTGGAACGTGGTCGCGACCTGCTCGACGACGCTCATGGGCCGGATGAAGGGCCAGTTGGCGACGTTGTACCCGGCGCCGGCGGCCCATTCGATCGTGGGGGGCGTCATGGCCGCGATCCACACCGGAGGATGCGGCCGCTGGACGGGCCGCGGCCACACCGGGGCCTGCGGGATGTCGAAGAACTTCCCGTCGAGCGAGGCGGACCCGGACTCGCTCGCCCACAGGTCCTCCAGGAAACCGAGGGTCTCGGCGAACCGCTCCTTGTTCTCCGCGAACGGCACCCCGAGGCGCTCGAACTCGTACTCGTACGCACCGCGTCCGACCCCGAGCTCCAGCCGGCCCTCGAGGGACTCGTCCGCCACCGCGATCTCGCCCGCGGTGATGAGCGGGTGCCGCAAGGTCAGCAGGGTCGCCATCGTGCCGACCCGGATCGCCAGGTCGCGGCCCACGTTCATCGCGAGCATCAACGCGTTGGGGGCCTGCATGAAGTGGATGAGGTGATGCTCGGGCACCCACACCATGTCGTACCCCAGCCGCTCGGCCGCGACGGCCTCGGCCCGCTTCTCCGCGTACAGCGAGGTCGTGTACTGGTCCGGGGCATAGATGCGCTGGTGGGACAGGAAGACGGCGAACTCCATGACGATGCCCTTCGGTATTCCTCGTTCGTGGGCGCGGAGTCGCCGCGCTCCGCCGAGGCTATGGCCGGTCGTCGATCCAAGTCCTTAGACAAAGGCACCAAGTCGGCCTACGGCGGATGGACAGGGCGCCCAGCGAGGGGGCTCAGGCGCCCAGACCGAGGAGCGACAACGGTCTCGAGTGGACGATCGCGTCGAGCACGTCGGCCGGGACCTCCCGGCCGTCCGCCCCCTCGTTCACCGACAGCAGGGCCCGGGCATGCTCGCCCGGGTCGAAGGTCGGGAAGTCCGAGCCGAAGAGGAGCTTGTGCTGGACGCCGTAGTCGAGGGCGGCGAGCAGGATTCCCTTGAGCTGGTACGGCCGCGTGCACCGTGCCGACAGGTCCGCGTACATGTTCGGGTGCTTGCGGAGCAACGGGACCACCTCGTGCGGCCACGGCTGCCCCATGTGCGCGACGATGATCCGGAGCTCCGGGAAGTCCCGGGCCACCCGGTCCAGCAGCACCGGCTGGGCGTGGTCGAGCACGCCCCGCCGGTGCGACACCGCGCCCTGGTGGAAGATCAGCACCGCCCCGCACTCGTCCGCCGCGCGGTACACCGCGTACGCCTCGTCGGAGTGCGGATGGAAGTCCTGGTACGGCGGTGCGAGCTTGACCCCGCGCAGGCCGAGGTCCCCGACGGCGTAGCGCAACCGCGCCGGGGCGTCCGCGTCGTTGGGGTCCACCGAGGCGATGCCGACGAGCCGACCGGGATCGGTGGCCACGTACTCCGCGACGAACTCGTTCGGCACGTCCAGCGACAGGTGCCGGCTCCGCAGCGCGAGGACGACCGAGTGGGTGACACCGGACCGGTCCATCGCGGCCCGGTGCTCGGCCGGGGTGCCGTGGTGGGACGGCACGTGGGTGTAGTGGCTGTCGAGCTCCGGGCCCCATTCCGGGCCGAGGTGCTCGGGCAGCCAGACGTGGCTGTGCCAGTCCACCAGTGGGCGCACCGTGGTCTCCTCGCTCATCGCATGACGAAGGGGTCGGGCATGGGCGTGGTGGCGAGGTTGACCCACACCACCTTCGGCTGCAGATAGCTGTCCACGCCCTCCAGCCCGGCCTCCGAGCCGTACCCGCTGTCGCCCCGGCCGCCGAACGGCACCATCGGGGACGATGCCCGGTAGGTGTTCACCCAGACGATGCCCGCCCGCACGTCCCGCGCGATCCGGTGGGCCCGGCCGAGATCCTTCGTCCAGATCCCCGCGGCCAGTCCGTACGTCGTGTCGTTGGCGAGCCGGACCGCCTCGGCCTCGTCGCGGAACCGGAACACCGAGATCACCGGCCCGAACAGCTCCTCGCGCGAGAGCCGGGTGTGCTCGCCGCCGGTCACCACGGTGGGCGGGAAGAACCAGCCGCCCGGGGCCACCTCCGCCCGCTGCCCCCCGGTGATCACCCGGGCACCGTCGGCCCGCGCCGCGTCGACGGCGGCGGAGATGTGGTCGAGCTGCGAGCGGAGCGCGATCGGGCCCATCTCGGTCCCGGCCTCGGCCGGCGGACCGATCCGGATGCCGTCCATCCGGGCCACGATCCGCTCGACCACCTCGTCGGCGATGCCCTCCTGGAGGAGCACGCGGGTTCCGGCGACGCAGCTCTGGCCGCTCGCGGCGAAGCTCCCGGCGACGATGCCGGTCACGGCGTCGTCGAGGTCCGCATCGGCGAACACCAGGTTCGGCGACTTGCCGCCGAGCTCCAGGGACAGCCGGGCGAAGTTCGCCGCGGAGCTCTCCACCACCTTGCGCGCGGTCTCCGGTCCGCCGGTGAACGCGATCCGCCGCACGAGCGGGTGCCCGCACAGGGCGGCGCCGGCTTCGCCGCGGCCGGTCACCACGTTGACGACGCCGTCCGGGATCCCCGCCTCGGCGCACAGCGCCGCGAGCCGCAGGATCGGCAGCGACGCGTGCTCCGACGGCTTGATCACGACGGTGTTCCCGGCGATCAGGGCCGGGGCGAGCTTGACGGATGTGAGGTAGTTCGGCGAGTTCCAGGGCACCACGATCGCCACCACCCCGAGCGGTTCGCGCCGCGAGTAGACGAACATCTCGGGCTTGTCCACCGGGAAGGTGGCGCCCTCCAGCTTGTCCGCCAGGCCCGCGTAGTAGTCGTAGTACCGCGGTACGTACGCCAGCAGCGCCCGGGTCTCGCGCAGCAGCTTCCCGGTCTCCCGGGTCTCCAGCGCGGCCAGTTCCTCCGCGTGGGTCTCGACCAACCGGGCCAGCCGGGTCACCCGGGCGCCCCGCTCGGTGGCCGACAGCCCGGACCACGCACCCGACCGGAACACCTCGTCGGCGGTCCGCACGGCGGTGTCCACATCGGACGGCGTCGCCTCGGCGACCCGGCACCACGGCTCCCCGGTGGCCGGGTCGAAGCTCTCGAACCACCCGCCCGCACCGCCGGGGACCCACCGGCCCCCGATCAGCATCCGGTGCGGGTCGTCGGCACTCACGCCTGCGTGCCCATCTCCGCCATGTCCCGGTACCGGTCCCCGATCCGCGCAAACGGCCGGCCGCCGGTCGATCCGCTGATCGCCACGACGAGCTCACCGGGCCCCGGGGCGTCGGCGATGCAGAGGTCCGCGGTCAGGTAGTGCGAGCGGATACCGGAGTCGTCCTTGTGCATGAGCGGGATCTGCAGCGTCGTCCCGGCGCCGGCCCGGCGGTTGGTGAACGGCAGGTACGACGCGCCCTTCACCCGGTCCCGGAACAGGTTGCCGAACCGCAACGTGTGGATCAGCGCGGACGCGTGCTCCAGCTCGCCGTCGGTTCCCACGACCGCCGCCTTGCCGAACGCCTCGATCGCGTCGCCACCACCGAGCACGCCGACCAGCTCGTCGGTCAGCTGTGCTCCGAGCAGCGGGGCGATCGCGTGGATCTCCGGGATCAGATCCTCGACGAAGCCCCGGCCCGCCCACGGGTTCGCCATCACGACGGCGGCCGTGGCGATCCGCAACGGCGTCTCGACCGGTCGGCCGCCCTCGATCTCGAGGGTCTCGATCACGGTGATGCGCTTGCGGATGGCGAGGGTCGTACCCATGCTCGGCGACCTTTCGGTGGGTGGGTGGGGCCGCGCGCCGGTCAGCGCGCTGCCCCGTCGGGGAGTACCGCGATGGCCTGGATCTCGACCGAGACCTCCGGCCAGGCCAGGGAGTCGACGCCGACGAGCGCACCCGCCGGCGGGGAGCCGTCGAACATCTCGCGCCGGATCCGGACGAGCTCCCCGGCGTAGCGCATGTCGGTGAGGAACGTCGTCATGTTCACGACGTGGTCGAGGTCCGAGCCGACCTCGTGGAGGGCGCGTTCGATGTTCCGGAAGGTCTGGGTGACCTGACCGGCGAAGTCGGGCGAGACCACCCGCCCGAGCTCGTCGACGCCCATCTGCCCGGCCACGAAGATCAGCGGTCCGGCGAGGACACACTGGGAGTACGCGAACGGGCCGGGGTCCATCAGGCCGGGCACCGCCACCGCCCGCGGGCGCCAGGACCCCGTCATGCGGGCCGGACGAAGGAGGGCATGACCTCCTGGCCGAACAGCTCCAGCGAGGCGAGGATGTCCGACTGGTTCAGCTCGGGGAGCCAGCTGTAGACGAGGAGGCGTTCCAACCCGACCGTGTCCTGCATCCGCCGGAGCCGTTCGGAGACCTGGTCCGGGGTGCCGACCAGCAGGTGACCACGGTCGTTGAGGAAGTCGTACCAGGGCTTCGCCAGCTCGGCGTCGCTGATCGTCTCGCCGGGCTCGGCGTAGATGCTCCGGCTCCGGAGGCCGCCGATGTAGTCGCGGTAGAGCCGCTCGACGGCCGGCTCCGCGATCGCGCGGGCCTTCTCCGCGGTGTCGGCGACGTAACAGACCCGCATCAGCGAGCACTGCTCGCCGAGCGCGAGTTGGCGCCCCTGCACCCGGGACGCCGTCTCCCGGTACACCTCGAACGACGACGCCAGGGCCTCCTCGGAACGCAGCCAGGTGATCGGGCGCAGCCCCTGCTCGGCCGCGAACCGGAAGCTGGAGTCGCTGTCGCCGACGTTCCACAGTGGAGGATGCGGCGCCTGCAGCGGCTTCGGGAAGATCGACATCCCGACGTACCGGTCGTTCTCGTCCCGCCAGTCCGGGTTGCGCGGGAACCAGCCCGCGTAGCTGTCGGTGACGCCGGGCCGGGGGAAGCGGTAGTACTTGCCCTCCCAGGTGAACGGGTCCTCCGTCCACGCTTTGCGAAGGATCTGGAGGGTCTCGAGGAAGATCTCGGCGTTGGCCTCCGGGAACCGGCGGTCCACGTCGAACGCGCTGAGGTTGCTCATCTCCCGGTTGGTGATGCCGCGCCCGACCCCGCAGTCGAGCCGCCCGCCGCTGACGTGGTCGAGGACCGCGAGGTCCTCGGCGAGCCGGAGGGGATGCCATCCCGGAAGGATCACCGCGGCGAGCCCGAGCCGGATCGTGGACGTCTTGGACGCCAGCAGCATCGAGGTGAGGATCGGGTTGGGCTGGATGTCGTAGCCCTCACCGCCGAAGTGGTGCTCCCCCGTCCACACGGTGGAGAAGCCGAGCTCCTCCGCCCGCACCGTCTGGGCCACCGCGTCGGCCAGCACCTCGCCGTACGGGCGTCGCTCGACGTCGTACATGTTGAAGAAGTAGTCGAAACGCACGGGGACCCCTTCGTCGGCGGCATGCGCCACCCACGCTAGGAGCCGGCCGCGGGATCGTCCTCGGCCATAGATCGAACGCGCCGAGCGCCGCGTACTCCGGATGTCCAGCGCAGGGCGACCTCGACGGCCCGCCGGGGCGGGCGGGGCCCCGCCCGCGCGCCGGTCGGTCCGGTGGCGTGGTGGTCGATCACCACGATCAGGAACATCCGGTCGAACGCCGTGCGCCTCGGCCTCCGGCTTGCCGGCGCGACTCGCGGCGGGTGCCACCATCTCGACGGCCTGCCGCCGCGCGCGGCGGTGTCGTGGGCGTTCAGAGGGGCGAGGACGCGGGTTCGAGCATGCGTGCCGCGGCGCTGAGAGCGTCGCGGTCGACCCGGTAGTAGGTCCACACCCCGCGACGCTCCCCCGTCACCAGGCCGGACTCGGCGAGCTTCTTCAGGTGGTGGCTCACGGTGGGCTGGGAGAGGCCGAGGGGTTCGGTGAGGTCGCAGGTGCAGGCCTCCCCGCCGGGCGCGGCCAGGAGGATCGACAGCAGCCGCAGGCGCGCCGGGTCGGCGAGGGCCTTGAGCCGCCGGGCCATGTCGGTCGCCTCGGACTGGGAGAGCGGCGCCTCGGCCAGCGGTGTACAGCAGACGACGGCGGGGTCGAGCACGGTGAGGGCGGGACGTCGGGCGACCATGCGTTCCATGGTCCCCGAGGAATTGATGGCCGTCAATCATTGACAACGGTCAATCTTACGATCCATAGTTCACATCGACAGATGTCGATGGGAGGAGCCGACATGGGCCCGCGGGCGGTGACCGTCGCCCTTCCGCTCGTCGCCGACCTTGGTGGACCGGCTCCGTCGGGACGCCTTCGCGCTCCGGACGCGACTCCGCCGTTCGTCCGGCCACCGTCCGATGGCCGCCGCCCTACCGCACCGTTTCCGAGGAGGAACACCCATGTCCCGCGTCCAGCTGGCACTCAACGTCGATGACATCGACGAGGCCGTCGCGTTCTACTCGCAGCTGTTCCAGGCAGAGCCGGCCAAGCGCCGCCCCGGCTACGCCAACTTTGCCCTCGACGAGCCGGCGCTGAAGCTGGTCCTGATCGAGAACCCCGGCCACGGCGGCTCGCTCAACCACCTCGGCGTCGAGGTCGGCTCCACCGACGAGGTGGTCGCGGCGACCCGCCGGCTGGTCGAGGCCGGGCTACCGGCCGAGGTCGAGGACGGCACCACCTGCTGCTACGCCCTGCAGGACAAGGTCTGGGCGACCGGTCCCGGCGGGGAGAAGTGGGAGGTCTACACCGTGCTCGCCGACGCCGGCGTCGAGCTCGAGGGCAAGACGCTGGCCGAGGTCGGAGACATGCCGGCCGCCGCCGTGTCCACGGCGGTGCCGGGTGGGTCGGCCTGCTGCGCCGGCTGACCCGGGTACGCCCGCGGGGACGGCGAGCCCGCGCTCGCCGCCCTCGGCGGCCCGGACCGGCGGTCGCCGGGTTCACCCGGCGGCTTGACATCACCCACCTGCATCGGCTGATATGAACGAGTGCTGGTATCTATGGACGTCGATGTAGTACGGGGACCCGTGGAGGTCCTGAAGGTCGCGGCGGACCCGATGCGGCTGCGCATCCTCACCCTGCTCGCCGCCGAGCAGCTGTGCGTGTGCCACCTTCAGGACGCCCTCCACGCGCGGCAGACCCTGGTGTCCCATCACCTGCGGGTACTGCGCGACGCGGGTCTGGTCGAGGCCGAACCGTGCGGCCGGTTCGTCTACTACCGGCTGCGTCCGGGCGCCTTCGACACCGCCCGGGAGGCGCTCGACGCCCTCGCGTCCGCCGGCCGCACCGCCCCGCCCAAGCGGCCCTGCTGAGCACCGTGACGAGGAGCCGTTCCCCGAGGTGCCGTCCGTGCGCCACGCGACCCGGTCCTCGTCCGCCCGCCCTGGTGGTGACGCTGGCCGCGGCAACGCCTGCCGGGTCTCTCTCGCCGGCCTGAGCCATCTCGCCCACCGACCACCCGAGAGGTCCCCGTGTCCGACAAGCCCAGTGTCCTGTTCGTCTGCGTGCACAACGCCGGTCGGTCCCAGATGGCCGCCGGCTTCCTCATCGCGCTGTCCGAGGACCGGGTCGAGGTCCGTTCCGCCGGTAGCGCCCCGGCCGACGGGGTCAACCCCGCCGCCGTCGAGGCGATGCGGGAGGTCGGCATCGACCTCGTCGGCCAGAGGCCGAAGATCCTCACCGTCGACGCGGTCCGGGCCAGCGACGTGGTGATCACCATGGGCTGCGGCGACACCTGCCCGGTGTTCCCCGGCAAGCGCTACCTCGACTGGCAGCTCGACGACCCCGCCGGCCAGGGCGTCGAGGCGGTCCGCCCGATCCGCGACGAGATCCGGACCCGCGTCGAGGCACTGCTCGCCGAGCTGCTGCCCGCCCACCTCTGACGCACCCGACCCCGACCCCGGACCCCGAAGGACACCTCCCTTGAGCGACACCGTCACCGACCTCGCCGACGGCCCCGCCTCGGCCCCCGTCCTCGCGCGCCTGTCGACCCTCGACCGGTTCCTGCCGGTGTGGATCACCGTCGCGATGGCCGCCGGGATCGGTCTCGGCCGGGCCGTCCCGGGGCTGGCCGAGGCCCTCGACACGGTGAAGATCGGTTCGGTCAGCCTGCCGATCGCGGTCGGGCTGCTGCTGATGATGTACCCGGTGCTGGCGAAGGTGCGCTACAGCGACACCGGCCGGGTCACCGCCGACCGTAGGCTGCTCGCCGCGTCACTGCTGCTGAACTGGATCGTCGGCCCGGCCCTGATGTTCGCCCTCGCCTGGATCTTCCTACCCGACCTGCCGACCTACCGGACCGGGCTGATCATCGTCGGGCTGGCCCGCTGCATCGCGATGGTCCTGATCTGGAACGACCTGTCCTGCGGCGACCGGGAGGCCGCCGCCGTGCTGGTCGCGCTCAACTCGGTGTTCCAGATCATCGCCTTCGCCGGCCTCGGCTGGTTCTACCTCGAGCTGCTGCCCGGGTGGCTGGGCCTGTCAACCACCGGCCTGGACGTGTCGATCGGCACCATCGCGGTGTCGGTGCTGGTGTTCCTCGGCATCCCCCTGCTCGCCGGCTACCTGACCCGTACCGCCGGGGAGAAGACCAGGGGCCGCGACTGGTACGAGACCCGGTTCCTGCCCAGGATCGGGCCCGTCGCGCTCTACGGGCTGCTGTTCACCATCGTGGTGCTGTTCGCCCTGCAGGGGCACACGATCACCAGCCGGCCCGTCGACGTCGCCCGGATCGCGCTGCCGCTGCTGGCCTACTTCGCCCTCATGTTCGGCGGCGGGTTCCTCCTGGGCCACCGCCTGCACCTGGGCTACCCGAGGACCGCGACGCTGGCGTTCACCGCCGCCGGCAACAACTTCGAACTCGCCATCGCCGTCGCGATCGGCGTCTTCGGCGTCACCAGCGGCCAGGCCCTCGCCGGGGTCGTCGGACCGCTCGTCGAGGTGCCCGTCCTCGTCGCCCTCGTCTACGTGGCGCTGTGGGCGGGCCGCCGGTTCTTCCCCGACGACCCCACCTTCGCGCCCCGCTCGCCGCGTCCGACCGCACCGGCCGCAGGCGGCGAGGATCGGCGGGCCTGACCTCGACGACGGGGAGGCCGCGGACCGGCGGGCCACCGGCCGGTCCGGCCCCGTCGGGATGCCCGCAGGCGGACGCCGCCGACCTGGCGTGCTCCCGCCGTCAGCGATAACCCGTCGCGTCGGCGGGCTTGCCGGCGTCCTGAACCTCCACCATGTACCGCCACGCGTCGGGACGGCTGCCGTCGACGTCGGTGAACCCGTAGATCTGAGCGAGCTGCCCGCTGGACAACGACCGTCCGTTCCACCGTCCCGCCTCGGGGTCGGCAGCGAGCGCCACGACCGCCCGCCCCACATAGGTGGGGGACTCGGAGATGGCGAAGTGCGGTTGCCTGTCCAGCGCGTCGCGCCAGTTCGCCTCGGTGACGCCGAACGCGTCCAACATCATCTCCGAACGCAACCAGCCCGGCGTCAGCGACACGGCCGTCATGCCGTGTGAGGCGAGTTCCTGGGCTTGGGCGAACGCCATCCGGTTCACCGACGTCTTGGCCAGGTCGTAGAAGAAGGAGATGCGGTAGTGGGCCGCGTTGTAGTCGGCCGTGCCGTCGGTCATCTCGACGACCAGGCCACCCGGCTCGCGGATCATCAGCGGGAGGGCGTAGTGGCTGGTGACGATGTGGGTGTCGATCGCCAGGCGCAGGATCCGCAGGCCCTTGTCCAGGGAGTGCTCCCACAGCTTCTGGTCCCAGCTGAACATCCGCTCGCCGCCCCAGATGTCGTTGACCAGGACGTCGAGGCGGCCCTGCTCCCGGTCGATGCGCTGCACCAGCGCACGGACCTGCTCGGGCTCCAGGTGGTCCACCACCGCCGCGATCCCCTGACCGCCGGCGGCGGTCACCAGCTCGGCGGTCTCCTCGATCGTCTCCGGCCGGTCCAGCTCCGAGCGTTGCTGCCGCGTGCTGCGCCCCGTCACGTAGACCGTGGCCCCGGCCGCACCCAGCGCCGCGGCGATCCCGCGGCCCGCACCCCGCGTCGCCCCCGCGACGAGTGCGATCTTCCCCTTCAGCGTGTCACTCATGGGATCGATACTGGCAGGCAGACGTGACAGCGGACGGGCTGCTTGTCCTCCTGGTCCCGCCGCGTCCGGGCCGGCTCACGACCGCGCGTCGGCCTCGCCGATGTCCATCCGCTGCCGTTGCCGGCGGCTCCGCCGCGCCCTCGACGACGGGTCGTCCTCGGTGGGAGAACCGGCGGCTGGGCAGGGATCTTCGGGCGGCTGTCGGCAGGAGTACCGAGGGTGTTGGATCTGGCAATGACCCTCGAAGAGCTGCAGCATCCGCGTTTCGCGCGGTACTACGTGCGCCTGGCCGCCGTCATGGACCGTCGCGGCGCCGCGGCACATCGCGCGCAGCTCGTCGCGGGCCTGTCCGGCCGCGTGATCGAGATCGGCGCCGGCCATGGCGGCAACTTCGCGTACTACCCGCCTGCGGTGACGGAGGTCCTCGCCGTCGAACCCGACGACCACCTGCGCGGCCTCGCCACCGTCGCGGCCGCGTCCGCGGCGGTGCCCGTGCGG
The DNA here is from genome assembly GCA_030840805.1 of Actinomycetota bacterium. Taxonomy (GTDB): domain Bacteria; phylum Actinomycetota; class Actinomycetes; order Mycobacteriales; family HKI-0501; genus JAVEDU01. The sequence continues at coordinate 18,773 of JAVEDU010000059.1, forward strand.
GTCGTGGCCGGGCACGCCGACGCCCTCCCGGCCGCCGACGGCAGCCTCGACGCCGCCGTCACCAGCCTGGTGCTGTGCACCGTGCCGAACCCGGCCTCCGCGCTCGCCGAGATCCACCGCGTCCTCGCCCCGGGCGGCCGGCTGCGGTTCTACGAACACGTCCGCTCCGGTCACCGCCTCCTGGCCGCGCTCCAGGACGCCGTCGTGCCGGTATGGAGCCGCGCGGCGGGGGGCTGCCATCCCAACCGTGACACCGCCGCGGCGGTCGCCGCGGCCGGATTCACCCTCGAGCACGTCGAACGCTTCGGCTTCAGAGCCGCTGCACTGGCGCCGCCGGTCGCTCACATCCTGGGTACCGCCCGCCGCCCGTGAGGCTTTCGGCGGCGGTACCGGGGATCGCACGGGCACCGGCCGTGGGACCTTCCGTCGTCGTGCCCAGCGGACGCGGGTCAGCGGGGTTCGCGGAACGGTCCGGGGTGGGGTTCCCGGCCGCTCACGGCGCGGACGATGTCCGCGGCGACGTCGCAGAGTTTGCGGTTCCGGTGCTGGGACGCGCTGCGCAGGAGCTCGAAGGCCTGGTCGGCATCCCAGCGCTGCTGGTCCATGAGGATGCCGAGAGTCTGGTCGATGACGCTGCGGCCGGCCAGCACGTCGCGGAGCTGGTCGGTGAGGGCGACGTGCCGGGCCATGCGGGTCACGATCGTCAGCGCGGCGGAGGCCTGAGCGGCGAACAGCGCGGCGGCCCGGTGCTCCTCGTCGCCGAACGCGCTCGGCACGGTGGCGTAGAGGTTGAGCGCGCCCAGCACGTCACCATCGGCGGACAGCGGCAGCGACAGCGAGCTGCGCACGCCGTAGCCCAGAGCATGCCCCGGATAGGGAGCCCAGCGCTGCTCGGGGGCGAGGTCGTCGACCGTGACGGCCAGTCCGGTGCGCATGCTCTGCAGGCATGGCCCGTCGCCCTCGGCGTACTGCACCTCGTCCACATGGGCCGCGAGGGCATCGCTGCTGGCGACGGTGAGCGGGTCGTGGCGCTGCAGAGTGACGCCGCAGTGGGCGGGCGGGGTGATCACCCGGACGGCACACCGCGCCAGTCCATCGAGCAGAGCTTCCACATTGGGGGTGGCCAGCATCAGGTTGGTCAGCTCGGCAAGGGCTTCAACAAGGGCCGGCGGGGGCAGACCCGCGAAGGTGGTGTCCATGGCTCCATGGCTCGTTCCGGGAGGGCCACGGTGACGGCGGCGGCCACTCCGCGTCGGCAGGAAACCGGGAACGGCAGCGCCTTGAGCGGCGCGCGCGAGGAGCCCTCGGCGCCTTTCACCTTGCGCTCACCGACCTCGGCGGGAACTCCACGCACGGGGGTCTCCCGCCGGACCCCGGCGCGGAGCCGTGGGTTGCCGCCCGGACAGGGAGATCGCAGTCCGCGCAGGTGCGTCCGGCGGTCCTCCGGTCGGTGCGGGCCGGCGTCGCACCGTCGGCGACGGTCGCGATCCGGCTCACCGGCGCCCCTTCTATGTCTCGACAGCGGGCTGGAACCGCCCCCGGGCTGGTTGCTCAACCCGAGGGCGGCCCGGGGGGCCCGCTCTCGCGGCTCCCCCGGTTTGCAGGCGGCCCGCGTCGAGGCAGGTACGGTGCCCCGAGCTTTTCCGCTCCGGCCCCGGTCGGCGTGGCCATACCCACCTCGCGCACCGGCCGGCGACCGACCCCGAGGAGTTCCGGGCCTTTCCCGTGCGGTGTCTACGATCCGCGCCGGATCTGACCGCGTCGATCCACCTCGCGCGCCGGTACTGTCCGATCAACGCGTCGGGTCACGATCTCCGCGACGGCCGCGGTGCGCCGCCGGCCGGATGTCCACAGAGGTCCGGTGCCGCGGCAGTTCGGTCGGTCGCCGCGGGTCGGCCGTCAGGCCGCCGGCCCGGCCCGGCGCAGCGTCTCGGAGGGGCGGACACCGAACTTCTCGCGGTAGAGGGAAGCGTTCGGATCTTGCGGAGGCACCAACCGGACAAGGCCCCGCACCGGTCGAGACACGGTGCGAGGCCTCCGGCGACGCGCTCGGTACGCCTCCTGCGCCTCGGAAGCGGAAACGCCCTGACCTCGGTCGGCGCCGCCGCACCGCACGCGCGAAAGGCGCGTGCGGTGCGGCGGTACCTGCGCCGGATGCGACTCCGCTCGTCAGTACCGGAAGCGGGACACCGCGGTCTGCAGGTCGGCCGACATCCGGGCCAGCTCGGCCACGGCCTGCTGGGACTGGGCCACACCCTCGGTCGTCACCTCGGCGGCGGTGGCCACCCCGGTGATGTTCTGGGCGATCTCCCCGGCGCCGGTGGCGGCCTCGGCGACGTTGCGGTTCATCTCGTTCGTCGTCGCGGACTGCTCCTCCACCGCGGAGGCGATGGTGAGCTGGAAGTCGTTGATCCGCCCGATGATCGCGCTGATCTCCGCGATCGCCTCC
>JAVEDU010000099.1 GCA_030840805.1 Actinomycetota bacterium
AGTGGGTCAACGCGGACGGCGGGACGGTCCTGGTGAAGTACCACTGGCTGCCGAAGCAGGGCGTGAAGTCGTGGACCGCCGCGGACGCCGCCGCGGTCCAGGCGCAGACCCTGGGTGCGCACACCAAGGACCTGACGGACGCCATCGAGGCGGGCGACTTCCCCGAGTGGGAGCTGAACGTCCAGATCATGAGCGACGACGAGCACCCCGAGCTCGACTTCGACCCGCTGGACGACACCAAGATCTGGCCGGTCGAGCAGTTCCCGTACCTCCCCGTCGGGATGATGACGCTCAACCGCAACATCCAGAGCCACCACGAGGAGAACGAGCTCGCCGCGTTCGGCACCGGTGTCCTGGTCGACGGGATCGACTTCTCCGACGACAAGATGCTGATCGGCCGGACGTTCTCGTACTCCGACACGCAGCGGTACCGCATCGGCGCGAACTACCTCCAGCTGCCGATCAACCGGCCCGCCGAGGGCGTCGTCGTCGCCACCAACCAGACCGGTGGCCAGATGTCGCTCGGCCGCGACGACGTCGGGGCCGACCTGGACATCAACTACGAGCCGTCCTCGCGGGCGGGTCTCGTCGAAGCGGCCGGGGACTACACCGAGTACCGCCCGACCGCGGCCTCGGCGCAGGTCCTCAAGGCCGAGATCGAGCGGACGAACAACTACGGCCAGGCCGGTGACCGGATCCGCACCATGCCGGACTGGGAGCGCGACGACCTGGCGCTGAACCTGGTCACGCTGCTCGGGGACTGTGACAAGCACATCCAGGAGCGGATGATCGCCCACTTCACCAAGGCGGAGGCGTCCTTCGGGAAGCGCCTCGCCGACGGCCTGGGCATCGACCACGGCTCGCTGGACGTCGACGCGATCGCCAACGTTCGCTGACACGTCGTGGAGTGGGGCGGGCGTCCGGGACACCGGGCGCCCGCCCTGTTTGTCGGGTACACGACAGTTGCGTTGCGGGAACACCCCGCGTGTCGCTGTGGTTACATCTCATGGCAGCCGTTGCCCGCCGAGGCCGGTTATGGGCGCCGCCTTCACAAGCCGCGCAGGGTTCGACTCCCTCGGTTGCCACCGACCCGAATGCCGGGTCCCGAACACGGGGCCCGGCATTCGTCGTGTGGTGTCCGCGGGTCAGGCCCCCGCGTCGTACTCCGCGAGCACCGCCTCGGCCCGGGCGAGGGCCTCCCGAAGCTCCACCGCCTCGGACTCCGCCACGGCCCGCCGGGCGTCGAGGACCTCGCGCACCATCGTCGTCACGACGGTCTCGTCCAACGCGTCCACGATCTCCTGCACGGTGCCGGCCCGGACCGGCGTCGCCTTGAGGGCGGCCTTGCCGCCGCGCTGCGCCTCGACGGTCCAGCCCGCGTCCGTGGAGCGGATCGTGAGGGCGATCGCCGGGAGGCGCGGGGACTTACGCCCGCGGGCCGCCTTTGCGGGGGCCGTCTTCTTCGCGGCGGGAGGGCTCGCCGCGGCGGTGGTCCCGGCCGGTGCCTTCGCGGTCCCTGCCGGGGCGCTCGCCGCGTCCCTCGCTGCCTTCGCCGGGGCCTTTGCCGCGGTCTTCGCCGGGGTGGTCTTCGACGGGGCGGCCTTCGCGGCCCGTTCCGCCGTCGCCTTCGCGTAGGCGGTCGCGGCGGCGGCGTCGCTCACGGTGGGGCCCACCGGTGCCGTTGCGGGGGCCTTCGCGGCCGCCTTCGCCTTGCCCCGCCCGGCGCCGAGGCCCAGCTCCCCGGGGGAGAAGAACAGGTCGTCGCCGCCGATCCGGACGCCGATGAAGTCGCTGCCGTCCACCTCCGGCTGTCCGACCCGGGTGACATCGCCGGTCCCGCCCGCCGGGAGGCCGGCGGAGTCGGTCAGCAGGAAGACCTTGCGGCGCTTACCCGCGTCGACATCGCGGCGGAGGTCGTCGATCTGCTCGGTGGTGAGCGTCGGCGGCACGGTGGGACTCCTCGGTTTTCACGGGTTTGTGTTCACGACGGTATCGCTGCCCACCGACAGATCCCCAACGGGGAAAGCGCTATCGGACGAGCGCGTCGACCAGATGCTCCAGCTGTGCGGCCGGATCGGTGGTGAGGCCACCGTGCACCGGCCCGGGTTGGACGATCGTCGACTTCGGCGCGGTGAGCCATCGGAACCGCGTCCCCAGGGCTCCGGTGCCCGCCGGTCCCACCGCCGGGTCCCCGTCGCAGACCGCCACCACAGCGGCGAGCGCGGCCCGTACCGCGTCGGGGTCCACCCCGGCGTCGAGCGCCCGGAGCCGGCCGGCGTCGAGGGCGGTGCGGGCCCCGAGGAAGTCCAGGCCCTGGCAGTACAGCACCACGCCCGCGTTGATCGACTCGCCGCGGTCGACCCGGGGGATCACCCGCAGCAGCGCGTACTCGTACGTCGCCGCGGTCATGCCGCACGCCCCGGCAGCCACGCCCGCGGGGCGTCGAGCCGTGCGAGCAGGTGGGCGACGTACGCGTCCCGTACCTCGTCGGGGCCGTTGAACCCGGGCTCGTCCGCGAGCCACTCGTCCGGCACGAGCCCGGTCACCTCCCGCAGCATCACCTCGTCCACCCGGGGCGCGAGCTCGCGGTCGGCGGCGTCGAGCTGCGTGGCCTGTGCCGCCAGGACGTGGTCGGCCGCGTCGTAGGGCCGGCCGGCCGACGTCACGCGGGCCTCCGGGGTCCGGCCCCAGGAGTGGTGGAAGATCAGGCTCGCGCCGTGGTCGATGAGCCAGATGCCGCCGTGCCAGACCAGCAGGTTCGGGTTCCGCCAGCTCCGGTCGACGTTCCCGATCAGCGCGTCGAACCACAGGATCCGGCTGGCCGGACCGGGCTCCACGACCGTCGCCCCGGGATCGACGCCGAGCGACCCGGGCAGGAAGTCCATGCCGAGGTTGAGCCCCGCACTCGCGGCGAGGAGGTCCTGGATCTCCTCGTCGGGTTCGCACCGGGCGATCGAGGGGTCCAGCTCGACGAGCGCGAGGTCGGGTACGGGCAGGCCGAGCCGCCGCCCCAGCTCGCCGGCGATGATCTCCGCGACGAGGGTCTTGCGCCCCTGTCCGGCGCCGCGGAACTTCACGACATACGTGCCGAGGTCGTCGGCCTCGACGATCCCGGGCAGTGAACCACCCTCGCGAAGCGGCGTGACATAGCGCTGGGCGGTGACGGTCGGGAGCACGTGCCGAGGCTAGCGGTCCGGCTCCGGACACCGACGGTCCCGCCGTCGTCACAACCCGATATGTCCCGAAACCCCACCTACGACGGCCGGACGCCCTATGGTGTTTCACCTGTCGTACGACGAAGGCAGGAGACCGGCGATTTCCCCACTTCCCCGGGAGCGACGGATGGACGACGTGGTCGTGACGGCCGTCGAGACCTCCATGGGCTCGGGGCTCCGCCAGTTCGGCCAGGTGGCCCACCTGGCGCGTTCCCTGGCCGCGGCGCAGTGCGTCGCCGATGTCGTCGAGGCGGGCGCGGTCGCCGCGTGGGAGGCCCTGCACGCGAGCCTCGTCTCGGTGGGGCGCCTCGACGCCGGGCGCGGCACGGTGACCGTGCTCCGCAACATCGGTGACCTGAACCCGGGACAGGAGCGGGTGCCGGCCGCCGAGTCGTACCGGCTCAGCGACTGCGGCTTCCTCCGTGGGCTCGTGGAACGCGGCGGCACCTGGCGGTATGTCGTCGGGCAGCCGGACCGCGACAGCGTCCAGGAGTGCACGCTCGCGGTGCTCGGTGCGGGCTCGGTGCTGGCGGTGCCGATCGTCGTCGGTGGCCGGATCTGGGGCGGCCTCTACCTGCGGCGGCACCGGAGCCAGCTGCCGTTCGACGACGTGGACGTGGAGCTGGGCACCGTGCTCACCGCGGTGATCGGCGCCGGCCTCGCCCAGGTGGAGCGCGTCGAGACGCTGGCCCTGCTGGCCCGTACCGACCCGATGACCGGCCTCGCGAACCGGCGCGGCGCCGACGAGGCGCTGGAGACCGCGCTCGCCGACCATCGGGAGGCCGGTACCTCCGTGATGGTCGTGCTGTGCGACGTCAACGGCCTCAAGCGGGTCAACGACACGTTCGGGCATCCCGCGGGGGACCTCGTCCTCACGCGCGTCTCGGCACTGCTGAGCGTCGCGAGCGCGGAGTTGCGCGGGATGGCCGCGCGGGTCGGCGGCGACGAGTTCTGCCTGGTGGTGGCGGGCGTGCCGCTGAGCCGGGTGATCGACACCGTGCAGGCGCTGTCGGAGGCGGCCCGGCTGCTGCCGTTCGGCGCGGGGGTCTCGTGCGGGGTCGCGTCGGCCGAGGCCTGCGCGGCGATCGGCGAGGAGGTGACGGCGAAGCAGCTGTTCCGGCTCGCCGACGCCGCCCAGTACCGCGCGAAACGCACCGGCGGCGTGCGCGTCGGGGTGATCGGCCCCGACGACGTGCCGGAGATCCTCACCGACCCCGCGGACCTGCCGGCGGACACCGGCTGCGGACGCGAGCCCGGACCGGTGCGCAGCGCGCTGGGGGACTGGGTGGCCGCGGCGGTCGCCGCCCTGCGCGAGTCGGGGCAGCGCGCGCCGCTGGCCCGCTTCGTGGTCATCGCCGAGACCGCCGCCTCGTGGTGGCAGGCCGCCGGCTGGGCAGTGTCCACATTGGATCCTGGTGCGGACGTGATGGTGACCCGCGCGACCACGATGTCCCGGGGCGGCCCGGACAGTGTGGTGGCGGCGAAGCTCTCCGAGGTCGGCTTCCACTTCCCGGTCAACCAGTGCTCCCTGACCGCGGCGGCGGTGCACGGCGGGTGCTTCCACGTGGAACTCGCCGACTCGGCCGCGCCCCCGGCCGTGCTCGCCGTCCTCGCCTCGGCCGGGTACGCCGGGATGATCGGCGCCGGCGCGCCGGACCTCGGCGGCACGGGGTGGTTCGTCGAGCTCTACACGGACGCGGCGAGCGTGCTCCCGGCGGGCGCCGACGAGGCCGCGCTCGCCGCGGTCCTCCGGGCCCTGGTCGCCCTGGCGCTGCACCCGGACCCGGCCTGACGGACCTCCGCGAACGCCGCCGAGCGGGCCATACTGGCCGACACGCGCCGTGACGCTCTGGAGGCAGTGTGGCGGTCACCGACGAGGCGATCCTCCGGATCAAGGAAATGATCGTCTCCGGCGAGCTCCGGGCCGGCCAGCGGCTCCCCCGGGAGGCCGACCTGGCCGAGCGACTGGGGCTGTCCCGCAGCTCGCTCCGCGAGGCGGTGAAGGCCCTCTCCGTCATCCGGATCCTCGACGTGCGGCAGGGCGACGGCACGTACGTGACCCGGCTCGAACCGAACCAGCTCCTCGCCGCCCTCTCCTTCGTCGTCGACTTCCACCAGGACGGCACCGTGCTGGAGGTGCTGGAGGTGCGCCGGATCCTGGAGCCCGCCGCCACGGCGATGGCGGCGCAGCACGCCGACGAGGCCACCCTGGCGCGGCTGTACGAGCTGTGCGACCGGTCCGACGCCGCCGACCCGGTGGACCTCGGCCGCCTCGACGCCGAGTTCCACCGGCTGGTCGCGGAGGCGTCCGGCAACAGCTATCTCGCGCAGCTGCTCGACATCCTGTCCGGCTCGGCGGTCCGGGCCCGGTCCGTGCACGGTGCGGGCGTACCGCGCCAGGCGCTGGTCGAGCACCGGGGCATCGTGGACGCGCTCGCGGCCCACCGGCCGGAGGTGGCCCGCGCCTGGTCGACCGTCCACGTCACGGGAGCGGAGCAGCGGCTGCGCCGGCCGCCGGAGGGGCCGGATACGATGGGGGCTCGCGACTGGCGCTGACAGGTGGAACAGACCACCGGGGAGCGAAAACGAGCCGGCACCGTGCGCCTGGGTGTCCTCGCGTCGTCACGTCCCGCCCCGAGGAGGACCTGTGATCCCGCACCCCGCCCTGACCGGCGCCGACCCCGAGCTCGCCGCGCTGGTCGGTGCCGAGGAGCGCCGCCAGTTCGACACGATGAAGCTCATCGCGTCCGAGAACTACGTCTCCGCGGCCGTACTCGAGGCCGCCGGCACGGTGCTCACCAACAAGTACTCCGAGGGTTACCCCGGCAAGCGCTACTACGAGGGCCAGCAGGTCATCGACCAGGTCGAGACCCTCGCGATCGAGCGCGCGAAGTCCGTGTTCGGCGTCGAGCACGCCAACGTCCAGCCGTACTCCGGGTCGCCCGCCAACCTCGCGGTGTACCTCGCGTTCGCCAAGCCCGGGGACACCGTGCTCGGCCTGGGGCTGCCGATGGGCGGGCACCTCACCCACGGCTGGCCGGTGTCCGCGACCGGCGCGTGGTTCAACGCCGTCCACTACGGCGTGGGCCGCGAGACCGGGCGCGTGGACCTGGACGAGGTCCGTGACCTGGCGCGCCGGCACCGGCCGAAGCTGATCTTCTGCGGGGGTACCGCGGTGCCGCGCACCGTCGACTTCCCGGCGTTCGCCGAGATCGCGCGGGAGGTCGGGGCCGTGCTGGTCGCCGACGTCGCGCACATCGCCGGGCTGATCGCCGGTGGCGCGCACCCGTCGCCGGTCGGCCACGCCGACGTCATCACGACCACCACACACAAGACCCTCCGCGGTCCGCGCGGCGCGATGATCCTCACGAGCGCCGAGCACGCGAAGGCGGTCGACAAGGCCGTCTTCCCGGGCCTGCAGGGTGGCCCGCACAACTCGACCACCGCGGGCATCGCGGTGGCGCTGCGCGAGGCGTCGACGCCGGAGTTCCGGACGTACGCCCAGGGCGTCGTCGCCAACGCCCAGGCGCTCGGCGCGGCCCTCGCGTCCCGCGGCTTCGACCTCGTCTCCGGTGGCACCGACAACCACCTGCTGCTGGTCGACCTCACCAGCAAGGACATCGCCGGCAAGCCCGCGGCGAAGGCGCTGGACCGGGCCGGCATCGAGCTGAACTTCAACACGGTGCCCTACGACACCCGCAAGCCGTTCGACCCGTCCGGCCTCCGGATCGGCACCGCGGCGATCACCACCCGCGGTCTCGGCACCCAGCACATGGAGGGGCTCGCCGGCTGGATCGACGACGCGCTGTCGGCGGCCCGCAAGGACGACGAGGCGGCGCTCGACGGGATCGCCGGCGAGGTGCGGAGCCTGCTGGCCGGGTTCCCGATGCCGGGCCTGGGCGAGCTCCCCGCCTGACCCCACCCCTTGTCCTGGTGATCACCACCGGGTTTTCGTTGCCGGAGCGCGAAAAGCCGGTGGTGATCACGGGAAGGGGGCGGGGCCTCCGCGGTGCCCTGATGCCGGGGCCGGATCGGTGCGGGACGCTGGGCAGGCCGTGAGGTACACCGACCGGCGGGAGGCCGGACGCGAGCTCGGCCGGTTGCTCGCCGCCGAGTTCCCCACCCCTGCGCCCGACATGGTGGTGCTGGCGCTGCCCCGGGGCGGTGTACCCGTCGCGGTCGAGGTCGCCGGAGCCCTCGGGGCACCGCTGGACGTGGTCGTCGTCCGCAAGCTCGGCCTGCCCGGCCAGCCCGAGGTCGGGGCGGGCGCGGTGACCGAGGACGGTGTCGTGTTCCTGGACGAGCCGCTGCTCGGCCGGGTGCGGCTGACCGCGGGCGAGCTGGAGCCCGTCGTCGCGGCCGAACGGGCCGAGCTCGCCCGCCGGGTGCGGAGCTACCGGCGCGGCGGTGCCCCGGTGCCCCTCGCCGGTCGTACCGCGGTGGTGGTGGACGACGGCCTCGCCCGGGGCGTCACCGCGGTGGCGGCGGTCCGGGCGGTCCGGGCCCGGGGTGCGGCGGTCGTCGTGCTCGCGGTGCCGGTGGCGTCGGGGGAGGGGTTGCGGCGACTCGTACCCGAATGCGACGCGGTGGTGTGCCCGACGGTGGTGGAACGGTTCGGCGCGGTCGGCCGGTACTACCGCGACTTTGCGCAGGTGTCGGACACCGAGGTACGCATCCTCCTGGGCGGCGGTTCCCCGCGCCGGGGCTGAAGGGGCGGAGACCAGCCGCTACCCTGGGCCGCGTGCCCGAGGCTGATGACCTGAAGACCCAGATTGTCCAGAAGCGGAAGCTGCTCATCGCGGTCGCTGCCGCCATCGTTCTCGTCGCCGTGCTGGCGACGATCGCGCTGCGCGGGGGAGGTGACGAAGCAAAGCAGCCGTCGGCGGCATCCGGACCGTCCGTCGAGGCCGTCGTCCCGGCCGGGCCGGTGCCGCCGGGCCTGCAGACCGTGGTCTACGACAAGTTCCAGACCGGCTGGTCCGCCGATCCGGAGCCGGCGAAGACGACCGGGATCACGTTCGGTGTCCACCCCCTCACGCCTGTCGCGATGTACGACAAGGTCGGCGGCAAGGCCCGCCAGATGGCCGCGCCCACCATCGCGACCAATGTGGACCTCGTGATGCCGGTGGTCGAGGAGAAGCCGGGCTGGTTCGGCGTGCTGGTGCCGTCGGCGAACCGGTCGATCGCGTGGCTCCCCGACAAGAACCTGGAGAAGCGCCCGCTGAACGACCACATCGTGGTGTACCGCAAGCAGCACAAGCTGGTGTGGCTGAAGAACGACAAGCCGCAGCGCGAGTGGGAGGTCACCCTCGGGATGTCGCAGTCGCCCACGCCGCTCGGTCGTTCCTACGTCCTCGGGCAGTCGGAGCTGAAGGACTCCGTGTACGCCGGCGTGCGCATCCTCGCGCTCTCCAGCATCCCGGACGATCCCAACTCGGTGCCGACCGCGCTGCGCGGCGCGCACACCGGCATCCACACCTGGCACACCGACGCGAACCTCGGCAAGAACACGTCCGACGGCTGTATCCGGCTCACCAAGTCCGGTCAGCAGCTTCTGCTGCGTGAGCTGGAGCCCGGTACCCCGGTCACCGTGCTGGACTGACCTACCCGCACGACGGCCCCCGGCCGGCGCCGCCACGGCGCTGTCCGGGGGCCGTCGTGCGATTCGGGCGCGCTGTGTCCGGGGGTGCTACGCGGTCCGGAGGTGCTACGCGCGGGCGCGGCGCCAGCGCCGCAGCAGCCCGGACTCACTCGCCGTACCGAAGAAGTCGCCGCCCTTGCGCTTGACGTCGTCGGTGCCCCAGGCGCGGCCCCTCGGCACCTTCGCGAGCCGGGGGATGTGCTTGGAGCAGTGGATGTACGCCTCCTCGACGGTGACGACCACCCACATCTCCGGCCGGCGGCCGGGCACGTCGTCGTACTCCAGCCACGGACAGGAGCCGCGCATCTCGGCATCCGGGCGTACCCGCGCGGTGCCGTTGACGTGCAGGCCGATCACGTCACGGAGGAAGTCGACGAAGAGCAGTCCGATGTGGGCGTTCTCCGCCATGTTCCCGAGGCTCGCCATCACGCCGTTGCCGCGGTACTCGGGATACGCCACGGTGCACTCGTCGATCACCGCCACGAAGCCGGGCGGCCCCGCGCGGAAGCTGGCATCGCATTCGCCGCGGCTGTCCGCAGTGGAGATGAAGACCATCTCCTGGCGGCCGATGAAATCGACCATCCGGTCGTTCAGGCGGTCGCGGACCTGGTCGCGGTAGAAGCGGTCCGCACGCCCCTCGGTACCCAGGATGCGCTGGAGCGTGTGCTCCCCCGTCGACCCGGGACGATCATCGTGGTCCGATGTGGTCGGTTCCATGGGAGGCACAGCATGCCACACCACCCGGTATTGGACGATGTTGTCCCGTAGGGTGGCGGCGGACCGGGGGATCACCAGGGTCCGACGGACCGAAGGAGCTCGCGAGGTCGCACATGTCCAAAGAGGTCGGATCCACACCGGACATCGGGGTCCTCCGTGAAACGCTGACCACAATCGGTGACCGCGCCGACAAGATGATCGGCTATTTCTACGCGAAGCTCTTCGTGGAGTACCCCGAGACGCGGGAGCTGTTCCCGCTCCAGATGGACGTGCAGCGCTCGCGACTGATCACCGCCATCATCCGGGTGCTGCAGGGGCTGGAGGACGCCGGTCCCGCCGGGATCGATCGGTTCCTCGACCAGCTCGGCCGGGACCACCGCAAGTTCGAGGTGCGGCCGGACCACTACGTCGCGGTCGGCCGCTGCCTCGTCGCGGCGCTCCGGGAGTACTCCGGCAGCTACTGGTCGCCCGCCGTGGAGGCTGTCTGGGTCGACACCTACGAGCTGGTCGCGCGCCGGATGATGAACGCCGCCTCGGCGGTGCCGGCCGACGTCCCGCCGTGGTGGGACGCGGAGGTGGTCGCGTTCGAGCGCCGTTCCCACGACATCGCGGTACTGACCGTGCGGCCGACGCGGCCGTACCCCTTTCGCGCCGGCCAGTACGCCAGCCTCTCGACGCCGCACCGCCCGCGGCTGTGGCGGCCGTACTCCATCGCGAACGCGCCGCGCGCCGACGGCACGCTGGAGTTCCACGTCCGCGCCGTCGTCGCCGGCTGGGTGTCCAGCGCCCTGGTGTGGCGGGGCGCGGTCGGCGACAAGATCCAGCTCGGTCCGCCGATGGGCACGCTGGAGATCGACCCCGTCTCGCTGCGCGACGTCCTGCTCATCGCGGGCGGCACCGGGCTGTCTCCGGTGAAGGCACTCCTGGAGGACATGACCACCTGGAACCGCGGCCGCGGCGTCACGGTGTTCTACGGCGGCAAGCACCGCGACCACCTGTACGACCTCGCGGCGCTGCGCGACCTCGCCCGCGGATACCGCTGGCTGACCGTCGTACCGGCCGTCGCCGACGATCCCGCCTTCGCGGCCGACCAGGGGCTGCTCCCCGAGGTGATCGCGAGGCGTGGGCCGTGGCTGCGGCACGACGTCTACATCAGCGGCTCACCGGTGATGATCCGGGCGACCGTCCGGCAGCTGGAGCTGGACGGGGTCAAGCCGGAGCGCATCCACTTCGACGACTTCGCCGACCGCTGGGCCTCCGGATAGGTCAGACGATCACCTCGTCGACATAACACCAGCGCCAGTTCTCGCCGGGCTGGGCCGACTGCATGACGGGGTGGCCGGTCGCCTCGAAATGCTTGCTGGCGTGCTTGCGTACCGAGGAGTCGCAGCAGCCGACGTGGCCACAGGCCAGGCACAGCCGCAGGTGGACCCACTGCCGCCGGCCCTCCGTCACGCACTCCTCGCACACCCCCGGTGTCCTCGGCTCGACCGCGGTGATCGAACCGAGGTGGGTACAGATCGTCGTCGTCATCGGTAGCTCCCTGCGTCCCACGACGGGACTCCGAATGGTGCTCCCGCCGTCCACCGGAGATCCTGCCTCGGGAAGACCCGTCCGGCAGCATCGACCGGCGGGCACGTGCCGGCCGAGGGGGAGGCGATCGAGGTGAGCGGCGTCCACGACGTGGTGGTCGAGACCGTGGCGATCGCGCTCGCCGCCGCCACCGTGTCCGGTGTCGCCCGCCGGGCCGGGGTCCCCGCGCCGATCGCGCTCGTCCTCGCCGGGGTGGCCGCCTCGCTGGTCGGCGTGCTGACCGGGGCGACCGAGCCGCAGGTCGGACTCGACCCGGACCTGGTCCTGCTCGTCTTCCTGCCGCCCCTGCTGTACTCCGCCGCGCTGGAGAGCTCGTACGTCAACATCCGCCGCAACATCCGGCCGATCCTGCAGCTGTCGGTGGGGCTGGTCATCTTCACGGCGCTGGTGGTCGCCTGTACGGCGCACTACCTGGCCGGTCTGCCGTGGTCCGCGGCCTTCGTGCTCGGTGCGGTGGTGGCGCCGCCGGATGCGGTGGCGGCGACCGCGGTCGGGCGTACCGTCGGCATGCCCCGGCGGGTGCTCACCATCCTCGGCGGCGAGAGCCTGCTGAACGACGCCACCGCACTCACGCTGTTCCGGCTCGGGCTGCTCGCCGCGGCCGGTGGTCTCTCCGTCGCCGAGGGCATCCGCACGACGCTGCTCTCCGCGCTGGGCGGTGCGCTGATCGGCCTCGTGCTGGCGCCGGTCGTCCATCAGCTGCGGATCAGGATGACCGAGCCGATCCTGGAGAACGCGTTCGCGCTGCTGCTGCCGTTCGCGGCGTACGTCCTCGCGGAGGCGGTGAACTCCTCCGGCGTCCTCGCCGTCGTCGTCCTGGGGCTGTACCTCGGCCACCACGAGGCGGAGACCAGCTTCGCGGTGCGACTCCAGGCGCGGGCCGTGTGGCGGATGCTGGACTTCCTGCTGGAGTCGGTGGTGTTCCTGCTGATCGGCCTGCAGGTCCCGCCGATCGTGCGGTCCGCGCTGCGGCTGTGGGGACCGTGGGAGCTGGCGCTCTACGGCGCGGTGGTGATCGTCGTCGTCATCGCGGCGCGGTACGTGTGGATCTACCCGACCACGTACCTCCCGCGGTGGATCTCCCGGCGGCTCCGGGAGGACAACCCCGTCGCGTGGCAGGAGCCCGCGGTGCTCGGGTGGTCGGGGATGCGCGGCGTGGTCTCGCTCGCCGCCGCGCTCGCCATCCCGCAGACGCTGCCCGCCGAGTCCCGCGTGCTGGTGCTGTACCTGACGGTGTGCGTGGTGCTCGGGACGCTGGTGATCCACGGGTTCACGCTGCCGTGGGTGATCCGGCGGCTCGGCGTCGGGGCCGGGGAGGAGTCCGGCGACGTCCTCGCGGAGGCCCAGGTGCAGCACGCGGCCGCCCGCGCCGCAGTCGACCGGCTGGACACGCTCCTCGCCGAGGAGGGCGAGATCCCGGACGGCGTCGAGGACCGGCTGCGAGCGAACGCCGAGCACCGCGCCAACAGCGCCTGGGAGCGCCTCGGTGGCGGCGGGGCCGGCATGCCGCGGGTGCGGGCCGATCCGCTCGAGGGCGGGTCCGCGTCCGGGGTCGAGGCGGCCGCCGAGGCCGCGCACCGGGCCGACGCCGTATCGCAGGAGACCCCGGCGCAGGTGTTCCGCCGGCTTCGGCGGGAGATGCTGGACGCGGAGCGGTCGGTCTTCGTGGACATGCGGGACGCGGGCCGCATCGACGACGAGGTGCTGCGGCGGGTGATCAACGAGCTCGACCTCGAGGAGGCGATGCTCACGAGGGACTGACGGAGAAGAACGCGTGACGTTCTCGTGTCACGCGGCGTGCCGCGCTGGAGTTTCGGATCGGGCCGCGCCATTCTGCGGCCGTCCGGGGCAGTTCGCCCCGGAGCGGGACCCGAGGAGATCAACGTGCTCCGTCGCACCCCTGTTCGTGGCACCGGCAGTGTCCGCCTCACCTTCACCCTCCCGCTGGAGAGCCCGCCCGGGCCCGTCTCGGTCGTGGGGGACTTCAACTCGTGGCGCCCCGGTGCCCACCTGCTCGTCCGGCGCAGCAACGGCACCCGCAGCACGTCGGTGACCGTCGTCGCCGGGAGCACGTACCGGTTCCGCTACCTCGGGCCGGACGGTCTCTGGTTCGACGACGCCCACGCCGACGAGGTGGATCCCGCCGGCGGGCTGGTCAGCGCCTGAGCCCCTACCAGCGCTGTCCGGTGGCGACCAGCGCCTCGAACTCGTCCTTCGGCATCGGCTTGCCCATGAGGAAGCCCTGCGCGACGTCGCAGCCGAGCTCCCGGAGGATGCGCAGCTGCTCCTCGGTCTCCACGCCCTCGGCGACGACGGAGAGCCCCAGCGCGTGCGCCAGGTCGATGATCGCGCCCACGATGGCTCCGGTCTGCGGATTGTCGCCGAGCGGGGTCACGAAGGAGCGGTCGATCTTGACGAAGTCCAGGGCCAGCCGCTGCAAGTACGACAGCGCCGAGTACCCGGTGCCGAAGTCGTCGATGCCGAGCTGCGGGCCCAGCTCGCGAGCCCGGGCCAGCAGTCCACTGGCCGCCTCCTCACCGCCGAGCACGACCCGTTCGGTGATCTCCAGGTGCAGCAGCTTGCCGTTCACCTCCACATCGCCGGTCGCCTTGCGGAGCACGTCCAGGAAGTCCCGGTGCGCGAGCGTCCGCGCCGACACGTTCACCGCCACCGACTCGACGCCCGAGTTGGCGGTGACCCACTCCAGTGCCGTGTGCGCCGCCTCGACGAGCATCCAGCCGTCGACGTCCACGATCAGGCCGGAGTCCTCGGCGACATCGATGAACGCCGGCGGCCCCAGCAGCCCCAGCTCGGGGTCCTGCATGCGCACCAGCGCCTCGGCGCCGGTGATGCGGCCGGTGCCGAGGTCGACCAGCGGCTGGTAGTACGCGACCAGGTTGCGCTCCGCGATCGCGGAGCGCAGCCGGCGCTCGGTGTCCAGCCGGTCCACCGCGCGGCTGCTCAGCTCCTCGTCGTACAGGGAGAACCGGTCCCGGCCGGCCTCCTTCGCCCGGTACAGCGCGAGATCGGCCTCCCGGAACAGGTCGTCGGAGTCGCGCTCGGGGTCGTCGGTCACGGCGATGCCGACGCTCGCCGTGGTGACGAACTCCTCGGCCGCGTCGCCCAGCCGGAACGGCTCGCGGATCACGTCGAGGATCCGCTCGGCGACCGCGTTGACGGCCTCGGGCTCGGGCAGGTCCTCGACCAGCACCACGAACTCGTCACCGCCGATCCGGGCCACCGTGGTGTCCGCGCGGGACACTCCCTGGAGGCGTTCGGCCACGGCGATCAGGAGGGCGTCGCCGACCTGGTGGCCGAGCGAGTCGTTGACCACCTTGAAGCGGTCCAGGTCGAGCAGGATCAGGGCCAGCGTGCCGGGCTCGCGGCGCATCCGGGCCAGCGCCTGCTGGACCCGGTCACCGAGGAGCGGACGGTTCGCGAGGCCGGTCAGGCTGTCGGTGAGCGACAGGTCCTCGAGGTCCTGCTGTGCCTGCCGGCGCGCGGTGATGTCGAGGAACTGGGTGATGAAGTACCGCGGCCGGCCCTCGGTGTCCCGGGCCAGTGCCGCGCTGACGAGGGCCCACACGTCTCGGCCCTCGGGGCCCACGAGGCGGGTCTCCCACTGCTCGGTGTCGTCGCTGCCCGCGAGCAGCGACGCGTACACGGCGGCGTCCCTGGCCCGGTCCTCCGGGTGGGTGAACTCGGCCAGCGACCGGCCGGTCAGCTCCTCCGCGGTGCACGCGACCATGTCGGCGAACGCCGCGTTCGCGCGGTCGATGCGATCGGAGTGCTCACCGTCCGGGCTGATGATCACCACGCCGGTCGCGCCGGCCTCGAACGCCAGGCTGAACCGCTGCTCGGTGTCCGCGAGGGCGGCCGCGTGCCGGCGGATCTCGGTGATGTCCTGGCTGGTGCCGTGCAGCCGGACGACGCGGCCGGTGGAGTCGCGTTCGACGTCGACCCAGTTCTGGGTGACGCGTTTGTCCCCGTCCGCGGTCACGAAGTGGAACGCGAACCTGGCCGGCGCCGGCGTGCGGCCGGTGATCAGGTCCGCGTGGATCGACAGGATGTGCGCGCGTTCGTCCGGATCCACCAGCTCGAAGAAGCCCTGCAGCGACAGCGTCTCCGCGTCGGGCGAGCCGCCGAAGAAGCGGTACGCCTCCTCGGACGAGCTGAGCTCACCGGTGGCGAGGTCGACCTGCCAGCTCGCCAGTCCGGCGAGCCGGTGGGCGGCGAGCAGGTCCCGCTCGCTGGACTTCAGCGCACGGTCGGCGGACAGCTGGTCGGTGACGTCGGCGAGCGAGCAGACCACGCCGGTCGGCACGGTGGACCCGTCCTCCAGCAGCGGCACGGCGCTCGCCGCGATCCACCGCAGCTCGCCGTCGACGCGGTTGTGCACGCCCATGATGCGGTTCTTCTGCGGCAGGCCGGTGCGCAGCGCTCGGAACGGCGGCAGGTCCTCGGTCGGCAGCGGTGTGCCGTCCGGGCGCACGATTCCCCAGTTCGCGCTGTTCATCACGCGGCCGATGGCGTTCCGCTCGGACATGCCGAGGATTCGCTCGGCGGCGCGGTTGCAGATCTGGAGGGCGCCGGTCGTGTCCAGCACGAGGATGCCCTCGGCCAGCGACTCGAGGACCGTCCCGTGTAGACGCTGCGCCTCGGCGAGCTGCCGGGCGGCGACGTTCCGCGGTCCGCGCGCGAGGGCGTCGTCGATCCGCGCGGTGGTCACGTCACGGAGCAGCTCGCAGAGGGCGACGTGATGGCCGTCGAAGGCCTCCGTGCGCCGGGAACCCACGTGCAGCAGGCCGATGCACCGGCCTCCCGACATGAGGGGGACCGTCATGAAGCTGCCCGTGCCGAGTTCCGTCCACATCGGATGTACGGCGCGCATGGTGTCGTCGAAGACGGCACAGACCACGACCTCGCCGGTGTCGAGCGCCTCCTGCGTGGACAGCCCGGCGCCCGGGCGGAGGTCCACCGAGGTGAAGCGGCAGTCCCCGGCCGTCGCGCCGAGCACCGGCTGCTCGCCGTCGAACGTGTAGAGGATCGCGTAGTCGGCGTCGAGCACGGCCGCGTACCGCTCGGTGACGATGCCGAAGAGCTCACCGATCTCCGGGGGCGCGCAGGCGATGTCCCGCTGGGCGCGGGCGACCTTGTACAGGCGCGCCGCGACGTCCAGCGCCGAGGGGCCGAGGTCCTGCTCACCGGCCTCCGCCGCACCGGGCAGGGCGGATCCGCGCGGACGGCTGGCGTCTGCGTTCTCCGGCGCCACGCCGGTACGGAACGGGCTCATCCTCTGCGTATCGGCGGCCCCGCCGTGATCTTGAATTCGACAGTTTCCGCAGGCGTGCGTATACGGGGCACACTGGCAGCGTGTCCGCCGGGAGATCTGCGCAACCGAGTCGACCCGAGCAGTGGTGGCGCCACCGGCCCCGGGTTCCGGCCCTGCTGGCGTCGCTGTCGCTCGTCTACGGCGTGCTCAGCCTCTGGAGTGCGCTCAGCCCGGGGGAGCGGATCCGGCTGGAAGAGCTGTCGCCGTTCATCCCCGAGACCGCGTCCGCCGCCGCGGTCGCCTTGACGGCGGCGTCCGGGCTGCTGCTCGTCCTCCTCGCGCACGGCCTGCGCCGCCGGAAGCGCCGGGCGTGGCGGGTCGCCGTCGCGGTCTGCCTCGTGCTCGTCGTGACGCATGTCGTCAAGGGCCTCGACGTGGAGGAGGCGCTGCTGTCGGGGGCCCTGCTGGCGCTGCTGGTGTACGCGCGGAGGGAGTTCACCGCGAAGGGCGATCCCAGCACCCGGTGGCTCGCGGTGCGGGCCTTCGGGTACCTCGCGGTCGGTGGGTTCGTCGCCGGGATGGCCATGATCGTGATGTACCGCATGCGGGTGCTCGGGGCGCCCACGGTCGGACAGGAGGCGCTCACCGTCCTCCGCGGGTTCATCGGGCTGCCCGGGCCGGTCCAGTTCCGGTCCGTGCGCGCCGAGACGATGGTGTCCGCGACGCTCGCCGGCTTCACCATCCTCGCCGTGCTGGTCACCGCCTATCTCGCCCTGCGCCCGGTCGAGCCGCTGCCGTGGCTCTCCCGGGAGGACTCGCGGCGGTTGCGTGAGCTGCTGGGGCGGCACGGCGAGCTGGACTCGCTCGGCTACTTCGCACTCCGTACCGACAAGAGCGTGATCTGGTCGCCGTCCGGCAAGGCGGCCGTGTCGTACCGCGTGGTCGCCGGTGTGGCCCTCGCCAGCGGCGACCCGGTCGGCGACCCGGAGGCCTGGCCGGGCGCCATCGTGCCGTTCCTGGAGCTGTGCCGGGAGTACGCGTGGGTCCCCGCCGTCCTCGGCTGCTCGGACCGCGCCGGCACCGTGTACACGCGGCACGGCCTCAACGCACTGGAGATCGGCGACGAGGCCGTGGTCGAGGTCGCGGAGTTCCAGCTGGCGGGGCGGGGCATGCGCAACGTCCGGCAGGCGGTACGCCGGGTGCAGCGCGCCGGGTACACCGCCAAGGTTCGGCGGCTCGGGGACCTGTCGTCCGACGAGGTGGCCGAGCTCGCCCGGGTGGCCGCGGCCTGGCGGGGCGCCGAGACCGAGCGGGGCTTCTCGATGGCGCTCGGCCGGTTCGGCGACCCGGCGGATCCCGACTGCGTCGTGGTCACCGCCCACACCGGCGCGACGCTGCGGGCGCTGCTGAACTTCGTACCGTGGGGCGCCGCAGGCCTGTCGCTGGACCTGATGCGGCGGGACCGGGGGGCCGACAACGGCCTGAACGAGTTCCTGATCACCGAGCTGCTCGCCACCGCGCCGGAACTGGGCGTGAAGCGGGTGTCGCTGAACTTCGCCATCTTCCGGGCGGCACTGGAGCGCGGGGAGCGGCTCGGCGCCGGGCCGGTCAGCCGCGGGTGGAGCCGGTTGCTGGTCTTCGCGTCGCGGTGGTGGCAGATCGAGTCGCTGTACCGGTTCAACGCGAAGTTCCAGCCGACCTGGGTGCCCCGCTACGTCTGCTACCCGGGCGCGTGGTCGCTGGTGCGGATCGCGGTCGCGGCGATGGAGGCGGAGGCGTTCTGGCGTCGGCCGGTGCCGTTCCGCCGGCTGGTGGGGCGGCTGCCGCTGGCGTCGGTCGCCCGGGCGACCGCGCCGGAGACATCGGGCGGGGTCGGCGCGTTGCCCGGCTCGGACCGGGGCGAGTGAGGCGGGTCGGCGGGTACCGCTTTGCCCCCACCTCGGGGCGGCCTGTACCCTCGTTCGCGGTGGCCTCGGTGAGGCCCCCGGGAGGCTTCGCCTAGTCCGGTCTATGGCGCCGCACTGCTAATGCGGTTGGGGGCTTCAACCCCCTCCCGGGTTCAAATCCCGGAGCCTCCGCGGTACGACCCCGGTGTTCACGCGCCGGGGTTTCGTGCTTTCCGGGGTCACGTGCGCTTGCCCAGGCCGGGGAGCCCAACCCGAGACGGGCCGCACCGAGGTCGGTGCCGTTCGCCCTGTCGCTCACCTGGCGTTCCACGGTCCTGGCCGCTCGCTGCCGGGCATCGGGGGCGGCGTCATCGCGCCGCGCAGGTGGATCCCCGGTGACAAGCTGGTGCCGGTCGGACTCGCCCGGGAGTTCGGGCTCGCCCCGCCGGGGATGACGACCCACTGGACGAGATCCCCATCGACGAACCGATTCCCGCTCCGGTCGGCGCCGTGGACGCCAGCCTGGTCGAGACGTTCGTCGACGGGCTCAAGGGCCGACACTTGTGTGACGTCCTCAATGCCACCCTGCTCGCGCGACTCGCCGCCAAGGTGAAGTACGACCGTGAGGCTGAGCCCGTCGCGGGGACGAAGTACTACACGCGCGTCCTGGAGAACGTCGGGTGGGTCGTGCCCGAATTCAGTTTCTCCGGGCCACGGTCCCACGAGACCGGTTCAGCCTGCACTCGGCGCTGCTCACGCTCGTCACGTCGAGCCTCCAGGCCCTCGAGGAGCTCAACGGGGGTGACCGGCGCCTGACCCTCTTCCGGAAGAACTCGGTCAGAACAACGCCGGGAACTTCCGGGTCGATTCCGTGGGCAGGTCCGCGAACGGCATCGTGTCGATGAAGCTCTGCGCGTTCCACGTCAAGACCGACGAGTCTGTCGCGGACGTCGTCGCCCTCGAGGGCGACTCGTACCGGCTCAAGAACCGCGACCTCGGCCGCATCCCCACCACCACCGCCGAGGACTGACATGACCACCCGCAGAGGGGTCCGTTTTCGGCCGTTGCCCGAGGGTCCGCTGTCAGGCGTCGTTGACAGTGGGTACTCCAAGGCAAGGTGGATTCGTGCGGGACGGCGCCGGGGTCTACCCGGCGACAGGTGGCACGCGGGCTCATGTAGACTCGCTTCGCACGTTGATGGGCGCTCGTAGCTCAACGGATAGAGCACTTGACTACGGATCAAGAGGTTGCAGGTTCGAGTCCTGCCGAGCGCACGTACGGTTGAGACAGTTCAGAGGCCCTGTACCGATTCGGTACAGGGCCTCTGGCTTGCCCGGAGGGATCTTCGCCCACCATTTCGGTCGCGAACGTCTGTGCGGTTTCGCCCTGGACCCACCCGGGGCAGGGCGGAGCCGGCGGCAGCATGATCCGGCCGTACTACGGCGGCAGCCCGCATCAGGCGTCTGCACCTCCCAGCCCCGGCTGCGAACGCCAGGTTGCCGCGCACCACCTCGAAGTCGGTCGGCGTCCCGCACGGCCCGGCACACCACCACACCGCGAACGGGGTCACTGCTACCGACCCATCCCGGGACCGGCCGCGCCGACGTCACTGTGAGGGCCCCGCCGGGCCACCGCCGCCGCACGTACATCAGTCGCGGTCGATCGGCCGGTACTCGCCCCCGAACCGGTCCGGTGACGCGGAGAGGGCAACGACCCTCGATGACGGCCACGCCGAGGACAAGAACACCGCTCCACCAGCGTGAGCGCCAGGCCGCCGCAGCGGCCGCGAGCACGCTGGCAGTCGGTCGGGCAGTGGCCGGCCGATCGTCGCCAAGCCCGACGACGGCGAGCGCTCCGGTCGCGGCTCGAACACCTGCTACCGCCGATTCTCACCCTGCCCCCACCCCAAAGCCATCGTCGTACGAGTGGGGATACGCCCGTACCACAGAGCTCGCCCTGGGTCGCCGCCGCTCAAGATCCGCGCGGAGAGGCCGATCCTTGACAGGTCTATCAGAACCACCCGGCGTACGGGGCGGCTGGCTCACTACGCACGGGCTCGCCCACCGCAGAACGCTGAGGAGCCTCCATGAGCACCATCACGCCCGTTCCTGGGCCGCGCCGGAATGCGATGGCCAGGTGGCTCGGTGACCGGAGGGTCAACACCAAGATCCTCCTGGTCGTCGCCGCGTTGTCGACGGTCTGCCTGCTGGTCGGCGGCCTCGCGCTGGTACGGATGTCGGACCTGAACACCAAGGTCGAGACGATCAGCCACGGCAACGTCGCCTCGCTGGCCGCCTTGGCCGAGGTGCGGGCCGCCGCGGAACGCACACATGCGGACGTTGCGGGCGTGCTGATCGCAGTGGACGGCGCCACGCAGGCGGCGTACGAGACGGCCGTGAAAGCCGACGACGACGCCGTGACGGCGGCGTTTGCGGCGTATACCGCCGACGCGATGCCGCAGCAGCGTTGGAAGGACGACGTCCGCACGTTCACCGAGTCCTGGAAGACCTACCAGCAGCTCCGCGGCGCCGAGCTCCTCCCGGCGGCCCGGAAGAAGGACATGGCCGCGTTCCAAAGGATCGAGGCCACCCGCACCAAGGCGCCGGCAGACAAGGGCATCGCCGCGCTGGAGGACCTCGCCCTGTACGAGAAGGCGGACTCCGAAGTGGTCGCCAGGGACGCTGCCGCGGAGTACTCCTCCGCGCGGCTGACCGTGGTTCTCGCCATGCTCCTCGGACTGCTCGCTGCCGTGGCCCTCGCCCTGTACATCGCCCGGCAGATCACCCGCCCGCTGAGCGCGGTGTCCTCCGTGCTCGACGCGGTCGCCGATGGTGACCTCACCCGTACCGCCGACGTGAACTCACGGGACGAGCTCGGTCACATGGCACGGTCCCTGGGCCGGGCCACGACCGGCATCCGCGAGGCCGTCGGGACGATGGCCGGAAACGCGGACGCCCTCGCGTCCTCGTCGGAACAGCTCGCCGCCACCAGTGAGCAGATCGCGGCCAGTGCCGAGGAGTCGTCCACGCAGGCGACCGTGGTGTCCGCCGCCGCCGAGCAGGTCTCGGCGAACGTGCAGACGGTCGCGGCGGGGTCGGAGGAGATGGGTGCGTCGATCGCCGAGATCGCGCACAACGCCAACGAGGCCGCGAAGGTCGCCGCGCAGGCCGTCGACGCCGCGGCCGCGACCACGAGCACGGTGAGCAAGCTGGGCGCCTCCT
>JAVEDU010000021.1 GCA_030840805.1 Actinomycetota bacterium
CGTCCGGAGTCAACAGCTCCACGTCGCCGACCCGCTGGTCCGGGTCCGCCGCCGCGGCCCTCAGCAGCGCACCCAGTCGCGCCGCCATCGACTCCACAGTGGACCGGTCGAACAGGTCGGCCGAGTACTCCACCGTGATGTCGAGCCCGGCGGGCTGCCGGTCCGCGTCCTGGTGCTCTTCGAAGCCGAACAGGAGGTCGAACTTGGCGACCCGCAGCGGCGTGTACTCCGTGCTGGTGGTGAGGCCGGGGAGCGGCGGCGTCGCCGGCGGTGCGTTCGTGACGGTGAGCATCGTCTGGAACAGCGGGTGCCGGGACGCCGACCGGGCCGGGTTCATGATCTCGACGAGCCGCTCGAACGGCACGTCCTGGTGGGCGTACGCCGAGAGGTCGGTCTCGCGCACGCGCCGCAGCAGCTCCGCGAACGTCGGGTCGCCGGACGTGTCCGTGCGCAGGACCAGTGTGTTGACGAAGAAGCCGACCAGCTCATCGAGCGCCTCGTCGGTACGCCCGGCGATCGGCGATCCGATCGGGATGTCGGTGCCCGCGCCGGACCGGGTGAGTACGGCGGCGACGGCGGCCTGCGCGACCATGAACATCGTCGTCTGGGTGTTCCGTGCGAGCCGGGTGAGCGCGGCGTGCAGGGGAGCGGCGCAGCGGAGGTCGACGGTCGCGCCACGGTGGGACGCGGTGGCCGGTCGCGGCCGGTCCGCCGGCAGGGCCGCTTCCTCCGGCAGGCCGGCGAGGGTCTCGTGCCAGTACGCGGCCTGCCGTGCCGTCACGCTGTCCGGGTCGGTCTCGTCGCCGAGCAGTTCGCGCTGCCAGAGGGTGTAGTCCGCGTACTGCACCCGCAGCGGGGTCCACCCGGGCTGCTGTCCACCGGTACGGGCTACGTACGCCGTGGTCAGGTCGCGGGTCAGCGGCGCCATCGACCAGCCGTCGCTGGCGATGTGGTGCAGGAGCACCAGCAACAGGTGCTCCTGCGGGCCGGTCGTGAAGAGCCAGGCCCGGATCGGGAGGTCCACCCGCAGGTCGAAGGGGTGGTCTGCGGCGGCGCGGACGGCCGCGTCCAGATCGGCCTCGGTCGTCTCCACCAGCGTCAGGACCGGCGTGGCGGACGCGGTGGCCAGGACGTGCTGGTACGGCTCGCCGTCGACGTCCGGGTACACGGTGCGTAGGACGTGGTGGCGATCGACGACGTCGGCGAGCGCGTCCTGGAGCGCGTCGCGGTCGAGTTCGCCGGTGAGCCGGATCGCCAGCGGGATGTCGTAGCTTGCCGACGGCCCCTCCAGCTGGGCCAGGAACCACAGCCGCTGCTGGGCGAAGGAGAGCGGCACCCGATCCGGCAACGGCTGCGGTCGCAGGGCCGGCCGTACCGCGAGGCCGTCGGTGAGACGTTCGGCGAGAGCGGCGACGGTCGGCCCCTCGAACACGGTGCGGATGTCGAGTTCGGTGTGGAGGGTGGCCCGGATCCGGCTCGCGAGCCTGGTGGCGAGGAGGGAGTGGCCGCCGAGGTCGAAGAAGTTGTCGTCGATGCTCACCTGCTCCACGCCGAGGATGCCGGCGAAGAGCGCGCACAGGATCTCCTCGGCGGGAGTGCGGGGCGCGCGGCCGCCCACGCCGGCCTCGATCTGGGGCGCCGGGAGCGCCCGCCGGTCGAGCTTGCCGTTGGGGGTGAGCGGCAGCGCATCGAGAGTGACGAACGCGGACGGCACCATGTAGTCCGGCAGCGCGGCGGCAACGTGCTCGCGTACGCCGCCCGGCTCACCGGTGGTCACCAGGTAGGCGACGAGCCGCTTGTCACCGGGCCGGTCCTCGTGAACGACCACCGCCGCCTGGCCGACTGACGGGTGGCTGGCGAGTACCGCCTCGATCTCGCCGAGCTCGATGCGCAGGCCACGCAGCTTCACCTGCTGGTCGGCGCGGCCGACGAACTCGATGGCGCCCTCGTGGTTCCAGCGCGCCAGGTCGCCGGTGCGGTACATGCGCTGGCCCGGCGCACCGTGCGGGTCGGCGACGAACCGCTCCGCACTGAGCCCGGCGCGGCCGACGTAGCCACGGGCCAGCCCGGTGCCACCGACGTACAGCTCACCGACAGCGCCGGGCAGTGTCGGCCGCAGCTCCGCGTCGAGCACGTACATGGCCGTGTTTGCCATCGGCGCCCCGAGCGTCAGCGTCCCCACGGTGCGGTCGGCGGTGCCGAACTTCTGGTAGCTGCAGAAGACCGTGGTCTCGGTGGGGCCGTAGACGTGGATGACCGTCGTGTCCGGGCAGCCGTCGAGAACCCGCTGCAGGGCGACCGGCGAGAGCACGTCGCCGCCGGTCCAGATCTCCCGGAGGTTGCGCAACCCGTCGATCGCCTCGTGGGCCATCGCGTCGAAGAGGGCGGTGGTGAAGTAGGCGGCGGTCACCTGGTGGTCCACGATGACCCGGGCCAGCTCGGCGACGTCGACCTTGCCCGGGGCGGGCATCACGACCTGGCCGCCGGCCAGCAGCGGCACCCACAGCTCGTACGTGGAGGCGTCGAACGCCATGGGGGAGTACGCGAGTACCCGCTCGTGTCGGCCGCTCTGCCAGCAGTCGTCGAACACAAGCTCGGTGATGTTGCGGTGCGTGTTGGCGACGCCTTTCGGCAGGCCGCTGGAGCCGGACGTGAACATCACGTACATCAGCTCGTCGGCCTCGACGCCGACATCCGGCGCGGTGTCCGGGTATCCGGCGGCGCCGAGGTCGGTCACGAGCGGCAGCTGGGCGGTGAACGGCAGCTCGGCGGCCGGGCGGTCGGACACGACGAGCGCCGCGCCGGCGTCTGCCAGGATCCACTCCACCCGTCCGTCCGGCTGCCGCACGTCCAGGGGCAGGTAGGCGCCGCCGGCCTTGAGCACCGCCAATGCGGCAACGACGAGCTGCGGGCCGCGTTCGAGGTAGAGGCCGGCGATCGTGCCCCGGCCCAGGCCGTGATCGATCAGCTGGTGCGCGAGGCGGTTCGCGGCGGCGTCCAGTTCGGCATAGGTGAGCTGGCGGCCGGGGCAGATCAGGGCGGTCGCGTCCGGGGTACGGGCGGCGTGGGCGCTGAAGATCTCGTGCACGGTGCCCTCGGGTAGCACCGTGGCGGTGTCGTTGTACCGCACCAGGTGCTGCCGTTCGGCAGGGGACAGCAGATCGAGGTCGGCCACCGGCAGGTCCGGGTCGGCGACGATGCCCTCGAGCGCGCGCACGAGCCGGCCGGCGAGCGCGGCGGCGGTGACCGGTGCGATCCGGTCCGGACGGTAGGTGAGTTCGAGCGTCGGTCCGCCGACCCGGACGGTGAGCGGATCATGCGTGCTGTGCCGCTCCGCCACGGCCGCGAGCCGCACAGGCGTGCCGGCGAGGCCGAGCGCCTCCTCGTCCGGCGGGCACGAGTCCGCGAGGACGGCGGTGTCGAAGAGGACGCCGGTGCCGCCCGACGCCTGCTGGATACCGGCGCGGCCGAGGTGAGCGCCGTCGACGAGACGGTTGTAGCTGTCCTGCAGCGCGGCGACGAGCTGGCGGGCCGTCGTGTCGGGCCCGATCGAGGCACGGACCGGGAAGACGTCGGTGAACGCCACCGGACGCCGGGTGGCGACCGTGCCGAACACGACGTCGTCGCGGCCCGTCAGCCGGCTGAGCACGGTGGCCCACGCGGCTCGGACCAGGGCCTCCACAGTGGAGCCGTGGTGACCGGCCGCGGTGCGGAGCGCACCGGCGAGGTCACCGGGAAGGCCGACGGTGAGTCGTTCCGAGGCGGCCCCCGCGCACCCCGCGTCGACGTCGGCCAGCAGAGTCGGCTCCACACCGGCGAGCGCCTCGCGCCACTGCTCCTCGTGGCCGCCCACCAGGTCGAGTGGCACCGGCCCGCCCGCCGTGGCCGGCGTGAACAGCTCGCGCAGGAACGGCGTGACGGACGCGGTGTCCAGCGCCACGCGGTGCGCCGTCAGCACGAGCCCGTGCCGGTCGTCGGCGCTGCGGATCAGCGTCAGCCGCACGGGCGGTCCGGACGCGAGATCGACGCCGCGGTCCCAGTCCTCGTCCACGATGCGTTGCACGGCCGAGTCGCCGGCGTCGAGCTCGGTCCACTCCACGGCCGCGTCGGCCGGGACCACCAGCACGCCGTCGCCGGTCGAGAGGCGGGACCGCAGTATCGGGTGCCGCTCGCCCATCGCCCTGACGGCCGCCCGCATCGACGGAACCGCCAGCGGACCGTGCAGGTCGAGCACGACCTGCACCAGGTTGAGGGTCCGTGCGTCCGGCTCGTACTGCGCCTGGAACAGGAGCGCTTCCTGGGCCGGTGCGACCGGCAGCGCTACGGGCGGGTTGTGCTGGGACATTCGATCATCTCCGACTGAACGACGTGCGGGACGGGAACCACAGGTCCTCGCGGTCCAGGGCGTCCACGGTGTACTTGCCCAAGGCGCTGACCAGCAGCCTCAGTTCGAGCGCGATGCTCTCGACGAGACGGACCAGCCCCGCCTCACGGTCGGTGTCCACGGCCAGCAGGGCGGCGCGTCCCAGGCCCACGGCGGTCGCGCCCAGCGCCAGGCACTTCGTCGCGCGCGCTCCCTCCCACACCCGGCCGGTGGCGAGCAGGCAGCCGGTGGGGGTGCCGATCCGGCGCAGGCACTCGGCCAGGGGCAGCCCGACGTGGTCGAGGAAGGCGGTGGGCGCCCACCCGGTGCCGCCTTCGGCGCCGTCGACGGTCACGGCGTCCGCGCCGGCCTCCCAGGCGGTGCGCGCCGCCTCGTGCACGTCCCGGCCGGGGTGCAGCTTCACCCACACCCTGACCCGGGGGAAGTTGTTACGCATGAGCCGGACCTGCTGCCGGAGGATCTCCGCGGTGAACGTGCCGGGGCTGCTGTTGCGCAACACCGTGCCGTCCAGGCCGAACACCGGGTCCGTGGCGTACTGCTCGGCCACGCGGGCAGCACTCGCGGCGTCGAGCAGCGTCATGCCGCCCAGGCCGGGCTTCGCGCCCTGACCCACCTTCAGCTCGAACGCCAACCGCCCGGTCTCCAGCAGTGGCTCGGACGCCGGGTCGCTGTAGACGAGGTTCCACACCTCCGCGTCCGCGTCCTCGGTGCTGTTCTGCACGACCACGCCGCCCGCGGACCCGGTGACCGACTCGGCGTACGCGCGGATCCGGCCGATCAGGGGCGAGCCCGTGCCCGCGTCGATCTGGCGGTACCCGTTGACCGGTACGACGTTCTCCCCGATGACCATCGGGATCCCGAGCCGCGCGGCCTGCGTACTCGCCGCCACGCCGCCTTCGCCGCTGGCCGCCCGCGTCGACCCGAACGCCGAGACGAACAGCGGCAGCCGCGAGGCGAAGCCGCCGATCGTCGTGGTCAGGTCGACGTCCCCGTAGAGCGGCTCCCGGCCCAGGTCGATGAGCTTGCGCAGCCGCTCCGGCATGAAGACCGGGGGCACCAGCCTCGCCTCGTCGAGCACGTCCTCCAGAGGGGGCGCGGTGCCCGCTCCGAAGAGGACCTGCCCGTACCCGTCGCGTGGCGGGAAGACGCTGGCCGTGCCGCGCCTTGCGCGGTCTCGCACCTGCTCCTCCGGGAAGGCGCCCGCCCGCAACTCGCCCGCGGCCGATCCGACCTCCGTGGTCACGGTGACCTCACGCCGGGCAACTTCGGGAACGCGCTTGCCTGCCACACCGCCGACCGGCCGGTGACGTAGCGGGTCAAGCGTTCGACGCCCATGCCGAAGCCAGCGCTCGCCGGGATCCCGTCCCGGGCGAGGTCCAGGTACCAGCCGTACTTGGCCGGGTTCTCGCCGGTCTCGCGCATCCGGGTGACCAGCTTCGCGTAGTCGAACTCGCGCTCGCTGCCGCTCGCCAGCTCGCCGTAGCCCTCGGGGGCGAGCAGGTCGAAGTTGGTGAGCCGGCCCGGGTGGGCCTCGTCCTCGCGGTCGTAGAAGCCGCGCGAGCCCTTCGGATAGTCCACGACGAAGAACGGGCGGCTGGCCTTGGCCGAGAGAATCTCTTCGCCCCGCCAGTCGATCTCCGCGTCCGGGTTCTGCGGGTGGCCGAGACCGAGCAGGTCGGCCACGGCGTCCGCGTGCTTCATCGTGCCGAACGGTCCGCGGAGCAGCTCGGCGAACGCGTCCCGGTCGCGGCCGAGCAGCTCCAGCTCGGCGGGCATCTTCCGCACGATCGAATCGACCACGAACGAGACGAGGTCCTCCGCGACCCGCATCGCGTCCGCGCGCTTCCCATCGCCGATCTCCACGTCGATCTGGTGGAACTCGGCCAGGTGCCGGTGCGTCACCGCCGTCTCGGTCGGCTCCAGCCGGACGTTCGGCGCGATGTAGAAGATCTTGTCGAACGCGAGCAGCGACGCCTGCTTGTACAGGATCGCGCTGGTCATGAGCTTGTACCTGTGGCCGTAGAAGTCCACGTCCACCTGCTTTGACCCGCGGGTGCCGGGATCGGTGACCGGCCCCATGATCGGCGGCAGCAGCTCCACGAAACCGAGGCCGTAGAGGAACTCGCGGGTGGCGGTCAGCAGGCGGCTCTGGATCCGCAGCACCGTCCGGGTGGTCTCCGAGGTGAGGTGCTCGCGGGTCGTCACCGGCAACTGCGCGGGAGCTCCGGGGAACCGCTCGCTGGGTGTCATGTTCATTCGCTCCTCCATGGCGTCCCGCTGAGA
The DNA here is from genome assembly GCA_030840805.1 of Actinomycetota bacterium. Classification (GTDB taxonomy): domain Bacteria; phylum Actinomycetota; class Actinomycetes; order Mycobacteriales; family HKI-0501; genus JAVEDU01. The sequence goes on from JAVEDU010000021.1 coordinate 6,668, forward strand.
CCGCGCGCGTCGGACCGGCCGATCGGGACCAGCTCATCTCCGTCGAGCGGCGCGTCGTCGTCACGGCGGCGCACGAACGACAGCGCTTCGAGCAGATCGGCCGAGCGCCGCTGTGGTGCGAGGCCGTCCTCGACGGCGTGGCCGAGAGGAATGGGGCCGACGTCGGCCCACCGCGGCCGGCCCGTCGCGTCGAGGTAGCCACGCTCGAAGGCCAGGAGCAGCGCGCTGCCCACGTCGTCGTGCAGGTCCAGGACCGCGTCGACCGGCTCACGCGCCTCGGCGTCCACCTCGTTCCCGGCGGCACCGGCCCGGCCGTCCGGGCGCGGTGTGCTGGCCGCGGCGGCGGCCGCCGTCTCCAACGCCTCGACGTTCTCGGTGATCGTGGCGATCCGGTGCGCCTCAGCGACGCTCTTCACGATCAGCCGGGCTCCACCGGTGCGGACCGCAAGCTGGGCGGAGTGGGCGAGCGGCCGCAGCGCCCCGGGCGCCGTACGGGGGAACAGCCCCAGGTACGTGTAGAGGACGACGTGCCGATCGGTGTCGGGGGACAACTCGGCGGCGAGGCGGTGCAGGGCGCCCACGGCCTGCTCGTCCTGGTCGACGTTGGTCTGCTGCGCGTAGCTGAGGGAGATGCTCCGGAGGCCCAGCCGGTGGGAGAAGAGCGCTTCCCCGGCGCTGATCGCCACGAGCTGGCCGAGCGGGCAGAGCTGGCCGAGCATGCACCCACCGAACGTCTCCAGGTGCGGATCGAGGCCGGCATCGCGCATGCCGGCCGGGAACTCGACCGCCTCGCCCCAGTTCGCCGCGGACTCCCGCAGTGGCATCCGCCTGTAGGGCAGGCAGTACGACACCGGCCCACTCTCGGTGGCGTCGCGCCCGGCCGGCACAAGGGCGGCGAGGATCCGCTGAGGCTGCGCCCAGCCGTGCCGGACCTGGACCGGGGACGTGTCGTCGCGGATCCCGTGCAGCACCGACTCGGTCGTGTGCGCCCCACGCGCGGTGATCGGGTAGCCGTGGAGCGGCACGCCGTCCCGCACTGCCCGCTCGGCCGCGGCCTCGTCGCCGACCCGGGTGTAGCTGTCGATCGTGATCGTGCCGGCGATCCGTCCCGTGGCCGCGCGCGTCGCCGCCGGCCCCGACCGCATCCGCGGCAGGTCGGAGAAGCCCATCCGGGGCTCCACCACGAGCGTCTGCTCGCGGGCGGCGGAAGCCACGAACCGGCCGAAGGAGACAGGGCGCGGGCCGGCCGGGGCCCTGTCTCCGTCAGCGCCGGTCACTCGGGACCCCGGGCAGGAGCTCGCTGACGAACGAGTGGAACGACGCGAGCGCCACATCCTCCTCGAAAACGGCGTCGAACCCGGCTGCGAGCAGCTCCTGCTCGCGCTGGACCTGGTCGACACCGCCGACGTCGAGCTTGCCGCCGATCACCGCCGGCATCCTCGCCAGCTCCTCGACGTCACGCAGCGCGCCGATGAGCGAGGTCGCGTCGAGGTACCCGTGCCCGTTCACGGTGCTGACCACCAGCAGGTCGGGGCGGTGCCGGCGGCAGGCGTCGACGATCAGCTCGTCGGGCGTGCACGGCCCGAGGTTGACGACCCGGTGACCGAGGTCTTCGAGCAGCAGTTGAATGAAGACGAGATTCCACGTGTGGGCATCGGAGGACAGACTCGTGACAATGACGTCGAGTGACCGGAGCCGGCTGCGAGTCGCCGCATTCTGAGACCGCATGATTCCCTTCGCCGCACCGGACCGGAATGCGAAATACTGCTCAGCAGTCGACGGCACCATTCATTGCGGCGATGAGCGATGTCGGCCGCATGTCGGTCCAATTCGACTCGATGTAATCGAGGCACTCCTGCTTGGAGGTGGCTTCCCTGCGCACAGTCCAACCGGCCGGAACCGCGAGATGCGACGGCCAGAGCGAGTGCTGGCCCTCGTCGTTGGCGAGCACGACATACACGCCGTCGGGGTTCTCGAACGGATTCGTCATCGGGCTCTCCACCTCACCTCGGACCGTGATGGGTACATGTTGGCAGCCCCGCCATCGGGCGACCCGGCAGACGGAGAGGTGGGTGGGAGGCAGTTCGGAGGCGGAATTGCGGAGGTGAAGGACAAAGTCCTTCCGCCTGGGAGATACAGCCTTCCGGATGGCCGATGTCCCGCTGCATCGTCTGCTGGGGGTAGCCCGTGACGGAGGTCGACGCGCGGGGTCGGCCTCAGGAGCCCCCGCACGGGGACGCGAACAAGGCAACGGCGATGGGGCACCGGGGCCCTGACAGCCCATCGCGCGCAACACCTCAGTTTGTCGTCATTCCGGTCGAAGGAGACGAGGTGACGACGAAACCACCCGCTCGGCCGGCCCGCGTGCCCCGGCGCGCATTGACCTCTCTCGTTGTCGCCCAGAGTGTCGCGGTCGTGGCTTTCCTGCTGAGTTCCAGCGCGGCCTGGCACGCCGCCGTGCTGACGGTCGCGTCGGGCGGCGCGGTCCTCGCGATAGCGGCCGGGATCTGGGTACACCGGCCGGCGCGCAGCCGGGCCTGGGTGGCGCTGGGCGCGGGGCAGGCGCTCGGCACCGTCGCGTGGGCGCGGTACTACCTGGTCCCGGCGATCACCGGCGAGGTCGTCCCCACGCCGAACCTCGGGGACGTCCTCTTCCTCCTCGCCTACGTCCTGTCGGCGGCCGGGCTGCTGATCAAGGTCGGCCCCGCGGACCGCCGGGACCGCTTCGTCCTCATCGACACGGCCGTGCTGACCGTGGGCGTGGGCGTGCTGTCCTGGGTGTTCCTGATCTCCCCGTCCGCCACGGGCGACCTGGGGCTCGCGCCGATGCTGGTCTCGATGGCCTATCCGGTGATGAACGTCCTGCTGGTCGCGCTCGCGGCCCGGCTGTCGTTCACCTTCGGCGGCACCCCCCGGTCCCGCCTGCTGGTGGCCTGGACCGTCGCCCAGCTGGCCGCCGACACGCTGTACTCGGTGCAGGTGCTCCACGGCGGGTTCAGCCTCGGCGGCTCGACGTACGTGGTCTGGCTCGTCGGGTATGCGTTCCTCGGTGCCGCGGCCCTGCATCCCTCGATGGGCGGGCGGGCCGGCCCGGGGCGCGCCGTGGGTCTCGGGGCGCCCGGCTCGCGGCTCCGCCTCGCCGTCCTCTGCGCCGCCGTGCTGCCGCTCCCGGTGCTGCTGGTCGTCCGCGCCGTCGAGCGGTCGGCCCAGGACGTCTACGTCATCGCCGGCGGATCGGTCGTGATCACGGCGTTCGTGCTGACCCGTGTCCTCGCGACGCCGTACTCGGTGTCGCCGGAGGTCCGTCGCGTCCTGCGCCGCTCCACGGCCCGCCTGGTGGCCGCCTTCGTGCTGCTCGCCCTGCTGCCACTGGCCGGCCTGGCCTATTTCGGCGTCCACGAGTCCGACCGCACGACGGACCGCGAGGTTCGGGAGCGGATGTCGGTCATCTCCGCGAGCAGTGCGACCTACCTCGCCGAGCAGGTGCGCGGGCTCGAACAGCTCGTGGTCTCGTATGCCGGGCGGCGGAGCCTCGCCGCGGCGCTCGGCTCGTCCGTACCCGACCGGGCCGGGATCCAGCGGGAGGTCACCGCTCTCCAGGCCTCGAACTCGGAGATCTTCAGCGCGTGGGCGATGGCACCCGACGGGGTGCTGCAGGCCGCGGCCCCCGCCGCGCCGGGCGTCGCCACGCGCGACCTCTCGGACCGTGACTACTTCCGCGGCGCCCTGGCCACCCGCGGTGTGTACGTGTCCACCGCGTACGTGGCCGCCGTCGAGGGGAACCCGCGGGCCATCGGCATCGCCGTGCCGGTGTGGGGCGAGGCCGGCCAGGTGGTCGGGGTCCTCGCCGTGGGGTACCGCCTCGACGGCGTCAGGGCGTTCACCGGTGAGCTGGCCCGCGCCCAGCACGTCCAGCTCACCATCACCGACCGCGCGGGGGTGGTGCTGGCCGGTGCGGGCAGCGCCTCGACCGGTATGCCGTCGGTGGCGGACGATCCCCGCGTCGCCGCGGCCCTGAGCGGAGCACACCGGACGGTCCGGGCCCCATCCGCCGAGGGCGGGGTCCTCACGTCGTACGGCCCGGTGCCTCGACTCGGCTGGGCGCTCGTCGCCGAGACACCGGAACGAGTCGCGTTCGCCGACCAGCGGGGCGTCGCCGCGAGGATCATGATCGCCACGGTCCTGCTCGGCCAGACGCTCCTCGCGGGTCTCGTCGTCGCGGTGCGCTCCGACCGCCGCCGGCTGGCCGTCGAGGCGAGCCAGGCGGACCGGGAGGAGCGCGTCCGCGGAATCCTGGAGGCCGCGGGGGACGCGTTCGTCGCGGCGGACCACACCGGTCGCGTCACCGGGTGGAACGCCCAGGCGACGGCGATCTTCGGCTACTCCCGGGAAGAGGCCCTCGGTGCCGACCTCGTCGAGCTGCTGGGCGTCCCCGCCGATCGCGAGGACAACCTGTTGCTGCTGTCGAGCCTCCTCACCGGGACCGCCTCGGGGCCCGACCGGCGGCTGGAGCTCACCGTCCGGCGGGCCGACGGCACGCCCTTCGCCGCCGAGGCCACCCTGTGGCGGACCCGCGAGGCGGGTCAGCCCATGCTCAACGTGTTCGTCCGTGACGTGACCGACCGCAAGCGGCAGGAGGCCGAGGTCGCCGCCGCGCGCGACGCCGCGATCGAGGCGTCGCAGCTCAAGTCCGAGTTCGTCGCGAACATGAGCCACGAGATCCGGACGCCGATGAACGGCGTCCTCGGCATGACCACCCTGCTGCTCGACACCGAGCTGGACCCGGTCCAGCGTGACTACGCCGAGACGGCGGCGGGCTCCGCCGAGGCGCTGCTCACCGTCATCAACGACATCCTCGACTTCTCGAAGATCGAGGCCGGGAAACTCGACCTCGAGGCGGCGGACTTCGTCCTCCGCCCCGTCGTCGAGGATGTGGTGGGCCTGCTCGCGGTCCAGGCGCAGGCAAAGCGGCTCGAGCTGACCGCCCTGGTGGACCCCGACGTCCCGGCCGCGGTGCGGGGGGACTCGCACCGGCTCCGGCAGGTGCTCACCAATCTGGTCGGGAACGCCGTCAAGTTCACCGAGCGGGGCGAGGTCGCCGTCCGGGTTTCCACAGTGGATGGCGGGATCCGGTTCGCGGTCCGCGACACCGGTATCGGGATCAGGGCCGGGCAGCGGGCGCGGCTCTTCCAGGCATTCGCCCAGGCGGACGCGTCCACGACCCGGCGGTACGGCGGTACCGGACTCGGGCTGGCCATCAGTCGCCAGCTTGCGGATCTCATGGGCGGCGAGCTGGACTTCACCAGCGTGCCGGGCGACGGCACGACGTTCTGGGTCGACCTCCCCCTGCCCGCCGTGGCGACGCCGCCGGTCGCCACGCCCGTTCGGGGGTACCACGCCGGCGCCCGGGTGCTGATCGTCGACGACCACGCCACGAACCGAAAGGTGCTCCAGCAGTTCCTCACCTCGTGGTCCCTCGACGCGTACTGTGTCGCGGACGGGCCGTCCGCGCTGTCCGCGCTCCACGACGCCGCGGCGGAGGGCACACCGTTCGCCGCGGTCGTCCTCGACATGCACATGCCGGGGATGAGCGGCGTCGAGGTCGCGGAGGCGGTGTTCGCGGATCCGCTGATCACCGGTACACCCGTGGCCGTGCTGACCTCGAACCACGTCCCGACCGAGGCGGAACGGCTTCGGCGGGCCGGCGTCCGGGTGTATCTGACGAAGCCGGTACGCGAGGCCCAGTTGTACGAGGGGTTGAGCCGGCTGCTCGGCGAGGGCACCCCGGGCGCCGCACAGCGTCCGAGCGCGGCGCCGCCCCGGCGCCCTGGTCAGCGGCTGCTCGTCGCCGAGGACAACGCGGTCAATCAGCTGGTCATCGTCGCCATGCTGGGGACGCTCGGCTTCGATGTCGACATCGCGGTGGACGGGGAGCACGCCCTCGAACTGGTCACGGCGGGGGAGTACGCCGCGGTCCTGATGGACTGCCAGATGCCGCGGCTGGACGGCTACGCGGCCACCCGCGCGATACGGCGCCTCGACGGGCCGGTCGCCGAGATCCCCGTCATCGCGCTGACCGCGTCGGCGCTCGCGGCCGACGAGCAGCGGTGCCGGGACGCCGGGATGGACGACTTCATGACCAAGCCACTGCGGCCGCAGATCCTCGCGCGCATGCTGGAGCGGTGGGTCCCCGGGGAGGGCTCACCTCAGCTCGCCCCGACGGCCCGTGACCCGCTGAACCGTGGCGTGCTCGCCGAGCTGGGCGAGCTCGGCCAGGAACTCGTCGAGGGGGTCGTCACCGCGTTCCTGAACACCGTGCCGCAGCGCACGGCGGAGATCCGGACCGCGGCGGACCGTCACGACGTCGACGAGGTGCGCCGGTTGGCGCACGGCGTCCGGGGCAGCGCCGGGTACGTGGGGGCGGTGACGCTGGCCGACGGGTACCGGGAACTCGAGGAGGGCAACCTGTCCCGGCTCGACGAGGTGGACGCCGAGCTCATCCGGGTCTGTGCGGCTCTCCGGCAGTTGCTGGCCGCACCCCGCTGACAGCCACTCGGCGGAGCGGACCGCCGGCCTTCCGGCCGGCGTGCAGCCAGGCCCCGTCCGACAGAACACCGGGCCCGTGGTCCTCCCACGACGACCCGAGCGGCTCCCGCTGTTGACGCTGACAGGTGCGGTGCGCTCCCGGGAGCGATCATGTGGGGCCGTCCGGACTTGACCGTCGGCTGGAGGAAGGTACGCCGGTTTCCGCGCGCGCGTCCTTGTCGCTGCCGACGGTAGAGTCCGCGTCGCGCCGGCGCAGGCCGAGTTCCTCGCCACGGCGTAGGACCCTCGCGGCGAGCAGATGCCACAGCGGCCGAACCGGTGCTCGTACCGGGTGCGGAGGAAGGGGCCGGGCTCGTCGGCGGCCCGCGTCTGGAACGGCTGCCGCTGCGCCTTGACCGCCGTCGACCGCGTCGCGTCGGCCGACCACAGGGCTTCTTGCGGGTGCGGGACCGGGTGTGCCTGCCGTGTCGTGCCACGTCGGCGTAGAGGGTGTCGAGGTGAGCGGCGGTCGGCGCGGAGAGCCTGATCCCGCCGGTCCGCGGGGTGATGCGCCGCCGGGCGTGGCTGCGATCGGCCGCGATGGTCTGCGGGGGCCAGCCTCGACCACGCACCCACCCGGGCGGTGGCGATCGCCGAACGCGGTCTCGACCGGGCTCTACGCCGGCTGTACCGCCGGTCGGCGTCGCCGGCGGAGTTGCTCGCCGAGCCGGAAGCGGAGCCGGCGATGGGGCCTCGCCATGCCGGACGTCTCTCGGTGATCCGCACACAGACGACCGGTGTGGTCGGTGACGGCGACGATTCCCGGCCCCCGGGTTCGAGACCAGCGGGGCGGACTCCTTACGGATCAGGAATCAGCGCGGCACCGATGTCGCCGAGCCGGGGGCGGTGCTCGCGGGCGTGGTGCCCGCAGAACAGGAGCTCACCGCCGGTGCGGAGCAACGCGAGAAGCTTCGCTTCTGCGCCACAACGGTCACAGCGGTCCTGGCGGGTGAGCAGGGGCTGCAAGGCAGGCGGCCTGGTCGTGGTCATCTCGTCACGCTCCCGGGCTCTGCCGGGCCGAACGCGGCGAGCCGAGCAGGGCCGACGGCTGTCACGCCTCCGTCGATGAGCCGCGGGCCCGCGAACCGGTCGGTGACGCACCGGCCATCGACGAGCGGCGTTCCACAGGCTCTCTCGGAGATTGCGCAACGACCGGCGGAGACGGTCCGGAGGACGGGGCGGTGTCGGTGCCTCGGCGGGGCTGCGGTGGTCGCATTCATCGTGGTTCCACTTCCGGTTCTCCAGCGCGGGACTGATGCCGTCCGGTTTCTCCGGACCATCGCAGAGTGCGCCTCGCCGCAGGCCGGAACCATCCCGGTGTCCCCAAGGAAGCATGGGGGAGACCCCCCATTGGTCGACGTGGAGGCGACAACCACGTGCGCATGAGCCGACGGGGTTCGACACCCGCAGGGTGCGGCCAGCGCGGTTGCCGACGTAGCGATGCGTGCCGTTCGACACGTCGGCGAGGGACGGCGGCCGGCACCGGTCGGGATGGTCGCGATCACCGCGAAGGCGCGGTGCTGTGGACATGTTCTTGTCGTCGACAGCGCCCAGGTAGGCGAAAGCGGCCGCCCGATGCCCCTACCGGCCGTGTTCGGTCGCCCGGTTGCAGCCAGGGGTACCGCGGAATACCGGCCAGCCGTGATTCAGGACGGGTGCTGCCCGCGAAGACGCCGCGCGCCCGCGGCGCGAAGCTGGCCGGAGCAAGCGTCGGTCGCATCGGCGAGCCGACTGGGAAGTCCATTCAGGCCGAGGGATCGGGCAAACACAGGAGGCAAGGACCGTGGCAGGCAATCGAGCAGTGGTGTACCAGGGGCCGGGAAAGGTCTCTGTGGAGTCGGTCGAGTATCCAGAGCTGGTGCTCAAGCCCGGTCCGGGGGTGCCGCCGATCAACGAGAACCGGTCGTGCCCCCACGGCGCGATCCTCAAGGTGGTCGCGACCAACATCTGCGGGAGCGACCAGCACATGGTCCGCGGCCGCACGACCGCCCCGGAAGGCCTGGTGCTCGGGCACGAGATCACCGGGGAGGTCGTGGAGGTGGGCCCCGACGTCGAGTACCGCAAGGTGGGTGACCTGGTCTCCGTGCCGTTCAACGTCGCGTGCGGGCGGTGCCGCAACTGCATCGAGCGCCGCACCGACGTATGTCTGAACGTCAACGACCACCCCGGCGGGGCCTACGGCTACGTCGACATGGGCGGCTGGCACGGCGGCCAGGCCGAGTACGTGATGGTTCCCTACGCGGACTGGAACACGCTGCGCTACGACGACAAGGACCAGGCGATGGAGAAGATCCTCGACCTGACCATGATCACCGACATCTTCCCGACCGGCTACCACGGCTGTGTCCAGGCCCGGGTCAGCACCGGGTCGACGGTCTACATCGCCGGGGGCGGCCCCGTCGGTCAGGCTGCGGCGACCGCGGCGCTACTTCTGGGAGCCGCGGCGGTGATCGTCGGCGATCCGAACGACAACCGGCGCGCACTGGCCCGCAGCTTCGGCTGTGAGGCCGTGGACCCGCTCGCCGGGTCCCTGCCCGAGCAGATCGAGCAGATCCTGGGGGTGCCCGAGGTCGACGCCGCGGTGGACTGTGTGGGCTTCGAGGCCAAGGGCCACCACGACGGCACCGAGCAGAACGCGGCCGTGCTCAACCAGGCCATGGAGGTCACCCGGGCGGCCGGTGGGATCGGCATCCCCGGCCTCTACGTGACCGAGGACCCGGGGGCGAAGGACGAGGCGGCCCGGCACGGTTCGGTATCCCTGCGGTTCGGGATCGGCTGGGCCAAGTCCCTGTCGTTCGCCACCGGCCAGACCCCGACCATGCAGTACAACCGTGCGCTGCGGGAGGCGATCCTGAGCGACCGGGTGCAGATCGCGCGCAACGTCAATGCGACTGTGCTCCCACTGGAGGAGGCACCGCGGGGCTACGAGGAGTTCGACCGGGGCGAGCCGAAGAAGTTCGTGCTCGACCCGCACGGCCTGCTCGGCGCCGCGTAGCGCTCGCTCCACGATGCGCTCGGCGGGCATCGGATGGGCCATGGGCCTGCTGAGGCGGTGGTGGGTGATCGAGACCACTTCCGCATACCGCCCGCCGGGCGGCCTCTCGGGCCGAATGCCGGGACTGCACAGGTCCTCGTCGTCGCGCTTCCGGCCTGCCTCGTCGACGACGATCGCCGGCCCGGCCCTGGGGGGCTGTCGACCGATCGATCCCCCCCAGGGCCTGCCCCGGTCGCGCAGGTCGATCGGACCCGAACCCCCGCGGGATCGGCGCCGCCGCCGACGCCGTCGTCCCGGGCAGACGCGAACAGCGCGCCACAGCGGCCGGGTTCCTCGACCCGCACCTCGACGTGCGGTCGCGCCGGTTCCACAGCCCGGCGCGACCGTGGCCGCACGCGCGCCCCGGCTGACCCGACCGGCGCCCGGCCGCGGCTCCGCTCACGTCGATCCGACCGAGGAGTGGCGATGACACTGATGAACGCGCTGGGCCACGCGCTGGCGATTGCCGGCTCGATGACGTGGGAGATCCTCTGGGCGCTGGTGCTCGGCTTCTTCCTGTCCGGAGCCATCCAGGCTGTGGTCCGCAAGGACGAGGTCGTCCGGTTCATGCCGGACGACTCGCCCCGATCGCTGGCGATCGCCACGGCGGCCGGCGCGGCCTCGTCCTCGTGTTCCTACGCCGCGGTGGCGCTGGCGCGGGCGCTGTTCCGCAAGGGCGCACACTTCACCGCAGCGATGGCGTTCGAGATCGCCAGCACCAACCTCGTCATCGAACTCGGGATCCTCCTTGCCCTGCTGCTGGGCTGGCAGTTCACCCTCGCCGAGTTCGTCGGCGGGCCACTGATCATCCTGGCCGTGGCGCTCCTGTTCCGGTTGGCGGTTCGCGGGCGGATCATCGAAGCGGCCCGCGTGCAGGCCGAACGGGGGCTCGCCGGAGCGATGGAGGGGCACGCGGCCATGGACATGAGCGTCCCGGCGGAGGGCCCGATCTGGCGACGGATCCTGTCTCCGGCCGGATTCACCGCCACCGCCCACTACTTCGTCATGGACTGGGCCGCCGTGTGGCGCGACATCGCCGGGGGTCTGCTCCTCGCGGGCGCGTTCGCGGCCTGGGTGCCCGCGGACCGGCTACGGAGCTTCTTCCTCGAGGGTCATCCGCTCGCCTCGACCCTGTGGGGTCCCCTCATCGGCCCGCTGCTCGCCGTGGCGAGTTTCGTGTGCAGCATCGGCAACGTTCCCCTGGCGGCGGTGCTCTGGAACGGTGGCCTCAGCTTCGGCGGGCTGATCAGTTTCCTGTACGCCGACCTGATCATCCTCCCGATCCTGCTGATCTACCGGAAGTACTACGGCACCGCGATGACGGTCCGCATCACCGTGATCTTCTACGTCGTCATGGCCGCTGCCGGGTACGTCGTCGAACTCTTGTTCCAACCGCTCGGGCTGGTCCCCGCCGAGCGGCACGCCAAGGTCATCGAGGGCGTCGTGACGTGGAACTACACGACCTTCCTCAACATCGTGCTCCTCGCGCTCGCGGCGGCCTTGGTCTGGCGCTTCCTGCGTACCGGCGGCGTGTCGATGTTCCGGATGATGGGCAGTGCCCCCGGCGGGATCGAACCACACAGTCGGTCGCGGCCGAACGGCCGACGGAAACACATCATCGACGTCACCCGACCACGCTGAGCGCGCTCAGGAGATGCCTCCGTGATCCGGGCAACAGCGGACGGTCCACCTCGCCGGACCATCGTGCCCGGGCTGCTCCTGTTTCACCGGCAGCGCCCAGCGGCGGAGTGGTTCCGGGCGCCGCGGGGTCGCTGTGGGCCGGGACGAGCCTGTGGGCGGCGTTCGTGGCGAGACCCGTCCCGCACCGCACGCGGACAGCAACGCCACGGGGGTCCCCGGCGATGAGGGCGAGCTCGGCAAGGCGACCCCTCGACGGCCGCCCCGAGGCAGTCGAGTGCATCCGGGCCGTGCGACTGGAACTGTCCTGCGCGTTGGCTACCGAGATCGTGGATCGGCTGCGCGGTGTCGTGACGGCCTGCGACGAGGCGCACGGGTCCGCCAGCCGCGCACGACCGGATCCTGGACTTCTCCACCGCCGTGGCCGGCACGCTGTTCTTCGTGCCCAGGCGGCCTGCGCGACCGGTACGCCGCACGCGACACCCGAGGTCCGGCCTGCGCCCGTGGACGACGGCTCGGTCGGGATCGGCGACCCGAAGAGGAGCCACCCGTGCTGACGAGCCCGCACCCTGAAGTCGGCGGCCCTCTCCGGTCACCGCCGACGCCGTAGGAAGAGGGTGAGCGTGATCGGGGAAGGAGCGGTCGGATCCGCCGCCCTGCTGTCTCTGTTCGAGCGCGGCGGCACGCGAGAGGTCGTGATGATCCCCCGCAGCACGCTCGTGCGGACGGCGGCGCCACCGACCGTTCCGATTCGGCCGGGAAATCCGCACGTCGGCGCTATGAACGCAGGCCGTTGCGACGAAGTAGCAAATCGACCGCCACCGCGGTCAGCAGTACAGCGGAACTTCCACACACCCACGCGACCTCGGTGCCATTGGCGTGGTCGCCCACGAGGAGCAGTAACAGCAGGGCCACGGCGACCACCGCTCCGATGTGGTCGAGCCTGGGGTTGCCCGCCTTGCGCTGGTCGGGCGACGTGACGGCATCATCTTCTCCGGACATCGGTGCTCCTCTCCACCACGCATGCCCCGGTACGGGTGATCGACGCCGTATGTCGACCGGCCCCGTACCGCGCGCCGAGACGTCTCCTGACCGGTCCGCCTCCGCGTCACGGGAGCAGCGTCGCGTGAGCCGGCCGGTCCGGGCATCACCGCCAGCGGCCGTCGCGCTCTCCCGTTGACCGGCATGCGCGGATTCCTGCTGGCATGGTGGTCGGTTCGGCGGCGGGACACGAGGTCAGCACCGCGTCGGTCGAGCGCGGATGCCGCGCGCAGCCGGGTCGGCCGAGACCCTCACGATCATGCCCGTCCAGTCCGCCCCCACGGCCGCTGACCCAGCCGACGCCGCCGGGTCCGTTTGTCCGTCGACCGGACCGCGGGGGCGTCGGGGCCCAGCACGGATTCCCGTCAGCAGGTAGGGGACACGGCCGTTGTCCGCGCAGACTCGACGCCACCGAGGTATCACGCTCAGGGGGAGGAGTCACCAGGCTGGACGGATGCGACCGCAAGGAGAGGCGACATGACGCGACTGCCGGCAGTAGCCACGGCGGCGAGGACGACCACCGGCGGCACGGCCACACGCGGGCCGCGGGCCGCCGTGGCCGGCCTCGCGGCAGCAGCGATGGTCCTTGCCGGGTGTGGATCTCCCGGCGCGACGGCGCCGACGGCCACGTCCATCTCGCCGTCGGCACTACAGCAGCAGTTCGTCCGGGTCGTCAAGCAGGTCAGCCCCTCCGTGGTCCTGATCCAGACCAGCAGGGGACTCGGCCCGGGCGTCGTCTTCGACACCAAGGGTGACGTCGTCACCAACAACCACGTGGTCGCGGGGGGCCACGACGTGCAGATCGTCGTGGCAGACGGCAAGCGGTACAGCGCCCGGCTCGTCGGCAGCTTCGCCCCGGACGACCTGGCCGTACTGCGCATCGACGCCACCGGGCTGCAGCCTGCGGCCTTCGCCGACTCCCAGAGCCTGGCGGTCGGCGACCTCGCCTTGGCGATCGACAACCCGCTGGGGTTGCAGAGCAGCGTCACCGAGGGGATCGTCAGCGCGCTCGGTCGCACTGTCAACGAGGACAATGGGGCCGCGCTGCCCAACGTGGTCCAGACCAGCGCGGCGATCAACCCGGGCAACTCCGGCGGCGCGCTCGTCAACCTCCAGGGCCAGGTCATCGGTATCCCGACCTTGACCGCCACCGACCCCCAGCTCGGCGGAGGGCAGGCGCCGGGCATCGGCTTCGCGATCCCCAGCAACATCGTCCGCACCATCGCCACCCAGCTTGTCGACCGGGGGACGGTCACCGACTCCCACCGGGCTTACCTGGGCATCCAGGCCGGGACGACCACCGGCGGCGGGCTCCTGGTGGCCCAGGTGCAGGCGGGCAGTCCGGCTGCACAGGCCGGCATCCGCGCCGGAGACCGCGTCGCCGGGGTCGACGGGACCGCCACTCCGGACCAGGCCACGCTCGCCGATGCGCTGGCCGGGCTGAAGCCGGGGCAGACCGCCGAGGTGGCGGTCACCCACCCGGACGGAACTCGGCAGACGGACCGGGTCACGCTCGGCGAGTACCCGGGCTGAGCGAGGACTGCCCGGGGACGTGGTCACCGGCCGCTCGCCGCCCGGCGTGAGGCGCTGACCAAGTCGCCCGCACGCGCGGGCGAGCTCGGTCGCGGTCGATCTCCCGGTGTTCGCGAGCACCGTTCCGAGGTGGGCAACCGACGACGGCACGGTGTGGATCGACCGGGTGGCCGGCGTCGGGACCGCCGACAGGACCGCGAAGTGGCCCGCCCCATCGTCGCGACGGCGCGCGTACCGCGTGGTCGCGGGGAGCAAGACCGTCCCGAGCAGGCAGACATCGCGACCCGACTCGGGTGCGACCTCGGCCGGCGGTTGCGCGGCGCCGTCCCGAGCGGCCGATGCTGCCACCGCGCTGATCAGCACCGGATCACCGGAGCACCGGCAGGTCTCCCGTCACCACTGGACCCCGTGCCGCGCCGGCACCCGGTCGGCCCGTTCCGTGCGCGCGTCCTCGAAGGCACCGAGACGAGGGGAGTTCGTCACCCCCGTCTCGGTGCCGCACCGACCGTGACAGACGGAGGTCCGCACCGACATGTCGTCCGCGCATGGACTTTCGGTCCTGGGCGCCCCAGGCCGGGTCGCCATGCCGCTTGGCATGGCGTACGGGCTGGTAACTTCGCGCCGCTTCTCGGACACTTGCACGCACAAGCGACTTGTTCCGCACCACGGGGGTGCCGCCACCCGAACGGGGAGGTCAGTGTGGAGCACATCGAGACTCGCCGCTGCCTGCGATGTGGTGCGGTGCTGAGGCGTCGCAACCATGGCGAGGTATGCGATCCGTGCGGGCGCGCACCAAGGCCGCCATTGCGCACCGACCCGCTGACCGTGGCACTGCCGGCGGACTTCTACACCCGTCGGGACGTCATCGCGGCCCTCGGCACCTACGACTTCGCCACGTTCTTCCGCGCGGTACGAGCGGAGCTGGGACTGAGCCAAGAGGGGCTCGGTCTCCTGATCGGAGTGGACCAGAGCCGGGTCTGCAAGATCGAGACCGGCGCGCAGCGGCTGCGCGATGTCGCCACCGTCGCCCGCATCGCCCGCGTCTGTGCGGCACCCCCCGGGCTACTGGGCTTCGGCGCACCGCCCCTGGGCAGTGCCGGGTCGAGACAGGCGGTGAGCTGGCTGGAACGGCGGGACTTCTTCACCATCGTGGCCGGCCTGGCTCTGGGCGTCCCGGGCACGGTCGCGGCAGGACGACTCGACCACCTGGTACCCGCGGTCGAGACCGAGCCACTGGCGCACGTCGGCGCCACGGACGTCGCCCGGATCGAGGCCGCGACGGCCGCCTTCCGCTCCTGGGACAACCAGCGTGGTGGCGGGGAGGCCCGCGGCGCGGCCACGGCGCAACTCCAATGGGTCGTGGCCACGGCCCACCGGGCCAGCTGCGCCGGCGAGGAGGTGCGGGATCGGCTGCTCACGGCCACCGCGGACCTCGCCGCGCTGGCCGCCTTCACCCATTACGACGTCGAGCGTCACGAGGACGCCCGGCGGCTGTGGCTGGTGGCGTTGGACGCCGCGCGGGAGGCACGCAACACGGACCTGACCAGCAAGGTGCTCCGGCAGATGGCGCATCAGGCCTTGCACCTCGACCGGCCGGACGAGGCGCTGCGACTGCTCCAGGTGGCCGCCGCCACCTCGCTCGGCACGACCACCGACGCGCCGGCCGCCACACTGGCCGAACTCGCCGCGTACAAGGGCTGGGCGCACGCGATGGCGGGCCGGGTGGGACCGTGCCTTCGCGCCCTCGGGCGGGCGGAGCAGGCGTACGCCAGCCCGCCCGCCGGCGACGTCCCGGCGTGGATGTCCTACTTCGATGTCGCGGAACTGAACGCCTTGCGGGGGCACTGTCTCCACGTCCTCGGATACGAGCGACCCGAGGCGGCGGCCCAGGCCGAGCCACTGCTCCGGGCGGCAGTCGAGGAGCGTGGAGCCGAGCACGTCCGACGCAAGACGCTGAACCAGATCGCCCTGGCGGCGACCTACTTCCAGCGGGGGCAGGACATCGAGGAGGGCATCGCCGTCGGGTACCGGGCCGTCGCCGGCGCCGGGAGCCTGAGTTCACCGCGAGCGCTGTCCCGGTTGCGGGCATTGGCCAAGGTCACCGCGCGGTACGCCAAGGAATCGTCGGTCGCGACCTTCCGAGCGAGGCTCCAGTCGGTGCTGGCGGGCGGCCAACTCCCGGCCTGACCGCCCGCGGGAACGGGCAAGGTTCGCCGCGACACGCGTCCCGCTCGCAGTTGCCTTCATCGAGGGGGTGCCCGCCCCGGCCACGCCGGTCGACCAGGTCGAAGAACACGTCGCGTCGTCGGCGTCCACCGCGTACCGCAGCGCCAGCGTGTGCAAGGCGTCCGCGCGCCGCCGCACGTCGTCCCAGTCGTAGCCCGGCGGAGGTGGCCCCGCCGCGGCGGCGCGCTCGGCGAGCGTTCTCCTCTCTCCGGCGACCCGTTCGGACTGCCGGGCCAGGGCCTCCGGACCCGGCCCGGTACGCCCGGCCGCGTCGGCGACGACAGCCGGGTTCCCGCGCGGTCACCAGCGGCAGAGGAGACCCGCGGAGCCCGGCAGCGAACGGTCGGGGCGTCCCCTGATGGCGTGAAGAACGCGTGAAAATCGTGGGCCTCGCCGTGAAAAGCGCGTGAACCAGCCTGGCCCCTCCCATCGCCTGGTGGCTCACTGGCTCCACCGGCAGTCGAGCCGGTGGAGGTCAGGAGGCACAGATGCGGCGACGGCTGGATTCGGAACGGACCACGCCGACCGGTATCGCCACCGGGACGGGGGCGGTGGTCGTGGTGGTCTCGGCGTGCATCGCTGCGGCGGCGCCGGTGTCGGCCGAGGCAGTCCGGCTGGGGCTCGCGGCCTGTTCGCTCGCCGCGTTCACGGCTCTGACGCTGGACCCGGTCGCGGTGGCGTGTACCGGTGTCCTGTCCTTTCTTGTCGTCGACGGATTCCTGGTCAACCGGCTCGGTCAGCTGTCGTGGCACGGGGCGGCGGATCTCGCCCGGATTTCGGCTCTGGCGGCCGCCGCGCTGACGGGGTTGGCTGCGGGTAGGTCCTTCCGGGCGGTACGCCGCTGGTGGGTGTGGCGGCAGCGATCGGCGTGGCCGGCTGCGCAGCGCCCGGACGGCGCCGGATTCCGCGACGAGCGGTCTTCGCGGATCGGGATGGAGGTGTCCTGTGGCTGACCTGGCGTATGTGGTGCTGACGGTGGCGCTGTTCGCTCTGCTCGCGCTGGTGGTGCGGGCGGCGGACAGGCTGTGAACGCCGAGAACGCCGTCGGGCTGGTCCTCGCTGTGGCGTTGCTCGTCTTCCTGGTGGTGGCCCTACTGTTTCCGGAGCAGTTCTAGATGAGCTCGACAACGACGGGCCTGATCTTCATCGTCTCTCTGCTGGTCGCCCTCGTGGCGGTATATCGGCCGTTCGGTGACTACATGTACCGGGTGTTCACGTCCGCGAGGCACTGGCGGGTGGAGCGGGGCATGTACCGGCTGGTGGGGGTCGATCCGGACGGTGAGCAGTCCTGGGGCGTGTACGCACGGAGCGTGCTGGCCTTCTCCGCGGTGTCGGTGTTGTTCCTGTACGGGTTCCAGCGTCTGCAGAACCACCTGTGGCTGTCGCTGGGGTTCCCGTCGGTGGAGCCGGGGCAGGCCTGGAACACCGCCGTGAGCTTCGTGACCAACACCAACTGGCAGTCCTATTCGGGTGAGTCGACGATGGGCCACCTGGTGCAGATGGCCGGCCTGGCCGTGCAGAACTTCGTGTCCGCCGCGGTGGGCATCGGCGTCGCGGTGGCGCTGGTGCGCGGGTTCACCCGCAGCCGCACCGACCAGCTCGGCAACTTCTGGGTCGACCTGGTGCGGATCTGCCTGCGGATCCTGCTGCCGGTCGCGGTGGTCGGTGCGGTCGTGTTCATCGCGGGCGGGATGGTGCAGAACCTGTCCGCCGGCCAGGACGTGCACACCCTGGCCGGGGCGGCCCAGCACATCACCGGCGGTCCGGTGGCCAGCCAGGAGATCATCAAGGAGTTCGGTACGAACGGTGGCGGCTTCTACAACGCCAACTCCGCGCACCCGTTCGAGAACCCCACCTCCTGGACCAACTGGCTCCAGATCTTCCTGATCCTGGCGGTCGGGTTCTCGTTGCCGCGTGCGTTCGGCCGGGTGGTCCGCGACAACCGGCAGGGTGTGGCCATCGCCGTCGTCATGGCTGTCCTGGCGATCGGCAGCGTGCTCACGGTCAACGCCCTGGAGGTGGCCCACCACGGCACGGTGCCGCAGGCGGTGGGCGCGGCGACGGAGGGCACCGAGACACGGTTCGGTGTCCCGCAGTCGGCCACGTTCGCCTCGGCGACGACGTTGACGTCCACCGGGGCGGTCGACTCGTTCCACGACTCGTACACGGCGCTGGGCGGGGCCGTTCCGCTGGCAAACATGATGCTCGGTGAGGTGGCACCGGGCGGCACGGGCTCCGGCCTGTACGGCATCCTCGTCCTCGCGGTGATCACGGTGTTCGTCGCCGGGTTGATGGTGGGGCGGACCCCGGAGTACCTGGGCAAGAAGATCAGCGCCCGGGAGGTCAAGTTCGCGTCGCTGTACTTCCTGACCACCCCGACCCTGGTGCTGGTCGGCGCCGCCGCGGCGATGTCGTCGGCCTCGACGCGGGCGTCGATGCTCAACACCGGGCCGCACGGGCTGTCCGAGGTGCTCTACGCCTACACCTCGGCGGGGAACAACAACGGCTCGGCGTTCGCGGGCCTCGGCGTCAACACGCCCTGGTACAACACCACCCTCGGGCTGGTGATGCTGCTCGGCCGGTTCCTGCCGATCGTGTTCGTGCTCGGCCTGGCCGGCTCCCTCGCCCGGCAGAACCCGACCCCGGCCTCCGCCGGCACACTCGGTACCCACCAGCCGCTGTTCGTCGGCATGGTCGTCGGCGTGGTCCTGATCCTCATCGCCCTGACCTACCTGCCCGCTCTCGCGCTCGGCCCACTGGCCGAGGGCCTGTGAACACGGCCGGAGGGCCTCCCGCCATGTCTGCCACCACGATCGACGCGTTCCCGGCGGCGCGGCCGCCCGCCGGTCCGGGTGGTCCGCGGCGCGTCGCCGGTGGGCTGCTCGATCCCGCCCAGTTGCTCCGGTCCACGCCGGACGCGCTGCGCAAGCTCAACCCGGTCATGTTGTGGCGCAACCCGGTCATGTTCATCGTCGAGGTCGGCTCGGTGTTCACCACCGTCCTCGCGGTCCTCCATCCCTCGGTGTTCGCCTGGCTGACCACCCTCTGGCTGTGGCTCACCGTGCTGTTCGCCAACCTTGCCGAGGCGGTCGCCGAGGGCCGCGGCAAGGCGCAGGCCGAGACGCTGCGCCGAGCCAAGCACGACGCGATGGCGCGCCGACTGGCCAGCTGGGTACCCGGAGCCGACCGGGCGATCGAGGAGGAGCCGGTACCGGCCGCGGAGCTGCAGCTAGGCGACATCGTCGTGGTCGAGGCCGGGCAGACGATCCCCGGCGACGGGGACGTGATCGACGGCATCGCGAGCGTGGACGAGTCGGCCATCACCGGCGAGTCCGCCCCGGTGATCCGCGAATCCGGCGGCGACCGCAGTGCGGTCACCGGCGGCACCAGGGTGCTCTCCGACCGGATCATCGTGAAGATCACCCAGAAGCCGGGGGAGAGCTTCATCGACCGGATGATCGCCCTGGTGGAGGGCGCCAACCGGCAGAAGACCCCCAACGAGATCGCGCTGAACATCCTGCTCGCCGCGCTGACGATCATCTTCCTGCTCGCGGTCGCCACCCTGCAGCCGCTGGCGATCTACTCCAAGGCGCAGAACCCGGCTGCCCCGAACACCGAGGCACTCACCGGCAACGGCGTCACCGGCATCGTGCTGGTCTCGCTGCTGGTCTGCCTCATCCCCACCACCATCGGGGCGCTGCTCTCCGCGATCGGCATCGCCGGCATGGACCGCCTGGTCCAGCGCAACGTCCTGGCCATGTCCGGTCGCGCGGTCGAGGCCGCCGGCGACGTCAACACGCTGCTACTGGACAAGACCGGCACCATCACCCTGGGCAATCGGCAGGCCAGCGAGTTCCTCCCGGTCGACGGCATCCCCGCCGAGCAGCTGGCGGACGCGGCGCAGCTGTCCAGCCTCGCGGACGAGACTCCGGAGGGCCGCTCCGTCGTCGTCTACGCCAAGACCGCGTACGGGCTGCGGGAGCGCCAACCCGGCGAACTGGGCCTGGCCACCTGGGTGGCGTTCAGCGCACAGACCCGCATGTCGGGTGTGGACATCAGCGAGGACGGCACCGGCACCCGGTCGGTACGCAAGGGTGCCGCGGCGGCGGTGATGAAATGGGTCCGGGACAACGGCGGCCGCCCGACCGACGGGATCGGGACGCTGGTCGACGGCATCTCTGCCTCCGGCGGCACCCCCCTCGTGGTCGCCGAGCACCTGGCGGGCAGGCCGGCGCGCGCGCTCGGGGTGATCCACCTCAAGGACGTGGTCAAGACCGGCATGCGCGAGCGCTTCGAGGAGATGCGCCGAATGGGCATCCATACCGTCATGATCACCGGCGACAACCCTCTCACCGCCAAGGCCATCGCCGAGGAGGCGGGCGTCGACGACTTCCTCGCCGAGGCCAAGCCCGAGGACAAGATGGCCCTGATCACACGGGAGCAGGAGGGCGGCAAGCTGGTCGCGATGACCGGCGACGGCACCAACGACGCCCCGGCCCTGGCCCAGGCCGACGTCGGGGTCGCGATGAACACCGGCACCTCGGCGGCAAAAGAAGCCGGGAACATGGTCGACCTGGACTCCGACCCGACCAAGCTCATCGAGATCGTGGAGATCGGCAAGCAGCTGCTCATCACCCGGGGAGCGCTGACGACGTTCTCCATCGCCAACGACATCGCCAAGTACTTCGCGATCATCCCCGCCGTGTTCGCCGCGGTGTACCCGGGTCTGGACACGCTGAACATCATGCGGTTGCACAGCCCGGTCTCCGCGATCCTGTCCGCGGTGGTCTTCAACGCGCTCGTCATCGTGGCGCTGATCCCGCTCGCGCTGCGCGGAGTCCGATACACGCCGTCCAGCGCGGCGACGATGCTGCGCCGCAACCTGCTCGTCTACGGCATCGGCGGCATCGTCGCCCCGTTCATCGGCATCAAGCTCATCGACCTGATCGTCCAGTTCGTCCCCGGGATCTCCTGATGCGTCTACCAGCCTGGCTCGCCCAGCACCTTGCCGCGCTCCGCGCCCTGCTCGTGCTCACGGTCTTGACCGGCATCGTCTACCCGCTGGTCCTGGTCGGCGTCGCGCAGCTTCCGGGGCTCAAGCACCACGCGGACGGCTCACTGATCACGACCGCCGGCGGCCGAACCGTGGGCAGCGCGATCATCGGACAGTCGTTCACCGACACGCGCGGTCGTCCGCTCGCGCAGTACTTCCAGTCCCGCCCGTCTGCCGCGGGCAGCGGATACGACCCCACCGCCACCGGCGCGTCCAACCTCGGACCCGAGAGCGTCGTCGACGTCCTGCCCAACCCCCAGGTGGCAGGTGACCGCGGCAAGCCGAGTCTGCTCACCCAGGTCTGTTCGCGGAGCAGGGCCGTGGGTGAACTGGAGGGAGTGGACGGTCGCCGGCCGTTCTGCACCACCGGTGGCGTCGGGGCGGTCCTCGCGGTGTTCCACCACGACGGGCTCACCGGCCCGGTGACCAGGGTGGTCAGCCTCGACGAGGCCTGCCCCGCGCGCCCGTTCCTGGCCCGCTACCAGGGCGTCGAGGTGGAATGCGCGAGGCCCGGCGCGGACTACTCCCGCGGCGTCGTCACCCCGATCCGTGGCGACGCACCGGCGCATCCGGTGGTACCGGCGGACGCGGTCACCGCCAGCGGCTCCGGCCTCGACCCGCAGATCAGCCCCGCGTATGCGAGCGTCCAGGCGGCCCGGGTGGCCAGGGTTCGCGGGGCCTCGGTCGACGCGGTGCGGAGGATGATCGAGGCGCACACGAGCGGTCGGGCGTTGGGGTTCCTGGGTGAGCCCGCCGTCAACGTGCTCGAACTCAACCTCGCCCTCGACAGCAGGTATCCGTTCCGCGGCTGACGTGGCGGGAGCAGGCTCAGGGGGGCGCGGGAAGGAGGCGTCCAGATGGCGGGACGTGGGCAGTTGCGCGTCTACCTCGGTGCCGCGGCCGGCGTCGGGAAGACCTACCGGATGCTCGAAGAGGGCCACCGTCGGCGGGACCGCGGCACCGACGTGGCCGTCGGTTTCGTCGAATGCCACGGACGCCGGTACACCGAGGCGCTCGTCGAGGGGCTGCCGGTGACACCCCGGCGGACGATCAGCTACCGGGGGGCGTCGTTCACCGAGATGGACCTCGACGCGGTGCTTTCCCGCCGCCCCCAGGTCGCGCTGGTCGACGAGCTTGCGCACACCAACGTGCCCGGCTCGTCGCACGCCAAGCGCTGGCAGGACATCCAGGCGCTCCTGGATGCCGGTATCACCGTGATCACGACCGTCAACATCCAGCACCTGGAGTCCCTCAACGACGTCGTCGCGCAGATCACCGGGTTGCCGCAGCGGGAGACCGTCCCGGACAGTGTGGTGCGCCAGGCCGATCAGATCGAGCTGGTCGACATGACGCCCGAGGCGCTGCGCCGGCGCATGGTGCACGGCAACATCTACGGCCCGGAGAAGGTCGTCGCCGCCTTGGGGCACTACTTCCGGGTCGGCAACCTCACCGCGCTACGCGAGCTGGCCCTGCTGTGGGTGGCCGACAAGGTGGACGAGGAACTCGACCGCTACCGCGCCGAGCATCACATCACCCGCACCTGGGAGACCAGGGAACGCGTCGTCGTCGCACTGACCGGCGGCTCTGAGGGTGAGACCCTCATCCGCCGGGCTGCGCGGATCGCCGCCCGGACCAAGGGCGCGGATCTGCTGGCCGTGCACGTGGCCCGCAACGACGGGCTCGCCGGCGCCGACCCGGCGCACCTGGCCCGGCAGCGGGCCCTGCTGGAAAGCCTCGGCGGCACCTACCACCAGGTCATCGGTGGCGATGTTCCCACCGCGCTGCTGGACTTCGCCCGTGGCGTCAACGCCACCCAGCTCGTTCTCGGCGCCAGCCGCCGCGGGCGGGCCGCGCAGATCTTCGCACCGGGCGTCGGGGTCACGACCACCGCCGGGTCCGGCTCGATCGACGTGCACCTCGTCACCCACGAACAGGTCAATCGGGGCCGGCGGGCCGTCACGTTGACCCGCGGGCTGACCCGCGCCCGTCGGATCGCCGGGTTCGCCGTCACCGCTCTCGGTCTGCCTCTGCTCACCGTCGTCCTCACGCAGTTCCGGGGCGCGTTGACGCTGCCCAGCGACTTCCTGCTGTACCTCGGCGCCGTCGTGGCTGTTGCGCTGGTCGGCGGCCTGTACCCGGCGCTGGCCGCCGCGCTCGCCGGGTTCGCGTTGCTCAATTGGTACTTCGTCCCGCCCTTCCACCAGTGGACCATCGTCGACCGGGAGAACATCCTCGCCCTGGTCGTGTTCCTGGCCGTCGCCACCGCCGTCAGCACGGTCGTCGATCTGTCCGCACGGCGCACCAGCGAGGCCGCCCGTGCTCGCGCACAGGCCGAAACCCTGTCCACGCTGGCGGGCAGCGTGCTGCGCGGTAGCCGCCCGCTGCCGGCACTGCTCGACCAGGTCCGGGAAACCTTCGGGCTCACCGGTGTCACGCTGCTCGAACGCCGACCCGACACCCCGTCCGGCCCGGACCTGCAGCACGACCCGGCGGCCTGGCGGGTCGCCGCCGCGGTGGGCGAACAGCCCTGCCTCACGCCCGCCGAGGGTGACGCCGACGTGCCTGTGGACGACGACCTCCGCCTCGTCCTCCACGGACACCCACTGCCCGCAGCGGACCGGCGGGTGATCGAGGCGTGTGCCGCCCAGGCGGCCGTCGCGCTGCGCCAGGAACGCCTGGAAGAGCGCGCCGCCGCCGTGGGCCCGCTCGCCGAGGTCGACCGGCTGCGCACCGCCCTGCTCAGGTCGGTCAGCCATGACCTGCGCAGCCCGCTGGCCTCGGCCAAGGCCGCCGTCGACAGCCTCCGCGGCGACATCGAGTTCAGCGACGAAGACCGGCGGGAACTGCTCGACACCGCCGAGGACTCGCTGGCCCGGCTCGGCCGCCTGGTGGAGAACCTGCTCGACATGAGCAGGCTGCAGGCCGGCGCACTGGCCATGGCCCCGCAGCTGATCAGCCTCGCCGAAGCCGTCCCGCGAGCCGTGGACGACCTCGGTGAGGCCGGCCGGAACGTCCGCATCCAGATCTCCGACGACCTCCCCGACATCAACGCCGACCCCGCACTGCTCGAACGCGCTCTGGCCAACCTGCTGACCAACGCCCTGCGCTACAGCGCACCCGGCGAACCACCGTTGATCACCGCGAGCGAACACCTCGATCGCGTCGAGGTCCGCGTCGTCGACCGCGGTCCGGGCGTGCCCGCCACCGAGTGGGACCGCATCTTCTTGCCCTTCCAACGCCTCGGCGACTGCGACAACGCCACCGGCGTCGGTCTCGGCCTCGCCCTTGCCCGCGGCCTGATCGAAGCCATGGGCGGCACCCTCACGCCCGAGGCCACCCCCGGCGGCGGGCTGACCATGGCGATCGGCCTGCCCGTCGCCGAACCCACCGACGCCGGACTCGACCAGGCCGCCGACCCCGCCATCCTGAATCGCCTCGACCACTGGCGGATCGGCCCGAACAGGCAGGACGAACCGGAGGGGCAGGGTGCGCAGGCGGACGTCCGCATCGAGCCGACACCCGGCGGGGCGACCTCATGACCCGGGTGCTCATCGTCGACGACGAACCACAGATCCTCCGCACCCTTCAGATCAACCTGCACGCCCGCCGGTACGAGGTCATCACCGCCGCCGACGGCGCCCAGGCGCTGCACGCCGCGGCGACCCGCCACCCCGACCTGGTCGTGCTCGATCTGGGCCTCCCCGACCTCGATGGCGTCGAGGTCGTCCGCAAGCTGCGCTCCTGGACCCCGGTCCCGATCGTGATCCTCTCCGGACGCAGCGACAGCGCCGGAAAGGTCGCCGCCCTCGATGCCGGCGCCGACGACTACGTCACCAAACCCTTCGGTATCGACGAACTCTTTGCCCGGATCCGTGCCGTCACCCGCCGGTTGGCAAGCACCGACCCACCCCCGCGAGCCCGCATCGGCCGCCACACCGTCGACGCCGCCAACCGGCTGGTCCATGCGGACGACGGCACCACCGTTCACCTCACCCCGATGGAATGGCAGCTCCTCGACGTCCTGATCCGCAACCCCGGCAAACTCGTCAGCCAGCGCCAGCTCCTCCAGGAGGTCTGGGGACCCGCGTACCGCACCGAGACGGACTATCTCCGCCAGTACCTGAAGCACCTGCGCCGCAAGCTCGAGGACGATCCCAGCCGCCCGCGCCACCTGCTCACCGAACCTGGCATGGGCTACCGGTTCCAGCCCTGACGGGACGGCTACTGCGGTCCCTCCGCCAGCGGGTCGAGCCCGAGGACCAGGACGAAGCCGAGCGTCCGGAGGTGCTGGCCGTCGACGTCGCGGCCGACGTGGAGCGACACGACCCAGTCCACCGGCACCGCGACCTTGCGCTGCCGGGTCGGCTGGGAAGATCGCAGGATGCGCACGCCCGAGCCCGAGCAGGTGGTGGCCCGAAACCGGAAGGCCCGCCACGACTACCACCTCGAAGGTTCGTGGGAGGCCGGGATCGTGCTGGTCGGCACCGAGGTGAAGTCGCTCCGTGCCGGTCGTGCTTCGCTGGTCGACGGTTTCGTCGACATCGACGGTGGCGAGGCGTGGATGCTCGCGGTGCACATCCCGTCGTACGCCCAGGGGACGTGGACCAACCACGCGAGCCGGCGCAAGCGCAAGCTGCTGCTGCACCGCTCGGAGATCGAGAAGCTCGAGCGTCGCGTTCGCGAGAGCGGACTGACGATCGTCCCGTTGAGCCTGTACTTCCGCGGGGGGCGGGCGAAGGTGGAGATCGCCCTTGCCCGCGGGAAGAAGACGTGGGACAAGAGGCAGGCGCTCGCCGAAAGGCAGGCGACCCGCGAGGCCGAGCAAGCGGTCGGTCGTCGCCTCAGGGCATGACCGACTGACCCGAGAGCGCACGCTCGCCCTCGATGAGTGACGGGTGCCGGGAGCAGGGATGGAGGGCGGTGGCGGCCTACGGCGGGGCCCTGCTACCTCGCCACAGGACCTCGAGGTCGTGACCTCGACCCGTGCGCAGCCCCGGAGCCGGAGCCTCCGTGCCCCGGTACGCGCATGTTCGCCCCGGTCGGCGGGCCCGCAGACCCACCCCACCTTCCAGCCGGTCCCCGAGAAGGCCTTCGGCCGAGGCGCCGTCCGGGGACACCGCGGGCTCGGTCAAGCCGAAGCCTGGCTCGGCGGCGAGGATGACCGGCGTGCCGCCGGCGAAGGACCGCGCCACCAGGGTGGAACCGCCCCCTCACCTGAGGTGCTCATCGTTCTGGACCACCTCGGCGGACGCTATCCGCACCGTCACCTCGGCCGACTCGGAATCCTCACCGGCCGCGGCCGCGGTCACGGCCGCGACCGTGTAGGCGTACTCCGCATCGGACACGAGTCCCCGGTCCACGCACACCGCACCGTTGCCGATGCTCGTCCGGACCCCGTACCCGGGCATGTCGGTGGTCCAGTCGTCGGTCCCGGGCGCGGTGTCGGACGGGACCGTCACGCTGACCGTGCGGCCCGACGGATCCGTGCCGTCGAGGGTGACCGCACCGCCGCCCGGCCTGACCACCTTGTGGCCGCTGCGCCGGGCGTCGACGTTCCGGTGTACTCGCCTCACGACAGGTGCCGCAGCTCGACGGCCATCGCCGTCACCGCGCCCCGCCCGGGGTCGGCGGTGGGCCGTGTGACGGTGCCGACCGCGGAGCGGGCGCCCGGTCCGCCCACGCCCACAGCGATCGCCGAATACTCGGCGGTGGCCCCCGCAGCCAGCCCTGCGTCGACCGCGATCGACGTGGCGGTGCGCACCAGCGTCCAATCGGTCGCGCCGGGCGCGCGGCGGTACAGCTCGTAGCTCGTCGCGGTGGCGGGACCGGACCACCGGAGCCCGGCGCCACCTTGGGTCGGGAAGAAGGCCGGCGCGGACGGCGTCGCCGGCGGCTCGACGCCCTGCCCGCTCAGGCCGATCCCACGCCAGCCACGCGGGTGGCCCGGCAGGGGAACCTCCACGCGGGTGGTGCGCAAGGCGGTGTGCTGTAGCGGTGGGCCCGGTGGTGCGGCGCATCGGCGCGGGCACCGTGACGGCGGCGGGTTCGCTGGCGCTGGCAGGAAGTGACGCCTGGTTGGCCGGCACGGTCGACGGAGGGTCGGGCTACGCGACGTCGTTGCTGCCTGCCGGGCTGCTCTCCGGTATCGGGATCGGTGTCGCCCTCCCGGCCCTGATGGGCGCGGGCACGGCGGCGGCCCTCCCGGCACCGTGGCTCTCGACGGGCGCAGCGGTGCTCACCATGGTGCGTCAGATCGGGTTCGTGGTGGGGTGTCGGTCCTCGTCGGCGTGCTCGGCGGCCCCCTCGACGGCTGCCGCGGTCCGCGGCGCGTTCCAGCGTGGGGCTGGATGCTGACGGCCGCGGAGGCCGTGGCGCCTCTCCCCGGCCTCCGCGGTCGCGCTCACCTCGTCGGATAGCGACCGGTCACGTCGCGCGGGGTACCGGTGTCGGACACGTGATCCAGCTATGGCGTCCGTCGGTGACGGCTGGTGCCCTGAGGTACACGCCGCTGCGGTATCCGACGTGCCGGCCAGCCCTCCCACAGGTGTGCACGGATGCGGGGCGCTCCAGAAGACCGATCACGGCGTACGAAAAGGGGAGAGCCAATGTTCGGCCGCATCGTGGACGATACAGGATCCCTCGACATGTTCCGGAGGACGTTCGGGCCCCTGTCGGGCAGCACCGTCAGCGACGAGTACTTCTCCCGGTCGCGAGTTCGCGCCTTCTTCGATCGCGCCGGCGACACGGTCGGCGGTTACATCGTCAACGGGACACCACCGTTCCGACACCTCGCCTACATCCCGGACGACCAGCGGCACGGTCTGCCCCTGGACCGGGCCCAGAGGATCGCCGAGGTGACCTGCATCTGGATGGTCCCGCACGGACGTGGCCCGCTGCTGCGGTACCGGATCTACGGCCGGGTCGTCCTGGACGCGGTGCGGTCCCGCTGCGTCCTCTTCCTCGGCGGGACGACGACCCCGAAGGTGCGGCAGGTCCAGCAGCAACTCATGCGGCACGACCTTTGGCACGGCGTCGACGTCCACTCACGAGAGCGGTGGGTGTACTACGCGTTGCGCCGCGAAATGGCAGCGGTCTTTCTCGCGGAACTGACAAAGACGGCGATCTCGGTACTCCTCGGTCGTCGACGGCGCCGGACCGGCCCACGCCGGCACGGCGCCGCCGCGCCCGTACCGGTGAAGGACGCCGGAGCTCGGACAACCCCGTCCGGGAGGCACTGATGACGATCATCGCGGAGCCGTCGCTCCCCACCGCCACCGTCAGCCGTCCGGGTCGCCGCCTGCGGATCATCGTGAACAGTGTCGCCTCCGACTCGCACACCTGGAACCTGGTGTATCTCCCGCTCCTCATGGAGGGGATGGGGCACCGGGTGCGCAACCTCGGGGCGTGCGTGCCCGACGAGCTCCTGGTGGCGGAGTGCCGACGGCAGCGTCCCGACCTCGTGGTCGTGAGCAGTGTCAACGGACACGGCCACGTCCAGGGGACGCGCCTCATCCGGCAACTGTGCGCGTGCGACGAGCTCCGCGGCGTCCCGGTGGTGATCGGCGGCAAGCTCGGCGTCGCCGGCCTCGGCGGCGACCACTACGCGGATGGCCTGATGGCGGCCGGGTTCGCCGCGGTCTTCGCCGGCGACGCCGACGCTGATGTCGACGACTTCAGCGCCGATGTGCGGTCACTGTCGGTACAGATGGCCGTCGGGTGGTGAGCGCCTACGCCGGGGAGACGGCGGTCGAGGCGCGGACCAGCTTCGGGGACTTCGTGGCGCGGGCGCACCGGTCGGGCCGGCTCGTCGTACAGCCGCGGATGGGGTTCGCCCCGCCTGGTGAGATGCGGGCTGGCCTCCTGGCCACCAAGGGAGCCGCCGCCCTCACGGCCGGGACGATCACCCTGGACAGCTACACCCGGACCGGCGACCACGCCGCCGCCCGCCGTGCCCTGGCCGGCGGTACCGCGCTCAACGGGTACCCGCTCGTGTCCCACGGGGCCGCCACCACCCGGGCGGTGCTGACCGGGGTCCGGGACGGGTCGTTCCCGGTGCAGGTCCGTCACGGCTCGCCGGACCCCCGTGACATCGTCGCGCAGTTCGCGGAGTCGGGACTCGACGCCACCGAGGGTGGTCCGGTCTCGTACTGCCTCCCGTACGGGCGTACTCCGCTGCGAGTCGCCGTCGACAACTGGGCGCGCTGTACCGAGATGCTCGCCGGACTGCAAGAGCGCGGACCGGAGCCCCACCTCGAGAGCTTCGGCGGCTGCCTGCTCGGCCAGCTCTGCCCGCCGAGCATCCTCGTGGCGACCTCCGTCCTCGAAGGCGTGTTCTTCCGGCAGCACGGGATGCGGAGCGTCTCGCTCAGCTATGCCCAGCAGACCAACGCGGTGCAGGACGAGGAGGCCCTGCGCGCCCTCCGCCGGCTCGCCGGTGAGGTGCTGGCGGACATCGACTGGCATGTTGTGCTCTACGCGTACATGGGGGTGTACCCCAGCAGCCGCCACGGTGCGCTTCGCCTGCTCGCCGACGCGGCACGGCTCGCGGTCCGCGGCGGTGCGGCGCGGCTGATCGTGAAGACGGCCGCGGAGGCGCACCGCATCCCCACCGTCGCGGAGAACGTGGAGGCGCTGGAGGTGGCGGCGGAGAGCGCGCAGTCCACCGCTCCTGCCCGTACGGCAGTCGCGGAGGACAGCGAGACGTACGCCGAAGCACGAGCGCTCGTCGATGCGGTGCTCGACCTCGACGACGACACCGGGACGGGGTTGGTCCGCGCCTTCGCGCGGGGATATCTGGACGTGCCCCACTGCCTGCACGCAGACAACCGTGGACGGGCGCGGAGCTACCTGGACGACACCGGGCGGCTGCGGTGGGCGGAGTTCGGCAGCGTCCCCATCGCGGACGTCGCGGAGGCGAGGCCGTCTGCCGAGCTGACCGCGGCAAGCCTGCTGACTGCGCTGGAGTACGTCCGGCGCACTTACGACAGTGGGCCCGCCAGCACGTGAGACGAGGGCTACCGGCGGTGGCCCGGCCCCCGCGCGCCAAGACCGCGTGCCGCCGCCCGGCCCTGGTCACCGCCCACCGCGCGACGGCCGCCGGGGGACCGGATGGTCCTGCTCGCCGGGATCCGGCGGGAGGAGCGCCTCTCGGACCCAGTGGGCGGGGGTCATCCGTACCGCCATGCCTCGTGCTGGCTGGCACAGGGCCGGCGGCACATCAGAGCCCCCGCGGTCGTGGACCGTGGGGGCTCTGATGTGTCCGAGGGGTGTCTGAGTTCAGGCCATCGTGCACGGATGTCTCGGGACATCGTTCACACCTGGGCCCGGGGCTGGACGATGGGGATGCCGCAGCGTCCCGGGGCCCTGACCCGGCTGGGTCTCGCGGTCGCCTAGGTGCGCCTCGCGTGGTTGCCACGGGGACCGAGGCGTTCCGGCGCGGTCCCGTATGCGGACCGCACGGCTGCCCCATGGCGTTGTCCACGCGTGTCGCGGCCCGTGCCGGGCACCGGCTGCCGGTGAACGGACCGGCTGGATGCGCGGATGCCCCGGCCCGCGGGGTGCGGGCCGGGGCATCCGGACAGGCGGTGCCTACCTCAGGTCGAAGCGGTCGAGCTCCATGACCTTGACCCAGGCGGCGGCGAAGTCCCGCACGAACTTCTCCTTCGCGTCGTCGGCCGAGTAGACCTCGATGATGCCGCGCAGGATCGAGTTCGAGCCGAACACCAGGTCGGCCGCGGTGGCCGTGCGGACGACGTTGCCGTCTGCGTCCCGGCCCTCGTAGACGCCCTCGGCGTCGACCGACGTGCCCCACGCGATGCGCAGGTCGAGCAGGTTGCGGAAGAAGTCCTGCGACAGCACGCCCGGGCGGTCGGTGAAGACGCCGTGCTGCACGCCGCCGGTGTTGGCGCCGAGCACCCGCAG
>JAVEDU010000095.1 GCA_030840805.1 Actinomycetota bacterium
GACACGCCGGCGTTTCTGTTGCAAACCCCATGATCAACGCGGGGTTGGGCCGGGTCCACCGCGGGCCCGCCGGAGCCCGGCGGTCACCACCTCGGCGAGATCCCCCTCGGGCACCGCGTCCACCGGCCACCACCGGAGGTCGCGGGACTCCTCGCTGCGCACCGGCTCGGCCCCGGCGGGCGCCACCGCCACGTACCGCACGTCGAAATGCCGCGTCGGTATCCCGAGCGAGCACGTGATCGCGTGGACGTCGAGCTGCACCGGCACCGGGTCGAGCACCAGTCCCGGGATACCGGACTCCTCCACCGCCTCCCGCCGCGCGGCGTCGGCGAGCGAGCGATCGTCCTCGCAGTGCCCGCCGAGCTGCAGCCACCGGCCGACGCGCGGGTGCAGGGTGAGCAGCACCCGCTCGGCGGTCGCGTCGAGCACCACGGTGCTGGCGGTGAGGTGTCCGGCCGCGCAGGACCGGGCCATCGCGTCGGGCCGGGCGGCCAGGAAACCCAGGAACGCCTCCCGCAGCGCGGACGAGCCGGCCGCCGGCCACCCGGTGAGCACCGACACCGCGTCGGCGTGGAGCGTCACAGGACCACCAGGAAGTCGTCGACGTCCCGCGGCGGGCGGACCCGCGCGTCGGCGGCCGGCGTACCCACCGCGACCGCGCCCATCGGCTCCCAGTCCGCAGGCAGGTCCAGCACCTCCCGCACGACGTCCGCGCAGAACAGCGTCGAGGACACCCAGCACGACCCGAGATCCTCGGCGGCGAGGGCGACGAGCAGGTTCTCCACGGCGGCCCCGGCCGCGACGTGGAACATCGTCCGTTCCGCGTCGCCCCGCCGGCCGTCCGGGTAGTCGTGCGCGCCGTCCCGCACCAGGAACGGCACGATCACCAGCGGGGCGTGCCGCAGCACGTCGCCCCGCTTCAGCCGGCGTTCGACCGAGTCGGGGGCGAAGCCGTCGCGCCGCAGGTCCCGCGCCCACGCGTCGGCCATCGCGTCGAGCAGTCGCGTGCGGACGTCCCCGGCGGCCAGCGCCACGAACCGCCACGGCGTCGTGTGATGCGGCGCGGGTGCGGTGATCGCGGCGGCGACGGCGCGGCGTACCGCGGCCGGGTCCACCGGGTCGGGGCGGAACTCCCGGATCGAGCGGCGCCGGGTGACGGCCTCGCGCCGGGCCTCCCGGGTCCCGAGCGCGAACATGTCCTCCGCCGCGTCGCGCACCAGTACCCGGGCGCCCCTGCCGTCATCCACGGTGGACAGTCCACGGACGACGGCGGCCGGCACGCCGGTGAGCTTGCCCTTGACGAGATCCGCCGCCGCGGCGAGCTCGTCGATCTCGGCGACCTCGGTCAGCTCGAGTGCGTTGCCGTACGGGTCCGTCTCGCCGCGGTGGTCGCGCGTCGGCGCCAGCCCCGCGGAGCCGATCGCCACGTCGACCAGGCCGTTCCGCCACGGCCGCCCCATCGTGTCCGTGATGACCACGGCGATGTCGAGGCCCCGCGCGGCCAGCCCGGCACGCAGCGCCCGGGCGGACGCGTCCGGGTCGACCGGCAGCAGAGCCAGCACATTCGGCTCCACATTGGACGCGTCCACGCCCGCGGAGGCGAGCACGAGCCCGCGGGTGTCCTGCACGATCCGGGTCCGGCCTCGGCTGGCGACCACGCGCACCGTCTCGGCGGTGATCGCCTCCTGACGGGCGGCCTCCCGGCCCACGGGGTCGGTCGGGGTCTGGACCAGGCGACCCTCGGCCTTGCTCACGGCCTTGCTGGTCAGCACCAGCACGTCCCCGTCGGTGAGCCACGGCGCCGCGCCGGCGATCAGCGCGGCGAGGTCGTCGCCCGGCCGCACCTCGCCGATCCCGTCGACCGGCAGCACCTCCAGCCGGGCGGGCGGGCGGTCAGGCACGCCGCACCTGCGCGCCGAGCTCGGCGGCCGCCCGGACCATCGCGGCCGTCGCCTCGGGGTCGGTCATGTAGAGCGGGACCGCCCGCACGTCGACCCCCGGCACGGCGGCCTCCCGGTCGGCGGTGTCGACCAGCCAGCCGTCGAGCAGCCCGTCGGCCGCGCGCGCGCCGTACCAGCCGCCGACCCCCGCGGCCGAGACCTCGACGCCCAGCGCCGGGAGGCACCGCTCCGCCATCCCGCGTACGGGCGCGCCGCCGATGATGGGAGACACGCCGACCACCGGCGCGGCCGTGGCCCGGAGCGCGTCGCGGATCCCGGGCACGGCGAGGATCGTGCCGATGCTCACGACCGGGTTGCTGGGCGCGATCAGCACCAGGTCGGCCTCGGCGACGGCGTCCAGGACCCCGGGTGCCGGCTTGGCCTCGGCGGCCCCGACCGGGACGAACTCCACCGGGTCGAGGGCGGCACGGTGCCGGATCCACCACTCCTGGAAGTGCAGGGCGCGGCGCCCTTCCGGGCCGTCGACCACGACATGCGTCTCGACCCGCTCGTCGCTCATCGGCAGCAGCCGGACCCCGGGTTCCCAGCGGGCGCACAGCGCCTCGGTCACGGCGGACAGCGGGTACCCGGCGTCGAGCATCTTGGTGCGGACGAGGTGGGTCGCCACGTCGCGGTCGCCGAGCCCGAACCACGTCGGCTCCGCGCCGTACGCCGCGAGCTCGTCCTTGACGTGCCACGTCTCGTCGGCGCGGCCCCAGCCGCGGCCGGTGTCGATGCCGCCGCCGAGGGTGTACATGACACTGTCGAGGTCCGGGCACACCCGCAGGCCGTGGAGGGTGACGTCGTCCGCGGTGTTCACGACGGCGGTCACGTCGTCGGACACGGCGCGGACGCCCTGGAGGAAGCGGGCCCCGCCGACCCCGCCGGCGAGCACGGTGATTCGCATGGGTCCATCGTGGACCACCGTGGCGCGGGGCAGGCGGGCGGGCACCACCCCCCTGCCGTGATCACCACCTTGTGATCGTCGTCCGAGCGCGGAGATGAGGTGGTGAGCACCGGAGGGTCCGGCCCGCCGCCCGCGGGACCGGTGCCGGGCCGCTGCGTACTCTGCTGGCATGCCGTCCGACAACAGCGTTCCCGCAGGGCTCCGCCGCGCACTCCGCCGCGCGCGCGACGGGGTGGCCCTGGACGTGACCGAGGCGGAGATCCTGCTGACCGCCCGGGGCGAGGCCCTCGACGACCTGCTCGCCAGCGCCGCCCGGGTGCGCGACGCGGGGCTGCTGGAGGCCGCCCGGCCGGGCGTCGTCACGTACAGCCGGAAGGTCTTCATCCCGCTCACCCGGCTGTGCCGGGACAGGTGCCACTACTGCACGTTCGCCACCGTGCCGCACCGGCTCGACGCCCCCTTCCTCGAACGCGAGGAGGTGCTGGAGATCGCCCGGCAGGGCGCCGCGGCGGGCTGCCGGGAGGCGCTCTTCACGCTCGGCGACCGGCCGGAGGACCGCTGGCCGCAGGCGCGGGAGTGGCTGGAGGCGCGCGGGTACAGCTCGACGATCGACTACGTCCGGGCCTGCGCGATCGCGGTGCTGGAGGAGACCGGCCTGCTGCCGCACCTGAACCCCGGCGTGCTGAGCTGGGCGGACCTGATCCGGCTCAAGCCGGTCGCGCCGAGCATGGGGATGATGCTGGAGACCACGGCCGTGCGGCTGTGGAGCGAGCCCGGCGGCCCGCACTACGGCTCGCCCGACAAGGAGCCGGCCGTTCGGCTGCGGGTGCTGGACGACGCGGGCCGGGTCGGGGTGCCGTTCACGACCGGCATCCTCGTGGGCATCGGGGAGAGCCTCACCGAGCGGGCCGAGTCGCTGTTCGCGATCCGGGCCACCGCCCGCCGGTTCGGGCACATCCAGGAGGTCATCGTCCAGAACTTCCGCGCCAAGCCGGACACGGCGATGGCGCGGATGCCGGACGCGGAGCTGGTGGACCTGGCGGCCACCGTCGCGGTCGCGCGGCTGGTGCTCGGTCCGAAGATGCGGATCCAGGCCCCGCCGAACCTGGTGGGGGAGGAGTTCGACCTGCTCCTGCGGGCCGGGATCGACGACTGGGGCGGCGTGAGTCCGGTGACGCCGGACCACGTGAACCCCGAGCGGCCGTGGCCGGCGATCGCGGAGCTGGCCGCGCGCACCGCCGCGGGCGGGTTCGAGCTGCGGGAGCGGCTGACCGTCTACCCGAGGTACGTGCTCGCCGGCGAGCCGTGGATCGACCCGCGGATCACCGCGCACGTCGCCGCGCTCGCCGACCCGGAGACGGGGCTGGCGAACCCGGCGGCCCGGGCCACCGGCCTGCCGTGGCAGGAGCCGGACGGCGGCCTGCAGCACAGCGGCCGGACGGACCTGCACGCCAGCATCGACACGACCGGCCGCACGCGGGACCGCCGCGACGACTTCGACACGGTCTACGGCGACTGGGACGCGGTACGCGAAGACGTCGTCGGCCGCGCCGCCCCGGAGCGCCTCGGCGGCGACGTCGCCGCGGCCCTGCGGCTGGCGGCCGACGACCCGGCCGCGCTGCTCTCCCCGGCGAACGAGTCGCTGGCCCTCGCCCTGTTCGACGCGGACGGCGAGGCGCTGGAGGCGCTCTGCGGTCTGGCGGACGACGTGCGGCGCGACACCGTGGGCGACGACGTGACCTACGTCGTCAACCGGAACATCAACTTCACCAACGTCTGCTACGTGGGCTGCCGGTTCTGCGCGTTCGCCCAGCGGCGGACCGACGCCGACGCGTACAGCCTCTCCACCGAGGAGGTGGCCGACCGGGCCGCCGAGGCGTGGGCGGCCGGGGCCACCGAGGTCTGCATGCAGGGCGGCATCCATCCCGACCTGCCCGGGACCGCGTACGCGGAGATCGTCCGCGCGGTGCGGGACCGCGTGCCGGAGATGCACGTCCACGCGTTCAGCCCGATGGAGGTCGTCACCGGCGCATCGAAGGCCGGGATCTCGATCGAGGAGTGGCTGATCGGGGTGCGCGAGGCCGGCCTGGGCACGATCCCCGGTACGGCCGCGGAGATCCTCGACGACGAGGTCCGCTGGGTGCTCACCAAGGGCAAGCTGCCCGCGGCGACCTGGCTCGAGGTCGTCGGCACCGCGCATCGGCTCGGCATCCGCTCGTCCTCCACGATGATGTACGGCCACGTCGACCACACCGGGCACTGGCTGGGCCACCTGCGCACGCTGGCGCGCCTGCAGGACCAGACGGGCGGGTTCACCGAGTTCGTGCCGCTGCCGTTCGTGCACAACAACTCGCCGATCTACCTCGCCGGCGTCGCGCGCCCGGGGCCGACCGTGCAGGAGAACCGCGTGGTCCACGCGATGGCGCGACTGCTGCTGCACGGCCGGATCGACCACATCCAGTGCTCCTGGGTGAAGCTCGGCGACGAGGGCGCGGCGCAGATCCTCCGCGGCGGTGCCGACGACATGGGTGGCACGCTGATGGAGGAGACGATCAGCCGGATGGCCGGGTCCGAGCACGGCTCGGCCCGCACCGTGGCGCAGCTCACGGAGATCGCCACGCTGGCCGGGCGCGCCGTCCGGCAGCGAACCACCACGTATGAGGACGTGCCGGTCAGGACGGCCCTACCACTGGCGTGACGGTTGCGCAACGTGGTCGTCTGGTTGCACCGGGTGGCATCATCCGATCGGCCCATTAGCACGATCCGGCTTGACTGCCACGCATTACACGCGTGTAATTCATACGGGGAGTTCAACGCGAACGATTCAGCGAACCCCGCGAAGCCTCCGCAGGCGAGGGGCTCGCCGCACCTGCCGGAGCGAGGAAAGGCACAACATGTCCCAGGACACCTTGGTCGCCGACCTTCTCAGTGGTGACGCTCCGGAGTGGCAGGAGCGCGCACTGTGCGCTCAGACCGATCCGGAGGCCTTCTTCCCGGAAAAGGGTGGCTCGACCCGCGAGGCCAAGCGCATCTGTACGGGCTGCGAGGTCCAGCAGGAGTGCCTCGAGTACGCCCTCGCGCACGATGAGCGCTTCGGCATCTGGGGCGGCCTGTCCGAGCGCGAGCGTCGCAAGCTCAAGCGCCGCGCGGGCTGAGTCTTCCCGGCGCCCCAGGGCAGATCCGGCCCGGGCGTGTCGCCGGTCAGCCCGGCGGCCCGTCGGGGTCGATCTCCTCGGGATCCAGTCCGAGAAGATTGGCCACCTGCTCCACCACCACGTCGTGCACGAGATCACCCAGGTCCGCCCGGTCGAGGGCCCGCGCCTCCAGCGGCCGGCGGTAGACGACGATCCGCGGCGCCGTCCGCCGCCCTCGCCCCGTCTCCCGCGGTGGCAGCAGCCGGGCCAACGGCACCTCACCGTCCTCGAGCACGTCGGAGTCGTACGACGGCAGCTCCGGCGGGACGTCCTCCACCGCGAACTCCACGCCCCGCAGTTGGGCTCCCCAGCGGCTCTCCAGGTGCTCCACCGCGTCCAGCACCAGATCGTCGAACATCTGGGCCCGGCTCTTCGACAGCGGGACCGTCGTCGGCACCAGCAGGCCGCGCATCCCGCGGCCACGCCGGTCCCGGTGGCCGATCACGCGGCGGTTGCGAGGTCGGGTCACCGGCGTGTCGTGGGTCGGCTCACCGTGGTCATGCGCAGCAGAGTAGTCCGACACGGTCGCCGTACCGCCGTCGGTCGTTGGCCCCCGGCCCGCTGGGAGATACGGTGCCGGGCGTGAGGACTCATCGGCTCTGCTCCCGGTCCGGCTGCCCTGCTCCTGCGGTGGCCACCCTCACGTACATCTATGCCGACTCCACGGCCGTGGTGGGACCGCTGGCGACGTTCGCCGAGCCGCACACGTACGACCTGTGCGAGGTCCACGCCCGCGGCCTCACCGCCCCCAAGGGCTGGGTGGTGGTGCGACCGGACGGCGACTACTCCGCTCCGGTGCCGACCGGGGACGACCTCGAGGCGCTGGCGGACGCGGTGCGCGAGGCGGCCCGGCCCGCCCCGCGGGACGAGCCGCCGCCGGCGGGTCCGGTCGGCCGGCGCGGTCACCTGCGGGCGTTGCCCACCCCGCGTTGAGCCTCGGCTGACCGGGTGGACGGGGTCACGGTGCCCCAAGGTGCCGCTACCTCTGCCCGAACGGGGGATCTAGTTCTTGCGGCGTCGGGACGAAGTTTGAGGTGTCCGCGAGATGCGGGCGGGCACCCCCGGCCGTAACCCCAGGAGCATTCGATGTCCCTCGTGACGACCCCCACCTCCACGCTCGCCACCTGCGGTTACTGCGGCAGCGTCCGCGTCACCTCGATCTCGATGACCCTCACCGACGGCACGCCGGTGGACTTCGCGTCCTGCCACACCTGCGAGCGCCGCAGCTGGTCGGCCTCGGGCTCGGCGCTCGCGCTGAACTCCGTGCTCGACCGCGCGCGCAAGATCAAGTAGGCACACGAGACACACCGCGGACCGAGAGGTTCGCATTGCGCCCGAAACGGGGCGCTCCCCGGCCGGCGGCCGGTGGCTCTCCGGGGGGGGAGGGCCACCGGCCGCCGTTTCGCATCCGCCGGATCTGCGCGGCGGCCGGTGATCGGGCCGGTACGCTCACCGGGTCAGCCGGACCGTCCGGGGCCGCCCACCGTGCGGCCGGGGTCACGGCGACCGCCCCACGGGGGGCGCTTGCACGAAGGGGTGCCACTGCCGTGACCGAGGTTTTCCTCCACGACCTGTCGCGGATCGTCAAGGCGTACGACGTCCGCGGGGTGGTCCCGGACGAGTGGGACGAGCCGGTGGCCCGCGCGCTCGGTGCGGCGTTCGCCCGCGTGGTCGCCGCTCCGACGATCGTCACCGCCCATGACATGCGCGAGTCCTCCGTACCGCTGGCGCGCGCGTTTGCCGAGGGGGCGATGAGCCAGGGCGTGGACGTCGTGGAGGCCGGGCTCGGCTCGACCGACGTCCTGTACTTCGCCTCCGGCCACCTCGGCCTGCCGGGCGCGATGTTCACGGCCAGCCACAACCCCGCGCAGTACAACGGGATCAAGATGTGCCGCGCCGGGGCCGCCCCGATCGGGCAGGACTCCGGGCTGGCCGAGATCCGCGCGCTCGCCGAGGAGTTCCTCGACCACGGCGTGGACCCCGCCGGGCGCCCCGGCGAGGTGACCACCACCGACGTCCTGTCCGGGTACGCCGACTACCTCCGCGGCCTGGTGGACCTCACCGGGATCCGGCCGCTCACGGTCGTGGTGGACGCCGGGAACGGGATGGGCGGCCACACCGTGCCCACCGTCTTCGCGGGGCTGCCGATCCGGGTGATCCCGATGTACTTCGAGCTCGACGGCACGTTCCCGAACCACGAGGCCAACCCGCTGGACCCGGCGAACCTCCGGGACCTCCAGGCCGCGGTACGTGCCCGCGGCGCCGACGCGGGCCTCGCGTTCGACGGCGACGCCGACCGGTGCTTCGTGGTGGACGAGCGCGGCGAGCCGGTGAGCCCCTCGGCGGTCACGGCCCTGGTCGCCACCCGTGAGCTGGCGAAGCACCCGGGTTCGGTGATCCTGCACAACCTCATCACGTCGCGGGCGGTGCCCGAGATCGTCACCGAGCACGGCGGCGTGCCGGTCCGGACCCGGGTCGGCCACTCGTTCATCAAGGCCGAGATGGCGCGTACCGGCGCGGTCTTCGGCGGCGAGCACTCGGCGCACTACTACTTCCGGGACTTCTGGCGCGCGGACACCGGCATGCTCGCCGCGCTGCACGTCCTGGCCGCGCTGGGCGAGCAGGCGGGTCCGCTGTCCGAGCTGACCCGCGAGTACGCCCGGTACGCCGGCTCCGGCGAGATCAACTCCACCGTGGACGACCAGGTGTCCCGGACGGAGAAGGTCGAGGCCGCGTTCGCCGACCGGGCCACGGCCACCGACCGGATGGACGGGCTGACCGTGGACCTGGCCGACGGGAGCTGGTTCAATCTGCGGCCCAGCAACACCGAGCCGCTGCTCCGGCTGAACGTCGAGGCACCCGACACGGACCGCATGGCGGCCCTCCGCGACGAGGTGCTGGACCTGGTGCGCTCGTGACCACCCCGGGAGGGAACCCCGTGACCACGCTCGACCCCGATCTGCTCGCCATCCTCGCGTGCCCCTGCGACGCCCACGGCCCGCTGCGGTACGACGAGGGTGCCGCCGAGCTGACCTGCACGGTGTGCGACCGCGTGTACCGCGTGGAGGACGGCATCCCGGTCCTCCTGCTGGACGAGGCTCGCCGCCAGGCGGACGCCGAGCGGTGACGGCCCCCGGGAACGCCGTCGACCCCGACCGGCTCGATGACGTGGACGCGCTGACCTCGGGCGATGCCGGTCTCATGCTGCGGTCGGTCGCCGGGGCGGGCGCGCAGCTGCGGGAGGCCGTCGCGCTCGCCGCCGAGGCCGGCCTCCACGTGCTGGGCGACGAGGGACGGCCCCGGGCGCTCGTGGTGGCCGGCGTCGGCACCGCCGCCCGGACCGGCGACGTGCTCGCCGCCGTGGCCGGACCGCGCTGCCCGGTGCCGATCCTGTCCCATCGCAGCACCGGCGTGCCGGGCTGGGTGGGGGCCGCGGATGTCGTGCTCGCCGTCTCCGGCTCCGGGCACAGCCCGGAGGCGCTCGCCGCCGCCGAGGCCGCCGCCGCCCGGGGGGCCCGGCTCGTCGCGATCGGCGCGCCGGACTCGCCGCTGCAGGCCGCCGCCGAGCGGGCGCGCGCCCTGTTCGTCCCCGTCGTGCCGCGCCGCCCGGCCCGGATCAGCCTGTGGGCGCTCGCCGCCCCGGTCCTGCTCGCGGCCCGGGCCCTGGGCCTGGTGTCGGTCACCGAGGCGGACTTCGCGGAGACCGCGACCCGGCTGGACGCCGACGCCGACCGGTCCCGGCCGACCGCGGAGGCGTTCGTCAACCCGGCCAAGGCCCTCGCGCTGGAGCTCGCCGGCTCGATCCCGGTGGTCTGGGGCTCCTCGTCGCTGGCCGCGGTCGCGGCGAGCCGGTTCGCCGACACCCTCGCCGCGAACGCCCGGTATCCCGCCGTCTCCGGCGGCCTGGTCGAGGTCGGCCGCGGCCGGGTCGGGCTGCTGGACGGGGTCTTCGGCTCGATGGCGGGGCCGCGGGACCTCTTCGCCGACCCCGACGAGCGCCCGGACGGCGCCCGCCTGCGGGTCGTGCTGCTCCGCGACGACCCGGCGGCGTACGTCGCCGAGGGTCCGTTCGGCGCGGAGGGGCCGTTCGCGGCCACGGGCCGGGGCCCCGGCGAGGCCGGTCAGGTCGGCCTGGGCACCCCGATCGACGCCCGCCGCGCCGAGGCGGTCGCCGACCTCGCCGCCGAGCGCGGCATCGGCGTCAGCGTGCTGCACGCCGAGGGCGCCTCCGCGCTCGAACGGCTCGCCTCGCTCGTCGGGGTCCCCGACTTCGCGTCGGTGTACCTCGCCCTCGCGCACGGGCTCGACCCGATCGCCGTACCCGCAGTCATCGAGATGAAGGAGCGAACCACCCCGTGAGCGCATCCGGAGGCACGAAGGCGATCATCGCCGCGCTCGTCGCGAACCTCGGGATCGCGGTGACGAAGTTCGTCGCGTTCCTGCTGACCGCGTCGTCGTCGATGCTCGCGGAGTCGATCCACTCGGTGGCCGACTCCGGCAACCAGGCGCTGCTGCTGCTCGGCGGAAGGCGGGCGCGGCGCGAGGCCACCCCGCAGCACCCGTTCGGCTACGGCCGCGAGCGGTACCTGTACGCGTTCGTCGTGTCGATCGTGCTGTTCTCGGTCGGTGGCCTGTTCGCGCTGTACGAGGGCTACCACAAGCTGTCGCACCCGACACCGATCACGGCGTGGCACTGGGTACCGGTCGTGGTGCTCGTGGCCGCGATCGGGATGGAGTCGTTCTCGTTCCGCACCGCGATCGTCGAGTCGAACGCGGTGCGCGGCAAGGCGTCCTGGGGTGAGTTCCTCCGCCGGTCGAAGGCGCCGGAGCTGCCGGTGGTGCTGATGGAGGACTTCGCGGCGCTGGTCGGCCTGGTGCTGGCGCTGCTCGGCGTCGGGCTGACGCTGCTCACCGGCGACGGCATGTGGGACGGCATCGGCACGGTCTCGATCGGCGTCCTGCTCGTGGCGGTCGCCGTGTTCCTCGCGGTGGAGACGAAGAGCCTGCTGATCGGCGAGGCGGCGGGCTCGGACGCGGTGGCGGCGATCGAGCGCGCCATCGAGTCCACGCCCGGCGTGGACGGCCTGATCCACATGCGCACCCTGCACCTCGGCCCGGAGGAACTGCTGGTCGCGGCGAAGATCGCCGTGCCCGCCGCCGCGACCGCGGCCGACATCGCGACCGCGATCGACGCGGCCGAGGAACGGATCCGCGCGGTGGAGCCGATCGCCCGGGTCATCTACCTCGAACCGGACCTCCGGCGGGCCCCCGCCGGAGTACCGGAGGCCTGACCACATCGTGGACAGGCTGTACACGACGATCCGGCCGTACGCGTGGGGCTCCCGCACGGCCCTGGCGGAGCTGCAGGGGCGGCCCTCGCCGGCGGACGGCCCGGAGGCCGAGCTGTGGATCGGCTCGCATTCCGGTGCACCGTCCCGGATCGTCCGCGACGGCCGGACGCAGGACCTCGGCGTCCTGCTCGCCGCCGACCCGGTCGGTGAGCTGGGTCCCGGGGTGGTCCAGCGGTTCGGCCCGCACCTGCCGTACCTGCTGAAGGTCCTCGCGGTCGCCGAGCCGCTGTCGCTGCAGGCCCACCCGGACGCCGTGCAGGCGCGGGCCGGGTTCGCGGCGGAGGAGGCGGCCGGTGTCCCGCGCGACGCGGTCGCCCGGAACTACCGCGACCCGTCGCCGAAGCCCGAACTGGTCTGCGCGCTGACGCGGTTCGAGACGCTGTGCGGGTTCCGCGAGGTCGTCGAGACGGTCCGGCTGCTGGACCACCTGCAGGCCACCTGGGGCGTCGCGCCGCTGGAGCCGTACGCCGAGCGTCTGCGCGCCGACGGCGCCGGGGCGCTCCGGGAGGTGGTCGACCGGCTGCTGCGGCTGGGCGAGGTGGCGCGGGACCGGCTCGTCGCCGCGGTGGGGGAGGCGTGCGCCGGGGCGGCCGAGAAGGCGGACGACGCCGGCGCCGAGGACGCCGACACCCGGACGTACGCCCGTATCGCCGATCTCGCCGAGCGCCACCCCGGCGACCCCGGCGTGGCCGTGGCGCTGCTGCTCAACCACGTCTGGCTCGAGCCCGGCGAGGCGATCTTCGTGCCGGCCGGCAGCCTGCACGCGTACCTGCACGGCGTCGCCGTCGAGGTGATGGCCAACTCGGACAACGTCCTGCGCGGTGGCCTCACGACCAAGCATGTCGACCCGGACGCGCTGATGGGCGTGCTGCGCTTCGACGCCGGGCCGGTGCACCCGGTCCGCCGGGTGGAGGACGACGGTGGGTCGCGCCGGTGGGAGACGCCGGCGCGGGAGTTCTCGCTGGTGCGCGTCGCCGTCGACGGCAGCGCGACGCTCGACGGCGGGGTCCCGCAGATCCTCCTCTGTGTGGCCGGCGGGGTCCGCGCCGCCGCGGGCGGGACCGAGGTGGAGCTGACCGGCGGGACGGCCGCGTTCGTATCCGCGAGCGATCCCCCGGTCACCCTGACCGGGTCGGGGATCGTGTTCCGGGCGGCACCGGGCGCCTGAACCTTGACACGGTGGTGCTAACCTTGTCGGGATGAGCATGCTGACGATCCAGGAGGCAGCGGAGACGACCGGTTGGTCGGCCCGCATGCTGCG
The DNA here is from genome assembly GCA_030840805.1 of Actinomycetota bacterium. Lineage (GTDB taxonomy): Bacteria > Actinomycetota > Actinomycetes > Mycobacteriales > HKI-0501 > JAVEDU01. The sequence goes on from JAVEDU010000095.1 coordinate 12,654, forward strand.
GTACCTGGAGCAGGCGGGCCTGCTGGTCCCGCAGCGCTCGGCCGCGGGGTACCGGCTGTACGGCCCCGCCGAGCTCCAGCGGCTCCGTACCCTGCGCGAACTGCTCAGTCGGCACGACATCGGGCTCACCGACGTCAGCTTCGCGCTCCGGCTGCGCACCGAGCCTGCCCTCGCCGCGGAGCTCGACCACTGGTTCGACGCCGCTCCCGCCCGCCCGGACGACGTCCCCGCCGCCGACTGGCTGCGCTGGGAGCAGGAGAAGCACCAGCGGCTGCTCGGCGAGGCCGACCACAACGCCGTCGAAGTCGATCACAACCCTGTCAAGGCAACCCCCGTCAAGGAGACCGCATGAGCCACGACTTCAAGGTCGCGGACCTTTCCCTCGCGCCGTTCGGCCGCAAGGAGATCCAGCTCGCCGAGCACGAGATGCCCGGCCTGATGTCGATCCGGCGGGAGTTCGCCGACAGCAAGCCGCTGCGCGGTGCGCGGATCGCCGGCTCCCTGCACATGACCGTGCAGACCGCGGTGCTGATCGAGACGCTGACCGCGCTGGGCGCCGACGTCCGCTGGGTCAGCTGCAACATCTTCTCCACCCAGGACCACGCCGCCGCGGCGATCGCGGTCGGCCCGGAGGGCACCGCGGAGAACCCGCAGGGCGTGCCGGTGTTCGCCTGGAAGGGCGAGACGCTGGAGGAGTACTGGTGGTGCACCGAGCGCCTGTTCGAGTTCGACGGCGGCCAGGGCCCGAACATGATCCTCGACGACGGCGGTGACGCCACCCTGCTCGTGCACAAGGGCGTCGAGTTCGAGAAGGTCGGCAGCGTCCCGGACGCGTCCGCCGACGACTCCGAGGAGTACCAGGTCATCCTGGCGACCCTCCGCCGCACGCTGACCGAGGACCCGCGGCGGTGGACCACGGTCGCCGCCGAGATCAAGGGCGTCACCGAGGAGACCACCACCGGCGTGCACCGCCTGTACGAGATGCAGCGCGAGGGCACCCTGCTGTTCCCGGCGATCAACGTCAACGACGCGGTCACCAAGTCCAAGTTCGACAACAAGTACGGCGTCCGGCACTCGCTGATCGACGGCATCAACCGGGCCACCGACGTGCTGATCGGCGGCAAGGTCGCGGTCGTCTGCGGGTACGGCGACGTCGGCAAGGGCTCCGCCGAGTCGCTGCGGGGCCAGGGTGCCCGCGTGATCGTCACCGAGGTCGACCCGATCTGCGCGCTCCAGGCGGCGATGGACGGGTACCAGGTCACCACGCTGGACGACGTCGTCGGCATCGCCGACATCTTCGTCACGACGACCGGCAACAAGGACATCATCATGGCCGCCGACATGGCCAAGATGAAGCACCAGGCGATCGTGGGCAACATCGGCCACTTCGACAACGAGATCGACATGGCCGGGCTCGCGAAGACCCCGGGCATCGTCAAGAACGAGGTCAAGCCGCAGGTCCACGAGTGGGTGTACCCGGACGGGCACTCGATCATCCTGCTGTCCGAGGGCCGGCTGCTGAACCTGGGTAACGCCACCGGGCACCCGAGCTTCGTGATGAGCAACTCGTTCGCGAACCAGACGCTCGCGCAGATCGAGCTGTTCACCAAGCAGGGCGAGTTCGCCAACGAGGTGTTCGTGCTCCCGAAGCACCTGGACGAGAAGGTCGCCCGGCTGCACCTCGGCGCCCTCGGGGTGAAGCTCACCGAGCTCACCAAGTCGCAGGCGGCGTACATCGGCGTGGACGTCACCGGCCCGTTCAAGCCGGACACCTACCGGTACTGAGCACCGAGTCACCGGCGCGCGCCTCTCGTGATCACCACCGGTTTTTCGGCGCCATAGCGACGAAGAACCGGTGGTGGTCACCGGGCAAAGGAGAGTGTGCCGTGCCGTACGAGATCGCCGACCCGTCGCTCGCCGCGGCGGGGGCGGACCGGATCGCCTGGGCCGACCGGGCCATGCCGGTGCTCCGTCGCGTGCGGGAACGGTTCACCGCCGACCGCCCGCTGGCCGGCCTGCGCGTCGGCGCGTGCCTGCACGTCACCGCCGAGACCGCGAACCTCCTGCGCACGCTCGCGGCCGGCGGGGCGGACGTGCACCTCTGCGCGTCCAACCCGCTGTCCACCCGGGACGACGTGGCCGCCGCCCTGGCGCTGGAGCACGGGGTCGCCGTCCACGCGGTCCGCGGCGCCGACCTGGCCGGGTACCGGCGGCACGTCGGCGCGGTCGCCGGCGCCGCGCCGCAGCTCGTGCTGGACGACGGCTGCGACCTGGTCGTCGCGCTGCACACCGACCACCCGGAGCTGGCGCGGCAGGTGCTCGCGGGCTGCGAGGACACCACGACGGGCGTGCTCCGGCTGCGGGCGATGGCCGGCGCGGGCGCGCTCGCGTTCGGCGTCGTCGCGCTGGACGACACCCCGCTCCGGCGGATCGCCGACCACCGGCACGGCACCGGACAGTCCACCGTGGACGGGATCCTGCGCGCGACGAACCTGCTGCTGGCCGGCCGGTGCGTCGTGGTGGCCGGGTACGGGCCGGTCGGCCGCGGGATCGCCGAGCGGATGCGGGCGCTGGGCGCCTCCGTCGTCGTCACCGAGGTGGACCCGGTCCGGGCCCTGGACGCGCTGCTCGCCGGGTACCGGGTGCTGTCGATGGCCGAGGCCGCCGCGCTCGGCGACGTGATCGTCACGGCCACCGGCAACCGTGACGTGGTGGCCGCCGAGCATCTGGCGGTGCTCCGCGACGGTGCCGTGCTCGCCAACGCGGGCCATTTCGACGTCGAGATCGACGTCCGCCGGCTGCGCGAGGAGGCCGTGTCGGTGCGGCGGGTGCGCCCCGCGGCCGAGGAGTTCCGGTTCGCCGACGGGCGGACCGTGGTGCTGCTCGCCGAGGGCCGGATCGTCAACCTCGGCGCGGCCGAGGGGAACCCGCCCGCGGTGATGGACATGGCGTTCGCCGAGCAGGCGCTCACGACGGCGTGGCTCGCCCGCAACCACGCCGCGCTCCGTCCCGGCGTGCACGCCGTACCGGCCGACATCGGTCCCGAGGTGGCCCGGCTGGAGCTCGACTCGCTCGGCGTGCGCCTCGACCGCCTCACCGACGCCCAGCGGCGCTACCTGTCCGCGTGGGAGACGCCGACCTGGGTGGGGGCCTGAGATGCCGACGGGGGAGTACCTGCTGTCCGACCCGCACGACGGGACGCTGCTCGCGGTCGAACGGTTCCGCTGCGCGGCGGGTCCGGTCGGGTGGCGGTACGTCGCGACGCGGCACCTGCCCGGCACGGCGGGATCGACCGGTGGCGTCGTCGGCCGGGTGGACGTCACGGTGGACGCGCGATGGCGCCAGCTCCGGGTCGAGATCGCGACCGGTGGCTGGCTGGTCCGGGGCGGGCTGACCGCGGCCGGCTTCGCCTGGGTGCGGCGGCCGGAGGACGGTACCGGCGAGATCGAGGAGCACACGGAGGCAGTGTTCGGCCTGGCGGCCGCGTCGCCGGCGTTGCTGGTGACCGCGGCCCGCTACGCCGCCCTCGCCCCGCAGGGTCAGGCGGACCTCCGGCTCGTCGCGCTGACCCCGCCCGGACTCGCGGCGACCACGGTGCGGCAGCGCTGGCGCCTCGACGGGCGTACCACCCACCGTTCCGACGACACCGAGATCATGGTGGACGACTTCACCGTCCTGGACCTCGACCAGGGCAGCGGCGGCGCGGTGCACCTCGCCGGGGACGTCGTCCTGGCCGCGCCCGGTGTCGACCTGGCGGAGCTCGAGGAACCGGCCTGACCTCGTGGGTTTCACCGGGCCCGGTCTTTACGGGCGTGCGCGCGTCCGTTAGGTTCCCCTAACGTAGCGAAGGCTTGCCTAACTTCGCTCGTCGCGCCCTGGAGGTCACCCCGTGCTCCCCAACTTCCTCATCGGTCTCCGCGAGGGCCTCGAGGCCGCGCTCGTGGTGAGCATCCTCGTCGCGTTCCTGGTCCGGACCGACCGGCGGCACCTGCTCCGGCACGTGGCGGCCGGTGTCGGCGTCGCGGTGGCCCTCTCGGTGGCGTTCGGCGCGGTGCTCCAGTACACGTCGACCTCGCTGCTGCGCACGTTCGAGTCCCGCGAGGTGTTCGGCGGCGTCGCCTCGATCGTGGCCGTCGGGTTCGTGACCTGGATGATCTTCTGGATGCGCCGTACCGCCCGGCACCTCAAGGCCGACCTCACCGGGAGGCTGGAGGCCGCGGTGGGGGTCGGCGCGGGGGCCGTCGTGGCGATGGCGTTCATCGCCGTGTTCCGGGAGGGCCTGGAGACCGCGCTGTTCTTCTGGGCGTCCGCGCAGGCCGCCGGGGAGACCCTCACCCCGCTGACCGGGTTCCTGCTCGGCATCGCCGCCGCCGTCACGCTCGGCTGGCTGCTGTACCGCAGCGCGGTGCGGCTGAACCTCGCGACGTTCTTCACCTGGACCGGTGCCGCCCTGATCTTCGTCGCCGCGGGCGTGCTGGCGTACGGCGTGCACGACCTCCAGGAGGGCGGCGTGCTCACCGGCCTGAACACCCTCGCCTTCGACGTGAGCTCCGCCGTCCCGCCGTCGAGCTGGTACGGCACGCTCCTCAAGGGCGTCCTCAACTTCAGCCCGCAGACCACCGTGTCCCAGGCGATCGCCTGGACGGCGTACGTCCTGCCGGTACTGGCCGCCTTCCTCTGGCCGTCCCGCCCGGCCCCCACCCGTCCCGCCCAGGACCCGGCTCGCCGGCCGGTGTCCGCTTGACCTCCCGGAGCACTCCTGCCATGCGATCCCGCCCCGTCCTGCTCGTCCTCACCGCCGCCGTCCTACCGGTCCTCGCCGCCTGCTCGAGCCCGGAGGCGGGCGCGGGCAAGGCCGGTCCGATCACGGTCACGGCGACCGACACCCGGTGCACCCTCACGAAGACCTCGCTGGACGCCGGCACGCACTCGTTCGCCATCCGCAACGACGGCGGCCAGGTCACCGAGTTCTACGTGTACGCCGAGGGCGACAAGATCATGGGCGAGGTCGAGAACATCGGCCCGGGCCTGACCCGCACCCTCCCCGTCGAGCTGCCCGCGGGGAGGTACCAGGCGGCGTGCAAGCCCGGGATGACCGGCAAGGGCATCCGCACCGCCCTCACGGTCACCGGCGAGGTCGCGAAGCCCGTCAGCGACACCGCCGAGCTGGCGGCCGCCACCGCGTCGTACCAGCGGTACGTCGAGGCCCAGTCCACCGCGCTCATCGAGAAGACCGGCGAGTTCGTCGCCGCGGTCAAGGCGCGGGACAACGCGAAGGCGAAGGCGCTGTTCCCCGTCGCCCGGACGTACTGGGAGCGCATCGAGCCCGTCGCCACGAGCTTCGGGGACCTCGACCCGAAGATCGACGCCCGGGAGAACGACGTGGAGCCCGGGCAGCCCTGGACCGGTTTCCACCGGCTGGAGAAGGACCTCTGGGTCGCCGGCGACGTCAGCGGGGACGGGGCGATCGCCGACCAGCTCCTCGCCGACGTGCGGCAGGTCGTGACGAAGTCGAAGGCCGTCACGTTCACCCCGCTCCAGATGGCGAACGGCTCCAAGGCCCTGCTCGACGAGGTCGCCACCGGCAAGGTCACCGGCGAGGAGGACCGGTACTCGCATACCGACCTGTGGGACTTCCGCGGCAACGTGGACGGTTCCCAGGCCGCGATCGCCGCCCTGCGGCCGGTGCTGGTCAAGCGGGACCCGGCGCTGGTCGCCACGATCGAGTCGCGGTTCGCCGCGGTGGGCCGGCTGCTCGACACCCACGCCACCCGGACGGGCTACAAGCTGTACACCCAGCTGTCCCGGGACGAGGTACGGGCGCTCGCCGTCGCGGTCGACGCCGTGGCCGAGCCGCTGAGCACGGTGGCCGCGACGGTGGCGAAGCGATGAGGACGGTCCGATGAGGACGTTCCGGTGACGAGGAGGATCCCGCGATGAACGCTGGCCCGCGCGTCTCCCGCCGCCGGCTGCTCGGCGCCGCCGGGGCCGGGGCCGCTGCCGTGGCCGTCGGCGGGGCGGGCCTCGGGATCCGCGAGCTCGTCGGCGAGCCGGTGGCGACGAGCGCGGTGCCGTTCCACGGCGTCCACCAGGCCGGGATCACCACCCCGGCGCAGGACCGCCTGCACTTCGCCGCGTTCGACGTGACGACGACCCGGCGCGCGGACCTCGTCCAGCTCCTGAAGGACTGGACCGACGCCGCGGCCCGGATGACGGCCGGCCGCGACGCCGGGCCGGTCGGGGCCGTCGCGGGTGTCCCGGAGGCACCGCCGGACGACACCGGCGAGGCGATCGGCCTGGCCGCGTCCCGGCTCACGATCACCGTCGGGTTCGGGCCGTCGCTGTTCGACCGGCGGTTCGGGCTGGCGTCGCGGCGGCCGCCCGCGCTGGCCGACCTCCCGCATTTCGTCGCGGACAACCTCGACCCGGGGCGCTCGGGCGGTGACCTCGCGGTCCAGGCCTGCGCCGACGACCCGCAGGTGGCCGTGCACGCGATCCGCAACCTCGCCCGGATCGCGTTCGGGACGGCCGCGGTGCGGTACTCCCAGCTGGGCTTCGGGCGGACGTCGTCGACGAGCCGGAGCCAGACGACCGCACGGAACCTGTTCGGGTTCAAGGACGGCACCGCGAACCTCAAGTCCGAGGACACCGACCTGATCGACTCCCAGGTCTGGGCGGCCGCCGGGGACGGGGCCGGGTGGATGGCGGGCGGTTCCTATCTCGTGACCCGGCGGATCCGGATGCACATCGAGCCGTGGGACCGCACGCCGCTGGTCGAGCAGGAGGCGATCATCGGCCGGGACAAGGGCGAGGGGGCCCCGCTCGGGCGCCGGCACGAGTTCGACGAGATCGACCTCGCGGCCCAGGGCGCGGACGGGCAGCCCGCCGTGCCGATGGACGCCCACGTCCGGCTCTCCCACCCGTCCCGACACGGCGGGGCACATCTGCTCCGCCGCGGCTACAACTTCGTGGACGGGTCGGACGGCCTCGGGCGGCTCGACGCGGGGCTGTTCTTCATGGCGTACCAGCGCGATCCCCGGACCCAGTTCGTGCCGATCCAGCGGGCCCTGCGGGACGACCCGATGAACGAGTACATCCAGCACGTCGGCTCGGGGCTGTTCGCGTGCCCGCCGGGTGTCCGCCCGGGTGGGCACCTGGGGGAGACGCTCTTCTCGCGTTGATCAGGGGGGCAACGCGGAGTGAGGGCGGCGGGGCCGTCAGGACGGGGCGGTGAACCCCGTGGGTGGCGCCACGGCAGCGGTCACGGGCGGGACGGGCGCCGCGGCCGTGACGGGGGCGGCCGCCGGACCGAACCCCGTCGGACCGAACCCGGCCGCCACCAGCGCGGTCCGCCGCTCGGCCAGGCGCTCGCTCTCCCGGCGCCGGCGCTCGGCCAGCACCGCGGCGAGGTACGCCCACCCCGGCGTACCGGGCGGTGGCGCCGGGACGGTGACCGCCGCCAGCTCGGCCGCGAGCCGCCGGCCGAGCTCCTCCCGCGGCCCGGCGTCCAGCTCGGCCGACCGGGCGAGGAACTGCCGCAGCGCCATCGCCAGCCCGTCGTCCAGTCGGGTCAGGTCCAGCGTCTGCGCCCACGACGCGAGCGGCGGCGGCATCACCGGGGCGTAGCCGCCGCGGTCGGGGAACCGTTCGTGCAGCACGATCGTGCCCGCCGCCAGGTCGCCGAGGCGCTTGCCCCGGGCGCTGAACAGCATCGTGACCAGCCCGAAGATCCAGGTCAGCGGCGCGAAGAACACGCCGGGCCACTCGAACGCGAACCCGACCAGATTGCGCACCAGCGCCTGCCGGAACCGGATCGGCCCGCCGTCGTCCCGTACCACCCGGAGCCCCATCGCCAGCTTGCCGAGGCTGCGACCGCGGGACAGCGTCTCGAACGCGACCGGCCAGACCAGGAACACCCCGATCAGCACCAGCACGACCACCGCACCGGTGAGCGCCGGATCGGACTGGGTGATCAGGGCGCCGAGGGCGATGCCGGCGACCTGGAGCAGCAGCACCTGGGCCGCGATGTCGATCGCCAGCGCGACGGCGCGGCTGCCCAGCCGGGCGAGGGGCAGCGCGACCTCCACGGCCTCGCCCGTCACCACCGCGTCCTCTCGCACGGACCCAGTGTCCCGTACGACGGTTACAGTCCGGACGTGGATCTGGATGCCTACGTCGCCGAGCACACCGACGAGTGGGCGCGCCTCGACGAGCTCGCCGGCCGGCGGCGGCTGACCGGGGCGGAGTCCGACGAGCTGATCACGCTGTACCAGCGGTCCGCGACCCACCTGTCCGTGGTGCAGAGCCGGTCGCCGGACCCCGCGCTGGTCGGGCGGCTGTCCCGGCTGGTGTCCCGTGGCCGGGCCGCCGTGACCGGCAGCTCCGCGCCGGCGTGGCGGGACGTGACGACCTTCTTCACCGTGTCGTTCCCGGTCGCGGTGTACCGGGCCTGGCGGTGGTGGTGCGGGGTGGCGACGGCGTCGTCGCTCGTCGCGTTCGCGCTGATGGCGTACGTGGCGGCGCACCCGGCGGTGCAGACCAGGCTGCTGCCGTCGGAGGAGATCCGGCAGCTGGTGGAGCACGACTTCGCGGACTACTACTCGGAGAACCCGGCGCAGAGCTTCGCCGCCCAGGTGTGGACCAACAACGCCATGCTCACCGCGGTCTGCCTGATCTCCGGGATCCTCGTGCTGCCGGTGCTGTACCTGCTCGTCACGAACATGGTGAGCGTCGGCGTCGTCGGCGGGATCATGATCGGCCAGGGCAAGGGGGACGTGTTCTGGGGGCTGATCACCCCGCACGGCCTGCTGGAGATCATGTGCGTCTTCGTCGGTGCGGGCGTGGGCCTGCGGCTCGGCTGGGCGTGGATCGCGCCGGGGCCCCGGCGCACCCGCGCCCAGGCGCTCGCGGAGGAATCCCGGGCCGGGGTCGTCGTGGCGCTCGGGCTCGTGCTGGTGCTGGCCGTGACCGGGGTGATCGAGGCGTTCGTGACCCCGTCGCCGCTGCCGACGTGGGCGCGGGTGGGGATCGGGGTGGCGGCGTTCGCCGGGTTCCATCTGTACGTCGTGACGCTGGGCCGCCGCGCGTCGCGGGCGGGGGAGACCGGCGACCTGGCCCCCGGGCTGCGCGAGGACACCGCGCCGCTCGCCTGACCGTCCCCGGGTCACAGCATCCCGGCCGCCTTCAGGTCCAGGTACGCGTCGGCGACCTCGGAGGCGAACACGTCGGCCGCCGCGTCGACCACCTGCACGCCGCGGCGGCGCAGCGCGGCGGTGATGCGGCGGCGCTCGCCCAGGGCGCGTTCGGCGGCGGCCGCCTCGTACACCGCGGCGGCGTCCCCGCGCCGGGCCGCCATCGCGGTCACGGCCGGGTCGCCGACGGCGGCGAGGACCACGGTGTGCCGGGCGGTGAGCCGACCCAGCACGGGCAGCAGCCCCTCCGCGATCGCCGCGGGCTCCAGCGCGGTGAACAGCACGATCAGCGAACGCTTCCGTTCCCGGCGCAGCACCTCGCTCACCACCAGCGCGTGGTCGGTCTCGACCAGCCGCGGTTCGAGATCGGCCATCGCCTGCACCATCCGGGGGAGCACGCTGCCGCGCCGGGCCCCCTCGACGGTCACGCGGACCGCCGTGTCGGCGGCGATCAGGTCCACCCGGTCGCCCGCGCGGGACGCGACGGCGGTGAGCAGCAGGCAGGCGTCCAGCGCCGCGTCGAGCCGGGGGATGTCGCCGACGCGGGCGGCCGCGGTCCGGCCCGTGTCGATCACGCAGACGACGCGGCGGTCCCGTTCCGCGCGCCAGGTGCGGACGACGACCGTGTTGCGGCGGGCGGTGCCGCGCCAGTCGATCGACCGCACGTCGTCGCCGTCGGTGTACTCGCGCAGCGCGTCGAACTCGGTGCCCTGCCCGCGCCCCCGGACCGCCACCGCGCCGTCGAGCCGGCGCAGCCGGGACAGCTTCTCGGGGAGGAACCGCCGGGACGTGAACGGCGGCAGCACCGTCACCGCCCAGGGCGGCGTGAGGCGCCGGCCGGTGCGGCGGGAGGTCTGCCGGGACGCGAGCCCGAGCGGACCGTACGCCCGGACGGTGACCAGCGCGGCGGGGCGGACGCCGCGCCGGGTCGGCCGCAGCCGGGTGCCGACCGTCTGGCGGCGGCCGGGGGCGATCCGGACCCGGTGCCGGTACGGGAGGACGCCGGCCGACGGCACCCAGGCGTCCCGGACCAGCCCACGGAGGGTGCGACGGCCGGTGTTGTGCACGGTGAGCGCCACGTCCGCGGTCTCGCCGAGCCGGACCTGCCGGGCACCGTCCCGGGACAGCACCACCCGGCCCGGCGCGGCGGCGAGCAGCCAGTCCACCACCAGCAGGACGGCGGCGACCGCGAGCCCGGTGGCGAACGCGAGGCCGGGCCGCGGCGACAGCGCGATGACGACCGCGCCGAGGGCCACGAGCAGGACGCCCCGCCCGGTGATCACGCCGTCACCGAAACCCCGCGTTGATCATGGGCTTGACAACACGACACGCCGGCGTGTCTGTTGCAAGCCCCATGATCAACTCCGGAAGGCGTCATCGCGGCGCCGGAACGCTCGCCAGTACCGAGTCGAGGACGCTGTCGGCGGTGACGCCCTCCAGCTCGGCCTCGGGCCGCACGGCGACCCGGTGCCGCAGCGTCGGCCGGGCGAGCGCCTTCACGTCGTCGGGGGTCACGTACTCCCGGCCGGACAGCCACGCCCACGCCTTCGCGGTGGCCAGCAGCGCGGTGGCGCCGCGCGGCGAGGCGCCCAGGGACAGCGACGGCGCGCTGCGGGTGGCCCGGCAGAGGTCCACGACGTACGTCAGCACGTCGGGGGCGACCCCGACGCGCTGCACGGCCGCCCGCCCGGCGGCGAGGTCCGCGGCGCCGGCGACGGCCCGTACCCCGGCCGCGGCGAGGTCCCGCGGGTCGAAGCCGGCGTGGTGCGCCTGCAGCACGCGGACCTCCTCCTCGCGGCTCGGCAGCGGCACGGTCAGCTTGAGCAGGAACCGGTCGAGCTGGGCCTCCGGCAGCGGGTACGTGCCCTCGTACTCCAGCGGGTTCTGGGTGGCCGCCACCACGAACGGGTCCGGCAGCGGCCGTGGCACCCCGTCCACCGTGACCTGCCGCTCCTCCATCGCCTCCAGCAGCGAGGCCTGGGTCTTCGGCGGCGTCCGGTTGATCTCGTCGGCGAGCAGCAGGTTCGTGAACACCGGCCCCGGCCGGAAGGAGAAGTCGCGGTCACCGCTGTCGTACACGAGCGAGCCGGTGATGTCGCCCGGCATGAGGTCGGGGGTGAACTGCACCCGCTTGGTGTCGAGCGCCAGCGAGGCCGCGACCGCGCGCACGAGCAGGGTCTTCGCCACGCCCGGCACGCCCTCGAGCAGCACGTGCCCGCGGGCGAGCAGGGCGATGACCAGCCCGGTGACGACGGCGTCCTGGCCGATGACGGCCTTGCCGACCTCGGCCCGCAGCGCGACCAGCGCCGCACGGGCCTGCTCCGGGCTCACCTCGTGTGCGCGGCGCGCGGT